>CAWEZA010000010.1:0-36293 GCA_963813125.1 uncultured delta proteobacterium | reverse complement strand
CTCTACAGTCGTGTGGCTGCCGATCTTCCAAACAATTCCGATGAGTTCCACCACATCAGCGAGTCCGAATCACGGGCGGAGGAGATCCATATCAGCATTTGCGCCGTTCTTTTGGCGGAAGCGTGCAACATCGGCCTTGAGCCTCTTGTTCGCCCCGATGTTCCCGCCCTCACCAGGGCCAGACTCGGTTGGGTTCAACAAAACTACATCCGGGCCGATACCCTGACGCGTGCAAATGCGCGCCTGGTGAAGGCTCAAAGCGATATTCCCCTTGCCCGATGCTGGGGAGGGGGCCAAGTGGCTTCCGTCGACGGCATTCGCTTTGTGGTGCCCGTGCGCACCATAAACCCCAGACCCAACCCCAAGTATTTCAACCGGGAGAGGGGTGTAACCTATTACAACATGACCTCGGACCAAGGCACTGGACTCAACGGGATCATCGAGCCCGGCACAGTACGGGATTCACTGCTTCTGCTGTCTGTAGTCCTGGGGCGGCAGACCCATCTCCAGCCAACCGAGATCATGACTGACACGGATTCCTACACCGATATCATATTCGCCATCTTCTGGCTTCTCGGCTATCATTTTTGTCCTCGCCTCGCCGACATGGGAGACGCGCGATTCTGGCGCATTGATAAAAAAGCCCATTATCGTGTGCTCAATGGTCTGGCGTCCAACAGGGTCGGCATCGACTCGATCCACGCAAACTGGGACGACATGCTTCGGCTGGCTGGTTCTTTAAAGCTCGGACTTGTTCATCCGTTCAACCTGATGCGCACTCTTCAGCGCGGTGAAAAGACCACCGAGTTACAGAGAGGACTGACCAATCTCGGACGCATTGTCAAGACTATGTATATGTTGAATTTTATAAATGATTCTGATTTCCGGCGCCGCATCCTGACTCAACTGAACATCCACGAAGGAAGGCACAGCCTGGCGAGACATGGCCCGGCTCTCGCCTTTTGGCCACAAGCATATAAATTATCGTGGCCACTATAGCTTCAGCCTTCCTGAAACCATTCGGGACGGAGAGCTAAGACCCTTACGCACTCTCGATCATGTATCGGAGTTCGAGGAAGATGAATTCGAGTGAAGATAGGCTCACAGTCTGAAGTCGAGCGGTACCAGCCAAAAGCAAAACTTCCTTGTTGCACTTTTCGTCCCATTGCTACTCAACCGACGCCAAAGAAAGCATACACGCAGGAAGGCCCTCATGCGGTAGCTTCTTTTGAGGCACTCTTAGCACGGCGCTTCTTTGAAGTACGCTTCGGAACCAGCTTTATCCTCAGCTCGCATCCGACCGCTTCGGCATATTTTCTAAGTGTGGCCACGGATGGGGAGTGGCCCTTGCTCCCCCCTCCGGCCTCGATGCGTGCGATTGCCGGGGGTTTTGTGCCCATCCGCTCCGCTACCTGTTCCTGGGTCAGCCCCGCTTCCCGCCTAGCCCTTAGAAGCTCGTCAAAAAGCTCGAATTCGGGCTCAAGGGCATCGCATGCGGCTTTGACCTCCGGGTCTTCAAGCATTTTCGCTACCATTTCCTCATGCGTCATCATCTTCTTAGACCTTCCTTGCCTTAACCTCCGCCATTCTTCGCCTGGCGGTTTCAATCTCTATAGCCGGGGTTTTCTGAGTCTTCTTCACGAAGGTGTGAAGCATTACGATCTTACTGCCTATAAGCGTACAGTAGAAAACCCGCCCGATCCCTTCTTGTGCCTTCAGGCGAAGCTCGAAAAGACCGTCTCCCATCGCTCGGGAGTGAGGCATGCCGAGGTTCGGACCAAAAACAAGCATCCGTCTGGTGTACTGAATGTATCGAGCCTGAATCCCGGCAGGCAGAGACAGGATCTCTTGCTGCACTTTATCGCTGTAGTATTCAATCATCCACTCGTTCATGGTAATCGACATTAACATATTTGTTAATATGATGCAAGAAAAACCCTCACGAAGGCCACACGCGGTACCCCCCAATTGAGAGAATGGTGAAGGAAGCGTCACTGACGGTGCAACGATTTGCATGGTTCCAGTGACCTTGTTGCACTTTTCGTCCCATTGCTACTCACGGGCCCGGATCCTTGGAAGTGTGTGTATCGGGCTGCGCCTGATACGTTCGTTTTTTACCCTTTCACTTTCTGCCGTTTCTATTGCCGTCTCTATTGCCCTTTCTCGATGCCGCTTCTCGTTGCCGTTTTGCGGCTCAAAGCTTCTTTGTGCTATACGTCATGCGAAAATCCAGCTCCTTGAAAAAAGAATATTGGATCCGCGCGCTCTTCCACTCTCTACAAATTAACAGCGCGAATCACTGCTGTAAATCACTGCTGTTATGTCGCTGTTATCCGTGCTGTTACCCATGCTGTTATCTGGCTGTTATTTTAGTGCTGTTAATTTGGAATACATAATAAAATAAGGACTTTGTAAAAATATCAAAAAAAATACGCTGTTTTATCAGCATACCGAACCTTACGAAACCTTGGCGCCGATGGGAATTTGCAAATGGAAAGCCGTGCCGCTCCCGACCTTACTGTCGACAGTGATACTGCCGCCCAGTTTATTTACGATTCCATGGCAAATCGAAAGTCCCAGTCCGGTGCCTTTCCCGACTGGCTTGGTGGTAAAGAAAGGATCGAATATGCGATCCAAAATATCGTCGGCTATCCCCTCCCCGGTGTCGGCAATGTCAATTACCACGCAATCGCCTTCCATCCTGGTCCGGATTTCGATTGTTCCGCCCTCTGTCATCGCGTCTATTGCGTTATTGATCAGGTTCATGAAAACCTGCTGCATTTCCGAGGGTGAGGCGGAAATCAGCGGCAGGTCTCGGTTTAATTCGGTTTGAAGTGTGATGTTGTTACTTTTTGAACGCTGCTTGCATATGTCCAATATTTCCAAAATTATATCGTTAACCTGGATCAGGCGGGGAACAGGGTCGGTCTTGCGCGCGAAACTGAGCAGCTTGTGGGTAATCTCTTTGCACCGCCTCCCCTGAATGTTTATCTGCCGCAGGCATCGCCTGAACTCATCGACGTTCTGGCAACTCCTGAGTTCCTCATCCTTCGAGCAGGTCTTCCATCCACCCCGCTTCCTCGACCATTACGGCAACCGGATTGTTGATCTCATGGGCCACTCCCGCCGCGAGTTCTCCGATTGAAGCCAGCTTTCCCGCCTCTATCACCTGCCGATTCATCAGTTCCTTTTCCAGGTCGGCTTTTTCGATTCTTTGAACCATCTTGCGCGAAACGAAAAGGGTCACCAACGCAATCGCCAGGCATCCCGTGAAAAAGATGGTAAGCGAGATGGTCCGCGCCCGGTTTAATTCGGAAAAGGCTTCTTTGCGTTCCTGTTGATACACGAGCGTCCATTCGCCGGACTTGAGGTGCATAAGGATAAAAATGAAAGTCCTGTTGCTGTTTCTGACAACTCCGGTTACACCATTGCCGCCAGGGATGATTTTAACCGCGGGCACGCCCCGGGCGAAGGTTTCAGCGTTTGCGGCGCCTCCCCCCCCGGCCTGGGAAGACGTTCTAAGAAGACTGACAATGTTTGTGGCGAGCTTGACCCTGGGACTGGACTGAAGCTTCCCTTTACTGTTCACGATGAAGGCTGATCCGGTGTTCCCGATGTGCACCGCTTCGACGACGGAATTGAAGGCGGCGAAGTTAACCGTCGCCCGTACGAGCCATTTCCGCTCACCCTGACTATTTCTTACGCAGATAATGAAATGAGGTGTGCGGCGAATGCCAAGAAAAACGTCGCTTATGTAGTGGTTATTTTTAATGGCTTCCCGAAACCAGTCGGCCCTTGAGTAATTGACGTTCAGGAGCTTAAACTTACCGGCATATGAAATCTGTACGCCATCGGATTTTATTACTCCCAGATCGATAAAAACACCGGGATACGCGTTTTGAAGAACTACCAGCTTATCCTGGAGAAATTTTTCATTAGACAATTCTTCATACGAATAGGAATTAGCTATAATCTTAACGCCGGAAAGTCTTTGGTCTATAAATGATTCAATGTGCTGCTGATGCCTTGCCACTCTCTCGTAAAGGTGCTGCATAACCTTTTCCCGATAAGAGGTCTCGAAACAATATCCGATAAGGCCCGTTATCAGGACGAGGGGAGTAAATGAGACAAGCATTATGATCAGGACCATGTTTCTGGTCAAAGACGCGTAGTAGCGCTTTTTTTCAAGGCCGGGCGCCAATTTGAGTTCGCTCATATCAAACGTAGTTCCACACAGGCCTGAAGTTCGGATTGACGCCTTGCGCTTGCTCTAAGGGGCTTGGCTAAAATTCAGCAGACTACCCAGACGGTCTTGTCTTTCGCCAGTTGAATCACCCTCCTGCTGATACGTCCCATCGTGAACTCCTCGACCCTCGAAAGCCCTCTTCTACCGACAAGTATAGTATCGTATGAGCCTTCTTCAGCTTCCTGCATAATGGCGTGGGCCGAGTTGCCGACGGCGCGCGCGATCTTATGATGAATCCTGGCCGGGTCCACCCCGCCTGAAATAAGGATGTCCCTTGCCTTGTCAAACGAAGGTTGCATCGTCGATGCCGCCTGATCCAGTTCGCTTTGGAAACTTTCCATGGCATCTTTGTCCGCCTCGGACGAAAATACCTCGCGCATAAAATTCCTGAAACTGTGAAAGCTGCGTACCGCATGGAACAGGTTGATTTCTATGCTGCCGGAACCATCCAGCACCAAGGCCAGATGGGCAAGCGTTAGCATCGACTCCTCCGAGCCGTCCAGGCACACGAGGACTTTGGCCGGCCTGCCGCTTCCCCCGACAACCCACAACGGGATCGGCACGATCCCCAGGATGTGCTCGGCGACCGAACCCAGCATAAAGTCCTTCAGATTACTGAGTCCTTTTCGGCCAAGGACAAGCGCCTTATACCCGTTTTGAGATTCGGCGACGATGTCCTGTACTATGCCGGTCTTGCGGTCTTCAATCCTTACCGTTACCGCACCTTCCGGAAATCCGGCGTTTAGTAGAATAGACTTTGCTTTTTCCATGAAGGACCGGATCGCCTCCCGCTGCTTCTCCTCCCATTCCTCCACGCTCACCAGTCCGTAATTATAAACGGGGGCTTTTCTCTCGAAGTCGATAAACGATTCCGGGACCCTTGTGACAACATGATACAGCACTACCTCGAACCGGCTCCGGTCGAGGATCGAAGAGACGTACTCCACCATTCGCAGGGAGTGTTCCGACCCATCGTTGGCAATAAGAATTCTTTCTTTAACCGAACTATTCACCGGTCATCCTTTCCGGAAAGCGAACCTGTGAGGAGCGCTAAACATACGGCGCCTTGGGCTGTAGTCCCGCCCGGCAATGAACCTCGCCGAGGATATCGCCTTCCTTTCGAGCTGGGCTGATATCTTCGAATTCGAAAAAAACGACACAGCCAGGCTCAGTGTTTAAAAAGCTTTCTTATGCCGTAAGTCCATTTGGAAAGAGTAAAATTCACTTTCCGCAAAAGTGTCCTTAACGGTTCTTTGGGGTTTGAGATGACCTCGTCCCTTTGCTGCTTATCGAGGATTTTCTCCATGGGACTTCGGTAGATTTTCATCACTCTATGCTCCTTAAAGGCGAAGGGAAACCCGTTCCCGAATCGGAACAGGCTATGCGCCGGTCCTTTTCAATCCCGGACCGCCGCCCTTTCATTTTCCAGCGCTTTGGCGGCTTTCAGTATTTTATCGCGCATGGTCCCAATTCGAAAGGGTTTTGCAATAAAATCAAAAGCCCCTTTGCTGTCTGCTTCCCGCGCCAGGTCCATCGACGCGTATCCCGTGATAATGATGACTTTGGTCTCCGGGGACTTCAGCTTCACCTTCTCCAGGAGTTGTATGCCGTCCATACCTTCCATGCGGATATCTGTAACCACAATGTCGAAACTTTTCTCCTCAAGACGTGTTGCGGCCTCATTTGAGCGCACGAAAACTTCCACGTTGTATCCTTCTTTTTCCAGGGCGGACTTTAGCCGTTGTCCAACAATGGATTCATCGTCCAAAATAAGTATTTCAAGGCTGTCTCCCACAAATCCTCCTTTGGCTGTTGTCCCGGGCCGGTGTTTATACAGCTGCTCCGATCCCCGTAAAACTTGTTCGAGTTGTACTGTTTTGTCAAGCTACATTCTTAATGTTTCTGTCAACGGCTGATGGTTTGAGCGTCTCATTGATGTCATTTAATATCCTGGTTCTGTGCACTTGATAAGACGCCTCATTTGACATGATCATATCCAGCTGACGGGTGTGCATGATGAGGTAGCCTATTATTCTGAGCCGTTCCTTCATAAATTGCTCGCTAAATCCCTCCATGCGCGCAAAAACTCCATCCTCCTTCACTTCAGCTCGAAAACCGAATTGTTCGAGGATCTCACCCACAAACCGGGCGCGCCTAAGCCTCCTGTCATAGTCGGCGGCGCCCCCCTTGAATTGAAAGCTGATGTAATTCTCCGAGGACCTTTCTCCAACTAGTGCTTCAACGGTGGAAAAATGGAAACCGAAACGCGAACTCAGGCTGCAGAAATTTTTAGACACCATGAAGTAGTTTCGGGTGCTGTAGGGAGAGGGCATGGACGGGTCGAGAGCGGGATTGGCGCCGGCTTCGAGAAGGATCGACATAAAGCCTTTGGCGTCGATGGGAGGCGGCCCCGCCCATGGCACCGCTGTAATGCCCTCCCAGATGGCCAGCGTGGGGATGGACACAATGTCTTTCAGGTGGACGAATTTTCCCGTCACCCCCTCCTTGAAACCGTCATCGAGATTTATAAGCCACCACTGCATTGGCACTTCACATACCAACTGCTTGCTCATTCTTGCGGAAAAACGATGGTCTTTGCCAAAATTGAACATCTCCTTCACTGCCACTTCGTGTGAAAAACGAGTAATGTCATGAAGAGTTTGGCAATTCTCCGGCCTAAACATCGTAGAATCAGGATCTATTAGATGGAGAGGGACGATATGCTTTACGACCTCCTCGAGAATCCTGTGCACCGGGCTTTCCGCCATGAAGTTTTTCCTGACGGGAGACCGATTGATGAGCGCCTCGACGCGTCCGCAATAAACTGTTAGCCCATCGGCATCCACGGTAACATCCTGGCCGTTTGTGAGCAGTTCGACCGCCCCCTGGACTCCGAACAGCGCGGGGATTGCGAACTCGCGAGCCAGGTTGGCAAGGTGTCCCGCAATGCTGCCCTGTTCCGTAACAACTGCGCAGGCCCTGCCGAGCAACGCTGCCCAGCGTGGAAGCGCCTGGGAAGCAACGAGCACCGCCCCATGGGGAAAAAGAAGCGTATCGCTGTCTTTGCGCACCACAAAAACTGGCCCACATCCTACACCGGGGCTGGCAGTCGATCCTCCCCTTAGCAGAATATCAGACTCGTCAGTCCCTGGTCCCTGCGGCAGAGGCGATAACTCCTTATGCTCCTGTTGCTTAAGGGTACGACTCTGCAAAATGAAGATAGAGCCTTTTTCATCGAGTGCCCATTCTATATCCTGCGGCGTTCCATAGTGCTCTTCGAGTATCAGGGCGATTCGAGCCAGTTCGAGTATATGATCATCATCCAGGGAGGGCATGCGGCTTTTCTCCAGGGTTACTTCCATGCGGCACACGCCCTCTTCGGCATCGCAGGCAAATTCGACATCCTTGGTCCCGATTTCCCTCACCTTGACGGACATTGGACTCCTTCGAGATACGACGAACAAGTCGGAGGCCATCCTGCCGTCCACAATCGATTTAGGCAAGCCCCAGGCCGAACTCAGAAAAACAGAGTCATCCCGGATGTCGAGCGGGTTGCGCGAATACATAACGCCCCCCGCTGAAGCATTGATCATCACCATGGAGCCTACGCACATTGCGATGTCTTCATCCAAAATCCCCCGATTCAGCCTGTAGAAAATAGCCTGCAGGTTGTATTTGCTGGCCACGATCTCTTTGTATGAGTTCTGTACGTTTTCCTCGCTGACATTTAACTCTGAACGGTATTGACCCGCAAAGGAGGTCCCGGCTAAATCCTCGCCAAGAGCGCTGCTGCGCATCGATATTTTCACGCCGGCACAGGCTTTTCTCTCCAGAGCCTGGTAGGCCTCCATGATCGCCACTTCGAGATCCCTGGGGATGGTCGATTCGATTATCAGTTGCTGGATGTTGGCGCTTAATTCATAGAGCTTGTCCATCTCATCCATGGAAGACGTCTGCAGGAGACGGTCGATCTCAGCCTGTAGATCGTTGTGCTCGAAAAATCTCCGGTAGGCGGCCGAGGAAATAACGAAACCATCAGGAACCGGGAGGCGCAATACATTTTTCACCTCTCCCAGGCTGGCCATTTTACTTCCGACCTGATCAGCCATGTCCTTGTCAATTCCATCCAGAGGAATGACCAACTCCTCGCCAGGCGGCAGCCTCCTCGATGCAAGCTTACTGTTGACCTCTTCCTCGATCTCCTTGAACCTGGTGAAAAGAATCTGGTACTTGCCCGGAGCGAGACGATCCAGATTTTGGATCATACGGAACACGTTGACTGAGACAGCTGTCGTATCGGCGCGAACAAGGGACATGCCGAAGGGCCGGTTTCCCCTTAGCGTCTCCTGCAAGTCGGCCATGATCTCAAGAGCCTTATTGTTAGCGCTCAGCAGTAGCCTGAAACTGAAATAGCGCGCCTTGAAGGCGGCGCTCAGTTCTTCTGCGCTGGAACCCGCAAGGGTCTCCGGGATATCTTTTCTAAACGATAACCGTTTCAGCAAAGTCGACAATTTGCCCATGCTCTTCTCGAATTCAGCCTTCCATGTAATCCGATTCCGTTGTTACTGCCCAGACCCGGCGACAGCCTGAATGAGTCCAATCTTTTGCTCCTGAAGCGCCTTCTTTTGATGGGCGTCCTGAACCTTGTAGAGCAGTTCGTCGATATCCACAGGCTTGGTAAGATAATCGAAAGCGCCGACTTCCATCCCCTCGATGGCAACCTCCATGTTGGCATGACCCGTAAGCATGATCACCTCCACCAATGGATGGTTTCGCCTGATTTGCCTGAGGGTCTCAAGGCCGTTCATACCAGGCATCTTGACGTCGAGAATCACTACGTCCACAGGTTTTTCTCTTAGAGCCAGAAGAGCTTCCTCTCCACTGCCGACTCCCGAAGCCTTCAGTTTGCGTTTTACCAGACGCTTCACGAGGGTTTCCAAAAACGCTCTTTCGTCATCTACCAGCAGCACTCGGATCTCATCCAAGGACATCACTTATTCTCCTTGAGCTTCCGGTAGGCTTCCTGCATCTTCTTGGTCAAAATTGCTATGTCAACAGGCTTTTCCAGATAGGCATAGGCGCCCATCTCTATGCAGAGAGCCTCCATTTCTTTGGAGCCATGACCCGTTAGGACAATGATTTCCACTTTGGGATGATCTGCTTTTACTCTCCGCAACACCTCCAGTCCGTCAACTCCCGGCATTTTTAAATCCAACACCATCACTTCGGGCTCATCTTCATTGACCACATCCAGGGCTTCCAGACCGCCATGGACCACTGCCGACTCGATATGTCGCATCTGCAACCGCTCCGAGAGAGTCTGGATGAATTCCCTTTCGTCATCGACCAGCAAGACCTTCGAAGGTGTTGGCAGACTAAAGTCTATCTTTCGATAGATATCGGTCTGGTAGTAGCCGGGGCCTACCACCGTCTCCACGTCCCCTACTCCCGGTACAGTCAGGATTATTCTCTTCAGCTCATCTTCCAGGGAAGAAAGCATCAGCACGTGCTTATTTATGGTGACGATGACCTTGGACTCCTTGACCGTCACCGTGGTGCTGTGACCCTCTTCCGCCAATTTAACCTCAACCCTGCAGGCAAGCCCAAAATCCTCTACTGCCTGGCGGGAGGCATCGGTGACCTGTACCGCCTCTTTGCCCACATTGTCGCAAACCAGCCGCGCCGCATCATCCGTGCTGTATTTGTCCATGGGAATGAGCAAATCATAGAGTTCAGCCGCCCATGGGTCACTGCTTCCGTAAAGGTACTCCACCCACATCGCACTGCTCTCATCATCCTTGCGGATCTTTTTGAGGGCGTCCTTTTCCGAAAGATTCTCCCTGTCCTTGGCGGCACCGGTCCTGTAACGCATGTCTGCAATCAGGCAGATTCTCATGGCATGGGAAATTTCCCTTGGCGGCAAAAGACCGGCAAAACCTGCTACCAAAAGATTGTCCTGGCGCAAAATATCGGACAAGGTGCACCTGAGGTACGCCAGAGATCGTTCCTTTTCACGGGTGAAATTGTTGAAAACGGACGCCTTTCGGGTCATCGCTGAGAAAAGTTTTCCCTGCTCGACGTGAAACCGCTTGCTCGTCTCGGTTATTAAATCCTGGTCTGTAACTAGTTCGTAGCCTGTGGCGCCGAGAATCTTCTGAACCACTTCTTCTTCAAGACAACAGGAACCGCTAAAGAGGGCGATAACGGGCATGGCATTTTCCTTGTATGGTTAGAGTCTGTGCGCCACCTATTTTATGAAGCAGACCGACATTAGAGGACATTGATCTTCCCCGCACTGGGTATGGGCCCGTGAGTGGATGGTCTGAACCGCGGCCTGCATGGTTGAGAATATGTTTCTTTCTCCGATCCTCTCATACAAATGGGTTCGCTTTAGCACCTCCATAACGTATTCATTAATCCCCGAGAAGGAGATATCATAGCCCCCGCTGCGAACTCGCTCCACTACAAGGGATAGAATTTCCTCGCCCGAGGAATCTATGTCGTTTATTCCGTTTGCAACTATATGAATGTGCTTCAACTCCTGTTTGGTGGTAATGAGCTCGAAGATCATGTCCTCCAAAAATCCTGCGTTAGCGTAGAATAGCTGGCCCTCGAACCGGATCATCGCAATGTGCCTGCACTCCTTTAGGCCGTGCTGCTTAGCGCTTTTGTAGGACTGATCCTGATACATGGAAAGGGTCGTAACCTTGGGGCGCATGCTCTTATAGAGAAACACACCCAGAGATAAGACCACTCCGACCGTTATGCCGATTTCCAGGTCCGGAGCGGTGATAAGTGTGGCCACAAAGGTGACGATCGAAATGAGCCCGTCATACCATTGGGCCTTCCAGGCATGGACGAACCCCGAGATGTTTATGAGCCCCAGAACGGCCACCATGATAACGGCAGCCAGAACCGATTCCGGCAGAAAATAGAGTAGAGGGGTGAAAAAGACCAGCACTATTGCTACGCAGATACTGGTAAAAACGTTCGACAGCCCGGTCTTGGCGCCGGCCTGAAGGTTTACCGCCGACCGCGAAAAAGACCCCGAGACCGGATAGCTCAGGCTAAACGACCCTATAATGTTGGCAATCCCTTGACCTATGAGTTCCTGGTTTGGGTCCAGACGCTGACCTGTTTGAGCCGCCATGCCCTTTGCGATGGAGATGGCCTCCATAAATCCCAACAGGCAGATGATGGCCGCCAGAGGGAATAATTGCAGCATAACCTTCAAATTAATCTTAGGGATAGCGAGCGTGGGTATTCCTGCGGGGATCTTGCCCACCACACTGCCTCCCCCCAGTCATTTTTAGGCCGGTGCGATTCAAGAGGGTCATTTTTGACCTTAATTCTCCAGGTCCGCCCATCGGTCTTCATTCCTTCGGGGACATGGCCCTTTACGTAAAACACCGGTTTTCCCTCCGGCCCCATCACGCCGCTGAAAAGAAATCCGCCGAAGCTTTCCAGCGATCTTGCCGGATTTTTCTTTAAGCTCTTCCATGCTGAAAGTGATTATGGCGCCTGCTGCTTCAGGTCGAAGGTTTTGCTGGCCATGAAGGCCGAAGGTTTTCTCAGCCTTGGCGATCTCCAGTTTCAGGGCAGCCTTCTGAGTCTCCAGCTTTTTCATCTCATTGAGACTGCCATTGAAATCATCTATAAGCCCGTGGACTTCCGGAACCGCTATGGCGTTAACGCTCACTTTGGCGTTGTGTTCAAATCCAATGCCCAGGAAATGACTGTGGTCACCGCCACGGCAACCAAGACGTTGGGGATTCTCCGGTCAATCCATCTTCAACCCGTACATAATTCCAAACGCAAAAACGCCAAGGGCAAGTGTGGGCCAATGGGTATATTGAATCGCCGCCACGATCACCTTGTAGACCGTCTCGTATTGGTGCGCTGCATTGGCCGCCGGTACCCCGAACATTTCGACAACTGGGATGTGGCTATGATAATTGCGCCGGCATTGACGAAGCCATTTACCACCGGATGAGACAGGAAATTTACGACCATCCCGAGGCGGAAAACTCCAAGGAATAAGCTGGAAAAGGCCCACGATCAGGGCAAGGAGTATGGCATAAGCAATGTAAGCAGTGCTGCCGGCGGTAGCCAACGGCGCCAGCGCTGCACTTGTCATGAGCGAAACAATGGCCACCGGACCGGTAGCCAGTTGGCGACTGGAACCGAACAAGCCTGCAAGCAGTGGCGGAAAAAGAGACGCGTACAAACCGTAATAGGGAGGTAACCCGGCAAGCTGTGCATAGGCCATGGATTGGGGGATCAATACAAGAGCAACGCTCAACCCGGCAATAAAGTCGGCTTTAATCGTACTCTGGTTTATGATGTCTGCCCAACCGAAAAATGGAAACACCCTGAGAAGCAGGGAGGACGTCCTCGACGCCTTTCGTTGCAATGGAATATCCAACTCTCACCTCCTCTATCGAATCAACCGTATTAGCGTGGACAACCCGAGTAGCTTCGGTTTACAATTCCAGGGAAAATCTTTTGACCTTATTACCCGGGACACTTGGAAGCTATATAGTTTACCCGAACATGACAGAGCCTCCTCACTCGACATCCGGATCGTTCATTGAAACCTCTATGCGCTTTATGTTTGCCCGTCGAATCCTATCCTCCTGCTCCGACTTGCGTTTATAGGCATTTACGATGTTTTCCAGTAAGTCCTTCAAGTTTGCCGGCTTAGTCATGTAGTCGAATGCACCGGTCTGCATCGAATCGACACCTTTTCCCGGGGTCCCGTGTCCCGTTAACAAAATGATCTCCGCAAGCGGCCTCATCTCTTTTATCTCGCGCAGTGTCTGCATCCCGTCTTTGCCCGGCATCAACATGTCCAATACAATAACATCCGCCTCCTGGCTCCTTAACAGAGCAAGAGCTTCATCACCGTTGAACGCCTTCATGACCTCGAACCTTCGAACTTCGAGACGCTCGGCTAGAGCATCCACAAAATCCTTTTCATCGTCGACCAAAAGCACCCTGATTTTCATTATCAGTTCTCCTCATCGTTCGGTCATCAAGCTTCTGTAAGTACAGGCAGGCTCATTGTTGCGTCTCTTGATTCCCGCGCACTCGCGGACAATGGTTAACCTCAACGCTGCCCGACCGTCAACGGGGGGCCCATCTGTGCTGTTATGTTCTGCCTGACAGGTGGATCAATAGGAAAAATTCGATCCATCAGGAAGTTTTACGGGGAGCAGGACCGTAAACGTGGTTCCCTCCCCCTGCTTGCTCTGGACCTCTATTTCGCCACCCAGTTTTTTGATAATGCCATAGGTTATTGGAAGGCCCAGGCCGGTTCCCTTATCCCCCTTAGTGCTGAAAAAAGGTTCAAAAATATGCTCGAGGGTATCTTCCGACATGCCGCACCCATTGTCCCGGATAGCGACTGCCACGGTTTCTGGATCCCTCGTCTGAGTCGAGATACTGATGACTCCGCCGTCTTCCACCGCCGCAAAAGCGTTGTTCAACAGGTTCAAAAACACCTGCTGGAGCTGTCCCCTGTCGGCAGCTACACCCGGAAGGCCTTCAGCAAACTCGAGTTGCAGATCAATATTGTGATAGAGAGCTTCCTTTTCGAGAAACGTCAGAGTCTCTTTGACGACGTCGCCAATATCCAATATTTCAATGTTGACATCCATACGCCGGGCAAAGCCCAGAAGCCTGTGGGTGATGGTTCCGCAACGATTGACTGCATTCAAAATCGAGTCCGTGATGGTAAGGAATCGCTCCTTCTGGGGAAAAACGTCCGAATACTCGATGAGGTCCTTCATGAGGCCGGCCTTCTCATTTATGATCGCCATGGGATTGTTGATCTCATGGGCCACCCCCGCCGCCAGCCTTCCTATGGAGGAAAGCTTGTGGTTGTGCTCCATCTGTCTGAATGCGGCCTCACGTTTTTCGTCGCACTCCTGGATTCTTTTCACGAGAAGGTCTGTTAGTCCGAGGACCACCAGGAATATGACTATTACGCTGACTACAAAGACTATGACGAGTTCGCTCTTCATCGAATACCACGACTTCATCACCTCCGCTCGCTGCTTGACCACTGCCAGAATATAGGGATAGTCGGCAAAGTACGTATATGCAAGAAATGCCAGGTCTCCATGTCCATTCTCGATTTCGATAACGTTGGCCTGGTAGGTAACGGGAGGCAACTTCAGTGGAAATTTTTCAAGAGTTTTCCCATAGAATTTCGACGGCGTCTGCAGGGCTCCCTCCTTGTTCAGCAGGAAGGCGTCGCTCGCCCGGTCAAGTTCCATGGAGGCTACGAATGTATTCAACCGCCTGGTATCTATGGTGGCTCTCAAAATCCAGGTTTGTCCCTGCTTGTTCCAGCGTTGAACCGCGAATGCAATATGCGGGAATTTTCTGTACCCCAGGAAAACATCACTGATGTAGGTCCCTTTTATTTGCGTCTGGTAGTACCAATTCTGTTTCGAATAGTCTTTCCCTTTGATATCGTAGGGGCCGACATAGGCGATCTGGATTCCTTGCCCGTTGATCACACCGAGGTCGACAAACTCGCCGAACTCTTCCCTCATCACCCTGAAAACTCGGCCCAGAGTCTTCTCATTTACTAGGTCGTCGTAGCCATAGGCCGAGGCGACAAAACTAACGGCCGAGAGCCTCTGTGCCAGGAAAAGGTCGAAAGAATGTGTCGTCCTGCTTACGGTCGCCCGGAGAGGATTCAGAATTTCCTGCTTCAAACCAGCCTTGTATTCGTGATAGTTGATGGCTGCCATGATGACGAGAGGGACAATCGTAACGAAAATCATCAGGATAAAAATATTGCGGCGAAGTATTTTGTAGCGCTCGGGAGATGCGCCGTGCTCGGGCAACTCCAATAGCTTGAGTCTTTCCACCCAGCTTGCACGCTTAGTGTGTTCCGTCGAGTTGGTTTCCAGTGACATTTGCCATCCGCCATTAAAGACTCAAAGTAAAATCTATTCCCCTTTCCGCACCGAACCCCCTTTTGAATTTGGGGTCTCCGCGCGGTCGGCTAGGCCTCTTACACTTCTCTTTTAGCTTTCGCCTTAGTCATGCTGAGACCAAAACCTTCAAACAGGAAGTAAATTGCAAAACCCCACCACAAGGTGTACACGATGTAGAAGGCGAGCAGGGCAGCTAAGATGACGGGCTTTTTGCTGACGCTTTCGGGCGGAATCTTGTAGAAGTTGTATGCCGGCTCTATAGCTTTGGTCAGAACTTCCTCAATAATGTTGGACTGCGCAACATTTTTATTTTCACCCTTCTGGAGCGCCTTTGAGGCTCCGTCCAATACGCCATACCAGCTTTCCATCGCCTTTTTTTCATCCATCCCGTACTTTTGACTGATCTCTCCGCCTCTGTCGAAATACATCGAGTCGGCATCATGCACAGCGGCTTCGAGCAGTTTTGCCAGGGGCGTTTCAATCTTCAGCACAGCTCCCTGCACAGTGGTTTTCGGTGCGGTTTTCGAAAGAATCTTCAATGCCGCGGAAGCTTCCCCGGCATCTTTCATCTTTACGCTCACTTTCAGTTGCTGATTTTCGAATTTCTTTAGTTTGCCTGTGACTTCCGGAATAAAATAGGCCGAGCCTTTAGCCAGGGAATTAAATAGTCTGTCGGAGTATCTGAGGCCGTTTTTCCCGTGTCCCCACACTGGAGAGAAGATCAGAATCAGGATTGCAATGAAGCTCACGCCAAGGAATAGACCTAAACTCATCGTTTTTTTATTTACGATCAGCATGCTTGTTCTCCTCCAGCCGATGTGCGCGCTATTTGAATTAATCGTGTCCTATGGGATCGTCTCCAATTTCTGAATGATGCCTGTATTGACCGAAACCGAGTTCAACAAGAGCGGCAAGCAGCACTAGACTAATCAGGAACTGGGGGCGTTCGAAAAAAAACAGTGTGAGAATCGAGACCAGGACTGCCCCAAACAGTAGACCAAATTTTAACATCTTACAGAAGAGCATCCCATTATCCTTTTCTAGCTTTCAGTAACAGACTTCATGGAAACTTTCGGGCTCTCAGCCCCTTGTCTCAATACGTTCAGATTACCTATGAACTTGGCAAACAGCCAGACTCCGAAGAAACCTACTGCTAACCAGAACAGGATGTTGCCCCCCATTCGTAATGGCCCCAGTCATAGGCTTGGAGAAGTTTGCCACTCCCAGCTGGCTCATTTTGGCCGGGAGCGTGGACACCCGGTTGAAAAAGCCGGCGAGGATGACCGTGGCATAAAACCCGCGAATGTGAATGCCTTTGACCACCTTTGTGACAAGCGCACCGATTTGGATGCCAACGAGCGAGCCGATCAAAAGCCCCATGGCCAATGAGTAGAAGATAAACCCGTAAATGGCGTACTGGGTGATAGAAGCCAGACCGGCAGTAAAGATGATCTGAAGAATATCGGTGCCCACCGTTGTCATTGAAGAAACACCGAAAACATAGACAAACATGGGAAAGGTCGCAAATCCGCCCCCCACGCCCATGATGGCGGCAAGCAAGCCCACAACGGCGCCGCCTGCAGTGATCATCACCCAGGAAATCGTTTTGCCTCCAGGGACAAAATCCTCGTCGAACCTGATCATCGGCGGAATATTAATTTTCTGAATCTTCATCGCGAGGCCTGTGGTTCCAGCATGCACACTGCCGTGAGCATCTATTCTGGTGGCCTGATCGCCTCTTACGTTCTTCAGGAAATCAAAAAGAGCGTAGAAACCAAGAAAACCCAGCAAAAGAGAGTAAATCAGGCTGATGAAAGCGTTGCTCAACACAGGGTTGATATCGTAAATAGCCCTGTTGATCGCTCCTCCAACGAAGACGCCAATAAAAGACCCGATTACAAATGCGACTGCCAGCTTGAGTGAAACGTTGCCGAGCTTTCTGTGGACTGTTGTTCCCATGATCGCTTTAGCAAAAATGTGGAAAAGGTCGGTGCCTACGGCCAAAATTCCCTTTACGCCCACAGCCATGAGAGCCGGTGTGATAATAAATCCGCCCCCTGCCCCGATACAGCCGGTGATCAACCCCGCAAGCACTCCTACCAGTATTGACATTAACAGGATGGAAGGAGAATAAAACGCAGGGGCGTAAGCTTCTTTGCCGCCCAGCATAGTACCCGCCCCAACTATCGATACGAGAAGAACGGGCATACACAGCGCCAGCAGGATCCAAAGCTTTTTGCGGCTTTGAACAATTGAAGTTGACACTTCCAGCTCCCACTGCGCATGGGCAATGGACGCTTGCTTCAGGAATTCGTAAACTTGCCGTGGACCGCTCATTTGCACAAACCTCCTCAAGTCGCGTTGGAGATAAGATGAGAAGCAATCGAGATGCGAAGCGGCAGCAACTCGCGGATACCAAGTCAGGGGAGGCAACTTGCATGCCATCGCCAGAATTTGCGGCATGTCACTCAATACATTGATTTGTCGCAATAAATTGATGAGTGCCGATTCCTGCGGTTGTTTTGCAGTGACAACGCAAAGTGTCACTTGTATCTGGAACTGTATGGTGGATGAGCAATTGGGGGTGATTGGTGAGATGGCGGAATCGAATTAAAAATATCGTAGCCGCCGGCATATCTCCCGCGCTCCAAGAGGGCATTTGGTTTTGATCAGGTTAAGAATGCGGAATTGGACGTCACTCAACTGCGGCGCAGCCCCGTTCAATCTCCTGGCGTTGTATACGGCCCAGAGGTCCACGTTGCCGGCTGCGTTTTTTGTTCGAGGAAACAGTCTTCTGAGCAGGTCATCACGATTCACCTTAGTGAAACCAAAGGGATACAATGTGAAACGATGAGTAGACACCGCTTACCCGCTCACGGCGTTGAGAAATCGTCTATCAGCTTTCTTAGCGATGAGACCATGACCGGCTTTATGAAGTAGCCCGCAGCGCCCTTTCCCATTGCCGCCATTATGCCTTTTTTCTCGTTAACATAGGCATTGACTATCACAATTGTACCGGAAGGCAGCCCCTTAATCGAGTCCAGCAGAAGAAAATGGTCATTTTGGAGGATTGAAACGTCGGCAAGAAAAAAACTGAAAGGAATCTCACAAAGAAGACTTCTGGCCTGTTCAGAATCGTTTACCCAATAGCACTTGTAACCGTCGCGGTGATTTTCGAGCGCCCTGGAGAAGAGTTCGGCGGTGTCCCTTTCAGGGTCTAGTATGAGGATGTTTTTTCGGTTTTTAGAGGCCATTTTGAACACCTGAAACGCGGATGAGTCCTAATTTGAAGGCAATTATGCAGGATGAGAGAACAGCCCACATGCCAATCCCTGCGCACGGCGTATATTCAAGCTTTATGCCAGGCTTTTTTCTCAATCGCAGGCTGGCAGGACTATTTCGAAAGAGGTTCCCGATGCTCCCGGAGCTTCTTCTTCAGTAACACTGCGGCACTTTATCTGGCCCCCGCATCTTGTGATTATCCCATAGCTCACCGAAAGGCCCAGACCGGTTCCCTGACCGACTTTCTTTGTAGTGAAAAAAGGGTCGAAGATCTTGTCCTGGTGTTCCTTTCTTATCCCACACCCACTGTCCGAGATTACGACTTCGACCATTTTACCGCCGGAAAGTGGCCGGGCTTGAATTTTGAGCAAGCCCTCCCCGTCCATCGCCTGCAGGGCGTTGTTTATCAGATTGAGGAAGACCTGCTGAAGGCCGGTCGAATCCGCCCGCACGAAAGGCAGATCCGATGCGAGTGAAAGCGCCAGCTCCACCCGGTTAATCTCGAGGTTGTGCTTCACAATGGAAACGATAGATTCGATACTCGCATTCAGATCGCAGCACTCCAGCTGTTCATCCCTCATCCTGGCAAAGCTTAGCAACCTTTCCACGATGCTCTTGCAGTGCAGACCGTGCCTTTCGATAGTCTTCAGGTCGTTATATTCCATCGAGCCGGGGTCCATTTTCTCCAGGAGCAGATCGCAGAAGCCGAGCATTATGCCGATGGGATTATTTATTTCGTGCGCCACACCGGCCGCCATCGTCCCGAGTGACGCCAGCTTCTCGGTATTGATGAGCTGCTGTTCGATTTCCTTGCTTTTTGTAATGTCTCTTCCAATAGCCAGGACATATTCTTCGCTCTCCTCGCCGATTACTGGAATATACTTGAAATCGAACCAGAAATTGCCCGCGCGCAGGTTCAGGCGGGCTTCGATTTCTTGCCCCTTCCCCGAAGCGAGAACTTCCCGAATGCAGCTCAAAATATCTTCGACCTGCTCCGCCGGAAGAAAGCGATAGAGACTCTGGGCAGTAAGCTCTGCGACGCTTACCCCGAAAACCCGAGACACGTGCTGGTTCGCCGTCCTTATTTGCCCGTTTCGATCTATGGTGCAAATCACGTCTTCAGCATTTTCCACAAGAGATCGGTACTTGGTCTCCGAAATTACGAGTTCATCGGCGTATTTTCGTATGTCCTGAGTTTTTACGTCGACTTCATGCTCGAGCAAGACGGACCACCGTCGTTCGTAGAGTACGAAGAACAGGCAGCAAAGGCCTATTACGAAAACAACCAGCGCCTGGAGCAGAAACTGCCTCATATACACCGAATAGACCATGGCCTCGACTTCGTTTACCGGAGCGGCAACGGCAACCGACCATGAATAATTCATGAAGGGGCCTTCGATGTGCACCGGAGTAAAAGCAACAAGCTTTTCCATCGGCCCTACAATTCCGCGGTGCCACCCTGAGATGTAGGTTCCTGTGCCTTCTTTGCCCTGCATCATTTTGTCCCTCTGAATCCTGTCAATCCTGGCGAACAGCAGGTGCGGATTTCTATTTTGCCGCGCACTGAACGCGCTTTGACCGATAAACGGCTTGTGCGGATGCCAGATAAACCTGCCATGCGAGTCAATGACCCACGCGTAGCCGGTTTTTCCCGAGCGGATGTCGGGCATCATCTCGCCCATAAGGTAAGAGGCGTCAACTGTAAGCCTGAGGAAACCGGCAAATGCTCCGGAAGGCGCTAAGTGAGTCGCGTCGGCAGCGTTGTCATAAGTTGGAGTAATCAGGTCGAATACGAGGTCGCCACTGTCTTTTTCCCCAACTTTTGGATGCAGACTGGTTCCCAATATTTTTCCTTTGTTAGCGAGCTTTTTTGCCCATGTCAGATACTCCGGGGGTTCTCGCTGCGCGGGCCCGAGATTGCGGGTAACGATGCCCTGTTCGCTCGCGCTAAAAATCTGCCTTCCCTCAGAGTCAATTCGATAAACCGTCACGATGGAGATTTCGTTGAAGACGGGCAGTATGGACAGGAGCAGGGTTTGATAGCGGACGGGGTCGAAGTATTGAATTGCGGGAAGGGAGTTAAGGAGCTGCAAGTCTGCAATGGCGCTGTCTACGTGTGCTTCGATTCGCTGGGCGGCCAACCTTGCGAGGGCCAATTGCTGTTCGTTAAACTGGCTTCTCACGGTGTCTTTCATGTACTCGGCAGTAGAAATGGCGAGCCATGAGGCTGCGGCAACGAGTAGAATGGCGGCGATGCTTAGGACCTTCAAAACTTTAAATCGGTTGGTCCGGGTCTTTGAGATCATTGTCTTGTCCTTGCGAGTGCAACTTTTTAATGACATTTTATTTGACTCTTCGACAGAAGTGGAGCGAAAATTCTCCACGGGTTTCCGAAAGGCTCCCGACCAGTATCCGGTTTGGTGAAGTTTCCTGATGCAAAAAGGTGATAAGATGTCCTCGATTCTTGCTTTGGATGACGAACACGACATGCTGGCTCTTTTGGGCAGGATCATCTCCGAGAAGAGTTCGCACGACTTGACTACGCTAAGCGATCCCCAGGGGTTGTCACAGCTTCTGGAGCAAAAGAGTTTCGACGTGGTGCTGACCGATCTCAAGATGCCGGGCAAGACCGGGATTCAGGTGCTCGAGGAGATAAAACAGAAAAGTCCCCGGACGGCTGTAATCATAATGACCGCTTACGGGACGATCGAATCGGCTCTTCAAGCCACACGCAAGGGGGCCTTTGATTACATTACCAAGCCTTTCCGCAAGGAGAGGATCCTTCATGTCATCGAGCAGGCTATCAACTGGCAGCAGCTTCAACAGGAAAATATTTTTCTTCGTCAAAAGCTCGAAGAAAAAGCGAGTCTGCCCACGCTTGTGGGGTCGACGCCCGTGATGCAGTGTCTTTTCGATCAAATTCAAAAGGTGGCGAATACTTCGGCAACAGTGCTTATCACCGGCGACTCCGGGACCGGAAAGGAACTGGTGGCCCGCGCGCTTCATTCTCAAAGCGCAAGGAGCGATAAGCAGTTCATCCCGATCGACTGCAGCACGATTCCCGAATCGATTATCGAAAGCGAGTTGTTCGGCCACGTGAAGGGCTCCTTCACCGGTGCGATCCGCAACAAGAAGGGCCTTGTCGAAGAGGCAAACCACGGGACTCTTTTCCTCGACGAGATCGCCGATCTAAATCCCCTTATGCAGGTAAAGCTTCTGCGCCTCCTTCAGGAAGGCGAATATAAGGGCGTGGGCTCCAACACGATCTCAAAGGTCGATATCCGGTTCATTGCGGCCACCAACCAGAACCTGGCCGAAAAGATCAAAAAAGGGGAATTCAGAGAGGATTCTTTCTATCGGATTAACGTGATAAATATCCGGCTTCCGAACCTCGTGGAAAGAAGAGAGGACATCCCGCTTCTTGCCAGCCATTTTCTCGATAAGTACAACAGCCTCTACGACAAGAGCATAAAGAGGATATCGGGCGATCTGATGCAAAACATGCTTGTCAGGGATTGGCCGGGGAACGTCCGGGAACTGGAACACGCGATAGAAAGAGGCGTGATAATGGCCTCGGGAGAGTGGTTGGAATTATCCGACATATCGGCCTCAGGAGTGCCTCTCAAACCGTCCTCGGAAGAAATCGGAGAGTCCTCGGAGCTCTTTTCCATGCCTTTCAAAAAAGCCAAAGACACGCTGATTGACAGGTTCCATTCCGAATACATATCCAGGGTGTTGAGCCGCAACGCAGGCAACGTCTCCAAGGCCGCCCGTGAATCCGGGCTAAAGCGCCAGTACCTCCACAGGCTTATGCGCGAAACAAGGCTCGATTCCAAATCCTTCAAGAAAAATAATCCTGATTAGCCAACGGCGCCGGCAATGTGGAGCCGGGCTGAGATGTGTGTTTTGTGTGGGACGCACCGTTGCCGTTATTTTGGTTGCCCACCTTGAAGCGGCTCACCGTCCTCACAAGTCCTTCCGCGCCCGAAGCATTATGCTGGACACTTTTGTCGATTTGCGAGAATGCTTTGTTGATCTGTCCGATTCCGCTTGCCTGCTCATCGGAGGCAATTGCTATATCCCCAATAAGGCGCACTATATCGACCATTCCTTTGGCCGCCTTGGAAAAATCGGCTTCCGTTTTGTTCACCAGCGCAGCTCCGTTGTCTACTTCCTTGACGGTGTCTTCGATGAGCGATGCGGAGTTTCTTGCCGCTTCAGCGGCCCTTAGAGCAAGATTGCGAACCTCATCGGCCACGACTCCAAATCCTGCCCCCACCTCTCCGGCTCTTGCGGCCTCAACGGCAGCGTTTATAGCCAGCAGGTTGGTCTGGAAGGCAATTTCGTCTATGCTTCGGATTATCTTTGAAGCCTCGTGACTAGCCTTAAAAATTTCCCGCATCGAAGCGGCCAACCCGGTCATTGATTCCTGCGCCCGCTTTACCGCAAGCTCCACCGCTTCGGCGATGGTGTTTACGCTCCTGGTGTTTTCGGCATTTTGCCTGGTTTGCGTGGAGATCTGCTCGAGGGAAGCGCTCGTTTCTTCAACGGATGAAGCCTGCTGGTTTGTTACTGACGAAAGATCTTCGGCGGATGCGATTATTTGGCCTATCATCCGGCAAAGGGTCTCATTTACCAGGTTCATTCTCGCACACATGGTGCGCGATTTCGTCGCGGCCCTTCACATCAATTTGGACAGTGAGGTCGCCTTTTCTCATTTGCTCACCCGCGGCGAGGAGTTTTCTAATGGGTAGATCGACTATCATTCTCACGAGAAAGTACATGGTAAGAACGAGGATGAACGCCCCGAGGATACCTAAGAAAATACTTTTGTTACGGGCCGAAGCCTCGGCATCGGCCGCTTCGGCTATGGATTCGCGAACCAGGACGCCGCCGAGGATTTTTCTGGCGCTTCCATGGCAGTGCATGCAATCGGCCCCGTTTAGAATAGGCCTGAACATCGTTATGGCCGGCAATCCGTCCAAGTTGTCTTCGACCGGATCATCCGTTGCGTTCCCGGACTTTAGCTGGGCTTCGATACCGTTCCGGGCGGTCCTGTTTGCAATGATATCCGCAACTCTTTTACCCACCATGCCGGTTTTGGTGGCGAAGGCGATCCGGCCGGCGAAGTCATACACTGCAATGTCGAGCCCTTTTGTTTTCTCCCTGAACTTTCGGAGCTGGTTCTCGACGGTCTGGCTGTCACCTTTTGCGAGGCTCTCAAACATCCCGCCCTCGATCGTTCCGATGAGCATTTCTCCATTTTTCTTCACCTGATCGCAACTAAGGTTCTTCTAGGTTTCGATGTTTCCCCATATGATTAACCCCATAATGGCCGTAACCACTGCCAGGAGGGGTAAGGTCAACTTCACCCACAAAACAGATGTGATGGACTAATCATCCTGAACATAGCCGTTTAGTATTCCCAAGCGGGTCATGGCGGAAAATGCGGCCTCGTATTCTTCTTCGGTGGTTTTCCGGTCAAGCGGCGGAGAATTCGGCCCCTTGTGGGCCGGAAAGTACTGGTTCATAAGACTCACCCAGACTTGCGGCCCCATGTGCCCGGCAAGAAACGAGAGACATTCGGCCGAGCCCGCGAGGTTTTCGGGCAGCACCAGGTGGCGTACGATCATGCCCTTTAGAGCGATTCCCGCCTCATCAGTTCGAATCGGCCCGGCCTGGTTCCACATTTCGATGAGAGCTTTGCGGTTGCAGTCGACATAATCCGGGGCGCCTGAAAATTTTGCGGCCGTCTCGGGAACCGAGTATTTAATGTCGGGCAGGTAAATATCTATGACCTTGTCGAGGAGCCTTATGGTTTCAAAGGACTCGTAGCCGCCGGAATTGTAGACCAGCGGTATTCGAAGCCCATTTTGGGCGGCAAGAAGAAGCGCTTTTACAACCGCGGGCATCTGATGAGCGGAGCTGACCAGGTTTATGTTATGGGCGCCCCTTTTTTGGAGGCCCAGCATGCCGCCGGCAAGCTCTTCGTGGCTTAGATCGCGCCCCACGCCCATTTGACTGATCGGATAGTTCTGGCAAAAGATGCACCTGAGAGTGCAGCCAGAGAAAAATATCGTGCCCGAGCCCCCGGTGCCCGAGATGGGAGGCTCCTCCCAGCGATGAATATTTATCGAGGCGACCCTGGGCAGGGCTGCGACCCCGCAATAGCCCACTTTACCATTTTTTCGGTCTACGCCGCATTTGCGAGGGCACAGATCGCACTCTTCGAGCTTTGCGTCGAGAGCCCGCGCCCTGCGCAACAGTTCGCCGGACTCCAAAAGGTCAAGATAACCGGGGCGTTCATCGGCCCCCACTTCAGGCCTCGATGCTTTCAATGCTTAGAACTTCTTAAAGCCGAACCGGTTAAAGAACTCGGTTCTGAAACGCCCGGCGCTCGACAGGTTAACATCGGCCACGTGGACCTGTTCGAGTTCATCGAGTTCGAGAACGGCCCAGTTTTCGATGTTGTCGATCGACCTTGCCCAACGATTGAAATCGTCCCTGTCGATCATCCTGGGCGGCTGTACGATGAAACTGCCCCCGCCATACTGGTGGACGCGCTTTTCACCGAACATGGCGTTGTAATCGGCCGTGTTTATTCCGACCACCGGAACAAAATTATCGAAGGCCCTGACGAGGGCACCCGTTTTCCAGTGACCGCGCAAGACCGAAAAACCGCTGGGATTAAAAACGACATCGACGCCCTGGTAGGAAAGCTGGCGCCCGGCCTCGGGCTGCCCCCAGAAATCGATGCCGACCGGGATGCCCACTTTTCCGAAGTCGGTCTCGAAGACCCGGAACACCCCGTCGCCGGGAGATATCCCGATCCTTTCGCGCTCGACCGCTCCGACGCTAAACTTGCGCTGCCTGCCGACCGGCCTCCCGGCCCGGTTGAAAAGCAACGAAGTATTATAGCGCTTTGCGCCTTCTTCTTCGATCATGCCGGCTATCACGTAAGAGTTTAGCCTGCGCGCAGCAGACCCGATCTCGCGCTCGCCAAGGGCCGGAAAATACTCCGGCAGGCACACCACGTCGAGTTCATCGCCAGGACATTTTTCCAGCAATTGAAGGGCGTGGCCGAGATTTCGCGGGTCTTCAAGCGAAGGGTAAGGTTTGGGCTGAATTAAAGCTATCCGTATGTTGTCTTTCATTGGCTCTCTTTTCCTCGCGGCCCGGAGTATAACAAATCCTGGGAAAATAAACAGTCGTTGCGTCCCCTCCCCCTCAAAGAGCCGGCGCGGGGGATGATTTCTCTCATGCTGTAAAAAACAGCGGTTTTTTTTCTGTATTTTCTCATACTATTGATTTCGCAATATATTGTGAGGTTTTGGGGTCCAAAATAACAGCATATAACAGCACCTGATAACAGCCGGTAACAGCGTGTGGAACAGCATGAAAAAACAGCATTGAATTTCAGTAACAGCGGTGAATTGGCAGACATATCAAATCCCCCCTGCCCCAGCAGTGTCCGGTTAGGAACTTGCATGGGCATAGTGTGAAAAAAAGTTACAAAATCGGGGTATTTGAACGATTTTTTTCTTGACAATCCAATGAGAGCGTGCGGCGGCGCCTCTTCGTAAAATCCTATAATTTAAGGGAGTTACGGAGATGCCGCATTCCTTCTGTCTCAGTCAAGAGCCACCATCGTTCGAAGACCTCTATAAACCAATCGATAAACTTGCTCCCTCGATTCCGGATTTGAGATCGAGGGGGTACAGGCCATTGCAGATGGAATTCTCTCATCAACTAAAAGCACTCGTTGCCTTCCATCTTGAGGAGCATAAATCAGGACGCGACCTGCTTCAGTTCCTCGAAGAGGATGATTTTGCTCGACAGACTATCGCCCCTCCCCAGGGGATAAAGAGAAGCTCCTTCTTTGAGGCAATCAATACCCGAGGGCTTGAGCAAATGTTCAGGGTTTTCAGGCATCTCCAAGCCGAAGCCACCACAGTCATACCCAAAGCTCATGCGGATTGGGGTGAATTGATCGCCATCGACGGCTCCTATATTGAAACGGTTCTCTCGATGCATTGGGCCGACTACTCCGATCAGAAAACAAAAGCCAAGGTCCACGTTGCCTTCGACTTGAACAGATCAATTCCCAGTGAAATCATCCTAACGAACGGAAAAGTCGATGAGCGTCCCTTCGTTACCAAGTTGTTGTCGCCCGGTCAGACCGGTGTCATGGACCGCGGGTACCAGAGCTACAAAGACTTCGATCTTTGGCAGTCCGAAGGGAAGCACTTTGTCTGCCGAATACGCTACGATCATAAGAAAACCGCAATTTCGTCCAATTCCATCGCCGAGGGGAGCATTGTTTTCTACGACGCCGTGGTTTTGCTCGGAACCAAAGGCATCAACCAGACCAAAAAGCAGGTGCGACTCATCTGCTATCGGGTGGACCACAAAAACTACTGGATCGCAACCGACCGCTTTGACCTGAGCGCCGAGCAAATCGCTGCGATATACAAGGAGCGCTGGCTGATCGAGAAGTTCTTCGCGTGGTGGAAGCGCCACCTAAAGGTTTATCACATTATTGCAAGGAGCCGATATGGCCTCACCATGCAAATACTTGCCGGGCTGATTACTTATCTTCTCCTTGCAATTTACTGCCAAAACCATTTCGGGGAAAAGGTCAGCATCAAAAGAGTCAGACAACTCAGGACCCAAATTCGCAACGAACTCCAGGGCATCAAGATAGCCACCGAGGGCTCCCAAAATTTCAAAGAACGGGGGGTAGTCCAAGGCCTAGCAAAAACCTAACCGGACACTGCTGCCCCTGCCCCCCTTTAGAAAAAGGGGGGGAATTTGCGTTCCCTTAGGGCGCAAGTTTTAGACGATAATATACGAAAAGAGCGGGACGGGCAAAACGGCAATGGATGCGGCAAGCAGGGACGGCAATGGATGCGGCAATAGAAACGGCAATCGGCTGCGCCGCGGCGGGTGAGCCACGCCCACCCCGCGGGGTCTGAAGTATACGAGGTTTGTCTTCTCTGTTTCGGCCCGGTTTCCGGGCGACGCCTCCAGCGCCCGGATAGTAAGTGTCCGGGCCACCCGGCGGCTGCGGGAAATTTCAAATCCCCCCTGCCCCCCTTTAGAAAAGGAGGGAACTTTGGTCCCCCTTTAGAAAAGGGGAAATTTGAAATGGACACTAATCAGGGAGGTGGGAGGGTGGTAACGGGATGGGGGATCCGACTGCGCCAATAGCGGAGTGTGGAGCCTGTGCCGAAAGTCCACGAGATTTGAACCACCCCAGGGGTCATTCTTTTATCAAAAGGCAGGCTGAGCGGAACAGGCAATCGAGCCGGTCGCAATAGTCCCCGGCGGTTGCGAAACAATCGAAATTGCCTTCTTTTAGCTGAATCTCCCTTATCAGCGCCTCCTTGCTTTTCCCGAACGATTTTATACCGAGTTTTTTGGCCATGGCGCGCACTTCGTTCATTTTCATTGTAAAGCTCCTCTTCCCATATGGTTATTTTCCGAAATCGTATCTCCACAGGACATCAACCCCTGTCTGCTCGCCGCCGACCTGAGAGCTAAAAGACAGGGCTTTGTTCACACGGTACTCGACCTGAACTTCGTTGCCGCTGCCCTGCTCGCCCTCCACTTCCCTGCCGTAGACGACATGAAGGTTTTGGGTGACGTCCTTGCCTATTTCGACTATTCCGGTCTCCTTGCCGACACTGGCCGTGCTCTGATCGAAGCTGAAAATGTGATTGTAATTGTCGTTAAAGTTGCGGTAGCCAATTGTGTCCGGGGCGATGACACTGTCGCCAAGAACGCTTTTAACAATATTTGAGCCCTCGGAGCCAAGCAGGGCGGAAGCGCCGGTTTGCAACTGGGAATTTTGTGCCGAACTGAGGTCCCCGGCCGGGCATCCGAACATGAAGTAGGAGACGATATCGACCCTGTTCATGACGGGAATGCTGGTGAGCGTAAGTTTCGGGTTTTTCAGCTCGCCGGAGACCAGCGCCTGCACCGTCACGTCCCTTATGTCCTTGCGGCAGACTATCCGGAGTTGGGGTTCGGTGTGAATAACGCCGGGAAGTATCACCGAGCCGTCGACGATCTTGAGATCCTTTCCATGAAAGGAATAGACGCCTCTTAAGGCATGCAGCACGCCCGCAACCAATATGGGGCCCCCGGGCTTTTTTATAAGTTTTATCCCGCCGTTTATTTCGGCTCTCAGGCCGTCTCCGGTGACCCAGGTGCCGCCGGGCGGCAGATCGATCGCCACATTTACGGCAAGCTTGTTTGCGAAGCGATTTGGCCCCTGGATACCCTTTAGCACGAGCACGTCGCCCCTTCCGCTCGACTCGACGACCTGGATGGTCTTGTGCTGCGCGATGTTGGTTTCGAGCCGCTCAAGATCGAGGCGACCGTTGGCAAGATGGAGCGTTCCGGTAAGTTCGGCCGCCTCCGGCGTAGACTTAATTTCGGCATGGCCTTCGGCTTTGCCTTCTATTCCAAAAACATCGGGGACATCGAGGTCTTTGCCCAAAGCTTTGAAATCAAACGTCTTGAAGTCCGGGTATTCCATCAAGCCCGTTACCGAGACCTTACCTCCCAAATGAGATATGTCGGCACTGCTCAGGTGGACGCCCTTTTGGTCGATGCTCCACTCGGCTTGAATGTGTTCGGCCCCGTGAGGCCAGAGTCCTACCTCGAAGGCGCCGTCTTTTTAATGTTCCCGCGCCGCTTACGACCGGGTGGGCCGGAGTCCCCGAGCAGCGGATACTGCCGTCCAGCCGCCCGCCGGCTTTTGACAGTACGCGCGCAAGAGGCAGAATCGATTCAGCCCGCAGGCCGGAAAACCTGAGGGAGGAATCGAGTTTTCCCGAGGCTATCAGTTCGAACCCGGGAGGAGCGAGACTCAGCCGGACTGGAAGGCTGCCGGAGATCACAATCGGACCGGAAATGGACGGCGCATTGGCCGTCCCGTTAATGGTCAGGAGCTGCTTCGAGTAGCCGCCCCGCAGTGTGAGCCTTTCGATCTTGCGCCCGTCGCAGGAAAGGTTACTTCCCTGAATACTGAGTGTGCATTCCGGGTGATCGGGCCTCCCGCTCAGCTGCATCCGCCCGGAAATCGTCCCGCCAAGGCGGGCTTTCAGATTGAACAGTCGGGATATCTTCGCGGCATCGATAGAGTCCAGGATCAGCGGAAGTTTTACGCCGGACTCGGATATGTCGCCCCCGGAGGCCGAAATCTTACTGTCGCCGTATCTAAGAGAAGCGGAATCGACTTTCAGGCCGTGCGGTTCCACGTCGAACCTGGCATCCACCAGGCCGCTGAATTTTTTCCAGCCGAGGCTTCCCCGGGTAGAAACGGAAATGCGCGGGAAGTCCCATATCCTGTCCAGCGTACCGGTCAACCTGGCGGAAATCTTATCTAAAATGGAGTCCCCGCTGAACTTGAAACCGCACGAATTATTCTGCTGATCGAGATCCAGGTTGACTGAGGCAAGCCTTTTGCCGTCCAGGACCACGTTTTGGGCCTTCACTGTTATCACACGGTGCTCTTTTTTTCCGGCAATGATTCCCTTACCGCTGATGGAGAGCCGGTCCGCCTGAAAATTGGCGTAGCTGAAACGGGGCGAGTCGATTTGACCATTCCAGAGCAGGTCGGGCCATTTGCCAACGACCGTGCCGTGAGAAACCACCCTGCCCTTCCCCCGCCACCCGGCGAGCGCCACCCCGATCTTTTGGGCGTCAACCAGATCGAGGTCATAGACGCCTTTTACCAGTTTATTGTCGCAGGATGCGCTTGCCTTGACGGAGAGGACTCCGGGAATCGCCATTTTAGCGTCGATTTCAGTCTGCCAGAGCGCAGGATTTGTAAAGTTTCCCGAATTGTAATGGGCTTTGAGGTCAATCCGCCCGGCCAGTTTATAGCGTAGCCTCGGATCAATTTTGTCCATGTTTGCCTGGAGCAGGCTAATTTGCGCCTCTAACCCGCCCGTGTGAGCGGGATCCAACAAGCCGCGCATGTCGGCGTTCAATTTGAATTTGAAATCGGCAAGGGCACATGTGGCCTCAGTGCCTGTGACGTTAAGAACGCCATTGGCAAAATTTCCGTGCAGGTCGCATCCGTCGAGCTTTCCGGAGCATATGATCGAGGGGGCAAAGTGGGCGCTGAAGCCGGCTTTTAGCAGGTTCCGCCCCTGGATGAGGGCATCGATCTTCACCCTACCGTTGAGCCTGGAAGCGGGTAAATCCCGTGAGAATCGGACCTTGAAATTCGAAAAGCTCGAATCGAGCAAAACCGCGTGCGGGCCGGCCCTGGTTCTTTCGATCCGCAGCACGCCTTTCATCGCCCCAAGGTCCGTCGAGACATCGGGCTCCAGGGTCCAGTCGCCATGAGACCTCTTGATGGCGATACTGCCCGAAAGGAACGAAAGCCCGCCAAGCTCGGGTTGAAGCAGCGGGATATCGGACGCGGAAAAGTTTGAGACCATCAGATAGGCCTGCCCGTCTTCGGGATTTTCGATGTTCCACTGTCCCCGGACCAGGGCACGGCAGTTATTGGGCCCGGAAAACAATATTTTCCTGGAAACAAACCGCTTCCCGTCGAGCAACGCGGAACCGTCGATATCCCACGTGCCGCATTCCGGCGAATGCGCCCGGGCGTGAATCTTGCGCAGTTCCATCTGGATCAAGGGCCCTCCAGTCCCGTTAAGAGCCCGGAGATCGATTGCGCCCGAAAAATTATGGATACTAAGAACGGTACTCCCCTGCTGGACAGCCTCGATGGTGCCGGCCAGGATCCTGATTTTCGGAAGTTTAAAGCGAGTCCAGGACGGCGCCCCGGGCGGGCCTGAAGTCTCATGGCCTTTTGCCTGGAAAAAGACCGGGACAAGCCATTTGCCGTCGGCGCCTTTTTCGAGTTGAACAAAGGGTCTTTTCAGGTCGACTTCTTTAATGACAATGTATGGGCGATCAAGCGACAGCGCGCAGTCGAGGCGAACATCGTCGCAGTCGAGAACTTTTTTACCCCGGGACTCTATCTTTACCCCGGTAAAATCTATGCTCGAAAGGGTTTCCAACCGGCAGGAAGAGATTTTGACTTCCAGGTGCGTGGCTTTTTCTATGCGCGCTATCCCAGCGGTTATGATCCTTTTTTGAACCGAAGGGACATGGAGCGCCACGATTACCGGCAACGCCAGGCAAAGCGGGACCAGGACCCCCCACGCGGCTATTTTGGCGGGAAACGGGACCCTGCCGGGCCGCGGCGCTTCTTTGGTATCGTTTCCGTTCGACAATTCGGCTCCTCTTGGAATTCCTGATTGCGGCAATTATGAAGAATTTGCGGGAACAAATCAAGTTACGGAATAAATGCGGGGGGAATGGGGGAATGGGAGAGTGGGAGAGTGGGAGAGTGGGAGAGTGGGAGAATGGGTGAATGGGTGAATGGGTGAGTGGGTGGGTCGGGGAATCGGCGGCCCGAGGGAAGCTTGAATATCTTTTCTGAAATGAAATTGGCTGTGCCGGCCGTTTCTGATTTTGAGAAGCAATATTCAAGCGGTCCGGCCGGAACGAAATATGCGCACTCTGAAACAACAAATCTGTTATAATCCGGACATTTCGCCAAACCGTCCGACAGTCCACACCTGACTATGATGGGCCTTGCGATTAGGTTATAAAGAAGGGTGGATGGGTTTAAGCGATATGTGGGGCACGACAGGAGAGATATTATGCACTTGAACGATATTCCCGAACTTGAGCGGTTAAGCACAGCGGAAAAGATCCTGCTGGTCGAAGACCTATGGGAAAGTGTCGCTTCAGATGAATCGAAGGTTCCAGTTCCTCAGAGCCACACAGACGAACTGGAGAAGAGGTTCATAAGATACGCATCTCACCCTGGAGACCTCCTTTCGGTCGAGGAACTGCAGAGAAGGCTAGAGAATAGAAAATGACATATGTCTTGCGCTTTCTTCCCGAAGTGGAAGAGGATGCCATCGCTGCCTACGCGTGGTACGAGGAAAAAGCGCAAGGGTTGGTCGACGAATTCCTGCGTACATTTTATGCCTGCGCGAATGAGATTTTTGCGAACTTCCATCGATTTCTCCCAAGGTCCACGAAGAATTCGGGCGACGTCTGCTTCGGCGGTCCCCTTATGCCGTTTACTTCAGAATTACAGAAAACGACGAGAAGGACTGGAGACAGGTTTTGTCGGGATCGTGGCGAGGACCTGGAGCGTTTTGTCACTAGATGTTTTTGCGAGGAGACACCCATGGAATGGCGTGAAGTGGTCGAAGATCCAAGTTTGAGAGATCTGCCTTACAAGATCGAAACGAACGAATGGGGACAAATCGTGATGACTCCGGCTTCGGGCAAACATGGAAGATATCAAGGACGCATAATCAGATGGTTCAACCGGTTGGGTGAGGGAGAAGTATTTCCAGGATGCCCCACTCAGACTTCCAAAGGCATCAGGGTTGCCGATGTTGCCTGGGCAAGCGCCACATTCCTCAAAAAGCACGGTGCTCCTCTCTTTTTCCCCGAATCTCCGGAAATCGCCATCGAGGTATTGTCCCCATCAAACAGCGCCGCCGAAATGGAGGACAAAAGAAGGCTCTATCTCGAAGCCGGAGCAAAGGAATTCTGGGTTCGCGACAACTATGGACGGGGGATCGCTGCGAGGGTTTGGAACTTTTTGTCGGTCAGGTCTTCGGTTCGGTGATGGAGAAAAGCCGACATGAGGGTCGCCTCGAGCGGCCCGGCGTGACGGTGTAGTTCGAAAGGCTCCTCTACGGCGGTTCTCCACTGGCAATAAAAAGGTAAATTTCCACTTTTGTTGAATAGTATCTCTCAGTGGAAGTCGCCTTTTCACTACGAATATTTCAGAATGAAAACGACCGTTTTTGCTGATACCGAGAGGCGAGCGAGGGCGTCCGTGATGACCGGATCAGGGCCAATGACGATTCGTGAAACCGCACGGCGGTTGGGGCGTGATGTGAAGGCGGTTCACAGTGACGTTCATACCCTGTTGAGAACCGGAATACTCCAGAAGACCGAAGATGGTCGTATCGAGTTCCCCCTTGACGATTTACATGTCGATTTTATCCTGCGGGCGGCTTGAATCGCCAAGCATTTTTTCTTCCTCCTGCCGCGTGAAGAGCGAATCGATCCGCGCGCGGGCAAGGTGGAGACCCGGAGATTTTCCGAGGGTACGACCTTGACCGCCTAGCGCGGAGATTTGTTAAAATTAAAAGACGAGGAAGAAAAAAGGCCGACCTTATCGAAGTCGGCTTAATGAAAAGATTCGTCCTGGTTTGACGAAATTTTCCGTCTTGATATAATGTAATAAACTAAAGAGTTAATTAATGAGTTCAGGAGGCGCTCAATGCCCAAGAAATCTATGACGAAACTTATCGACGCACTTTCCGCCCGGACTCGCCTGGGTGAGGTCATGGAAGAGGCGGAAAAAGAAAATACCCGTTTTCTGGTCAGCCGGCGGGGAAAACCGGCCGTGGTGATCATGGGGGTGGAAGATTATCTAAGAAATGTCATCAAAAAAAGCGACCTCCTGGCTGAAATCCAGTTGGGAGCCCAAAAAGCCGGTCTCGACAAAATCACCCCGCGGGAAATCGAGGCGGAAATCCGCTCCTCCCGCCGCGCCAAGAAAAACAAATAAGAAATGACCGGTCTCTATGCTCAGAGTCGTTATTGACACCAACGTTTTGGTGTCCGCCCTTCTTAAGCCGGAAAGCGTTCCGGAACTTATTCTCTCCCTCGTTCTTTCGGGGGAAATTGTTTTGTGTCTCTCCGAACCCATCGCCGCAGAATATGAAGAGGTCTTGAAAAGGGAAAAATTCAAGAAACTCGACCAAAGGAAAGTGAAAGCACTTCTCTCCCGGCTCATACCAGAAGCCCGGTGGGTCGATCCGAAGGTCCGCCTCAATGTCACCCAGGCTGATCCGGAAGACAATAAATTTTTGGAATGCGCCGTTGAGGCCGAGGCTGATTTCCTTATCACCGGGAACGTTAAACACTTTCCCTCCGGAAAATTCCAGGCGACCATCATTCTCAATCCCGCGCAGTTCCTGGCAGTTGCGGCCAGAGCTCTTGATTTCTAATCCTGCTAACGCCCCCTGACTAACTAGACCCACACGAACGATCTCAATCTGCTCACTCCCAGAATAGCCTTGCCAAATGCTCATCAACGGCGGTTTTAGCTTTCGCAAAACTCACAAATGACCCTTCGAAGAACCCAGCAGCAAGCAGTCCCCCGCTGGGCGATAAGGTCACGTAGCGACCGGCACATCAGGTCATGGCGCTTGCTATGGAGGCATGCGTTTATTCAGCCCCCAAGGAGAAATGGAAAAGAGTGGATTGTTCCCGGAGTTTCCCGACACATCGACATCGAGGTTGGGTGAGCAACGAAAATGGACGGGGGATCGCGGCGAGGGCCTGGAAATTTTTGTCGGTCAGGTCTTCTGTTCGGCGATGGAGAAAAGCCGACATGAGGGTCGCCCTGAGCGGCCCGGCGTGAGGGTGTAGTTCGAAAGGCTCCTCTATGGCGGCCCTCCACTCGCAATAAAAAGGTAAATTCCCACTTTTGTTGAATAGTATCTCTCAGTAGAAGTCGCGTTTTCACTACGAATATTTCAGAAAGAAAACGACCGTTTTTGCTGCGAGGATTATCTGCTCTCGAACGGAAAACGCGGGGTGAGGACTGTTGTGATAATTGACAACACGGCAAGATGTTGGTATGTTCTCCAACATGAATGCTGAATTGATGCTCAACGAGCGCCACATCATCTCGGGGAATAGTTTCGTCGAAATAGTGGTGTGGCGTCTTCCAGTTCCCGCCATGAGCAGTGGGCATGTTTTCAAATATCGGCTTGCCCTTGTAGTGGAGGGTCATTGCGTTTTGCGCTACGACGATGAGCCGGACAAGGGCGATCACAGGCATATCCATGGTGAAGAGTATCCGTACATTTTCACGACTCCCCAGGCTTTGCTCAACGATTTTTGGAATGACGTGGACAATTGGAGGTTCTAAGATGCGCACGGTCACATTGGCGGTTTCGCCCCGTGAAAAGGTCAACAACCGCTTACTACGAGCTTTTGATGGAGAGGCACAGGGGGCCTTTATAAGTTTCGAGTCTCCCTCGCTGCTTTTCAAGGTGCTCACCGGCAAGCGCTGGGAGCTGCTCAAATTGATGACCGGATCAGGGCCAATGACGATTCGTGAAACCGCACGGCGGTTGGGGCGTGATGTGAAGGCGGTTCACAGCGATGTTCATACCCTGTTAAGAACCGGAATACTCCAGAAGACCGAAGATGGTCGTATCGAGTTCCCCTTTGACGCTTTGCATGTCGATTTTATCCTGCAAGCAGCTTGAATCGCCTCGTGAGCAAGCGCGAGAATGGGGCCTTGAAAAAGGAAAAACTCGTCGCGGAAGGCATCCTATAAAGTTAATAAGTTAAGAGCGTGCCCTAACTTAATACTAACTTATAAATACGATGTTTGCAGAGTCAGATGTCAACCTCGCCCGCTTTCTCATGGCATATGAAAGAACCGGGCGCTACACACTCCTTCCTGCCGTCTTGAAAGGAGCTGAAAAGCCTGAGTTTCTTACAGACTTGGCGATCCTAAAGCAGATATTGAGCGTTAAAGATGCCTCCGAGATCGGTGAAGATGACATTGAGGTGGTTGCTCTAAGGCTTAGTCGGGAACCCTGTAAAAATAAATAGCATAAAAGACTACTTGGCGGTCGCCGATGCTCAGCATGTTGCATCCCTGTAGATCACTAGGGCGCGTCATCTCCGCGGGAAAAGATCGAGAAAGTTAAAGCCCATTTTAA
>CAWEZA010000009.1:0-232395 GCA_963813125.1 uncultured delta proteobacterium | reverse complement strand
CTTGGGAAACGTTCGGGAAGAACGCGCAAGATTTCAGCCCGTCATTTGATTGAATTATATGCTCTAGACCCCGAGACAACTCTTTTCCGTTCATTGCTTTTTTTCTGGAAAAGGGATGAGGAGGGACAACCTCTCTTGGCCCTGATCTGCGCCTACGCTCGGGATGCTATTCTCAGAATCAGTTCTCCGTTTTATCCTTCCGGCATACCAAGGAGACAAAGTCATGCGGGAGGCTCTGGAAGAGTTTCTCGATGCTTTGGAACCGGGGAGATTCAGCAAAACCACCCTGAAGTCTACCGCTCAAAACATCAATTCAACTTGGACCCAATCCGGTCACCTGATGGGTAAGGTCAAGAAAGTACGAACGCGGGCAAAAGCCACTGCCGGATCGACCGCATACGCCCTCTTTCTTGGATATCTTGAGGGTATCCGGGGAGAGGCGCTTTTTTTATCCGAATACGCAAAGCTCCTCGACTGCTCCGTTGACGGAGCAATCGAACTGGCAGAAGAGGCGTCAAGGCGTGGGTGGATCGTGTTCAAGCGGGTCGGAAGAGTCATCGAAGTACTTTTCCCAGGTCTCTTAACTGAGCAGGAAATGGAGTGGATACGTGAGCAGAGTTAGGCGGCTCATTAACTCATACAGCAGATTCATCGCAATCCCATGGCGGGAAGATGCGGCAGCTCCACAACGTGTCATCTTCTGTGTCTACAATGAAAACGATGAACTGAAGGTTCGAGCCAGAATCGATGAGTTTGAAATCGCAACAAAACAGACCGGGCACGATTGGCTCCTTTTCGACCTGACCGATACCTTTGCGGACTGGCTTGCATCTCAGCGATATGCCAAGAAGTACTTTGAGAAACCTTATCTCTTGGCTACCTTGCTCCCCAAGTACCTCGAACATATTATCCAGCAATTTCGCCAAACGCTCGCCGAGAACAAAGCTGGGGAGAATACGGTTGTGGCTCTCAAAGGGGTCGGATCGCTCTTCGGCTTCCTTAAAGTTAAGGATGTGGTCGATAAGCTGGCCCCGCTTGTCTCCGGACGCCTCCTTGTCTTCTTTCCCGGAACCTATGAAAACAACAACTACAGACTGCTCGACGGCTATGACGGATGGAATTACCTGGCTGTGCCTATAACGTCGGACAAGGAAGCGTGATCGAAGGGATGACCATGGAGAAAAATAGAGAAATCTATATGAAGGACCCATGCACCAGGAAGCTGGTGAACGAGGGTGTGGCCAGCGTCAACGATGATGCCACCGAGGAAGCGTTGAAAGTCCTTAGATATGAACTCGAAACTTTTGTATGCGATGGTCAGTACGAAAGGGGCCTGGGACATATCGTTGAAATATATCTCAAGAATATCGATCAAGCTCAGCAACCCGCGGTCTGGGTGAGTGGCTTTTATGGCTCGGGTAAGTCCCATCTGGTGAAAATGCTCCGTGCCCTCTGGCTAGATACGCAATTCTCCGATGGGGCAACCGCTCGTGGGATAGCCAATCTTCCGCAAAATGTTCACGATCTATTAAAGGAGCTAAACACGCAGGGTAAAAGGCATGGTGGACTCCATGCGGCATCGGGAACTCTCGGGGCCGGTGCAAGCGGCAGCGTTCGACTTGCTTTGCTTCGTATCATCTTCAAGTCAGTGGGGTTGCCTGAGCAGTACCCGGTTGCTCGGTTCGTCATGTGGCTTAACAGTGAAGGCATACATGATGCTGTTCGGGGTCACGTGGAGAAAGAAGGTTTCGATTGGGCGGAGGAACTCGATAATTTCTATGTGGCTGAAGGGCTTCATGAGGCCCTGGTGCAAGCGAAACCAAAACTATTCTCATCCCCTACATCCTGCGTGGAGACGTTGAACAACCTGTACCCTTACGTTCAGGATATCTCAAACGACGAGATGCTCAAAGCAATTCGCCTGTCGCTTACCAGGAGCAGCAAGTTCCCTCTGACGCTTGTGGTTCTGGATGAGGTCCAACAGTACATCGGTGAAGACAGCCAACGTTCGATGGATGTTCAGGAAGCGGTCGAAGCTTGCTGCAAGAATATAGGTGGCAAGCTCCTTTTTATCGGCACCGGCCAGACAGCCGTAACAGGGACTTCTAACTTGAAGAAACTTGAAGGCCGCTTCACCATCCGAATAGAACTTTCGGATGCCGATGTGGATGCGGTCATCCGCCAGGTCATTCTTGCCAAGAAACCTGAAGCCAAAGCTCCTATCGAGCAGATGATGCACACAAATCTGGGAGAAATCTCTCGGCATTTGGCGGGCACGACCATAGGGCACCGTCAGGAGGATCTGCCATTTTTTCCTCAGGACTACCCCATCCTTCCAGTACGCCGACGTTTCTGGGAAAACACCTTGCGAGTGCTCGATCAAACCGGAACGGACAGTCAGCTAAGAAACCAGCTCAGCATGATACACAAAGTCATCCAGAGCAATTTGGATGCTTCACTCGGACATGTTGTTCCAGCCGACTACCTCTACTACGACTCTGCAGACAAACTCCTCCAGTCCCGCATCCTGCCCCGCAAAGTGCACGAGAAAACTATGAGCTGGAGTAAAGGCTCGGAGGAAGAACGCCTCGCAGCCCGTGCCTGCGGGCTGGTTTTCCTTATCAATAAATTGGCCGGCAGCAATAACGAGATCGGGATTCACGCAAACGTCGACACCCTGGCGGATCTGCTCGTTGAGGATCTGAAACAGGGGAGCAGCGCCATCAGAGGCAAACTTCCAAGCCTCTTGGACAAATGCGAGCTTCTAATGAAGGTCGGTGATGAATACCGCATCCAGACCGAAGAGAGCGCCGCATGGAATGATGAGTTCCTTAGCCAGCGCGCTCAGCTTGCCAGCGAAGCACACCGAATCGAAGCAGAGCGTGACGACCGTATACGGCGAAGGTTCGGTGAATTGGTCAAAAAGCTTTCCCTGACTCAAGGGACTTCCAAAGTCTCACGCGACACATTCCCTGTCTTCGATGCCCGGCTCCCATCCGACTCCGAGCAAAAGGTCTGCATCTGGATTCAGGGATGGATGGAGCATCGATGAGAATTCGGTTCGTGCCGATGCGAGGCAGGCAGGTAATCAGTCCCCTACGGTCTTTGTGTTTATTCCTAAGCGTTCGGCGGATGATCTCCGCCACCATTTGATAGACTACAAGGCTGCAAGTTCCACCCTCGATAAGCGGGGAGCGCCAAATACTCCGGAGGGTATCGAAGCACGTTCGGCGATGGAAACAACGCGCCATACCGCTGAGAGCAAGATTCTTGAACTACTGGATGATGCTTTTTCCGGAGCCCGTGTGTTTCAGGGCGGGGGCAATGAAATCATTGGGAACAATTTGCAGGACATGACGCTTGAAGCTGCTGGGAATTCCCTACAGCGCCTTTACCCACAGTTTCAGATTGCGGACCACGCTGGTTGGCCCAAAGTGTATGAGAAGGCCCAAAAAGGAGCGCCCTGATGCTTTGAAGGCCGTGGGAGACGATGGTGAGCCCGGCAAGAATCCCGTCTGCAAAGCCATTCTTGGATTCATTGCCGGAGGTAAGAAAGGCGCAGACATTCGAAGTCATTTTGAGGCTTCTCCCTTTGGTTGGTCACGGGATGCCGTTGATGGCGGTCTTCAAGTGTTGCTTATTGCCGGACTGATCCGCGCGCAGGATGAACGTGGTCAGACGGTCGATCCCAGAGAGTTGGAACGTAAAGCAATCAGCAAGGTCATTTTCAAGGTTGAAGCCGCAACTGTATCGACTGCACAGCGTATCCAGATCAGGAAGGTACTACAGAAGCTCGGCCTGGCAGCAAAACAAGGAGAAGAACTGGTCTATGTGCCTCAACTCCTCCAGAAGATGCAAGAACTAGCGGAACGGGCTGGTGGTGAAGCCCCCAAGCCTGCAAAGCCCGACACAACCGCACTGAACGAAATTCGTCTTACAGCCGGGAATGAGCAGTTGCTTGCGATATATAACCAACGAGACGATCTCATTCAGGCGGCTGATACCTGGAAGGAAATTGCTGCTGGGATTGATGCCCGTTGGCCCTCATGGAACATATTGAAGCGATTGTTGGCTCATGCGGTGTCTCTACCGGATGCAGAAATCATACGTGCTCAGGTCCAACACCTGGAGCAGCAGCGGCAGCTTTTGGAAGAACCGGACCCTATTGCTCCGTTGGTGGCGAACCTCACACAATTGCTGCGGGATGAACTGAATCGGTTGGACACGAAGTATCGGGACCAACATGAGAAAGGGATGGAACGGCTTCGGGAAGACACAAATTGGCAACAGCTCGAAAAGGAGCAACGGTATCAACTTATATCGGAGCAGGTTCTGCACGAAGCTGCAAGACCGAAGGTTGAAGTCCAAACAACCAACGACGTGCTCGCCACTCTGGATAAGATTTCACTTTCCACATTTACGGACCGAGTGGCTGCCATGCCCGCCCGCTTTAACAATGTAGCGCTAAAGCAGCGGAGTTGCTCGAACCGGAAGCCCAGTTTATCCAAGTACCCCGCCGTACCCTCAAAACTGAAGATGATGTTGATGCATGGGTCGAGGACGTGAGGGGACAACTCAAGATCGCCCTCGGAAACGGGCCAATAGTGATTCGATAGGAATCCTATATAGGAATTGAGAATGCAGTCGTTGGAAAAGACATTGCGAAAGCAACTCGAAGATACGGTCAGAGAAGCCCGTGAAACTGCCGAACCTGCTGCCCGTGCTGCCCTGGAACAACTTGGTGTCGGCGAGGCTGCTCCTTATAATTATTTGACCGATCCCGAGCGTGAGCTACGCCGAAAGCTGCGTGCCCATGGGCGGCAACTCGGTGATTTGCGTGATGCTAAGAAGGCGGAAACCCAGGAGATTGACCGTCTAATCGAAGAGGTAGCTTATGAGCATTGGCACCGGATGCTCTTTGCCCGCTTCTTAGCTGAAAATAACTTGCTCATGTACCCGGACCCTGATGAACCTGTGGCAGTTACCTTGGAAGAATGTGAGGAACTGGCCGCAGATGAAGGAGCAAAGAACGGCTGGGAATTGGCGTCTCGTTTTGCTGCACGCATGCTACCGCAGATATTTCGACCCGATTCACCGGTGTTTCAGCTTGATTTGCCGCCCGAGCATCAACAGAAACTGGAAAGGCTGGTGGCTGAGCTGCCTACACAGGTGTTCACTGCCTCTGATTCCTTGGGCTGGGTCTATCAATTCTGGCAGGCCAAGAAGAAGGATGAAATCAATGCCTCGGAAGTGAAAATCGGTGCCCGTGAACTGCCCGCCGTCACCCAGCTCTTCACCGAGCCTTATATGGTCAGCTTTCTGCTCGATAACTCTCTTGGGGCATGGTGGGCTTCAAGAAGATTAGCTGAAGCCGACTTCAGAAACGCCGAGAGTGAAGATGGACTGCGCGACAAGGCCGCACTCCCCGGCATACCACTGAAATACCTGCGCTTTGTGAAGCTTGATGATGGCAGATGGACGCCTGCTGCGGGAACCTTCGACGGTTGGCCGGAGCGTTTGAACGAGTTCAAAACCCTTGATCCCTGCTGCGGATCAGGACACTTCCTTGTGGCCGCATTACTGATGCTTGTGCCTATACGTATGGAGATGGAAGGACTTCCCGCTCGCGATGCTGTGGATGCCGTTTTGCGCGAAAACCTGCATGGGCTGGAAATCGATCAGCGTTGCGTGGAACTGGCCGCCTTCGCTCTGGCACTAACTGCTTGGCGTTATCCCGAGGCGGGTGGATATCGTAAACTTCCAGAATTGAATCTTGCTTGTACCGGCCTTTCCGTCAGTGTCGCCAAAGAAGAATGGAAGCAACTGGCACTGGACAAACACAACCTTCGTATCGCTCTAGACTGGATGTACGATGTGTTCAGAGATGCGCCTGTCCTGGGGAGTTTGCTCAACCCGGCCAAGACCGATGCGGCTAAGATCGTTCCGTGGGATGAGCTGTCAGAGGCCATTTCAAAGGGACTTGAAAAACAAAACGGCGACGCGGAACGTCGCGAGGCGGGTGTTGTGGCCCATGGGCTGGCCAAGGCCGCTACACTACTTTCCCGTAAGTACCATTGGGTGATTACCAACGTACCTTACCTGGTTCGCGGCAAACAGATCCAGAGTCTGCGCGGTTTTTGTGAGAAGCATTATCCTGTGGCAAAGAACGACATTGCCACTGTATTTCTTGACCGTTGTTTAGAATACTGTGAAGGTGGCGGAGCTTCAAAGGCCTCGCAATCAACGCCAGGACATCACCATCACTCTGGTACCGTCTCCATCGTCCTTCCTCAGAACTGGCTTTTCTTGACCAGTTACAAGAAATTCCGTGAAAAGTTACTGAAACAGGATACCTGGCACGTCCTTGCTCGCTTGGGACCAGGGGCATTCGAGACTATCAGCGGGGAGGTAGTGAAGGCTATACTCATAACCATTAGCTGTGGTGACAAAGTCCAAGATGCCTCACCCACAATTGCCGGTCTCGATGTCTCAGAACTCCGCACACCTTCCGAGAAGGCTGCACAGCTGATGACAGCTGAAATGAAGCGGGTGGAGCAGAGGACTCAATTAGAGAATCCTGATATGCGGATAGCATTGGAGGACGTGAGTTTACAGGTCTCTCTCGGAGATTACTGTTCAAGTATTGAGGGTTTAACAACTGGCGATTTGGAGAGGTTTGTCAGTAAATTTTGGGAAGGTGGTTTTACAAACGGCTGGGCTCCATTCATTCAAAATGTCGATACTACAACTTACTACGGTGGCCGTACTGACCGTATCCTGTGGGAAGGCGGAAGGGGGAGGTTGTCAACTTTTCCAACCGCTCACAACTTTCCTGGACGGATTATGAATGGAAAGCAAATCCTTGATAAACAAGGACTTCGGATAACCCAAATTGGCTTTCTTCCTATAACCATCTATTCTGGAGAGGTATTCGGCAAGAGTGGTGCAACCGTGGTTCCTGATGATCTATCTCACCTACCAGCCATCTGGTGTTTCTGTTCCTCGCCGGAATACCATGACGCAGTACGACGTATTGACCAAAAGCTGAATGTTACCAATGCCACTTTGGTCAAAGTCCCCTTCGACCTCGATCACTGGACAAAAATCGCCCAGGAGAAATACCCCAACGGCCTGCCCAAACCTTTTTCCGACGATCCCACCCAGTGGATCTTCCATCGGCCATCCAGCCCAGAGCCATGGACCACTCCAAGTTGCCGTTGCCAGGTTACTTGGCTACCGCTGGCCCGCTTCCTCGGATAGCTCTATGGAACTCTCCGAGGAAGCCCACGTTTGGATTAATAGAGCTGAAGCCTTGCTCCAATACGCCGACAATGATGGGATCGTTTGTATCCCGCCGGTACGAGGCGAAGCCTCCGCCACAGAACGTTTGCTTAACCTCCTGGCGGCCGCTTATGGTGACGCCTGGAACAGCGACAAGCTTTCAGAACTCCTACAGCAAGCAGACCATACGGGCAAGTCTCTTGATACCTGGCTACGAGATAAGTTCTTCACCCAGCACTGCACTCTCTTCCACCATCGCCCCTTCATCTGGCATATATGGGACGGCCTGCGGGACGGATTTGCCGCGTTGGTTAACTACCATAAGCTCGACCGCAAGAATCTGGAAACCCTCATCTACACCTACCTGGGCGATTGGATTACTCGCCAAAAGCAGGATAAAGCCAATGGAGTGGATGGCGCAGAGGAAAAGCTTGCCGCCGCCGAAAACCTCAAAAAGCGTCTGGAATTAATATTGGAAGGCGATGCGCCCTACGACATCTTCGTGCGCTGGAAACCAATTGAAAAACAGCCCATCGGCTGGGACCCTGACCTGAACGACGGAGTACGCCTCAATATCCGCCCGTTCCTATCGGTGGCCGACGTAGGAAAGAGAGAAGCAGGTGTTCTTCGCGACAAGCCCAACATCAACTTGAACAAAGATCGCGGCAAAGACGTGCCATCAGCACCCTGGTACCACATCTTCAATGGAGACCGCATTAACGACCACCACCTGACTTTGGCGGAAAAGCTCGTCGCGCGTGAAGCAAGAAGGAAGGAGCGAAAATGAGCAAGAAAATTAGTGCTGCCGATATCCAGTATCAAAGATATTCAGCTCTGACTTTGATTATGTAATTCCATCTTATCAGCGCCCATACGCCTGGACAGTGGATCAAGCATTAGAAATCTATGAAGACTTGTACGATTTCTACCAGCATGAAAAGGAGGATAGCTACTTTCTTGGTAGCATTGTTCTCATAAAGGAAGAAGGGAAGCCCCTCTCAGAGGTCATCGACGGTCAGCAGCGTCTCACCACGCTGACCATTCTGTTGGCGGCTATAACATCGATGCTTTCGGGCGACCTGCGAGCGGATTTCCAGAACTATATCCGGGAACCCGGGCGAGCTTCCCAGGGACTGGAACCTAAGCCACGGCTAGCATTGCGAGATCGAGACCGTGAATTCTTATCTCGCTACGTTCAGAGCCTCAAGTTTGATGAACTCCTTGCTCGCGATCCGGTGAGCTTGGATAATGAGGCCCAGAAGAATATCCAATTAAACAGCAAACTCATGTCGGACCGACTCCGATCATGCTTCTCGACAGACGAAAGGCAACTGTGTGCCTTTGGAGCGTTTATTGTACAGCGCTGTTATTTGGTTGCTGTTTCCACCCCCAGCCAGCAATCGGCTTTCCGAGTCTTCTCGGTCCTTAATAATAGAGGTCTTGATCTTCTACCAACCGACATAGTGAAAGCTGAAGCCATAGGAAGCATTCCTCGATCCCGCCAGGATGAATTCACCGAACGGTGGGAAGAACTTGAAGTACAGACGGGGAGAAATGGATTTAACGATCTGTTCGGTCATATCCGGATGATCTTCGCTAAGGAGAAAGCGAAGCGTGCTTTGATGGAGGACTTCAGAGAGCAAGTTCTAAAGGCGGTCCCCTCCTCAGAGGAACTGATCGAAAAGGTCCTCGAACCCTGTGCCGAGGCTTATCTCATAGCCAAGAATCAGCAGTATGTATCCACAAAGGACGCCCAAGAGATCAATAGCCTTCTCAAGTGGCTTAACCGGATCGACAATTCCGACTGGTTACCTCCAGCTATCCGCTTTCTTTCTCAGAAGAAGGACAATGCTGAATATGTCCTCTGGTTTTTCCTCAAGCTGGAGCGCCTTGCGGCATACCTTCATGTCTGTGCGAAGAATATCAACCAGCGCATTGAAAGGTACGCAAAGTTACTCTCAGACATGGAGCGGGAACACTCTTCTGAAATGCCGCTGCAAGCCGTCGAGTTAACTGATGAAGAAAGGGCAGAGATGAGACGTGCATTGGACGGCAGGATCTATGAACTGACGGCGCGTCGTCGCAACTATCTGATCCTGCGCCTCGATTCCTTCCTCTCAGACGCAGCTGCAACCTATGAGCCCTCTTTTGCTGACCATAGAGCATGTCCTTCCTCAATCCGTATCTGATGGAAGTCCATGGCTTGCGCTATGGCCGGACACAGAAGAACGAAGGAACTGGGTGCACCGCATCTCCAATCTGGTGCCGCTGAATCAGAGTCGTAATTCTCAAGCCCAAAACTTTGACTTCCAGACCAAGAAGAGTGCCTACTTCGGCGGCAAGAGAGGAGTTTCCTCATATATCTTGACAACGCAGGTTTTGAACACGGCAGAATGGACCCCGAAGGTCATTGAGACACGCCAGAAGGATCTTGGCAGGTCATGACGGAAAAATGGGAGTTGGGCACTGCATGAGAATCACTGAGAAGTTGATCCAAGCCATTCGCAATGCTGCCGTGTTCAATCCTGCTGTCCAGGTGGCTCCGAGTTGCATTTTGTGGCCGGATTGCGACCTACAATGGGTGACTGTGATTCCCTCTCTGCAAAACGAGATGCCGGAGCTGCTCGATTCTAGGCGACTGCGTGCCTGAAAGCTCGACAGCTATGTGGTTGCGTTGTGTGATCGACGAAAAACCGACGCGGTGTTATTGTCCGACGACTGTACCCCCATCTTGTATCTACCGGGCGTTAGCCGCCAGGATCTGCGAGCCGTTGAAAGCTGTCCGGAACATCTGAAGCCCATCGCTGAGCTTCAATATCGCGGAGTGATCTGGTCGCAGATCAACGCCAAGGATTGGACCATCCTTGCCTTTCTAAAATCCGATCAAGGTGGGTTGGGCTTGGATGTGGCACAAGATAACGATACCAGGAGAGCCATGCAGCTTGCCCTGTACCGGTTTCTGGATGAGGACATAGAACTTCTTAAAGGGAAGCGACTGGACAAGGACTACTTCAATACGCTGCTCACTGGAGGTGATCCGGTAAAGGATCTCCTGCTTTGGCTAGATCAAGGGGATGCGTTCAAGGTTGGTCGCGGAGAAAATGAATGGGCCGCATTCGTTGAAATCTGCAAATCACAATTTGCTTTCAACCCCGAAAAAGATGGTGCTCTTATTGGAGCAACGAAGCTGGCAACGCGCGCTGGTCCCTGGCAATCAGTATGGGAGCGCTATTGCGAAGCCCCGAAGCGCTACCCCAATATTCCCAAACAGATTCGCAAGTGCAAAATGCCGGAATTGACGCTGTACTCGAATGCCGCATCCCACGGTGGATGGCCGCAATGGAACGAGATGCAGGAAAAGGGACTGAGGCGCCAGCTCATAAGTCTTCAGAAATACCCTCCACATGAGGCACGAGAGAAGATTCCGAAGCTCGATAAGATGCACAAGGACCGCCGGCACCTCGTATGGACGGAATTGGGAGAATCTGCATTAGCTTTGGCCCTGGAGCATTTGACCGCATTGGCGGAGATAACCGCAAACTCTCTTGCCGCCGGGGAGATCGACGACCTCATCGCCATTTATCGGACATCCGGCTGGCGAGCAGACGATGCCGTTCTCAGCGCATTGGACTGTGTGACAAGAGATGACGATCTGGAAGCAATTCAGTCGGTTGTAAGAACCGTATACCTTCCCTGGATGGAGGAGTCGGCCCGTTATCTTCAGAAGATTGTTGATCAGCAAGGCTATCCCGGCGGAACAAACGTCGAACATCAACCGCCTGGAGTTAAACCTGGTGAATGTTTGCTCTTTGTGGACGGAGTTCGCTTCGATGTCGCCAAGCGCTTGAGCGATCTCATGTCCGACAAGGGACTCACTGTCGATGAAAGAATCTATGGACGCCATTGCCGAGTGTCACCGCTACCGGCAAAGCCGCTGTTACACCCGTGCAGCACCTTATCGGCGGCCACGAGGCCAACTCCGACTTTGAGCCTTGTGTGAAGGAAACAGGACAGTCTCTAAAAGGCGGCTATCACCTGAGCAAGTTACTGGTGGACGCCGGGTTCACATTTCTTGAAAAATATAAAACCGGTGATGGTACGGGTAAGGGTTGGTGCGAGTTTGGGGATATTGACAATGAAGGCCATGATCATGGATGGAAGCTGGCAAAACACATTGTTCCCCTTCTATCAGAGATAGCGGAACGAGTGGGACAGCTCTCGATGCCGGTTGGAAGATGTGCAAATACGTGACCGACCATGGCTGGCTTCTGGTTCCGGGGGGGCTTCCCAAAGTGGATCTATCAGTCGTCTCTCATCGAAAACAAATGGGGACGATGTGCAGCGATAAAGACAGGAGCGGTCACTGAGGAGCGGCTCTATCCATGGTACTGGAACCCGGCCCAGAGCTTCGCTCTTGCAGATGGGGTAAGCTGCTACCGAAGTGGACTTGAATACGCGCATGGAGGGCTAAGCCTCCAGGAATGCTTGACTCTCGAATTAGTGGTTACTCGCGTGAATAAAGGGCAACTGTCACGGACGGTGGAGATTACGGACCTGGCCTGGAAGGGCCTGCGTTGCACGGTTGCCGCGGATGGAGATTTCCAGGATTTGAAGGTAGACCTCCGTAGCGAACCGGGCAACGTTTTATCCAGTATTGCCATGAATACGAAGCCGTTCAAGGCAAACGGAACCGCCTCTGTCGTGGTGGAAGACGATGCACTTGAAGGCGCCCAGGCTACCGTTGTATTGATCGATCAAAAGGGTGAACTCGTAGCGCAGGCTGCTACCGTTGTTGGTGGAGGCGGTAAATGATTGCATTGGACCATATCGACAGACTGGCAGCCTCCTGCCTCGATGGCTATCTGGTTCGAAAAGATCTTGGTCAGAACTTCAGCCGCCAATTTCCCGTGCCCACTTATGTTGTTGAATTTTTGCTGGGACGCTACTGCGCGAGCATTGATCCCGAGGAAATCGAGGAAGGGCTGGATGTCGTTCAGCGGCAGCTCAAATCTCGAACGGTCAAAGCCGGTGAGGAAGAGCTTTTCAAAGCTAGAGCAAGGGAAAACGGCGAGGTTAAAATTATCGACATCATTACCGCCAGACTCGATGCTCGAACGGATTCATACCTGGCGACACTGCCCAGCTTAAGGCTTCAAGATGTCCGGATAAGCCCGGAACTGACCCAACAGCACGAGCGCATGCTAACGGGTGGTTTTTACGCTGAAATTACTCTCGCCTACGATGCCGCTATTGCGCAGGAAACAAAAGGACGACCGTTTGGTGTCGAAAGTCTTCGCGAAATCCAACTCTCCAAAAGAGATGTCCTTGACCAATTGGGGGAAGCCCGCAAGAACTTCTCGACTGAGGAGTGGAAGTGTCTCCTCATGCGGAGCATCGGTATAGAACCGGGTACACTCTCTGAGAGAGCCCACAACGCACTGCTTCTTCGTATGGTTCCTTTCGTCGAGCGGAACTATCAACTTGGTCGAGCTAGGCCCCAGAGGGACAGGCAAGAGCCACCTTTTCCAGCAGGTCTCTCCATACGCCCATCTGATATCCGGCGGCAAGGCCACGGTTGCCCGCATGTTTGTGAATAACGCGAACGGCCAGCGAGGTCTTGTCTGTCAGTATGATGTGGTCTGCTTCGATGAAGTGTCCGGGATTTCCTTTGATCAAAAGGACGGCGTCAACATCATGAAAGGCTACATGGAGTCCGGGGAATTCAGCCGCGGGAGAGAAAGCATCCGGGCCGACGGCAGCATTGTCCTGGTCGGTAACTTCGAGGTCGATGTCGAACACCAGCAAAGAATAGGTCATCTCTTCGGTCCGATGCCGCCGGAAATGAGAGATGACACCGCCTACATGGACCGTATTCACGCTTACTTGCCGGGATGGGACGTTCCGAAGATCCAGAAGGAATTGTTGACCAATCATTTTGGTTTGGTCAGTGATTTTCTGTCCGAGTGCTGGAGCCGGCTCCGCAATCAGAGCCGCATATCTTCGCTTCAAAACAGGGTCTACTTCGGTGGCGCGCTCAGCGGACGCGATACCAATGCCGTTAATAAGACGGTTAGCGGGCTGCTCAAATTACTTTATCCCGCCGGAAACGAGAACATCCCGGATGAAGAGATTGAGTGGGCGATTCGAATCGCACTTGAAGTCCGCAGGCGCGTAAAGGAACAACAGAAGCGGATAGGCGCAGCCGAATTCCGAAACACGCACTTTAGTTATGTCATGGGAGCAGACGGGATTGAGAAGTTTGTTTCAACTCCGGAACTGCAGAGCGAGAACAGCATCGGGAGCGATCCGCTTGAGCCCGGTCAGGTCTGGGCCCTCAGCCCTGGCGGCAAGGATGATAATGCGGGCCTTTACCGGATCGAAGTTAATGAAGGCCCCGGTTCGGGTGTGAAAATTTTGAATAAGCCGGTTCCTCCCGCGTTCAAAGAAAGCGTCGGGTTTGCCGAGCAAAATCTCTATGCTCGTTCCATGCAGCTTATCGGAGACAAGAACCCCAGGCAACACGAGTTCTCGGTGCAACTTAGAGCATTCGACGCGTCCAAATCCGGAGCCAAGCTCGGAGTGGCTTCACTAATTGCTTTCTGCACATCCATCTTAAAAAAGAGCGTGCGCGGTGGGCTGATAATCGTCGGCGAAATCAATCTTGGCGGGTCAATCGAGCCCATTCACAACGCCTCATCGATTGCGGAAATTGCGGTTGAAAAGGGGGCCACAGCGATCTTGATGCCGGTTGGCTGCCGTAAACAACTCTTCGATCTTTCGGACGAGATGGCCACTAAAATCGGGATTCAATTTTTCTCCGATGCGCGTGACGCTTTGTTGAAGGCAATTGCGGAATAGATTTGCAGGAGGGTGGGGCAACCGACATTTTACAGGAAACTTTATTCGGGAAAAAGCACTGGACCCCGGCTAAAAGCATGCCGGGGTGACGAACTTGACGTCGGGCAGCCAGGAGTTTCGTCTTCGATAAAACCCCGTCCAAAGAGGGGAGGGGGGCGCTCTTGTGAAACCATCGACAGATACGGGTGCAGGGACCGATGCGAGCTGGTCACGGTTGAACCCATTCGCGGCAGAAAGCCGTTTGATGTCTTTATGGACGGATGTCTATTGTCGGATAGAGTCCTCTTAGCGGGCCTTCGGGATAAGGTTGGATGGTGTTAAAGGAGATATTGCGGGCCTTCTGGGCATGGCCCCGGTTGTTTACTCCGTCGAAGTAGGCACCGTTTGCATCCAAAATATGTTCGATCCGCTGTTTGAAAGCATCGACAAGAGCGGCGCCGTTTCCTTCGAAACGCATTGCGCCCGATTCCATCCGGCCATTTAGCTTTGAGAGCTTTTCGAGCGAAATGCAGTTTGTTTCCAGATCGGCCCGGTTTCCAATGAAGCCCCAGATCAGATGCCGCTCGGGAATCTCAAGGGGTTCTTCGGCGTCTATGATCGTATGCGGCATAACGATGCTGCCCTCCCCGATGCGCAGCCCGCCCCAAGTCGTGCCTCGCAGGAAGGAATTGAAGCCCACAAAGACCTTCTCACCCAATCTTACGGCGATCACCTTCGAGCCATGGGCGCCGATATTGCGGCCCTCAAGATGGCAATTTATAAAAGAGCAGTTCTCCTGGGCGTTTGAACCCTTGCCCATATGAACATTTTCGAGATAGGCCCTCTGGGCCACGAGGACATTTGGCTTCGATTTCGACATTTCCCTTGACTACCGCATACCTGCTAAGAGAGGCCCCTTCGCAGACAGAGACCTCGGAGCCGGACTGGACCATTTCAAAGACCTTCTGAAAATCTTCTTTGCGCTTTTCAGCAAAGTCCATGAATATGCCCGCGGGCTTTTGGCCGGGTTCGAGACTAATATATTTGTCCAGGATTTCTTTGGGAAACTGGTAGCTGAAGTCGAAAACATCGGGGGAGTTGACCCAGACTTTTCCGGGTTCGATGAAGAGGTGGGATATTTCGTTTGTCTGCACGTAGGCGAAGGCTCCGATCACACAGTCGTGAACCATCGTTAAATCGATCGTAGCGAATGGTCCAAGGAAGCTGCCTTCCACAGGGGAACCATGTATGTTGGCATAGTGCATGGAAGCCGTGTTCAGGATAAAAAATACTTCGGGTCTTTCCGGATTGTGGGAATGATTGTGTATCAGGTTCATGACAAGATAGCTGTCCCTGATCCGGATCACCTCATCCCTATGGAGGGGTATTGCAAGGTTTTCGAACTGGAAGGTGTCTCCCCCCGCTTTTAGTTCATCTCCGCGGACGTCGGTCTTGTAAAGAATGGAGTGATCGACTATGCATTTTCCGAGGAAATAACTCCCGGCAATACTCGATTGCGCAAAATGAAGTTCAAGCGGGTGGTGTAATGTCAGCGAATAAAAGGCGTAAAACCGGGTGAACTGCTCAAGCGGGATCAGGTTTCGAAAATAGATGCCAACATCGAAGGCCGGTTTTCTAAGGTTGATGTTGACGCGGTCGATGATGCGGTCTACGAGCTTTTCCAGATGTTCCACAAAAACCCCTCCTTGTTTTGGCGGCCGATAGCCGTGGAAAAACAGTCCCGGGATTTGGTGTTACGTCCCATAAATTGATAGATGAGAGAGTGTGAAGGTCGGCGTCCGTAATTTGCGTGAAAGCGGGAACCAGGGCGCCGAAAATGCGCGTATCCAAAAGAGAGCAACAGGATGGACTAAACACTGGATCACCTGTGAAGTGATATTGCTGTCGTCAAAAGAATCTTTATGAATATTGAGGTTCGGGAGATACTATATCACATCGTTTGTATATCATACGACTCAATTTCAAATCCCCCCTGCCCCCCTTTAGAAAAGGGGGGGAAATTAAATCCACCTTGCCCCGGAAATTTTTAAATCCCCCCCGGCCACCCTTTAGAAAAGGTGGAAATAGAAAGGGTGGAGATTTGAATTGGTATCCGCTTGAACGCTACCTGGCATCAGGCCTGGTTTCAAATCTCTTTGAAAATTGATATAAGCTCGGGTAGACTGGCTTTTTTTTCCTGCCACCCATTCCGGGGGGAAGCCTTTGCTTATTCTGTTTGGATATTATTCTACCACTTGATGGTCACTTTTCTATAAAATTGGGTTAGGTTCAGTTTGCTGTCGAGAAGGGGACCAGGGGACGGCTAATATTTTTCCGGAGAGCGGCGAAAAGATGAGATCGGACCGGCAAAAGAGGAAAACAACCGACCAGCTAAATATGTTCGAAATGTCCGGCGGGGACGAAAGCAAGCAACAGGCGCCGCTGGCGGAGCGAATGCGCCCGCGGGATCTCGAGGAATTTATCGGCCAATCGCATTTACTGGGGCCGGGGAAAATACTCAACCGGTTGCTCAATTTCAGCCGGTTCCAATCCCTCATCCTGTGGGGACCTCCGGGGTGCGGCAAAACGACCCTGGCAAAAATTATCGCCGAGCACACCGAAAGCCACATCATTTCCTTGTCGGCTGTGATGGCGGGATCCCGCGAAATAAGGGCCGCCGTCGAGGAGGCAAAGGAGGTTTTTGCAAAGAGGAAAATGAGAACGTGGCTGCTCATGGACGAGATTCACCGTCTGAACAAGGCTCAACAGGACACCCTTTTGCCTCACGTCGAAGACGGAACCATTCTGCTTCTCGGCGCAACCACGGAGAATCCGTCCTTCGAGATTATACGTCCGTTGTTATCGCGCGCCAGGGTTGCCGTTTTGGAACCGCTGGGAGATGGAGATCTAAAGACAATAGCCGGCCGTGCTCTAGCCGATAAGACAAGGGGGCTGGGAGAGTTTCCGGCCCGGCTCCAAACGGAGGCGATCGACTACCTGATCGCAGGCTCGGGGGGGATGCGAGAGTAATTCTCAACGCGCTGGAAATCGCGGTCATGACTACCGCGCCGGATTCGGAAGGCGTTCGCGACATCGACCTCGAAACGGCGAAAGCCGCTCTTTTGCACAAATCGGTGCATTATGACAAGGCCGGAGAAGAGCACTTCAACCTCATTTCGGCACTCCACAAGAGTGTCAGGGGAAGCGATCCCGACGGCGCCCTCTACTGGCTGGCCCGGATGCTCGACGGTGGTGAAGACCCGCTCTACATTGCGCGGCGCATCATAAGAATGGCTTGCGAAGACATCGGACTTGCCGATCCGGCGGGCATGGTTCAAGCTGTAAACGCGTTCCATGCCTATCATTTCCTGGGAAGTCCCGAAGGCGAGCTTGCCCTCGCACAGGCCGTCGTGTATCTTTGCCTTGCGCCTAAGAGCAACTCGCTGTACACAGCAATCGGCCAGGCGATGGAAACAGCAGGAGACTCCGGGGCCTTGCGTGTGCCCCCGCACCTGCGCAACGCGCCGACAGGGCTCATGAAGAAACTGGGTTACGGACAAAATTATAGATATACTCATAATTTTGAAGGTGGGTGGGTTCCCGAAGTCTACCTGCCCGAGGAACTGGCCGGCACGGTTTTCTATGAGCCAAAAGCCGGGTGGGAAGCCGGATTCAAAAACGAGCTCGATCGTAGGCGCACCGAGGTAAGGGAAGTGGTGACGAAAGAGAAGGGCCGCGGGAAATGAGAGCGATTCAGGCCGAAAAGCAGGTTTTGGAAAGTGTCAAACCCTTTAAACTGGTCAAGTATCTTGCCATTTCCAGTCTGATCGTGATCCTTGCCTGCACAGTGGTCTTGTCCGGGTTTATATCGCAAAAGGCTAAAGAACTCCTGCTCAAGAAAAGCGAACAGTATGCGCTGCTGGTGGCCGAAAATCTAAACCACCAGGTATTTTACCTGTTTACCCTGCCAACGCTGATCTCGGAAGGGGAAATCCGCTTAAGCGACCCAAGCCAGCACGATAGACTCGACATGGTCGTAAAAAATACGATCCACGGGCTTTCCGTAAAGAATGTGAACATCTACGACAAAAAAGAGATACTCGTCTACAGCACAGGCAATGGGAAGATCGGCAGCAAGGGGCAAATCGGGGGAGCTTTTCAATCCGCGTTGAAGGAAGAACCTGTTTCGGTGCTGTATCCGGGAGGAACCCGTTTTTTCGGGTTCGCCCCCAAAGGCGGCAAACAAATCCTTATCACCTACTTGCCCATGTGGGTGGAAAAACCTCTGAGTTGGAAAAAGGGAAGGGTGCTCGCCGTCTTCGAGATAAGGCAGGACATAACAAAGGACTACAAAACCATAAGACGGTTCCAGTGGATAGTGGCGCTTAGTTTCCTGTTGTTTGTCGGAATTTTATTTTCTACGATCCTGTTCATTGCCAGACGCGCGGAACGAATAATCACGGCCAGAAACCTCGAGAAGCACCGACTCGAAGAAAAGCTCCACCAATCGGAGCGACTCGCTTCCCTTGGTGAAATGATCGCCGGCGTTTCCCATGAAATCCGCAATCCGCTTGGAATCATAAGGAGCACCGCGGAGTTTCTCGATTCCCGCGTGGAAAGCGATAAGCTGAAAAAATTTTCCTCGATCATCGTCGAAGAATCCACGCGCCTCAATGACATCCTGACCGAATTTCTCGATTTCGCCAGACCGCAAACCCCTCGGCCCGTCACAGGCAGGATCGAGGAGATTCTGGACAGAAACCTATTAATTTTGGAAGTGGAATGCCGAAGGCTTGGAATAAATGTCCAAAAGCATTATCAAACCGGAGACTATTGCCTCGAGGGCGACCAGGATATGCTCTACCGTGCTTTTGTCAACATCTTCGCAAACGCGGTACAGGCAATGCCCGAGGGAGGATCTCTGAACGTTCTGACTTCTGTTTCCAACGGCAGGAACGGCACCCCACTTGTGGAAATCCAGGTACAGGACACCGGCGGCGGCATTACCAAGGAAGCCCTGAAAAAGATTTTCAACCCATTTTTCACAACCCGTGAAAACGGTACGGGATTGGGACTTGCGATCGTAAGGACCATTATCGATAACCACAGCGGGGAAATCGAAGTAGTGAGCGAGGAAGGGCAGGGCACCTCCATAATTATACGGCTCCCGCTCACTCAGCCCGAATTCGGACAGGAAAGGGAAGCTTCGCAATAGAATGAATACGGTCCTCATCGTCGATGACGAAAGGAATTATCTGCTGGTGCTCGAGGCGCTGCTCTCCGAAGAGGGCTACCAGGTCATAACCGCCGAAGGCGCGCGGCCCGGCCTCGAGTGTATAGAGGAAAACGACCTGGACGTCGTCATTACGGATATGAAAATGCCTGGAATGGACGGTATTGAGTTCATGGAGCGCATCAAACTCCGGCTACCCGACATTCCTGTCATTATGATGACCGCTTTTGGCAGCGTCGAGAAGGCCGTGGAGGCAATGCGAAAAGGTGCTTTCGACTATATTATGAAACCGTTCAAAAACGAGGAATTAAAACTCACCATACTCAAGGCCATAGATCATTACAACCTCGTCAGGCAGAACCGCCGGATGGCCCGCGAACTTCAAGGCAAATACCATTTCGGCAATATAGTCGGCAAAAGCTCGCGAATGCAGTCCATATTCGAACTGATAGAAAAAGTGGCGCCCACCAGGGCAACCGTGCTGATTACAGGGGATTCAGGCACCGGCAAGGAGTTGATCGCAAGGGCCATCCACTACAACAGCCCGAGAAAAGACCAGCCTTTCATATCCGTAAACTGCGGCGCCTTACCTGAGACATTGCTCGAAAGCGAGCTTTTCGGCCATGAAAAGGGTGCTTTCAGCGGCGCGGTAAGCCAGCGAAAGGGCAGGTTCGAACTCGCCCACGAAGGCACCCTTTTTCTGGACGAAATAAGTGAAATGTCGCCTCCGCTCCAGGTCAAGCTGCTTCGTATTCTGCAGGAAATGGAGTTCGAAAGGGTAGGCGGCAGCCATACACTAAAAGTTGATGTGCGGATGGTCGCAGCCTCCAACAGGAACTTAAAAGACGATGCGGCCAGCGGTAAGTTTCGAAGCGATCTCTATTACCGGTTAAATGTAGTTCATATTCACCTGCCCTCGCTTCGCGAGAGAAAAGACGATCTACCTCTTCTGGTAAATCATTTTCTTGCCAAATACGCAAAGGAAGCCCTGCTGGAATCGATCACCATCTCCTCGGGCGCGATGGAGCGCATTCTCGATTATCATTGGCCGGGAAACGTGCGGGAACTGGAAAACGCGATCGAAAGGGCCGTTATCCTTTCGAACGGGACTGCAAATAGAGGTCAAGGATTTACCTCATGAAATAAGGGACTTTAGTGCGGCGCCACCAACCGGGGAGGAGAAAAAACAAATCCCGGATTTTGAGACGTTCATACCCGAACTCAACTCCGGTGACCGCATGCTCGATTCCGGCCTCAAAGTGCGGCAGATGCGAGCGATCGAATTCATAAAAACAAACGGCTTTATCACCAACAAGTATTATTCGCGACTTGCTGAAATTTCCGAACGCCAGGCGCTGCGGGAACTGAACGAACTGGTCGAGTCGGCTAGACTGATCAGGGTAGGGAAGGGCAGGGCCTGCCGGTATGTGCTGAGCTAGCGGGCGGCTGCGCCGCGGCAGGAGTGCAACGCCTTTTCCACGGGTCCGCACCTTACAAGGCTCGGAACCGGTTGTTCTATCAGGTGGAAACTACGGGCAAAAATTGTCTTCAAACTGATGGTTGTGGACACTGCTGCCTGCCTTGTTAAGAGGGTGGGTCTTAGTCGTAGAGGTAGCGAACTATTTGCGAAGAAGCCTCCTCCATGCTTTGAGCTTCCTTGCCCAGTTCTCGCAAGGCGGCGCCGCACTCAATCATCCCGCACGAAACCCCCATTTTTCCCTTCGTGCTCTTCGTGGTCGAATCTTAGTCCCGCAGTCCTTTCAGACCTGCGGGTCAGTGGGCAACCACGAAGTCCACGAAGAGCACGAAGGAAGAGCAAATGGTCGGGCTAAAAAGCCACGGCAGATCGAGTGGGAGGATTTGTGATGACGCTCGTTCGTTTGAATCATTCATGGAAAACGCCTTGACAATCCTTTCCGGGGTGTGATCTAGTTGAACTTGCGAAAGAGAACCTTCCGGTTTCCGACCCCATACTGACCATACGCTCCGTTTCAATCCCGCAACAGGGCTCTTTGCGCTTCAATGCCGGCAGCATCGTTTAAGAATAACCTCATGGAGGAGCAAAATGAGAAAGTCATGGGCGTTGATCGTGTGTCTGGGGATCGTCTTGTGCATGCTGCCTGCGGCCTGCTTCGCCGCGGATGCCAATCCGGTCAGGATCGGCATCGTAGACACCTATTCCGGCCCGGCCAGCTATTACTCCAACGACGTTCGCGACGCTTTCCTTATGATGGTTGACAAAATCAATGCATCCGGCGGCATCCTCGGCCACAAAGTCCAGGTGCTGACCAGGGACGACAAATTCAGGGTCGATGTGGGCTTGAGCGAAGCAAAAGAACTGATCATGAGAGAACATGTCAATGTCTTGATGGGCACCATCAACAGCTCACTCGCGCTTGCCGTCTCAGACCTTTGCAGGAAAGAGAAAGTTCCTTTCCTGGCCACGATGGCCAAAAGCGACAGGCTCACGGGCGCGGACGGGAATCGTTATGACTTTTCGGTAAACGAGAACACGGCAATGATTGGAAAGGCGGCGGCCCTGGGTTTGACGCCGAAGCCGTTTACCCGGTACTGGATAGCCGGAGACGACTACGAATACGGCCACGCCCTGGCGGAAAACCTGTGGAAAAACCTGAAGAAGCAAAAACCCGGAGCGGTCCTTGTCGGTCAATCGTGGTGGAAAGTCGGAGAACCCGATTTTACTCCCTACATAACGGCAATCCTGGCCGCCAAACCTGATTGTCTCATAGTCGCAACGGGAGGAAGCGACTGCGTCTCATTCTTAAAAGCCGTCAAGGCGAGCGGCCTGAACCATAAGCTGACCGTGTTCATGCATACAGCCGCTGACAGCGCTAAATCCCTGGGACTAGACGGACCTCAGGGTGTTCTTGGCACCGGCACTTACTATACATATTTCCCCAAATATCCGGCGAATACGGCATTCGTGGCGGAATTCGAAAAGCGGTATCATCGCGAACCCAATTCCGGAGCGCTCTATGGATACCTCGCCGCGATGTTTATCAGGAAGGCTTATGAAAAAGCCGGCGGGATAGATACGGAAAAATTCATCGACGCGCTCCAGGGTCTGAGCGTGGAGAGTCCGGTAGGCAGCGTGACCATGCGTTCCTTCGATCACCAGGTGGTGCTGCCGATGTTTATGGGGGTAACGAAGAAAGAGCCTGGATTCAAATACCTGGTGGCAGCTGATAACGTCACCATTCCGGGAGAGCAGCTCATGCCATCCATCGCCGAAATCAAACAAGCCAGGTCAAAGCATTAGAGTGGGATGAAAAAATCGTGCATCTCGCTTTTCATTTGACTTTGGTTTCGCTCATCCAGCAGATCCTGGTGGGGCTCGGAAAGACGACCACCTTGTTCATCGTCTCTTCGGGTTTGAGTCTGGTGCTCGGGGTGCTGCGAATCCCCAATATTTCTCATGGCTCCCTCTATATGCTGGGGGCATTTCTGGCTTATTCCATCACCTGTATGCTGGGAGGTACCGCTGCGGGTTTTTTCGCATCGCTTCTGCTCGCGCCTCTGGCGGTCGCATTCGTCAGCCTTCTGGCTGAAAGGTTTCTTCTTAGCCGCCTGTATGAACGCGACCACCTGATGTTGCTGCTTTTCACTTTCGCCCTCGCCCTCATTTTCGATGACCTGGTGAAAATCATATGGGGGTCGGGGTATCGCTCTTTGCCGCTTCCCTCGATGTTTCGAGGCTCTTTTTCCTTCCGGGGCCTCGATTTTCCACGCTACTCTTTTTTCCTTCTCTGCGTCGGCTCCCTTGTGGCCATCGGGCTGTGGTTTCTCATAAACAGGACAAAAATCGGCAAGATATCCCGCGCCGCCGCCGTACATCGGGAGATGGTTGGGGCGGTTGGAATCAATGTGAGCTGGGTATTCGCCGCGGTATTCATGATCGGCTGTTTCCTCGCCGGCCTCGGAGGCTCTCTAGTCGCGCCGACGCAGAGCATCAGCCAGGGGATGGACGCCTCGATCATCATCGAGTCTTTCCTGATCGTCATCATGGGAGGTCTTGGAAACGTCTGGGGCGCTCTTCTTGGCTCGCTTATATTCGGCCTGACAGATTCTCTGGGCGTTTTGATAATACCGCAGTTTTCGATCGTATTTCCCTACGCGGTGGTGATCGTCGTTTTACTCCTGCGGCCGTCAGGTCTCCTCCGGTCTACCTGGTAGAGGGCTTTCCCAGATGTTTGCCTTATCGAATGTCGCCTATGGTTTTTTGCGGCGGTTGAAAATGGTGGGCTTTATTGCCGCAGTGACCGTCCTTCTTTTGCTCCCGCTTGTGTTGCCGGAGTTCTACGTTTACTTTGCGGCGCTCGTCCTGGTGACGGGTCTTTTTGCAACAAGTCTCAATCTCGTTCTCGGCTATGGCGGCATGTACCAGTTTCACCATGCGGTTTTCTACGGCGCGGGCGCCTACGCGTTCGCCCTGATGCTGACGAAGTCCCATGCTCCACTTTGGCTGGCCTGTCTTTGCGCGCCGCTTGTCTCCGCCATTCTTGGACTTCTGATAGGCGTGATTTGCGTCCGCCTCTCAAAACTCTATTTTGGAATGCTGCAGCTGTCGCTCGGCTCTCTTGTCTGGGCGGTCGTATTCAGATGGTACTCGTTTACCGGCGGAGGCGACGGGCTCCATGGAATTCCCCTGCCGGATGCGATCTCCACGACCCGTGGCGCTTATTACCTTACCGCTGTGGTGGCCGTCGTCTGCCTTTTTCTTATGTACAGAATCGTCAATTCGCCTTTTGGAAAGATCTTCCAGGCAATCCGCGACAATCCCGAAAGGAGCGAGGCCATAGGCGTAGACATACGTTTGCACCAGCTCAAAGGGGAGGTGATCGCGGCTTTTTTCGCCGGAATAGCCGGGGCGCTCTACGTCGTGGTGGAAGGGGCTGTCGTGCCGGACATGATGTTTTGGACAGCCTCCCTGGAGGTTATGGTAATGTGCCTTCTGGGAGGCTGGTACACTTTTTTTGGACCGCTCCTCGGGGCCGCCGTCATACTTGGACTAAGGACCTTTGTCGGAATATACACCGAGCACTGGTCGCTCATCCTGGGCATCATCCTTATGGCGGTCATCCTCTTTCTGCCGGAAGGAATCCTGGGTTTGCTCGTCAAGCGGACGAACCCCAAAATGGAATTTTCAGCCGAAACGGAGCGCAAATAGATGCTTCGCGTCGAAGGAATCCATAAATCTTTTGACCGGTTCAACGCCCTTTGCGGTGCTGACCTTCACGTGGACAAGGGAAGGATAGTGGCCGTAATCGGTCCGAACGGCGCCGGCAAGTCGACGATGTTCAAGGTGATTACCGGCCATTTGAAACCGGACGGAGGACGCGTCCTTTTCGGGGGCGAGCCGATCTCTTCGCTTTCTCCTCACCAGATTTGCAGAAAAGGCGTCAGCATGGCCTTTCAGATCGTTAACATCTTCAATCGCATGAGCGTGTTCGAAAACGTCCAGGTCGCCGTGCTTTCACATCATAGGCATGCGGGAAAGATTTTTCGCTCGGCTTCGAAGATGGCCGTAAGCGAGACCCTGGAAATCCTTGAAAGCGTCGGTTTGCGGGAAAAGGCGGGGAGCATCGCCGGGACGCTTTCCTACGGCGACCAGAAGGTACTCGAGATGGCGATCTCTCTTAGCACCAGTCCAAAGCTGCTCATCCTGGACGAGCCGACGGCGGGCATGTCTTCCGAGGAAGCCGCGGTATGCACCGGACTCATAAGGAGGCTTACCGCCGATCAGGGACTTACCGTCCTTTTCTGCGAACACAATATAGAACTCGTCTTGTCCATGTCGGATGAGATTATGGTGCTCCAGGGCGGCAAAACCATCATTCAGGACTGCCCCGAAGCGGTGCGGCAAAGTCCCGCGGTTCGAGAAGCCTACCTTGGCGGGGCTTCATGATGCTCGAAGTCGATCGGATTGACACTTACTACGGTCTTGGGCATATTCTGCATTCTTTGTCCCTTACGGTGGAAAGGGGCGAAATCGTATGTCTTTTGGGAAGAAATGGCGCCGGCAAGTCAACGACGATGCGAAGCATTATGGGGCTTACCCCTCCCCGGAGTGGAAACATCCTTTTTAAGGGTGAATCCATCGTTGGGATGAAGCCTTTCCGGATCGCCCGCAAAGGGATCGGGTTCGTTCCGGACAGCCGTGAGGTTTTCGCCGATTTGAGCATCGATGAAAACCTGGAGATATCCGAGCGCCGATTGGAGGGCAGAGACTTTTGGAACAGGGAGAAGACCTACGAGCTGTTCCCGGCCCTCAAGAAAATCTGTTCCCGAAAAGCGGGTTGTCTTAGCGGCGGCGAAAGACAGATGCTCACAATCGCCCGGGCGCTTGTGACAAACCCGGATTTCCTCCTTCTCGATGAGCCGACCGAGGGGCTTGCCCCGTTGGTGGTCGCCATGCTGGGAGAAAAAATCGCTGAGTTCAGATCGCTCGGGCTTACGGTGCTCCTTGCGGAACAGAACCAGAAAGTAGCCCTGGGGCTTAGCGACCGGGCCTATATAATAGACAACGGCGCAATCCGCTGGCATGGCGTCGTTGATGAACTGCGCGAAAACGAAGCGGTTCGCAAAAAGTATTTGCTGGTTTGAGCCAGGGGGCAGGGCTTTTTTCACCACGAAGAGCACGAAGGGACACGAAGGAAAGAAATAAAGTCGCCCATTTACTCCTTGACCTTCAGGGGGCCGGTATGGAATTCGACACATTATCCAAGCGAGTGATCGGTTGCGCAATAGAGGTGCATCGAAACCTGGGTCCCGGACTGCTTGAGTCAACCTACGAACAGTGCCTGGCCCATGAACTGAGCTTGTCCGAAGTCGAGTTCAAGTTGCAATGGCCGGTTTCAGTTACATATAAGGGGAACCGTATAGACTGCGGCTATAGGGTGGACCTCCTTGTGGAGGGCGCACTCATCCTCGAGCTGAAATCCGTTGAGCGTATTGCGGGGATTCATGAGGCGCAGCTTTTAACATACATGAAGCTCGCCAACATAAAGACGGGCTTGCTCATTAACTTCAACGTCAGAAGGTTGAAAGACGGCATCAGTCGCTTCGTCTTGTGAACTCCTCATCAGTTTTTTCGTGCTCTTCGTGGTATCCCTTTTGGCCGCAAAGCGGGGAGTCAACGCTAATCATATCACAATGTAGAAACATACTTCCGGCGCAAAGTATTTTTTTCCACCTTGCCCATGGAGTTTCGGGGCAATTCTGTTTCAAAATGGACTTTTTTCGGGACCTTGAAGTTGGCCAGAATTCCTTTCACAAAGCCGATCACGGCGTCTTCTTTCAGCGCCGCCCCCAGTTCGTCTGTCGTTCGCACGACCACGGCCGTTACGGCTTCACCAAAATCCGGATGGGGCACCCCGATTACCGCCGACTCGACGACGCCAGGCATGGTGTCGATAATATTTTCGACCTCGACGGGGTAGACGTTCAACCCTCCGGTTATCACAACATCCTTCGAGCGGCCGACGATGATCAGGTAGCCGTCCTTGTCCCATTGCCCCACGTCGCCTGTTTTAAAAAAACCGTCGCTGGTGAATTCCTCTTTTGTCTTATCAGCCATCCGCCAGTAACCACGAAAAACATTGTCCCCCTTGACCTGCACCTCGCCGATTTGCCCGGTTTCCAAAGGCTGGTCCTTTTCGCCGGCGACGCGCACCGATACGCCGCCTAAGGGGAACCCGACAGTTCCTCCGCGCCTTTCCCCTTCATAGGGGTTCGAGCAAAACATGCCTCCCTCGGTCATTCCGTAGCGCTCGAGGACCGTGTGGCCGCTTACGGCCTTAAACCTGTTAAACGTTTCAATGGAAAGGGGAGCTGAGCCGGAAACAAAGAGGCGCATTTTTGAACATAAGTCGGGGGTTAATCCGGGCTCCTCAAGAAGCCTCGAGTAGTAGGTCGGAACTCCCATAAACACCGTGGAACGGGACAATAACCCAATGGCCCGCCGAGCGTCAAACTTCGGCTCGAAAAGCATCCGGCCGCCGCTTCGCAGTATGCAGTGGGTTGCTACGAAAAGACCATGTACGTGAAAAACAGGGAGCATATGAAGAAGTACGTCGTCTGGCCGAAAGCCCCACTGCCGGTTAAGGACTTCGGCGTTGACGGTAAGGTTTCGGTGCGAGAGCATCACGCCCTTGGGGCGGCCCGTGGTACCGGAAGTATAGAGGATTGCGGCCAGATCGTCGCCATAGCCTAAGCTTTCCGCAAAAGTGCCGGGTAGCGCCGAGGCCGCGCTAGTGAGGCTTCCTTCCCCGTTTTCATCGCACTCCAGCACATGGGAAACGGAGCATTTTGAAGCCAATTGCTCCGCCATTGGACGCGCCCGCGGACTACATATGAAAACCTCAGGCTCTGCATCCGAGAGCAAATACTCAACTTCATAGGCGCGATAGGCGTCATTCATCGGAAGGTAGACAGCACCCGCCCGAAGAGAACCAAGGTAGAGGAACAGCGCCCGGGGCGATTTATTCACCTGGACCGCGACCCGGTCTCCAGGCCTCACCCCCATAGAGGTCAACAGATTGGCACACCTGGCTGATTCCGCATCGAGCATACCATAAGTGATGACAGCTCCATCCGGAAGCACCATGCATGGCGTGCGAGGGTCGGCGGGGAACCCCGCCTTCAGGAAATCATAGAGGTTTTGGCCGGTATCCCTTGGCATCGGTTTTCACAATGCAATCTTGATTTTCATTACGTGTTCCTGTCAATCGCAAGGCGTGCAAGCTCGTCGCAACGCTCGTTTTCCGGATGCCCTGAATGCCCTCGCACCCATATCCATTCGATCCGGTGCTTGTGCGCGAGAGCATCGAGGGTCTCCCAAAGCTCCCGGTTTTTTACCGGCTGCCGGTCCTTTGTCTTCCACCCCTTGCGCTTCCACCCCTCAATCCAGACGGTGATCCCGTTTTTCACATACTGCGAATCGACGTGCGCCCTCACATTGCACGGTTCTTTCAGCAACCTCAGGGCTTCGATCACCGCCGTCATTTCCATTTTGTTATTGGTAGTATACCTCTCAAAGCCGGAAATGGCCTTCTCGGTTTCCTTAAAGCGCAAGATTGCCGCCCAACCACCAGGCCCGGGGTTACCCCTGCAGGCGCCATCACTGTAAATTTCAACAGATTTGACAGGAGTGCGACCGACAACTTCAGGGGCGTCAATAATATCAGGTGTTAAATCATATGTTTGCATGTGCGTAGCTAATATTTCTTGAAAGGAGAAAGCTTTCGACGAACAAAACGCTCAATCGAAGTGGATGATGAATCGCCGATAATTTCAAACAGCCTGCCAAGTGGAATCTCGGCCCTCGCCATAGACTCGTGCCCACCAGCGCAACCGATCGATCCGAAGGCGCGCCTCACAAGCTTGCCGGCATCTTTGCGATGTCCGCCATTTCGGACTGATACAATAAGGTTTCCTTCATAGACACCAGATACGATGCTCCAGTTAATATCATGGATTTTTAGAAGAAATTCGGCAATCTCGACAAGGATATCCGGCGAGGGGACCTCATCGAGGTAAGCGAAAATGCGATCCCTTATAACGTGCTTTCTGGTGAAAGCCTTATTGAAAAACACGGTGTCGCCAAGAGAAAGGTCGGAAATCTCAACTTTTCTTAAAATGTCGTGGTCGACAAATTCAAACAAGTACCTGAAAGCATCTATGTCTTCAACCAACGTGTGGCGTTCGAAGTTGCGAGTATCCGTTTTTATACCATAAAGGAGTGCTGTGGCAATGGTTTGGGAAGGACTGACGCCGGCAGCCCTCAGATACTGGGTCATTATGGTGGAAGTGGCGCCGTAGTCGGGGCGAACATCACAGAAGGCAGCCTCGATGGCTTTGTTCCGCGGATGATGATCTATAACAGCCGTGTATTGAAACCGGCTGAAAAAGTCGTTATGTGAAGGTTGGCCGTCCACCAGAACAAATTTATCGGCCTCGATCGTATCGGCGCTCTCCAAAAGAAGCAATCGAAGCCGCAGCAGCCGAGCCATCGTGAGATTGTTCAATCTCCTTATCCGCCTTATGATTCCAATCGAAACAGAAGCCACTTTATGCCAAAGGAGCCTTTTGACCGCAAGGGCTGCGCCGATGGAGTCGGGGTTGGGGTCGATGGTGATCAGGATTGAATCTTTGGGGCTAAAGCATGAATAGAATGCGTCGAGTTGGGGTTTCCAGGTTTTTTTATCGAGAGCGTGAATTTGCGGTGGATGTCCAATGTCGTTCATAACATCAGAAATATACCCGGAAGAGTTGGACAAAAAAAGGGTGGTCTTTGGACCACCCTGAATTCGGGTTAGAGCGGGAAACGGGATTTGAACCCGCGACTTCAACCTTGGCAAGGTTGCACTCTACCGCTGAGTTATTCCCGCGAGAGAATTTCGTAAAACTAGTAAAAAACTTCGACGAGGTCAAGAGGAAAAATGAGAAAAGTGGGCGGAGCCATGACGACCGATAATATATATTATGTCAACCTGCCTGAACCGCGCAGGTTGACATAATATAGCCGTGGTCCTGAGGGTTTCTGATAAGGCCTTCGCTTCAACACCCCCTTTTGGAGGCGCGATTCTTGACGGCAGGTTGAACATAATAGATTTTGTTGGTGATGCTGTTCCAGACCGCGGGCGGGGCGTGGCACACTCGCCGCGGCGCAGCCGCTTTTGTCGATTGAACTATTCCGAAGATGCTCTATAATCAAAGCACCCTTAAATCCAGAGCGCATATGCTGAAACATCAACCAGGGACACTTGCCAAGACCCTCGATTTTATAGGCAAACACTCTCCAGGAGAATACGGTCTTTTTTGGGACCCTGACGGCACCATGCCCTGGAAAGATTTCTACTGGGTGCTCCAGGAGGACTCTTCGCTAAGATTTGTGCGCGAGTCAACAATCCGCGAACTGTCTCTTCTGGGGATCGATCTTAGTTTCCTGCTGGACGGAAGGCTTTTGCGCCTTCGCCCGGAAGCCGGTCCGGCGGTTTATTCACCTGCGCCCGACGTTCCCAAAAGGCTCTACTTCGGCCTTAGCCCCAAGCATTTTGCTTCAGTCACGGAAAAGGGCCTGAGCCCTACCCGCCGCAGGTACGTGGTTCTTTGCGACGAAAAGGACTTTGCTCTAAGAATCGCAAAAAGGACCGAAGAGTCCCCAATCCTGATCGAGATTTCCGCAGCGGAAGCCGCCGAACGCAGCCGGCTTTCATTTCTTGCCGCAGGACCTCATCTATATCTAGTCGACTCGGTTCCAGCAAAGTTCATCATCTTTCCACAAATCCGGCAGGACAAGGCCGAAAAACTATCCGATCCCGCCCGCCGTAAACCCAAGCCTTCCCCACCCCACCCAACCACTCCGGGTTCGTTTATCGTCCAGCCTCATCATCTTGGCATACCGGGAGCCGCAAAACCCGGCGGGAAGGGTTCCAACAAGGAAGGATGGAAAAAGGCGGCGCGAAATGAAAGACACAAAAGAGATGCCTGATCTTGAAACCAGGATTCGCCAAACGGGCTCCCGCCTCTACGATTTGATGGAGGGAGAGACCTGGTCGATTTTCAGCAGAGACTATTGGGTGGGGAAACTTTTTGACTGGTGCATGAATAACGACGCGTTCAAAGTTCAGATGTTTCGCTTTATCGACGTCTTCCCGAGCCTCGCGGGATCTGAGGATGTCATAAGCCACCTCCAGCAGTATTTTTCGGATCCCGAACTCGATTTCCCATCCGCTGTCAACTGGGGCATAAAATACGTGGCTCCGTCCTGGATGACTTCAGGGATAGTCGCCCGGGCCATTGGCAGAAACATCAAAAAAACGGCCTCCCAGTTCATTGCCGGGACTTCACCCGAAGACGCCCTTCGGGCGCTCGAAAAGCTGCGTTCTTCAGGATTTGCGTTCTCGATAGACCTTCTCGGTGAGGCTGTAGTGTCCGAAAAGGAAGCCGAAGCATACTTGGAGCGCTATCTTCATTTGTTCGGGTTTTTTGATGGCGTGCAGGAAAAACTTTCGCCGCTTGGAAACGCTTTTCCAATGGAAACCGACCCTTTGCCTGGGGGCGGGGGGAGGACGGACTGGCATTGTTCCCCCCGGCTCAACGTTTCCATAAAGACCTCCGCCATGTACTCACAGATGAGCGCATGCGCCTTCGAGCACTCGATCGAAAAGGCAAGCGAGCGTCTTCGCCCTATTCTGCGAAGGGCCATGAAAGCCTCCGCCTTCATCAATTTCGACATGGAACACCATGGTATAAAGGACCTGACTCTTTCGCTCTACCAAAGCCTCATGGAAGAGGCTGAATTTCGCCGGTACCCGCACACCGGAATAGTTATCCAGGCCTATCTGCGCGAGAGCCAAAGCGACCTCGAGCAGATGATCCAATGGGCCGAAGAAGGTGATTTCAGGTTTACCGTACGGCTTGTAAAAGGCGCTTACTGGGACCAGGAAATCATAGCCGCCGAGCAAAAGAACTGGCCCGTGCCGGTATTTACGGACAAGGCTAAAACCGACGCCAATTTCGAGCGGCTTGCCGCGATGATTCTCGAAAACAGGGGCCGCGTAAAGCTTGCGTGCGCGTCGCACAACATCAGGTCGATATCCGCTGTAGCCGAGACGGCAAAGGAAATGGGCGCAACCGAGGAGCACTTCGAATTCCAGGTCCTCTACGGCATGGGCCAGCCCGTTCGAAACGCTCTTCGAAAGGCCGGTCTGCACGTGCGGGTTTACTGCCCGGTCGGCGAGATGCTTCAGGGGATGTCCTACCTCGTTCGAAGGCTTCTTGAAAACACGGCTAACCAGTCCTTCCTGAGGCTCGCATTTTCCAAAGTGCTCTCAAGGCGCGAACTGTTGGAAAACCCGGCGGAAAAGGCGGAGGCAGCGCCTTTTGAGCAGGCGAAAGCCAATTTCCAAAACGAGCCCGTTTTCGACTGGTCACGCAGTGAGCACCGCGAGCAGTTTGCCGAGGCTTTAAGGAAGGCGCGCGAGAGTTTCCCTTTAAAGATCCCATTGCAAATAGGCGGGAAAAAGATTCAAACCGCATCGCGCTTTTCGTCTTTTAACCCGGACCAAAAATTTGAAACGATCGGGACGATATCTTCGGCAACCACCGAAGAGGCCGAAGCGGCAATCGGCGCCGCAAAGTCAGCCTTCTTTTCGTGGCGGGCCGTCCCGGCAAAGACCCGGGCGGACTACCTGTTCAAGGCCGCGGCGGCTGCCCGCACGAACCGTTATGAACTCGCCGCCATCCAGGTGCTCGAAGTCGGGAAGTCCTGGAGTGAATCGGATGCCGATGTTTGCGAGGCGATCGACTACCTCGAATACTACGGCCGGGAAATGCTCCGGCACGGTGTGGTGCGCGAGATCGGGCACACACCAGGTGAGACGAGCCACCTGCTCTACGAACCGCGCGGACCGGCGGTGGTAATCGCCCCCTGGAACTTTCCGCTGGCCATTTCGACAGGCATGAGCTCGGCCGCTATAGTTGCGGGCAACACCGTGGTGTATAAGCCCGCGTCCCAGTCACCGGTCACCGGATACATGCTTGACACCATCTTCGAGGAAGCGGGCCTGCCGCCAGGGGTTTTTAATTTCCTTCCAGGCCCAGGCGCCGCGTTGGGCGAAGTGCTCTGCACACACCCGGATGTGGCCCTGATAGCATTTACCGGCAGCAGGGAGGTCGGTGTCGATATCATTTCCAAGGCCCATAGAGTCACCGAGCAATCGTGGTGCGTGAAAAACGTCGTTCTCGAAATGGGTGGCAAAAACGCAATCATCATAGATTCGGACGCGGACCTCGATGAAGCGGTGGTCCATGTCGTGCAATCGGCTTTCGGATACCAGGGGCAGAAATGTTCGGCCTGCTCGCGCCTGATAGTACACGAGAAGATATACGACCGCTTTGTCGAAAGGCTCGAAGCCGCGGCCGGGAGCCTGAATATCGGGCCGGTCGAGTTTTCTCAAAACTTCATGGGCGCAGTGATCGACGAAGCGGCGCGCGAAAAAATCAGCAAATATATCGAAAACGGGAAAAAGGCCGGATACCCGCTGTTCGAGCGTAAAATCGTCGCAGGAAACGGCTTCTTTGTCCCCTTATGCATTTTCAAAGACGTCGACCCCGGGGACCCGCTCGCACAGGAGGAGATTTTCGGGCCGGTGCTCGCGGTCATCAAGGTGCGCGATTTTGACGAAGCGCTTCGCGTGGCGAACGAAACCCGATACGCGCTGACCGGGGGCATTTTTTCCAGGAGTCCGGCAAATATCGTCAAGGCCCGTGAAAACTTCAGGACCGGAAATCTCTACATAAACAGGGGGTGCACCGGCGCGGTCGTGGGACGCCACCCTTTTGGCGGCTTCAAGATGTCCGGGCTTGGCTCCAAGGCCGGAGGAAGCGATTATCTGCAGCACTTCATGATCTCCCGAAACATTGTCGAAAATACTCTGAGAAAAGGATTTGCGCCCGGTTCAGCCTCTTCCCCCCCTCCCCCGCTTTAGTGGTGAGTGAATTAATGAGTCTTCTTTGTTGACTTCTATCGCCGGGAGGGATATAGTTCATTTTGTTGTCGCGGGGTGGAGCAGTCAGGTAGCTCGTCGGGCTCATAACCCGAAGGTCCTTGGTTCAAATCCAAGCCCCGCTACCAATCGAAAAATCAGGGGGGCGTGGCGAAAAGCCAAGCCCCCTTTTTGCAGTGCATAGTCCTGTCAAGTTATCCCATGTGGAAAGATAAAAAGGAAGAGGACTATTTCATCCCGCCGCTAGCCCCCTACGTAAAATGGGTAGGGGCCTACCACCAGCTTGTCCGCCGGCTCTACGAAGAACACAAAACGGTCCGAAAGGCATGGAGAGGTTTCATGCGTGCCATACCCGAACTCGAAGGACGGCTCGAGTTCGGGGTCTTCGAACAGATCCTGCTGTTTAGCCTTTTTCTGTCTGAGTGGGAAAAATACGAACCTCGACCCGATGAGCGACTGGAGCAGGTTATACAAAAGCTGACAGACGAAAGGGACAGGGCCGTCTTGAAGGCAAAAATTCACGAGCGTAACGAATTGGAGCTAAAAGACCGCAAGGAGCTGCTCGAAAAGCAGGCGGCCGGTCTTACCAGGGAACTCCAGGTTCTTAGAAACCAGCTGGACGCGGCAAGCAAACGGTTAGACATGGTTACGCAGGAGTTAGACGAAAACCGCGCCGAGGTCGAGTCGTTAAAAAGGCAAAAGCCCGCGGTGGTTATACAGAAGTCCGGGGTATTGAAGGTCGGGAGGTGGAACGCGCAAATTTCCAGGGACGGCTACTACAGGCTGTTTAGAAAGATCGGGGGAAAGCTTCACTCGATATATATCGGAAAAGAGTTAGACATCGAGAAAGCCAAACTGAGGATAGCCGAAAAGGAAAGCGAATTGCTCGCTACGGACAAAACTCCCTGAAAGCGGCTCCGCTCGGGAAACACACCGGATTTGCCTGATGGATAGTCTATGACTTGGGACCATGTGGGAGGTGTCTGGGCGGAATTTCGGCAGAGTGCATCACTCGTTGGCGGCATGAGAGATGGGCTTGATCCCCTCGTATTGGCTTCCGTGTGTGCTCAATGTATCCCACATGTCGACATCTGCCTTTAGTCCCATCCAGCAATCAACTGTCGTTCCAAAGAATTTGGCAAACCGGAAGGCATTATCGGGAGTGATGCCCCGCCATCCAATAGAACTGTAACGGCATGATGTTATAAGTAAATATGTGACAATGCCCATTATAGCGAAGCCAATATGCGATTGAGCTGTTTTTGACAGTTGACAGGGTAGGAGCTCGAAATTAAAATCGCCGCAACACACTCATGAGTAGCAAATTACTGAGGAACGCAAAGAAACATCTTCCTGATTGAAGGAAATAATGATGAAGATGAACAGGATCATCTAATTGTTGTGCTCCATATTCGTATTGTTCGGGCCGTGCGGAGGCACGCCGGCTGTTGCTGTGTCGTTGTATAAATATACCTACACCGGCCCGTTGTACACGATCGCCGATGGTTCAGATGCCACGTACAATTCGTCGTACGCAAGCATGTTCCTCACAATTAACTTCATAGGCCCGGCGGCTGCCACGTATGTTTCAAGCGGCACTTTGACGCCAGTGACTCTGCCTTGGTCCGCCACGGATACGATTAGCACCTTAGCATCCGGTGGCGCCGATTCCCTCGTTGTCGAGATGAATTCTCAAGTAGGCGGGGTGCCGACCACCTGGAGCATCATCGCTGCGAATAGTAACCCTTACGACACTGCTACAAACATTCTTTCGTCCTCCTTCGCGGGGCCTGCGGGCGCGGGTACGTCATTCGACGAGGATCTGTCCACCCAAGATGTGGTTGGTTTTCCTGGGTTGGAGTTGGGTGATGCCGGCGTCGCTACGGACGCCAGCGGCTCGTGGACAGTTGTTCCCTATGTATCCGACGACAATCTCCTCTGGTCCGGGAGCGGGGATGCAATTATCTGGACCTTGGACAGTTCAGATAACTATGTCGACTCCATAGGTTTCGGGCCTTATTCGGGTTGGACGCCGACAAGTTACGTCCCTGCCCCGGACGGCACGGCAAGGTTGCTGTGGTCAAATACAAATGGCGCCGTAATTGTCTGGAAGCTCGATAGTTCAGGTAACTTTGTCAGCTCAACTGGTTTCGGGCCTTATTCCGGTTGGACCCCGACAAGTTACGTCTTTGCCTCGGACGGCACAGCCAGGTTGATGTGGTCAAATACTGATGGGGCAGCAATCATCTGGACGCTCGACAGTTCGAACAACTATGTCAGTTCTGTCGGTTTCGGACCTTATCCCGGATGGACGCCGAGCAGTTACGAATAATACCCTGCAAAGCAGGCGGGGATGGACAAATCATCAATCCCCGCCTGTTCACCGAGTGCTTCTGGGGCCTGTTAAATGTGGATTTACCCCGCCCGACGCCTCCCACATGGTCCCAAGTCATAGAATATCCCCCAGGGGAATTTAGTGTGGAATCCGGGTGCATCCCCGGTGGTTTCAATCATAGAGTATCTCGGGCGAATAGGCGCCAACCAATGGCCCATCGTTCGGAACGAAATCAGGCGGCTTTTATACGAGGTCGCATTCAAGCGCTCACTGCGCCGGCTTCATCGCCAACTCCTCGACGGCCCGAGAGCCGCGGGAGGCGGTCGAGTGGTGCGCCTGGCCGGCGCGGCGAGCTTGCAAGCCGCAATCAGCCAGCCGCCTTGTAAATCTCTTGAATGCAACATCGTGTTAGTCCATGTAAAGACCTTTCAGGTTTTTGCAGCGGGCTGTTTTTTTATTCATTCAGTTCGAAATTCTTGACAAATTGGCCGATCTGTACTCCCAGATAGACGCATTGAGTTCCTTCAAGACAAGCTTCGGCATCTTTTTTCTCAAGGTGGGTTGCCAGTTCGTGCTTGCCCTTGCCAAGTTTGATAATCCACGAATCCGTGCCTTTGTCGAAACTCAAGGCAAGCGAAAGATCGTGTTGAATAATCTCGGGATACATTTCTCTGATTTTAGATTCCAATACTTTTTGATCGACACCCATCGCTCACTCCTTATGATCGTATGTCAAGAGCCGGGGACCAATGCCGCATTTACATCATCGGGCGACTCTACAGGCTTTAAAGGTAGATCGGCTGACGCCCAAAATCAATTGGCTGCAGATTTGGCGCAGGAAATCGGCGGCCTTGAGCCCCGGTTCCCGTTTCCGGAGACCGGTACTTCAAGTTGAACTGTTGCGGAGTTACAATTTTTCCGACTATGCACGATGAAAAAGGGGACAACGTGATACAATCTCAAAGAAGAGCAACCGGAGGGGGAATAAACACCTTGAGACTGTCATAGGGGAGGCAAGAAAATGATACATCGAGAAGGCACAAGGGATTAAACGTGAAAAATATTTCCAATTCGCTCGCATTCAGGCTCCTTTGCGTCCTTTTGCTTGTAAGCGCAATTGTGTTTTTTTCCCTGACGGCGTTCATCATAAGGGCGGAGAGACGGCACATTCTACTGGAAGCCATACGCACCAACAAACTACTTCTGCGCTCCATGCGCCAAAGCATGTTGCTCAATCGCCAGAAGGATGTCGCGCATACCATAGATGCCCTGGGCAGTGGACCCGGAGTTTACGGAATAAGGATTTACGACAAAAACGGAACGATCGTTTTCAGCGCGAAAAGCCGGGAAATCGGGCAAAAGGCCTACCTGAAGGCCAAGGAGTGTATTGTATGCCATAGCGGCAACAAACCCCTTGAAAATATTCCGGAAGCCGACCGGACTCGATTTTTTGTCTCGCGAGACGGCTACCGCATACTCGGCGCTTTTGAGCCAATTCACAACGAATCGGCTTGCTCTGCGCCAGGATGCCACCCGCCTCCGTCGAGGCAGAAAATACTGGGCATGCTCGACTCTCAGTTTAACCTCGGGGGAGCGGGCAGAAATATTTTCAGCAGCCTCAACCTGATGATCCTTTACTCCCTGGGCGCTATTCTGTTAATCGAGCTCTTCGCGGGGCTTTTCATCATTCGAAACGTCAAAATGCGACTGGCGAAGCTTGCCGAGGGACCGCGCGAGGTTAAGAAGGGCAACCTGGATTTCAGCATTCCGGTCGAAGGAAATGACGAAATAGCCGATCTGGCCCATTCGTTTAACGGCATGGTGGTCAGCCTCAAACGGGCCGAAGCTGAAAACAGGGAACTGTCCCGCAGGGTGATCCACAACGCGAAAATGGCCTCGATGGGTAGGCTCGCCGCCTCGGTAGCCCATGAAATCAACAATCCTCTTAGCGGCATCCTGGCCTACGTCAGGCTGATATCCCGCAAAATCAGCGAAGGGCCTATGACTGAGCAAGAAAGCAAGGATTCCCTGAAGCACTTCGAGGCGTGCATCGGCGAGATCAAGCGGTGTGGAAATATCGTCAGGAACCTGCTGCAGTTTTCCCGAAATTCCGAATCGGTCGTTGAAAGGGTTGACATACACAATATTATCGATAAGAGTCTTTTGATAACCAACCACCATTTTCAGATACATAACATAAAGACGATAACAGAACTAGAGGCGAAAGACCCGACGTTTTCAGGAGATGCAAACCAGATTGAGCAGGTGCTGATCGCCCTGTTCATGAACGCTGTGGAAGCCATGCCCCAGGGCGGCGCGCTTACCGTGGCGACCAGGGACGCGGCAGAGCGCAACGCGCTGCTGGTCTGCGTAGCGGATAACGGCAAAGGAATCCCGCCCGAAATCCGGTCCAACATATTCGAGCCGTTTTTTACGACCAAGGAGGGGGGACACAGCGCAGGGATGGGCCTGTCGATCGTCTACGGCATAATGCTAAGTCACCGCGGGCAAATCGAGGTCGAATCCGAACCGGGCCGCGGCACTGCCTTTATACTCACGTTCCCAAGAGAAAATGGCGCTGAACCACGAGAATAAGCCAATATTAGGCAGTGGTGTCATTTCGGACTTGTGAGAAAGACAAAACTGGAGATCGGGAGAAGATGACTGAACAGGTATCAATTCTCATTGTGGACGATGAACCCTCGGTCCGCGATTCCCTCATGCACTGGTTTATGCAGGAGGGCTACCGGGTGGAGACAGCGGCCGAAGCCATGGAAGCTCTCGAGAGGATGCGCGATTCAAGTTTCGACATCGTGCTTCTCGACATCAAGATGCCCGGAATGGACGGGATCGAGCTTCAACAACGGCTAAAGGAAATAGACAGTCACCTGGCCATCATAATAATGACCGCCTATGCGTCGGTGGACACCGCAATTCAGGCGCTCAAACAGGGCGCCTACGATTACATAACCAAGCCGGTCGACCCCGACGACCTGAGCAGACTCATCCGCAACGCCGCCGTGCAGCGCCGGCTCATGCGCGAAAATCTCACCCTGAAAGAAGAAATCCACTCCCTTGTTTCCACCGTCCAGATCGTGGGAGAAAGCCGCCAGATGCTGGAGGTGCAGGAGACCATCCAAACGGTCGCCGGGACCGATGTTACCGTGATGATCCAGGGGGCTTCCGGCACGGGCAAGGAACTTGTCGCCAGGGCAATCCACTTCAACAGCAGGCGCAAGTATTTCCCGTTCATCACCATAAATTGCGGCGCACTTACCGATACGATGGTTGAAAGTGAGCTTTTCGGCCATGAAAAGGGGGCCTTCGCCGGCGCGCAGTACAGGCGCAAAGGAAAGCTCGAACTCGCCCAAAAGGGTTCGATTTTCCTCGATGAAATAGGGAACATCGGCCCAAAGACGCAGATGGAATTGTTGCGCGTCATCGAAACCAGGCGCTTCACACGACTTGGAGGCAACGAGGCAGTCGAAGCGGACTTGCGCATCATCTCGGCCACTAACAAGAACCTCGAAGACGCGGTAAAGGAAGGTACGTTCATAGAGGACCTCTACTACCGGTTGAATGTCTTCAATATCCAGTTGCCGTCTCTAATTGAGCGGGCCTCGGACATCCCGCCATTGGTAAAACATTTCGTGGAAAAGTTCGCTACGGCCATGAACAAACCATTCACGGGAGTTGACGCAGGGGCCATGGATCTTCTCAAACAACACGCCTGGCCCGGCAATGTGAGGGAACTCCAAAACACCATAGAAAGGGCAGTGGTCATGGGGAAGCCTCCCCTGATCACCTCCAGGGACCTTGCCGGCCTCGTCGTGCCAAGCCCCTCTTCTACTAAGGCCGGCGTGGTGCTGCCCCTGGCCGAAATCGAAAAGCGCCACATTCAATTAGCCCTGGACATGAACGGGGGCGACGTGCGGCTTGCCGCGCAGTTGCTTCAGGTCGACGAGGCCACGGTCCACGACAAAATCAAGAAATACAGCCTGGTATATTGATATAAATTAATGATACTGCTGGTTACCATAGATTTTCCTGGTGAGATCGACTACCTCCGCAAGCGGATCGGGGCCTTTTTTCACACAAAGGTGGACGTTTCCCCGAACGGGTGGGACCCCAAACCTTTCCTGAATCCCGACCGGAACCAGTTCAACGCCACTTCGATCGTCGAACGATTGGAGAAGGACGCTCCCGCGGCGGCTTCCAGGGTGCTCGCCGTTACCGGCCTGGACCTGTATATTCCTATTTTGACTTTCGTATTCGGCCTGGCGCGCTTAAACGGCCGATGCGCCGTCGCCAGCTCCTACCGCCTTGACAACAGATCTTACGGTCTGCCGGACAACCCCAAGCTTTTGCGGGAACGGTTCCTCAAAGAATCAATTCATGAGCTTGGCCACACCTTCGGTCTCATCCACTGCCAGGACCCGGATTGCGTGATGAAATCCTCCACATACGTCGAAGAAATCGACCTCAAGAGCAGCCGGTTTTGCCGCAGTTGCATGGACTCCCGCGGCACGGCCCTATCCGGGTTGAAATAGCGGGGCAGGCTGGGTGTGAAGCAGCGGCTAAGGCACTAACTCACGTTCACCCGGACGGACTAACCACGAAACCTGGGCGGCTACCTGCTCATCGGTGTAATGTTTGAGACTGATGGCCTTCGCGGGGCATTCAGCGGAGCATATTCCGCATCCCTTGCACGAGCGAGGGTCGATGACCGAAATCCCCTCTGAGTCCATTACCGGCACTTTATACGGGCAGGAACGGACGCATGTAAGGCACGAACAACAGCGCTCCCGGATTACTTCGGCCACTGCCCCGCTCGTTCGAATCTCCTCCCGCAGCAGAAGACCGGCAGCCTTGCAGGCCGCTCCCTTCGCCTGGGCGATGGTTTCTTCGACAAACCCGGGGCTGTGGGCGAGACCGCAGAGAAACAGGCCCGGGGTGCTGAATTCGAGGGGATTCAATTTTGGGTGCGCTTCCATGAAGAAGCCCTCCTGCGTAAGGGGGACTTTCAGCATCCTGGCGATTTCCCCGGCTTCCGGCCTGGCCCTTACGCCTGAGCTGAGCACCAGCAGGTCGGGGCGGATGTCAAGATCGAGGCCTATCGGTTGATCGATGATCTTGATCCGCAGAGCGTCGTCCACGAGTTCGACTTCCGGAGGAGACTCCGGTTCGAACCGGATGAACATTACTCCGAGGTCTCTAGCCCGCTTGTAGTATTTTTCCTTGAAACCAAAAGTCCTGATATCCCGGTACAGCACATACACCGAGCCTTCAGGATTTTTCTCCATGAGGCGGATGCTGTTTTTTACCGCAGCGGTGCAACACACTCGACTGCACAGCGGGAATTGATCACTGCGGGACCCTACGCACTGAATCATCACCGTTGTCTTTGGAGGAGCAATACTGTCCGTCCTGAGGCGGTCCTCTAGCTCCAGTTGAGTCAGAACCGAGTCGTGCCGGCCGTAAAAATACTCTGTAGGCCTATAGGGTTGTCCACCGGTCGCCAGTATGACGGCCCCGGATCTCACGGGCAGGCTTTGCCCGCCGCTTTCGACGACGCATTCGAATGAGCCGACCCCTCCGCTTACGGACCTGACGGAAGCTTCGGTGAAAAGAACCACGTTCCTGTGCGTTTTGACCCTGAGCGCAAGGTCCTCGGCTATGCGCCGCGGGGACGGACCTTCCGGCGTCGAATGGATCTGCCTGGCGATTCCGCCAAGGGTGCGCTCCTTCTCCACAAGGACCACCTCGATTCCCCGGTCTGCAAGGCTTAAGGCGGCGGTCATGCCGGCCAGGCCTCCCCCGATCACGAGCCCCCTGCGCACGACTTCCGTTTTAATGTCCTCGATCGGCTCCAGGAGGACCGCTCTGGAGACCGACGCGCGCACAAGCGCTTCGGCTTTGTCGGTGGCGGCTTCGGGTTCAGTGCCGTGTACCCACGAGCACTGGTCCCTTATGTTCGCCATCTCGAAAAGATACTTGTTAAGACCCGCCTGGTTCAGGGTTTCGCGGAAAAGCGGCTCGTGAGTCCTGGGAGAGCAGGCGGCCACGACCACCCGGTTCACCCGGTGCTCGCCAATGAGTTCTTTCATACGTTCCTGCGTCTGCGTGGAACAGGTGAACATGAAGTCTTGGGCAACCACTACATGCGGCAGCCGGCCGGCGGCTTCCCTGACCCTTTCGACATCGACCACCGCGGCGATGTTTTTGCCGCAGTGGCAAACGAAGACCGCGATTCGCGGCTCCCCGCAATCGGGCGGTCCTTGAGGCATGGAAAGCGACGGCTCTGATCCGGGAAAAGGGAGCAGAGACCCGGAGGCGGGGCGGGAAAGCAGTTCATCATTTCCCGCTTCCGGATTCTCGCCGCCCGCTCCAGTCCGCGAGACCCGCAAAGCGGACGCCAAGCCTTCGGCGGCGTTATCTGAGCCGAAAGCATCGGCCAGGAGCACGGCCACGCAGTCCGCCGCCGCGCTCGCCCCGGTCACGGATTCAGGAATGTCTTTCGGGCCGTCGATCGCGCCGCACGCAAAGACGCCTTCGCGGGAAGTTCTGGCTACGCGCTCGATATCATGTGCGACAAAGCCGTATTCGTTAAGCTCGAGGTCGAGGCGCTTTGCCAGCGAAATAGCTTCCTCATTTAGCTTCATGCCGGCGGAAAGCACAACGAGATCGAATTCCTCGCGTTTTTGCTCGATGAACCCGGAATCGTAATATTCAAAAATGAGGTTGTCGTCAGAAGGGTTGCGCACCACCTGCGAGAGCATGCTGCGTACGAACCGGACGCCGTACCTGTCCCGCGCCCTCAGTACATAGCGGTCGAAATCCTTGCCCTGGGCGCGGATATCCATATAAAAGATCGTGGCTTCGACTTCGGAATCGTGTTCGCGGGTAATCATCGCCTGCTTTACAGCGGCCATGCAGCAGACCGAGGAACAGAAATTGCGCTTCCTGGCGCTGTCTCTTGATGCAACGCACTGTATCCAGGCCACTTTCTTTGCCTTCCCGCCGTCCGAGGGTCTAAGGACTTCGCCTCCAAAAGGCCCGGCAGCGGAAAGCATCCGCTCGTAATCCAGGTTTGTAACCACATTGGGGTATCGTCCGTAGCCGTACTCGCCCGCCTGGGACACAAGGGCGAGTTCATAACCGGCCGAGACGACCACGGCCCCGACCTGCAGTTCAAGCTCCGTTGATGCGCAATCGAGGTTTACTGCCCCGGTCGGGCAAACCTTTTCGCAGGCCCGGCAACGGCCTTTGAGAAAGTAGATGCAATTGGCGGTATCCACATACGGGACCATGGGAATTGCCTGGGAGTGCTCAAAATCGATGGCTTTTCTTTGATCCAGGCGCGCGTTGTAAGCATTTGGCAGCTTCTTGGGGCACTTTTGCACGCATTGCCCGCACGCGACGCAAAGCTTCTCATCCACGTAACGCGGGTACCGCTTCACCCTGGCGGTGAATCGTCCCGGTTCTCCGTCAAGTGTCAAAAGTTCGGAGAGGGTCAGTATCCGGATCCGAGGGTCCCTTGCGATGGCGACCGTTCTTGGAGAAAGCATGCAGGAGGAACAATCGTTTGTTGGAAAGGTCTTATCCAGGCGCGCCATATTGCCGCCGATCGCTGCCGAGCGCTCCAGCAGATATACGGGTATATCCATTGCGGCCAAGTCCAGGGCGGTCTGCATACCGGCAATGCCCGCCCCAACGACCAGCGCCGCTCCGCTCCTTTGTGTTTCACCGCGGGCCATTCATTCATCTCCTTCAAAAGCCCGCTATGCGCTCTATGAGCCGCAAGGGGTCAACCATGTGACTTTTTAGGCCGGCGAAGACCCCTTCCAGCCCGAACGCCACTCCAAGGAGTTCGGTGTAGTAGAATACGGGAATCTTTTCCGTCTCTTCGCCCCACCCGAATCGGCGTCCTATTTCCGCCTGGTACAGGTCGAGATTGTTTTGGCAAAGGGGGCAGCAGACAACGATGGCCTGGGCGCCCGAGGCCCTAGCATTCATGAGGAGCCTTGAGACCAGGGAAAAACCTATGTCCTTTCTGGAAATCCCAACGCCTGCCCCACAACACGTCGCCTTATAAGACCAGTCGACAGCCTCGGCGCCTGTGGCTTCCACGAGCCGATCCAAATGCAGCGGGTTCTCATAGTCGGTGAAGCCGCTGATCTTCGGAGGCCTCACCACCTGGCACCCATAGTAGCAGACCGTGCGCAGCCCCCTTAGGGGTCTCACAACCCTCTGCCTTATCCGCTCGATCATGTCGGCGCCTGCAAGGAACCGCGCCAAGTCGACGATTTGAAGGCCTGGATCGAAGGACCAGGGGACCTCCACCCTTTTTTCGACCAGCATGGTGCGAGAGATGTTGAGCCGTTTGAAGCACATGGGGCAAGCGGCTGCGAGGTCATTGCCCAGCGCCTGCGCGGTTGCAAGGTTCCTGGCCGGAAGGATGATCGATATGCGCTCGTTCAGACTGTGAGCGGCCGTTGCGCCGCAGCATGTCCAGTCGGGTAGTTCGATCAAACGCACGTCGAGAGCTTTAGTCGTTTGCTTTATCGATTCACGGTAGTCCCAGCTCATCGATTGCAAGGCGCAACCGGGATAAAAAGAAATTTGCTTCACCGAGAAACTCCTCTCAGTCCGCACTGCTTCGCTATCCGGCGTATCTCGCCGATTGCCGGGCTTTTCTCCGGAAGCAGCTTCAGCCTCTTGCGCTTCAGGAGCGCTCCAGCTAGCGAAATGTCGTTTGCAAGCTCGTCCAGGGAAGGAAGATCCCCGTCCATGAATCTTTTAAGCTTGTACCTGTGCATGAGCTGCAGGTCGTTCAGGCGGCCGTTCTTTTTCAAAACGTCCAAAAACACTTCATGAAATGTGGCGATCTCTATTTCCGCAGGCCGGGTCCCTGTGGAAACGACCAGATTTTTGAGGAAATCCATGAGACCGGCGACATCGATTTCATTCGGGCAATAAGTGGAGCACATCTCGCATGAAAGGCACAGCCAGATCGACGATGCCCCAAGTAGTTGCTCTCTGCGGCCCAATTGAACCAAGCGCACCACCTGGTGCGGCTTGATGTCCATGAAACCGCTGACCGGACAGCTGTTGCTGCACCGGATGCACTGATAACAGGTCGCCACATGGATTCCCGTTTCCGCAGCCACGGCGCGCGCCCAAACGTTTTCCGCTCCATTTACTTGCATGGCGTATTCCGGTTCTCTCATACATTCCTCGTCAATACCCGGCGGCCTTTTCGCTCGGCGCGCATTTATCATAAGACCTCGGGTTCTTCGAAGGCTTTGCCTTTCTGCACCAGATCCCAAAGGCTGAACGATTTCAACTTTTCGTACATCGCCGCTGAGGCTTCGCTCCATACCTGACGAGGCAGACAGGCGGCTGAACGATTGCAGAGCTCCGGATGATCGCAGCATTTCATGATGGAAACACTTCCTTCGAGCAGCGCCACGATTTCCGCCATGGATATTTCTTCAGGAGGTCTGGCGAGAAAATGGCCTCCCTTGGAACCTCGCACGCTCTCGATGAGTCCGGCTTTTTTTAGCGGAATGACTATTTGTTCAAGGTATTTCACGGAAATTTCCTGGCGTTTGGCGATGTCCCCAAGTTGGATAGGCCCCTTCTCGTGGTGCAGGGCCATGTCCAGCATGAGACGCGTGCCGTATCTGGTGCGGGTTGATAGTTTCATTTAAGAATCCCCTCGCTAAGTGGCCAGGCGAAATCCCAGCTTGACAATATATATCATTTTAGTATAGTATCTCTTTGGTTGGCGTAAAAAGTCAAGGTAAAAGTGAGCCATGTGTAGCAGACGAGATCTTTAGTCTGAGCGGATCGAATCGATGTATGCGACGCATGAAACACGACGGCCTCTAAAGGAAAGGACCGGGAGCACGCTCATGGGCAAAACAATCCAGGAAATCAATGAGAAGATCAGGAAAGGTCAGGCGGTAGTCTGCGACGCGGAAGAAATCATCACTGTCGTAAAAGACAAGGGATTCAAAAAGGCGGCCGCGGAAGTGGATGTGGTGACTACAGGAACTTTCGCCCCCATGTGCTCGTCGGGCGCCTATTTCAATGTGGGCCACACGAATCCCCGTATCAAGCTGGGCGGCGGCAAGACTACATTAAATGATATTCCCGTCTATACCGGCTTTGCGGCTGTCGACGTGTTCCTCGGGGCGACAGCGATCTCCGAGGATGACCCGCGAAACCGCCTCTACCCGGGGAAATTCCCCCACGGAGGTGCTCATGTCATTGAGGAGCTGGTGGCGGGCCGAGATGTGAAGTTGTCGGCTCAGGCATATGGGACCGACTGCTATCCTCGCCGTCAGTTGGAGACCTGGATCCGGCTCGAGGATATGAATGAGGCCGTTCTATTCAACATGCGCAACGGTTATCAGAACTATAACGTCGCGGTAAATCTGTCTGAGCGGGTAATTTATACCTACATGGGAGTGTTGCAGCCCAAGATGCGAAATGCCACCTACTGTAGCGCCGGCCAGTTGAGCCCTCTTCTGAATGATCCCTTCTACCGTACGGTCGGCATGGGAACACGCATCTTTCTGGGCGGCGGGATTGGCTATGTAGTGGGGAATGGCACTCAGCACAATCCTGGAGTCCGTCGGGGGGAGAACGGTGTCCCCAGGATGGGCGCCGGGACTCTTTCGGTCACGGGCAATCTCAAGGCAATGAGTAGTCAATGGCTGCGCGGGGCTTCCTTTACGGGATATGGCGTGACCCTTGCGGTTGGTCTTGGAGTGCCCATCCCCATCATTGACGAGGAAACCCTGCGATATGCCGCTGTATCCGATTCGGATATATTCGCCCAAGTGGTGGACTATAGCGAGGCGTATCCCAATTGCCGGCCCGGGAGCCTGGGGGAAGTGAGCTATGCCGAATTGAAAAGCGGCTCCATCAGTGTCAACGGCAGGAAGGTGAGGACCGCGGGCCTGTCATCTTATGCAAGGGCCAAACAAATCGCCGGGATCCTTAAGGGCTGGATCCAGGACGGCTCTTTCCTGCTGACCGAGCCCTCCGTCGCGCCGCTTTCGGCCGATTCGGGCCGTGTGTTTCGGCCTCTGCGGGAAAGACCCATCGAGAGTGAGGCGGCCGAAGCCCGCAGCGTGCTTTAGAAAGGGAGCGGAAATAGCGGAGGCAAGGAGTAACCAGCATAACAGGCATGCCTGGACTTCTGTGGAGTGAGGCTACCTTAACGGCTATCGGCCCGGCCGGTATCAGGAGTAAAGCCATGGCGGTAAAACGTCTAACCTTGAATTTTCCCCCGCATCTAATAGATCAACCCATAACCTACCAGTTAATCAGGGATTATGATTTGATGGTGAACATTTTGCGCGCCAGGGTGACGCCCTTGGAGGAGGGGCGTCTTGTGGTGGCAATGGAGGGCAAGAAGAAGAACCTCGAAGCGGGTTTGAGTTATCTAAAAGAGGCAGGGGTCGAAGTACAGCCGCTTGCTCAAGACATCCGTTGGCATCAGGAGCGCTGTATCGAGTGTACTGCGTGCACTTCGATCTGCCCAACTGGAGCTCTTTCCATCACTCGCCCCGAGATGCACGTTGCCTTCACCAGTGAAAAGTGCATCGCCTGCGAGCTCTGCATTTCAATCTGCCCCTACAGGGCAATGGAAATCGTGTTCTAAATCGCGAAAGTCGCGAAAAAATTGAGCGGATGCCCAACGGGCTTCCACCGCGAACATCGTGAGCCAGCGGACTGATTTTTGGATCAAAAGGAGCCGGCCGGGGAACCGCGTCGAATGAACGAAAAAGAGCGGGTGGACTAAGGCGCGCCGGTATGGCATTGGTCACACATAAATTCCGGAGGGATTTCGCCTCCCGGATGGTTGAATTTCAACCCTTGCGGGCCCACACACTCCGATTGCGACTGACCGGCCTGTGCGGGAATGATATGACACGAGTTGCATGCATGGGGGATGGCTCGGCCGGTTTTGTCCACATGGGAACCGTCGTGGCAGCGGAAGCAGCCCCGCCAAATAAAATGCCCGATATTGTCAGGCCGCACTTTCCAGTCCGTTTTCATTTCCGGGAAAAAATTGTCTCGAAAGATCGTCTTAGTCTCGGAAATCGCTTGCGTGATCTTTGCCTTGTCCTGGTAACCGGAATATTCCTTCGAGAGTCTTTGAGCAATCAGGTCGGCTCCGCTGGACTGCGAAACGGTCTCTTCGGCCTTGACCAATGCCTCTGCCGCCTTGACTTTTATCCAGGGGATGGAAGGATCGATACGGCCCAGCCACATCGAAACATCCAGAGCGTCGTAGGGAGAATGGAAAATGTGCGTGGGACGATTGTGGCAGTCAACACAGTCGAGCACCCGCATGGGCAGTTTCTTTTGTTGTGGGGTCAATGGACTGTCTTTTGACTCGTACACTGTGACCGCGCCGGTCTTTCGATTGGTCACGCGCACCCAGGGTATGGTTTGCCGGCTCTTGTCCGTGGCTATGTACTCCATGCGGTTGGACACAATCATGTGCCAGTGGATGCCTCCAATAGGCCCCTGGGCGGGATTGGCCCCTCCCACGTGCAGCAGCAGTGTAATGTTCCACGGAGTGTTGGTTTTGTCAGGCAGAAACAATTGGTGACGCACTTCCACCCATCCGTAAAATTTCTCCGGCCAATGGCACTGTTCGCAGGTTTGCGTCGCGGGCCGCAGATTTTCCACAGGCACCGGAATAGGCCGAGGATATATGTGGGTAACGCTTGCGTAGACCTGATAGAGGCCGGAGAGCTTGGAGCGGACAAACCACGAGGCGCCGGAGCCTATATGGCATTCCACACATGCAACCCGCGCGTGGGGAGAAATCTTGTACGCGGTGTATTCCGGCTTCATCACCGTGTGGCACAGAGCGCCGCAGAATCGTGGCGATTCAGTCACCTCGAACGCCCGGTAGCTTCCCAGCGAACTGAGCATAAGAAAAACGGATGCGCAGGCAAGCGCCACGACAAATTGGCGCGAACGTTTCCCGCCATTCGACTCGACGGCGGCTTCAGCGGCCTTAGCCTTCAAGCTCTTGCGGCGCTCCAGCCAAACTCCCAATCCAGCGAAAACGAGGCCGATCCAGATAAATGACGGTATAACCACGTAGGTCAGAATACCCATGTAGGGTTGTCTGAAACCGTGAAAAAAGTCCATTACTATCAGGCAAACCGCGGCGAACAGGCTGCAAACGGTCACCACCAAGCCCATGATGCCAACCCAGTTGACGAGCACGGCCGTCAAAATATTGGGACGGGCGGACTTATTATCGCTCATTCAGGAGTTCCATATCCAAGAAAAAACAAAATGTATGCAGGTCGAACTCCTCAGTGTTTCGCAACGGATCGAAGATAGCCGATAACATCCCGCACCTGTTCATCGGTTAACGCGAATGTCGGCATGGGAACCTGCGGCCCCAGGGTTTTCTTTGGGTCCGTGATTGCTCCTTTGAGGAAGGCGTCGGTATTGGTTCCGACAAGCGCGGCCATCGGTTTGCCCACCCCGCCCTGCTTGTGGCACAGAGCGCAGTGTTTGCTGTCCACAACAGCTTTTCCCTTTTCCACCGAAGCGGTTTGAGCCCATGCAGACGCGGAAATTCCTATAAACAGCAAGAACATGATCGTAACTACGGATTTCATTTTCCACTCCTGAGGTTTTAAGATGAGCCCTGCTCGATTTGATAATTTAGTAAATGTGGTGCTAGAATCTATATTGCAAAAATGCCTCCACCACATTCGCCGTGGCGTTCTTATAGAATCCGTCCAGGGTATTCAAGCTCTGATTGGTCAACGCACCGGTTGAGCTAACTCCAGTCAGGTAAAGTTGTTGGTACGCTTTAGTCATCTGGAAGATCTCTAATATGTACCCGGTCTTGCAACTCCAGTGCTCGTTTATCCTGTACGTGAGAAATGAATTAAGGTCGACGAAGGATTCATTCAGATTGGGCATACTCGAGTTGTGGAAATCCGAACTCGAATAGGAGTAGCTTGCACTGGTTTTCCAGGTGAGCTTGTCGGGAATGAGCTTGACGACCGCGCTGGCGGTTACGGTGTCGTACGAATCGGAGGTGATCAAAATAGGGCCCGCATCGCCCGTGACCAAGGCTTCCTGGCCCGCGATCGTGGAAACAACGCTGGCCAGTTCTTTGGTGCTGTCTTCCTGATGGTCGTATCCAAAGGTCAAGGAGACACGGTCGCAGGGCGTCCAACTCACATCCGCCCCTGGTGCCCATCCGTGATCGCTGAGCAATCCGTATCCTGAGTTTTCATAATCGTCGTTGTAAAACGAGAAATTGAACGAGAAGGTGACATTATTTGTGGGGAAGAACTCAGAGATGAAGTTGACCTTGTTCTGTTTATCATCTCCCGCGTAGAATTTGTACGTAAGCGGCAGGCCGCTCGTCAAGGGGGTCAGAAAATCACTGCCCTGCCGGTCTGAATACGCATAGTTGGCTATGAGGTTCAGCCAAGCGCAGGGAAACAGCCTGACGCCCACCTGTGGCGAGTTGGTCGAGGTATCGCCCTGGTCTAAAGTGCGGTTTACTTCCTGGTAGGCATAGGTGAAGTCCAGGGCGGCCAGGTCGTTCAACTTGTATTGGGCGCCGCCGGTGACGGTCTGCCGCAGCCAGGAATACTGCTCTGAGGCAAGAAGGGCCATGTCGGTGGGTGTGGTCCCGAATGCCGCCGACAAAATAGGATTGTTCAGGTTCTGATTGTCGAAATCGTAAGCCCTGTATGAATACGTCAAGGTTAACGGATCGCAGACATGGGTTACGCCTGAAAAATACCCGGATACGGTCGAGGCGCTGAGACCGGCGCCTGAAAACTGCTGATCGCCGGCGTCATTGTATACGGGAGCGTTCTCGGACAGCCAGCCATAGGTAAACGAACTGGAGAGCCTGGTCCTGTAGGCGGGCAGGTTCCATGCCCCCTCGGCTGTGATGAACTGGGCGAAATTGTTTGGCATCAGGGACACAAAGCCCGTCGTGGTCCCGTTGTCATTAAACAGGTCGTCGTCATGGAAGGTCGACATGCTATAAGCCACGCGAAACTGATAAAGCTTCCGATCCAGTTCCGCTCCAATCATCCCGTCGTTTTGCGTATAGTTGATCGGCTCAAGCTGTTCGGCCAAAAAACTATAGGCGGAAGTCGGGCCTCCGTTCGCGGTGGACGGCTGCACGCCGGTTCTTTTGAGCCACTGGTCCTCCACGAATATATCGACATCGGGTGTCGGCTCGTAATCGGCGCTGAACTGCAGTCTCTGCAAAAGAATCCCGATTTCGGTAATATTGGGATTTGCCGTGCAGTAAATATTCTGGAGTTGGTCATATTCGAGCGCTACGTTGTAGACCCCGATTTTGCCTGTCTTAAAGAAGAAATCCTGATCGGCGAATCCGGGATTGCTCATGCCGAACCTGTAATACGTGAGGCCGTCCTTGCTCGTCAGCGCCACGTCCGCGTCGGCTAGAAGCCCAACGGGGAAAGGAGTATACTTTTCGAGGTAACCCCTGTCCGCGTGATTGGGGGCATCGATGAAGAACCCTCCGCCCAATTCGACCACGCCGCTCACATCAAAATAACTGCTGAGCGCCGTTTCGGCGCACCGGCAGGCGCTGTCAAACGCGTTAGGATCGCCAGTATCAGCAAGCGCGCCTGCCCTGGTTAGAGGGATCAGCAGGACAGCGAAGAAAATAACCAGCACTTGTCTGTAAATCTTCATGCCTCCCTCCCTATCTAATGAAAGAACAGGTTGCCGTTCATATTGTTGCTGCCGTGGATCATCTTGTGACAATTAAGGCACGCCCCGCCGCCTATCATGGTCGGCCTCACAGGCCCTATGCCCGGTGCTCCCCCAGTGGATTGGAAGGGGAGGTTGTGGAAAGCAGTGTGACACTCCCGGCACAACCTGATTGGAGGCGTTTTCAGCAGATCCAGATAGGGGCTTCCATGGGGCTGATGGCAATTGAAGCAGTCTTCCATGACCGGAGGGTGCTGAAAAATGAAGGGGCCCCGGTACTGCGCGTGACATTTCAGGCAAAGTTCTCTATTGGAAAGCCCCCTTACCAGGTGGGGAGAAACGGTCCCGTGCGGGTTGTGGCAACTCGCGCAGTTCATTTTCCCCTCTCTCAGGGGATGGTGCGAAAACCGGAGTTCCGCCCTGGCCTGCACTTTATGACAGGGAGCACAAGTATCCTCTACGGTTAAACGGGCGAGTTGATTGGGCACGGCTGCTCCCGGTCCGTGAACCGTGTGGCATGATGTGCACGCGAGGCCGTTGTTCTCATGAACGCCGCCCGACCAGAAAAGCCTCTCCCTCTTCTGATGGCAACCGAGACAGACAGCGTTGCGCTCGGAAACGGGCGTCGGGGCCGCCTTTGTAAATAGAGTCATACCCACGAAGCTCTTGCCTTTTGTAGAAACGTGCTCGGCTGAGGGTCCATGACACGTTTCACAACCGAGTTGTTCCTTGGCGTTGCGGGGGTGCTTCAGAAAAACAACGCCCATAGCCGTCTTTGAGAGTTGATTGAACTCTTTCTTGTGGCAGGCCTGGCAGATTTCAGCCACTCCCACGTACCCGTTTCCGACCTCTTGGCCCGCCTCTGTTGCCGGTGCTTTTGAGTTAGAGGAAAGGAAAACCAGGATAGGAAAAACAAGGGCTAGTCCGTAAATAAGGGTTCTCCGCATGGTCGCCCCTTCGCCGATGATGAAAAAAAGTCAAAATGGCTCAAAAGATTCCAAAGGACTGGATCAGTCCGCAATTCCAGAGCATGATAAGCGTTTGCAGGATAAAAGGCTCTCGGTCTTGGATGAGAAATCGAAAGCCGGAAAAGAGATGATTACGATATACTACGTTCTCAGCATCGCGCCCCAAGGATAATCGAATTGTTGATTCTTAGCCCCTCATACACGTCTAAAATCCTTAGCTGACCGTCGGCGCGGTTCTGATTGACAACACCAAGTTATCCTTTTGGCTATTTCCCTGTCAATAGAATTTCTTCCATGTACAGAAAAAATTCCAGCTGGACAGCTGGTGTGATGGAGCGAAGCGGGGTTGGTATCGTCGTGCACACCATCCTCATGACAGAGGTTTCCGGATGGACACCAATTAAAAAGGTTATCTGTTTTCCGGTTTTAAGCCGATCAGGTTGCACAGCAATCGATCGGCGGGTTCATTTTGGATCAACAGTCAACCTGGATCAAACCACACAGTAATCAGATGCGAGGGATCATGGTAAGAATTGGTATGAGATCGTCAGGCGCGGAACTCAGTTGGCGCTTAGATTCTCCGGGACTTCGGTTCTAAATGGGTTATACCCTGTTGCAGCCGAGAGTTTTATTTTTACAAGCATTGCAGGCGACGGAACGGTCCCGGAGGGCGGATTGACGGCATGACTATGAATATCCGCGGAGTAGCCCTATCCGCAAAGAAGAAGACCTGATACCAGTTGCGTTCAAGCCCAGCCGCCACGTCCTCGGACGCGGTTTGAACAGGAATGAAACTTCGGGTTTAATACAAGATGCGGGCGGGGATAAACCCCGCCCCTACGCAGGGCAAAACCTCACGCCCTCGCATTGGTATCATTTTGAACGCAACTTAGTATGAGTAGTTGGGTTTTAATTGCGAAAAGCGTGTTTCATTCGATGGCAAGCACAACGACCAAGGCCTTTCCGATTGATCTCATGACTGAATCGGAGAGATACCCCAGTTTCCGAACGAATCGCTCTTGGGCTAAACAACGAATTTGGAACGTATCTGCCGTAGAGGCCTTTTCCAGACGATTCTCCGAGGTTGGCAAAACCTGAACCATCCAAGTTGCGACGGAATATCGATCTTTCCACGCCGTAATTGGCACAATGACTTTGAGAGGTAAAAGACCAATGGCGTCGTCATTTACGATGACCGCAGGTCTGGTCTTTTTGATTTCCGCACCGATCGCGGGATCAAGATTAATCAGCCAAACCTCGCCCCTACGCATGAAAATCCTCGCCGTCGAGAACGGAAAACGGACTCAGTTCGTCATCGGTCGTATAGTCCGCAAAGAGGGCCTCAGCTGCGAACTCGAGTTGCTTTTTTTCGTTCTCGCGGGCAGGTTCAGCCCGCTCCAAATCCCCGCGCAGTTGCTGCAAAGCGATTTCAATCACGCTCAGCCGCTCTGCGGGCGCCAATTTCTTTAGTTCTTCGAGGATTTCGGTCCTAGACATTGCCTTTTCACCTTCCAAAACAAGAATGAGACCAGTACCAGCCCCGACGTCTCCGCCACCTGTTTCTCGATTTAAAATCTCATAAAGAAGAATAGACCATACTTTTGGAAATCATACCCCGGTTTTGGATGATTGTCATGAACAGCATCGATTGCAGCGGTGGAGTTCTTTAAATACATTCTCATTCCGGAATGGCTCCACGCCGAGGTAATATCCCTCACGGTCACGCTCTATAATCACGATTGAATCGCGTTGCCATATCGGATCACCTGGGCGGAAAAAATTTATATCCAACTCACCGGCTTCTGCCGAGAAGACAAAGATCTTAAACAGGACTCTTTGGAAAAATGTGAGAATTGACGGCCCGAGCCCGTTTCCCCGTTTCGTCCTTCGTTACTGATTCCCCTCCGGGTACAGCCAGCCGAATTTTGGGCCGGCACCGCCCCGCGGTCAATCACCAGGACGTCCAGGTCTGCCCTGGCCAGAAAATACGTACTGGCGACACCAGCTATCCCCGGAATTGCCGGCTACGGACAAAACTCCCTGAATGCGGCTCTTACTTCTCTTCTCAGGCGCAGGATATCCTCCCAGGTTTCGATTAAATCGCCGTCGGTACGCGGGGGCCAAAGACCTAGCGAAATCATGGCATCGAAGCGGGGTTCATCCAGTTTTGCGGAAGTCGAGTTGGTATGAAGCCTGACCCTGTGGTCGAGGGCGCGCAGGGCGCGAAAGGCGGCCGAAAGTTTTTTTTCGGCCATTTGCCTGACCGAGCGGCCGACCCTGCCGGAGGTAAGAAGTTGGCCCTGAACGATAAATTCGATGTCCGCCAACCCCCCGATTCCAAGTTTGAGGTCGATTTCCCCGGCGCTTTCCGCGGCGCGCTCCCTTTCCATGCGGCCCCGGAGATGACAAATTCTTGGCCACACGGATTCGGCAAATCTTGGGGCCGAGCAGATTCGAGCCGCCCTCCCCTCTATCCACCGCCCGAGGCCGTCATCTCCCGCAACGTGGCGCAGCCTCAAAAGGGCCTGGATTTCCCATATGTCGGCCGTGCCGTAATATTCGAGCCAGGAGTCCCCGACGTCACCACGAGCGGTTCCGTGAGTCCCGGTTGGCCGCAGCCTCACGTCCATCGGGTAGCCGGGGCCATCGGCCAGGGGGACCTGGAGCATGTTCATAAAACGTTGAATGAGCCGGACTATTTCGGATGGAATAACGTGGTCGTGCTCAACCCTTAGGCGGCGCGTAGACGAAAACCAGGTAAAATCCGATAGATAGCTCATCTCCCGGCTTCCAAGCTTGCCCATTGCCGAGCACAGCAAAGAGGCAACCGTTCCGGAGGCCCAAGGTTCGACTTGACCGCTGTCAGGGTGTTTCGGTCGACAAAATCGGCAAGGCAGGTCAATTCCTCTTCGAGGGAGGCAAAATCGAGGACTCCCCCAGGTCGGCCAGCGCCAGCAGGATGGTCCTCTCATTTTTCAGCTTTCTTATCCACTCAAGCTTTTTCCCGTAGTCCCCTGCCCTTTCCACGATTTCACCGGCGGAGCGCTCCCAGTTGCCCGCGGCCTCAAAGGACTTGGGCCACCCGGTGCAGCCTTCGACAAGCGCCGGGTTATGAGAAAGAAGCGAGGCTATGAGTTCACTGGCTCCGAGCGCCCGGCAGAAGGGTTCGACCCAGGACTCCTTCGTATTAAAAAGCCTTATAAGCCCAGTCCTTTTTGCGACCCTTCCGAAGTAGGCATCGAGTCTTACGAATACTTTTTTCAGAAGATCCCGGTCGCCAATGTGCGAAAATCTTTTCATTGTCCCGGAAACGAGCGGGCCGCCTCGCCCCTGGAATCCGGACGCATCGCCTGCCGGGCCGCGGGGTGCGGCGGGCTTTTCCCCGAAAAGGTCCAAGAAGGCGCCATGTACGAAATGACAGTGTGATTCCAGGGCCTTAAGAAATGCTCTTTCATCGTCTTCAAAGCCCATCGCCAGTGTCAGCCTCAGGCGGGCCTCCTCGGTTGCCGGCATCCTCTGGGTGTGACGGTTCTGATCGAGCTGAACGCGGTGTTCGACGTTTCGCAGGAAAGTGTAGGAGACCTTGAGATCCGCCGCGGTGTCCCGGGGCAGGAGGCCCAGGGCGGAAAGCTTTTCGAGGCAGCTAAGGGTGTTGGGGTCGTCCAGTTCGGGCTTACGCCCGCCGTATATCAGCTGCAACGACTGGACGAGAAATTCGATTTCCCTTATCCCGCCAATGCCAAGTTTTACATCGTAGCCCTTTGCGCCGGGCCGGAAAACGCCGGCTTCTTCGAGGACGCGGTTGCGCATCTGCTTTAGTTCGGAAATGGCCTGAAAATCGAGAAACCTGCGGAACACGAACGGGCGGACTTCGCGGATAAACCCGTTGCCCTCGGAGCGTTGCCCGGCGACGGGCCGGCACTTCAGGAGCATCTGACGTTCCCAGGCTTTTCCGTGCAGCAGATAATGCTCGACGGCCCCGCTCATCGAGGGCACCAGCACGCCTTCCTTACCGCTCGGGCGGAGGCGAAAATCGACCTGGAAGACGCGGTCGCCCTCCAACTGGTCGGACATGAGCCTCGAGAGCCGGTGGGTGAAAAGGCTTAGAAGGCGGCGGCTTTGGGCAGGAGGTTCTTCGGTATCGGGCTGAAGAAAAATGAGGTCGATATCGGATACGTAATTGAGTTCATGGCCGCCCAGCTTACCCAGCCCGAGGATGACGAGCGGGACCGGGCCGCCGGGAAACCCCCCATCTGCGACTTCGTCCGGCATCCACCAGCATGGATTGGCCGAGAGGACCTCCAGGCCGACCTGGAGTGAAACAGAGGCGAGGTCGCTCAACTGGGCCGTCGTTTCGGCGAGATCGGCGTACCGGCAAAAATCCCTTGCCCCTATTCTCAAAAAATGTTTTTGCTTGAAGCGCCTAAAGATCCGGAGCAGGTCGTTAAACGAGGCCACCCCGGCGGCCTCTGCCTGAAGAGCCGAATAGAGCCCGGTGAGAGGATACCTGCGCAATAGGTTTGCCTCGCCAAGGAGCCAGTCTTCCCAGCCGGGATCTTTTCGAAGAAGAATCGCGAAGTATTGAGAGCATTTTCGGACATAGTCGAGTTCGGTCATCGGTTTTCCTTCGGGCGAAAATCAAGCCGGCGAGAACCATACAGGCAAAGTCTTTATTGCATCCGGCCGGGAGTTTATCATAGTATGGCGCGCGCTGGAAATTGCGGTGCTTTATAAAAGTTTGCTATTTCGCGCATTGCCGTTACAATTAGCTTTCACGAACAATTCTGTAGGATTTAGCTGCGAGGAACATTGATTATGAGCCTTCCCTGGAATCGCCCCAAGGCAATTTTATTGCTTGAGGACGGGACCGTTTTTCATGGATACGCCTTCTCGGGCAGCGGCAGGACGCCGGGAGAGGTGGTTTTCAACACCAGCATGACCGGCTACCAGGAGGTGCTGACCGACCCTTCATACAAGGGCCAGATCGTCACGATGACTTATCCTTTGACCGGCACATACGGGATCAACGAAGAGGACATGGAATCGGCGGCGGTCCAGGTGGAAGGTTTCATCGTAAAGGAATACCAGGATTTTGTCAGCAACTGGCGAAGCAAGAGATCCCTGGCCGATTTTTTGGCCGAATACGGCAAGATCGGGATCGAGGGCATAGACACGAGGGCCCTTACCAGGCACCTTCGGGTAAGAGGCGCGATGCGCGGAATCATCGCCACCGACACGGACGATGTGTCTCAGCTGATGGCCCAGCTCCAGGCATACCCGGGATTAAACGGGCGGGACCTTGTGAAGGAGGTTACGTGCCGGAAGGCTTACAGGTGGTGTGACGGTAAAAGAGAGGAAATAGCACGGCCGGAATGGGGTTGGCTTGATCCGATGTTTGGAAAGCGTTACCGCGTGGCCGCTCTTGACTGCGGGATCAAGTACAATATTCTTCGAATGCTGGAAAACGCCGGCTGCCAGGTGCTCGTTTTTCCGGCCGACACCAGCGCTTCGGAGATTTTGTCCTGCGACCCGGACGGAATTTTTCTCTCAAACGGTCCCGGAGACCCTTCGGCGGTCCACTACGTTATCGAAACTGTTCGGGGGCTTTTCGGCAAAAAGCCGATATTTGGCATCTGCCTCGGGCACCAGATGATGGGGCTCGCGCTGGGGGGCAAGACCTTCAAGCTAAAATTCGGCCACCGTGGCGCAAACCAGCCGGTAAAGGATCTTACTACCGGCAAAATCGAAATCACATCGCAAAACCACGGGTACTGCGTAGACCCGGACTCGATTTCGCGACTGCCCGTCAGGCCAACGCACATAAACCTCAATGACAATACGCTGGAGGGCATGGCTCACCTGGAGATTCCCGCCTTCTGTGTGCAGTATCACCCGGAAGCCTCACCCGGCCCGCATGACGCGTCTTACCTTTTCGACCGGTTTATCGAGATGATCGAGAAGAACAAGCCGGCGACAAAAGCAGCCGTATAACGAGCGTGCGCATTCTAAGGAAACCGAGTTAAATGCCCAAACGCACAGACATAAAGAAAATACTGCTAATCGGCTCAGGGCCTATCATCATCAGCCAGGCGTGCGAGTTCGACTATTCCGGCACCCAGGCATGCAAGGCGCTTCGCGAAGACGGCTATGAAATAGTGCTGTTAAACAGCAACCCCGCCACGATCATGACCGACCCCGAAACGGCGGACCGCACGTATATTGAGCCGATAACCCCGGAGGTCGTCGCAAAGATCATAGAGCGCGAGCGCCCCGACGCCCTGCTGCCCACCCTCGGTGGGCAAACGGCCTTAAACGTGGCGGTAAAAGTGGCCGAAAGCGGCATCCTTGAAAAATACGGCGTGGAAATGATAGGAGCGAGCACTTCGGTCATAAAAAAGGCCGAAGACCGCAGGCTTTTCCGGGACGCGATGGCCAACATCAATCTGAGGGTGCCGGAGAGCATAATCGTTGACAACCTCGACGAGGCCGAGGAGTTTGCGCGCAAAATCGGATACCCGGTCATCGTGAGGCCGTCGTTTACCCTGGGTGGGACCGGGGGCGGGGTGGCCTACAACCGGGAGGAGCTTTTAGACCAGACCCAGAAGGGTCTGGACGCGAGCATGATCCATTCGGTGATGCTCGAAGAATCGGCTCTGGGGTGGAAAGAGTACGAACTCGAGGTGATGCGCGACTACATGGACAACGTCGTTATCATCTGCTCGATCGAAAACCTCGACCCGATGGGGGTGCACACGGGAGACTCGATCACCGTGGCGCCGGCCCAGACGCTCACCGACCGCGAATACCAGAAGATGCGCGACGCCTCCATCGCCATTTTGCGCGAAATAGGGGTGGAGACCGGCGGATCGAACGTGCAGTTCGCCATAAACCCTAAAGACGGCGAAATGATCGTAATCGAGATGAACCCGCGCGTTTCGAGATCATCGGCGCTCGCATCCAAGGCCACAGGGTTTCCCATAGCCAAGATCGCGGCAAAGCTCGCCGTGGGCTATTCGCTGGACGAAATAGCAAACGACATCACCCGCGAAACGCGGGCTTCCTTCGAGCCGACCATAGATTATTGCGTGGTAAAGGTCCCAAGGTTTACCTTCGAAAAATTCCCCCGTGCAGACGACATACTTTCCACCGCTATGAAGTCGGTGGGAGAGACGATGGCGATCGGGCGCACGTTCAAGGAGGCTCTCCAAAAAGCCATCCGTTCGCTCGAAATCGGCCGCTACGGGTTTTCGGACCCGCCCGCGCCACTGGACGCCGAACAAATCGACCAGTTGAAGCTGAGCCTTTCCAAGCCCAACTCGCAAAGACTCTTTCAGATAGGCGAGGCTATGAAGGCGGGCATATCGGTCGACGAGATTTACAGGCTCACCTGCATCGACCCATGGTTTTTGCACCACATAAGGGAAATCATCGAAGTCGAGCAGGCGATAGCGTCGTCGGCCGGCTCCGGGTCCGCTTTTCTCGATAATTCGGAACAGCTGCTGGCCGCAAAGGCATGGGGATTTTCCGACCACCGGATCGGGCAGCTCACCGGAACCGACGAGGAGGCCGTGCGGCAAAAACGGCTGGGGCACGGCATAAAGCCCGTCTACAAGCTCGTCGACACGTGCGCGGCAGAATTTGAAGCCTACACTCCCTACTACTATTCCACCTATGAAACGGAAGACGAAGCCAGACCATCGGAGAGGCCCAAGGTGGTGATCCTGGGGGGCGGCCCCAACCGGATCGGCCAGGGCATAGAGTTTGACTACTGCTGTGTCCACGCTTCATTCGCACTGCGGGAGGAAGACCACGAATCGATCATGGTCAACTCCAACCCGGAGACCGTTTCGACCGACTACGACACTTCCGACAAGCTCTATTTCGAGCCTCTTACCCGGGAGGACGTTCTCCACATACTGGAGAGCGAAAAACCGAAGGGAATCATCGTGCAGTTCGGGGGTCAGACCCCGCTAAACCTTGCCGTACCGCTCGAAAAAGCCGGGGCGACGATTCTTGGCACCTCCCCCGACGCCATAGACAGGGCCGAGGACCGGAAACGATTCCAGCAGCTTCTCCATAAACTCGGCCTGAAACAGCCCGAAAACGCGACGGCGTTCAACCTCGAGGAAGCCTCTGAGGCGGCGGACAAGATTGGGTATCCGGTGGTGGTGCGGCCGTCCTACGTACTTGGCGGGCGGGCCATGGAGATAGTCTACGACAAGAGCCGGCTCGCAAAATTCATGAAGACGGCGGTAAATGTCTCCCCGGGCCACCCCATCCTGATAGACAAATTCCTCGAAGACGCCATCGAACTCGATGTCGACGCGATAAGCGACGGGAAGGTCACGATCGTAGCGGGTATAATGGAGCACATCGAGCAGGCCGGAATTCATTCCGGGGATTCGGCTTGCGTGCTTCCTCCCTACAGCGTCTCAAAAGAGGTGCAGGAGGAGATAAAGAGGCAGACGAGGCTGCTCGCTGAAGAGATTGGCGTACTGGGCCTCATGAACATCCAGTTTGCCATCCAGAACGGCCAGGTTTTCATCCTCGAGGTAAACCCGAGGGCCTCCCGCACGGTCCCGTTCGTAAGCAAGGCCATCGGAGTCCCCCTGGCCAAGCTCGCCACCAAGGTTATGCTGGGAAAGAGTCTCAAGGAACTCGGACTTGAAGCGGAAATCGAGCCCGAGCACATTTCGGTAAAAGAGGCTGTTTTCCCGTTTTCACGTTTTCCGAAAGTGGACACGCTGCTAAGCCCGGAGATGAAGTCCACGGGCGAGGTCATGGGGATCGGCGAGAGCTTCGGGATCGCCTTCGCCAAGGCCCAGTCCGCGACGGGCTACGAACTGCCCAAGGGTGGAACGGTTTTTATCAGCGTTCACGACGGAGATAAAGCCAAGGCGCTGCCGGCGGCAAGAAAGTTCACGGAGCTTGGCTTCAAACTGGTTGCAACCGAGGGGACCGCGGCGTTTCTCGAAAGCAACGGGATTGCCGCCGACCGCGTATACAAGTTAAAAGAGGGCCGTCCCAACATTGTGGACAAGATCAAGGACGGCCAGATTCAACTGGTCGTAAATACGAGCCTGGGTAAAAAGACCACTTCCGACTCGTATGTAATCAGGCGCGCAACGGTGACGTACAACATTGCCTACGCCACCACCATCGCCGGGGCGCAGGCGATAGCCGAAGCGGTATCCGCTCTGCAGCAGGACGAATGGAATGTCAAGACGCTCCAGGAGTACCACAGTACAATCAAGGTGCAAGGCAACAGCGCCCAGTAAAGGATAGAACAGTGAAAGAAAACAGGCCGTTTAAGCGCGAAATCACAGCCTCCGCAGACCGGCGGATTTTGGCGCCATATACTCCGACCAAAAAGGAAGAGTGCGGCATCTTCGGGATTTTCGGCCATGAAGACGCGGCCAAGCTTACCTTTTTCGGGCTCTACGCCCTCCAGCACCGAGGCCAGGAGAGCGCGGGGATCGCCGTCTCCGACGGCAGACGGATCACGACGCACAAGGCCATGGGGCTGGTCCACGAAATATTCAACGAAGAAATCCTTAAAACCCTCAGGGGCTACGTGGCCATAGGCCACGTCCGCTACTCCACAACAGGCTCCTCTCTTGCCGCAAACGCGCAGCCTTTCGTGGTTTTTCACGGCAACAACCACTATGCGATCGGTCACAACGGCAACCTGGTGAACGCGATCGAACTGCGGCGCGAGCTGGAGAAAAGGGGGGCGATTTTTCGCTCCACGATGGACACCGAAATTTTCATGCACCTGCTGGCGCGAAACCTCTCACAGGGAATCGAGGAAGCCCTGGTCGAAACGTTGAGAGTGGTAAAAGGCGCCTACTCGCTGGTCATGAGCACCAGGGACATGCTCATAGGGATTCGAGACCCGAACGGGTTCAGGCCTCTTTGCCTTGGGCAGCTCGAAGACGGGGCCTATGTCCTTGCTTCGGAGACCTGCGCCCTGGATCTCGTGGAGGCAACTTACATCCGGGATGTTGAACCGGGCGAAATTCTCATTATCGACGATGACGGCCTGCGCTCGATTTTCCCTTTCCCCAAGAGACGACAATCTCATTGCATATTCGAATTCATCTACTTCGCAAGGCCGGACAGCAATATTTTCAACCAGAACGTCTATTTGTTCAGAAAGAGGCTTGGAGGGCTGCTGTCCAAGGAAAACCCGACGGTTCACGCGGATTTACTGATGCCCTTCCCGGATTCGGGAAACTACGCGGCCATAGGGTTTGCCCAGACCAACAACATTCCACTGGAGATGGGCGTCATACGCAATCATTACGTGGGCCGCACATTCATTCAACCCAGTCAGGCGATGCGGGATTTCCAGGTAAGGGTCAAATTGAACCCGGTGCGCGAATTGTTCAAGGGCAAAAGCGTTCTTCTGATCGAGGATTCGATCATCCGGGGCACCACGACCAGGACCAGGATAAACTCTTTGCGCCAGGCGGGGGCAAAAGAGGTTCACATGCTGGTCAGCTGCCCCCCTCACCGGCACCCCTGCCCTTACGGGATCGATTTTTCCACCAAGGGCGAGCTGATTGCCTCCTCGCACACGGTAGAGGAAATACGGGATTTTATCGGACTCGATTCGTTACACTACCTGAGCATCGAAGGACTGCTCGAAGCAGCGGGGGTCGTGTCTGACGACCACGAGTTCTGCCTCGCGTGCTTTAACGGTGACTATCCGGTTCAATTCGGAGACGAGGTCGCAAAGCTGTGCTTCGAGGAAAGAGATGTGGCACGTTGCGGGTTTTAATTTTCGCCTTTGAGTCTTAGATTCAGTTTTCCATAGAAAGGAATTGAGGACTCAAATCCGAAATGTATAATCAGCTCATATACTTTATCGTAGTCCTGCTGCTTTTCAGCACTCAGCCTCAAACAGGCAAGCTGCCTGTGGCACCCTGGCCGGATGCGCTCTACATCTTCGCCCTGTTTTGTTTTTTCGCCTTCTGCTGCAGGCGCGCTTTTTCAAGGCTTAAGAGGGCCGCCGACCAATCCGTTTCACATTCCGTCCTGTCTCGCGCCTATTTTCGCTCGGAGACGCTTCTTTCCATAACAGCCATCGGATTTCTCGCGGTATATCTCTACGGATTCAACCTTGGCGCCCACCTCGGGGTAATTCCCGGGTACACCTGGCTTACGACCGTTTCGGGTATCGTCGGCCTGGCAATCTACATGCTCCACCTTGCGGTCGTGTGGTTTTTCGGCCACCCGGTCCACGAGGCGATGTCCGGCGCGAAGTCGTCCAGGGTGCAATTCATAAAGGGACACCTTTCCTTCAGCTCGGCCATACTGATCCCGTGGCTGCTTATTTCAACGGCCGCCGACCTGCTCGAGTCCATAAAAGCGCCCTCTTTCATGGCTTCGGATTTCGCCCAGATGGCGCTCATTTCCACGGCCCTTTTCGGCTTCGTCCTGTTCGGACCATGGCTGGTCGTTCGGGTGTGGGGCTGCAAGCCGCTTCCCGAGGACTTCACAAAGAATGAACTGCAAGGATTTTGCGACGAACATGACTTCAAAACCGGCGGGCTTATGCTCTGGCCGCTTTTTGGAACCGATATTCTCACGGCCGGCGTGGTAGGCATCCTCCCCCGCTTTCGCTACATTCTCATCACATCGGGTTTATTGAGGACGCTTGACATCGACGAGCTAAAGGCCGTAATCGCCCACGAGATGGGGCACGTGCGGAAAAAACACCTGATCATGTTCGTAACACTTTTGATTCTTTTCGTGCTTCTCATCTTCGACCTTGGCGACACCTTCAAGTGGCTGGCCCTGTCCAACAGGACAATATTCGACTGGTCGGAATCGACAAACGGCGCCGCGGCGTCGATGTTTTCTCTCGCATCCGCCCTGCCCCTGGTGCTGGCGATGGTTTTCTTTCTCCGGTTCGTTTTCGGGTATTTTCTTCGCAACAGCGAGCGGCAGGCAGACCTCTACGCCATGGAACTGGTGGGCGGCCCTGAGCCGCTTATAACCTCGCTTCAAAAAATCGCCTTTCACAGCGGCAGGATAGAAGATCTGCCGAGCTGGCACCATTACAGCATCCGGCAGAGAGTGGAGTTTTTGGTCGAGGCTTTCAGGAACCGGGACCTCATCCACAGGCACAACCGGAAACTCTACGGGTCCGCCCTGCTCTTCACGGCGGTGATATCGGGCCTTATTTTTGCCAATTGGAGGGCCAACAAGGCAGGATTTAGCGAGGGCCTTAAAACGAATGTCGAGATCCTGGCTCTCGAGCACTCCATTGAGAAGGACCCCGGCAACGAAAGATATCTTTCCGCTTACGGGGCGATTTTGTGCCAGAAGGGCAGATACTCCGAGGCGGAATCTGTTTTGAGGAGCGCCATTATCCATGCGCCGGACGACGCAACCGCCCTGAACAACCTCGCCTGGCTCTATGCGACCGGCCCCTATTCTTTCCGCCACCCGGAAGAAGCCCTGAAGCTCGCGTTGAAGGCAGCTTCGCTCAGCCCCGCGCCAGACATTCTCGATACGCTCGCCGAGGCTTATTTTGTAAACGGCCAGTATGAGGACGCCATCTCGATCATCGACGAGGCGATTGCCGAGGGCGGCAATATGCGCACATACCTGCTGAAGCAAAAAGACAAATTTCAAAAAGCATTGACCGGCGAGATGCACAGCACGTAAGGCGGCGTCTGCGCCGCGGCGAGTGTGCCACGCCTTCTCCACGGGGCCTGAATGGGAGGGCGCTCGGATAGTAAGTATGCGGGCTACCCGCTGCGGTTGTGAGGGAAAGACACAAGCGCGGGGAGCTGTGCCCAATGCTGTTGCTTTAAGAAAAATCACTCAGGATCGGGGAACCCGTTCCCCATACTTTTACTCTTCCTTCGTGCTCTTCGTGCACTTCGTGGTTGACTACCGACCCGCAGCCCTGAACGGACCCCAGGATTAAGATTCAACCACGAAGTGCACGAAGAGCACGAAGGAAAAAATGGGACTACGTGGTGGACGCTTCCCCTAAAGCAACAGCATTGGGAGCTGTGCCCCCCGCACCCCCACAGGGTCCGGATCGCGGGGCGTCCGCGCCCGCGGCGCGGCCACCCCGCGATCCGGAGTGCTCGCCGATACTGAAAGTCCCGCGTGATTTTTCTTGATGCGGATAATCCGTGAAAAGATTGTCAACTTTGAGCAAATGAGTATAATTGCGCGGATTCCGGCAGTTCGGAATACAGTTCTCTTTTTGGAATACTCTGTCACAATTTGCCAATTATGAGGAAAACCGCCATGCATCTTCGAAAAAGATGTGCAGTAACCGGCGGGGCCGGGTTTCTCGGCTCCCATCTGTGCGAAAGGCTTCTCAAGGACCAGCAGGACGTTTTGTGCATAGACAATTTATATACGGGCAGCAAAAGGAATATAGTCGACCTGATGGACAACCCCTATTTCGAACTTATGAGACACGATATCACTTATCCGTTGTATATCGAGGTCGACGAGATTTACAACCTTGCCTGTCCCGCCTCCCCTATTCACTATCAGAACGATCCGGTCCAGACGACGAAGGTGAACGTGCATGGCTCCATCAACATGCTGGGGCTTGCGAAGAGGTTGAAGATCAAAATCATGCAGGCCTCCACATCCGAGGTTTACGGCAACCCCTTCGAGCACCCGCAGAAGGAGACCTACTGGGGAAACGTCAACCCCATAGGGCCAAGGTCCTGCTATGACGAGGGCAAGAGGTGCGCCGAGACTCTGTTTTTCGACTACAACCGACAGCACGCGCTCGACATCAAGGTGGCACGAATTTTTAATACCTACGGACCGAGGATGCACCCAAACGACGGGCGGGTCGTGTCCAACTTTATCGTCCAGGCCCTGACCGGGCAGCCCATAACCATCTATGGGGACGGCAGCCAGACCCGCTCCTTCTGCTACGTCGATGATCTTATAGAGGGTTTCGTAAGACTGATGAACAGCCCCAAAGGCTTTACCGGTCCCGTCAATCTGGGAAACCCCGTCGAGTTCACCATCCTGGAGCTTGCCGACCTGGTAATCGAGATGACGGGTTCAAAATCGGAACTTATTCGCAAACCCCTCCCCCAGGACGATCCGGTTAAACGAAAACCCGATATCTCCCTGGCGCAGGAAAAACTTGGCTGGCAGCCCAAGGTCCCCCTGAAAGAAGGGTTGAGAAAACACGATCGATTACTTCGACGAGCTTCTGCGTGCGAACGCGGCGGAAGATGTGTTGCCAACGAGCGTTCAGAACGTGCTGAACAGATGATTGGCGGCTGCGCCGCGGCGGGTGTGCCACGCCCACCCCGCGGGGTCTCTTCCGAGGGGAGAGGCTCCCCAGTGCCCCCGGGATTTGGCCGAAGGCGCAAGCGCTTGCGGCCAGAACCTCAGTTTGCGGGAACCTGACCAATGGCGTTACTGACAGGCGAGTCCGGCATCAGGGAACTTGGGGAAAGGCTGCGAGAGGCCAAACGTGTAGCAGTACTGACCGGGGCGGGGATTTCAGCCGAATCGGGCGTTCCCACCTTCCGTGGCGAAGGAGGCCTTTGGAAGCAGTTCCGGGCGGTCGACCTCGCCACCCCCGAAGCCTTCTCAAAGGACCCAAGGCTGGTGTGGGAGTTCTATAACTGGCGAAGAGAACTCATCGCCCCCCTTGGCCCTAACCCCGGACAGCTTGCCCTGGCCGAAATAGAGCGCACGGCTTTCCCCCCATTTCACATTGATAACGCAAAATATCGACGGGTTGCACCAAAAGGCCGGCAGCCGGAACGTCATCGAACTTCACGGCAACCTGTGGCACCTCAGGTGCACAAGGTGCCGCACGGTATCCGAGAGACAGAAGCCTCTCCCCTGCCCTCCCTGCCTGAATGTGATTCCTGCGGCTCTCTTTTGAGGCCTCACGTCGTGTGGTTCGGAGAAAGCCTGGAGCAGCAGGTGCTGGATGCGCGCCTACGATGCGATCGAGAACTGCGACCTCATGGTGGTGATCGGGACATCCGGGACAGTCCAGCCAGCGGCGTCCATGGGGGTTGAAGCGAAAAGAAACGGCGCTACGGTCGCCGAGATCAACCTGGAACCCACTCCTTTTTCAAATATTTACAGCATCTCCATAATGGGTAAATCAGGAGAAATCCTGCCGAGGCTGCTTAGTTGAATGCGTGCCAGGAGCGGAAACAAAAACCCGTACGGTTATCCGCTCCGTAGCTTTTTCAAGGCGATTGCAGAAAATTATCAAAGAAAGGCGGTATGGTAAAGATACTCGCAATCAATGGTTCATATCGAGACGGCGGCATCACCGATCAAACCGTGGAGAACATGATACGGGATGTGGAGACATCCGGTGCAAAGGCCGAGATTATCCTTTTGCGTGAATACCCCATCGAGTTTTGCCTCAATTGCCGCGAGTGCACCCAGCATCCTGGAGATGCGCCAGGGGTGTGCGTGTTGCGAGACGAAATGAAGGAGTTGATCGAAAAGATAGAGTGGGCTGATGGTTATATTCTGGCCTCACCGACTAACGTCGGGACAGTGACAGCCATCTTCAAGCGCTTTATGGAGCGACTGGTCGTATATGCCTTTTGGCCCTGGGATACGAATGGTCCCCTGTACCGAAAAGCGCATGCGCCAAAAAAGAAAGCGGTGCTTGTTTCGTCATGCGCGGCCCGGGGATTGCAGGGCGCTGGATGTTTGTAACAAATAAGCAGCTCAAAGCTACCGCGCGGGCTATCGGCGCTGATGCTGTCGGCACACTATTTACGGGTTCAATCGGTAAAGCCCTCCATCCGGGAATAACCGAACGAGATCGAATAAAGATCCGGAAACTGGCGGATCGTCTGATTAGCTGTGTCGAGTGCAAGGGAGAAAGACGATGAAGGACATCCCGGATTTATTGGAAGGACTGAGGCGAACGCCCCGGATATTGTCTGAAATGGTAAAATCCATTCCGGAGAGCAAAAGGCATTTGCGAAGGGGTGAAGGCTTCTGGACAGTAGCCGAGCATGTCGGCCATTTGGCTCGAGTGCAGCCAATGTTGTTGGATCGCTTTCGACGCTTCATGAATGAAGATCGCCCCGAGTTTGTCCCGTACATTCCGACCGATGGCGGGGAGGAACCTGCCAGCCTATCGTGTGGCGACATCGCCGATGCCCTTGATCAATTCTCGGAGTACCGGAAAAAGCAGTTAGCGCTCATTGAAAGCACGGACGATATCACGTGGCAGAAGACAGCGACCCACCCGGAATATGAGAACTATTCACTCTATATTCTGACCAGGCATACTCTGATGCATGATTGCTTCCACATGTATCGAATTGAGGAGCTTTGGCTGGCCAGGGATGCCTATCTGACAAAACTGGAATAAGGGGCGCCAAGCCCAAGGCGCCGAAATTTCGATGAATGACTCTTATTCCCGGCAGCTCTATTCCATTCAGAGGATAAGTTCTAAGAACGTGCCAATTATAGTTTACAACTGTAAGGAATTACTATAAAAGATATGAATAGTTCAAATTTTCATGGGTGTGAAGGCCCGGGGTATTTGAAGGTGAGCGCCAATGCCGGGTGAAGGGTGAAGGACTCATCCGCCGGAACAGGTCAGAGCGATTATGCGGCATCGCGCAGCCTTGAGGTTGCCGAAATCTTTTTAGATGATGGGACCTCCGGAACAAAGGGAAACCTCGCAGGTCGAGCAAAAGAGGGAAAATTCTCGTATGTACAGAGATAAAAAGGTCGTCGTGGTTATGCCTGCCTACAACGCGGAAAGGACCTTATTGCAGACCCATTCGGAAGTGCTGGCCCAAGACTATGTCGATCTGATTATAGTCGTAGATGATGCCAGCGATGATAAAACGATCGAGATAGCGAGAGGTCTTTCCAGGACCAAGGTGTATACCCATGAGGCCAACCGGGGCTACGGAGGAAACCAGAAGACCTGCTACAGGCGTGCGCTCGATGAAGGGGCGGACATAATCATCATGGTCCATCCAGACTATCAGTATACGCCCAAGCTAATTCCCGCGTTCGTTTCGATGATTGGGAACGGCCTTTACCATTGCGTCCTTGGATCGCGTATTCTCGGGGGCGGCGCTCTTAAGGGAGGCATGCCGCTGTGGCGATATGTCAGCAACAGGGGTTTGACCTTTGTCGAAAACCTTTTAATTGGCGCAAAACTTTCGGAGTATCACACCGGCTATCGAGGGTTTTCGCGTGAGTTACTCGAAAGGATTCACTTCGACACGAATTCCGACGATTTTGTCTTTGACAACCAGATGCTTGCGCAAATCCTGTGGCTTGGCTATCCGGCGGCCGAAGTCAGCTGCCCTACCAAGTATTTTAGCGAGGCCTCTTCGATAGACTTCAGGCGAAGCGTCAGTTATGGGGCCGGGTGCCTAAAGACGGCCTGCCAATACCGTCTCGCAAAAATGGGGCTCATCGATCCGAAGATATTTCAATGCAGGTGAACAACGGCGCCAACCCGGCGACTGAGGGCAGTGATACAAAATATAAGAAATTCCTGGAGACCGCGAATACTATCTTTCTTGTAGGCCTCGTCGTTTGGACGTTTTTTACGCTGCGGAGGGCATCCTCTTTTCCAGGCCTGCCGTTTGGCGGCGATTACGGATTAAATCTGCAGCAAACCCTCCAGGTGATCCATCTTCATTCATTCCCTTACGGCTTCGTCTACCCCCTGCCGTGCATTCTTCTTCGTTATTTATTGTTCAAGGCGGCAGGGAATTATTCGGGCGTGGTTTGGGTCTGCGCAATAGCCTTTGCGTTCTATTTCAGCGTTCGCTTTCTCATCAGTGAGTTCCACACCGGGGACGGGCGTTTGACATACCTGTACTTCATGTTGTCGTTTCTGCCCGTTGCCTATTACATACAGTTGGATATGACGATGCTCAATTGCAACCTGATTGTCTTGAGCCTTGTCCTGCTGTCCATGTTGTGTCTTAAGAAAGATGCCCGGGTTCTGAGTGGTCTTTTTCTTGCGTTGGGGATCGCCCTGAAGTTGTACCCGATTGTCGTTGTTCCCTATCTTCTCCTAAGGAAAAAATTCCGTGTAGCGTTGTCCGCCCTGTCATGGAGCGCTGTTTTCTTTGTCCTCGTTCCAGTTATCGCCCTGGGAGGTTCCTGCTTTATAGAACTGACGGCAAAATGGCTGCACGGCATCGCGGCAATTGGCGCTCCCGATTTTCTGGTCAGCCTCGAAGCCCACAAGATTTCGCTTCACTACGCGATATTGTCCCTCTTGTCGCATGGCGACCCGATTCACATTTCGGCTTCGGGATTATACAAAGCCAAGTGGATAACCTTTTGGCTCAAAGTGCTGTTTGCAGGCTCTGGGGTGTTTTATCTCATTCTCGACCTGCGAACGCCGTGTCTGCAGGGAGAAGTCTACCATATCCTTTTCAACACGGTAATTATCCTGTCGGGTTCGCTGCTGTTTTCGGACCTTCTTCAGCCACACCATTGCGTGATTCTCATGGGTTGCTCGATGATAATGGTGAACTTCGCGCTGAATGGCAACTCCCGGGGATTTGTTCGCTGCCTCATGCTTGGCGCCGTTTTCTTCCCGTTTGTGGCGCTAAGGATCGCTTCGCCTGGACCGCAGAAGGCCCTTGTGATGAACTTTCATATCGTCATCTATGTCCTTTCACTTGTATTCCTGCGGTTTTATCCAGTTGGTTGCTTACTTGGAAATGCGCCCTCCCAAGCTTGCGGCCAGTCTCGGCTTTAGTTTCCGCATCTTCCACCAATGACCGCAAAAAACCGATTATGAAGCGTTTCGCGGTCAACATGCGTGGTCCAATAATAGCTATCGTAATTTCCGATTCGCTTTTGGCAAAGATATAGGTAATATCTATCCTAAGACCGTTAACGAATTACACAAAATCTATTGCCGACAGGAGTGCGTAATGAAAAGCGTATTCACCGACGCGGATAGGGAAAAGATAGCAAAAGGCATCCAGCAGAGATACGCGAAAGCTGCCCAAAGTCCTGAAGGTCAATTTCGCTTTCCGACTGGAAAAGCGGGCCTCGAGTCGTTGAGCTATGACAAGAGTGTTTTAAAAATCCTTCCGGATGAAGTACTGGCTTCCTACTGCGGCGTAGGACAGCCGTTTGTTCCGGATCGGATCAAACCGGGCGAGTCGGTGCTGGATATTGGTTGCGGAGCGGGTGTCGATACGATCATAGCGGCCGTAATGGTTGGCCCTCAAGGAAAGAGCACCGGCATAGACTTCGTACCTGAAATGGTGCAACGAGCAAGACAAAATCTTCAACTTACACACCTTCAGAATGTGAGTTTCGAACTGGGTTCCGGGGAAAATCTGGTTTTTGGCAATGAAAGCTTCGATTGCGTGATTTCCAACGGAGCCTATAACCTCATTCCAGATAAAGGCAAAGCACTGCAGGAAGCCTTTAGAGTTTTAAAGCGTCCGGGAAGATTTATGATCGCGGATCAAGTCCTCAGTGGGGTATTGCCTTCCTGTCCCGCGGAAATGGTGGAAACGTGGGCCAGGTGACAAGGCGGCGCCATACCGGGAAAGGATTTCCTGGCCATGATGGAGCAAGCCGGCTTTATGCGTTGTGAATTGGTAGCGGAAACCGGATTTAATAGTTCGCCAGTTACTAAGGGCGTTCTATTTAGAGCCTATAAGGGCTAACTTCAACAAAGGGTTCGCCCGGGTTTGGTGCTTGTAGATAAAAATCCGCACCACTCCCCGATCTCGGCACGAAAGCGTTTGATCCTGGCAATTAATGATCAGCCTTGGCGCATAAAAGTGACATAGCGCAATCATCACAATCTCCATTGCAGGGTTCAATATGCATCATAGCCTGGCTCTTTGGAAACTTCTTTCGGATTTTTTCAGCTATCGAATGGCTGAGACGGTGGCTTTCTTCGAGAGAAGTGGTCCTGGGAATCACTATATGCATATCGATATACCTGGTATCACCAGATTTACGGGTCCTTAACTTGTGGTATTCGACCAAAAAATCCCCTTTCTGGTCCAACACTTGACGAATGGTCCGTTCCTCTTCATCGGGCAATTTCACATCCAGGATATTCGACATGGCGGTCTTGGTCAGATCGTAAGATGTTTTTATCATCAGCATAGAAATGGCGATAGCGATTATCGGGTCCAACTGCATCCACCCGGTTAGCCTGATCGCAACCAAGCCGGCCAAGACGCCTGCCGAGGTGTAGACGTCTGTTTTCAAATGGAGGCCATCCGCACGCAGCGCAATTGAATCGGTTTCTTTGGATATTTTCATAAGATACCGCGACACAAAAAAATTGGCAGTGACTGAAAGCCCCATTACCGCGGTGCCGATGTCCAACCTCTCAACAAAAAAATGGACTGCGTGAAGCTTCTTGACCGCTTCAATCATAATTAAGGCGGCGGCAACAAAAATTAAGACTGCCTCAATTGCCCCGGCCACACTTTCAAACTTGCCGTGCCCATAGCGATGCTTATCGTCCGGCGGTTTGTCCGATTCCCTGACGGAAAAGAAAGCGATCAACGCAGCAACAAGATCCAAGCCCGAGTGAATTGCTTCCGAAAAGATACTCACCGACCGCATCATTATTCCGACAACGAGCTTCAGAACAATCAGAACCGCGTTTGAGGAAATCGACAACAAGGCCGCCCTGGTTTTGCGTTTTTCCATTTGTTTCCTTCTTTGATATCCCGTTTTGACACCGCTGATAAAAATAAGGCAACCAGCCAATATTAGCAAGTCAATTCAACTACATAAACACTGTATGCATTTACGATGTAATTTAGCCCCTGGCAACTTTCAGGTCGGGCTTTAACTAATTGCGCATTAAATAACCGTGCTGCATAAAATCTGTGTCAACCCGGGTAAAACATACGAATAATGGGGTATGAGCGCACTCACCCGTTTTGCCTGGCGGCACAGGGAAGGAGCTTGCAAGTTTGGATTTTTCTCGGCTCAGGGTTGACTGAATATTTTAAAAATTTTATTTTTCGAGTTGACGGAGGGTGTTAAAAGAGGTTAGAGACAGCCCTGAAGTGATATCCTCGGTAGGCGAGGCTCCCGCATTGCACACAGGCCACTGCCCCGATCCGTCCAAAGACGCGCTCAGGGGTAGAACAGGCATTCCCGGATTAAGGGTTTGCCTAAGGTGGCCGCAGTTGTTGCGTTCGTTACGGCATGCGGTGCTGAAGCTTGGACGAGTGGGGGAATCGGAGAGCGGCGAAAATTGATCGCCGCAGGTTTACCCCTTTCCTGCTCAGTCGCCGAGGAAGAGGGGTTTTTTATTCCCTTCGACCGGTGCGGTTAACCCTTAGAGAAAGAGATCAAATGAACCAGGAAGACGGCCAACCTCCGAGTAGCGGCGGTTGCCCATTTTTTTCGATGGAAGTTGCGCCAGTGAAACGATAGGCTTTTCCCTTCCTTATCGCCTCGCCAGCCGCTTCTTCCATTATGTATCGATGGTGAAAGCGGAAAGGTAAGAGGCGTCTTGTTTCCCCTGTAAAGAAACAGTTCGCATTGCCTCCGACCTCCCGTTTGTAGATTTATGCGGGTTGAACAGGACGAGTGCGTCCAGCCTTAGGGCCTGGTGCGCGCCACGGTTCAAGAGCGCATCACGCTCTAAAAATGATGAGCGCCAAAGGAGGTTCGAAATGATGATCAGAGCAGTTTACTTCCATGCAGTAGATGGCCGGATGAGAATCCAAATCGCCGAAGTAAAGGGTTCGCAGGCAAAGGCCAGGGAAATCGAAGAGAGGCTCTGTTGCGGTTACGGGATAATCGATGTGAACGCAAATCCCGTTACGGGCAACGTCCTCATTAATTATGATTCCGGCCTCATAACGCAGCAGGCCGTACTCGAAAGACTTCGGGCGATGGGCTGCCTGACCGAGCGGGAATCGGTCGCTCTCGGCCAGGGAGTTGAGTCGCAGGCGACCCCGTGGTGGGGAGTGGAGTTGGTAAAATTCGGACTGGAAACGTTACTGACCGCCCTGATTCTGTGAGGCGTCAGAGGCGAGCAGGGGTGCTACACATACGACACCGAATATTCCTCGGTGTTGAAAAGCTGGGAAATTACGAATTAAGCATTATACTCTTCACTATACGAGTGAGTTCGGCCTATGGATTTATTTGCATTTGTCGTTAACAGCTTCATTGCTCTTTTCCTGGGGGCCTTGATCGGCTTCGAGCGCCAGTGGAGACAGCGAAACGCCGGTCTGCGAACCACTGCATTGGTGGCCTTGGGGGCGTCACTTTTTGTCGCCTTGTCGCGGTTGGCGGCAGGCGTTGGAGATTCCACCCGCATCGCCGCGCAAGTGGTTTCGGGGATCGGTTTTCTCGGCGCGGGGGTGATGATACGTGAAGGACTAAGCATTCGCGGGCTCAACACGGCAGCCACTATCTGGTGCGCCGGCGCCGTGGGCGCTCTGGCGGGCTTGGGTTTCAGGGTTGAATCGGCTATCGGAGCAGCACTTGTGATTTTCACTCACCTCGCGTTGAGATCGTTGGCTCTACAGCTCAATTGGCCATTCCCGGCAAAAGACGAGAACTCTCTCTACATCCTGAGCGCCATCTGCCGCGGGAGTGACGAACAGCATATCAGGGCGCGCCTCGTCCAGGAAATCATCGGCGAATCCGTTCATTTGCAATCCATTGAAAGCGAGGACATTTCGGGGACTGACAAGGTATGGGTCAAAGCCTTTGTTCTCGCTAAAGGCGGCCAGGAAGCCCGCATGGAAAGGATAGTCGGCTTGCTGAGCCTTGAGCCGACGGTAACGGCGGCGAACTGGAAGAGTGAGCCGCAGCGGGTGGAGGAATAAGCGGTTCATGGAATGAGAATCACGGAACCGGCGGAATTATTCCAGATTCCCAGATTTCCCTCATTGAGATTGAAAAAGAAGGACGGTCTGATAATCTTGGGAAGAGAATCTGGTGCGGAATCGAAACTGAACGAAGCCGTAGACTATTTGAATGGTGAAAGTCCTGGACTTGGAGAAATATTTCTAAATGATATACAACATGCGATCAATCTGATCACCCCTGCCGTTCTATTCCTGTGCTTGCCATTGCCTGCCATCCAATTTTGCTACGTGTCTCAGCTACAACGAAACCGGTAAAAATTTGTTCTCTCAGGCTTTCAACACAATTCCGGTGTTTGGCATGGGCTGGGAAAAAGCTGAAGCTCACTGTTCCTCAGCCCACTAAACTTTCTTCGTGCCCTCAATCCCAAACGCCATAGAGGTTCAAACTACTCCACCACGGCATTAGCAGGGTAAAATCCGAGGAGGCATCAACCATTACCCAGTCGCCGATACGCGTTGATTTTTTCCAACTTCGAGAACATTCCCAAGCCTTCCGGCTGCAACTATTGCTCCGTCAGCTCCGGGACGTATTCATCTTCATATTTCTCGATCAATACGCCCACAATTTCCATCAGAGAAGCTAACGGATGCCTCTCATCCTCACCGACCTCGTCAACCAGGTTATCCAACAAATCAACCATCGCCTGATACTCCTGGGTTGAATGTGGAACAAACAAGATATCAGAGATGGAAGGCCAGACCCTTGCGGCCTTTTGGATTTCTGAAGCAGGCATGGCTACTCCTTCCATTTACTTTTGCTGTATTCTTCGTGCGTCAGTACAGCCCTGACATAAACTTTTCTTCGGTTATAATGAATCGCGGAAATCAGTCTGACTTTATTGCCGCCGACGTTGAAAACCGTCAACTTGTTCACTTGATCGGCATCCGGGAAGATTTCCCGCAACTCGGCAAAGGATGTGAAATTTAGGGACTTCATAACTTTATACCAACGATGAAGAGCGGACCGAGATCCGGGATGCTCCCGGGCAAAATCGTTGAGTCTCTTCCGAGTGATCACGTGCATTGCACCTCCTGGAATATTCCAGTATGGCGACAGCCCCATCAATCCGTCGGATACATGTCGGGATTCTCAATCCGCCGATAGTTCCAACCCTTGGCACATTACAGGATACACATATTGGCAGCCGGCGTCAATTGGTCGCCAGGCGACGAGATCGACGTTCTTGCAGCAGTCCTCGCGTCCATTGCTCCTTCAGTCCCGAGGGGCGGGGGCGCCAGATCGCGACATCTCCTCCGATGCCTCCCCAACGATCTCGATCACGGGGTAACCCTCGGATGAACCTGGTGTGCTTCATGATCATGCCCATCTGAGGTATCCTCCATGGTAACCACTTAGTATTCCTCGAAGGGCGTTCTTTTTAGAGCCTATAAGGGCTAACTCCAACCGGGACTGGTGCATGTAGACAAAAATCCGGGCTAATTTGTTTCCCAGGAAAACGATGGAAACCGTTCGTTGGAATAACCTTATGAGCGCTCAACGTCAAAGTGAAGAGGAAAATAAATGAGGAGCAGCACACCATGCCGCCTGCGCAGCGCAAAGGACGCGGCAGCAACACTATTGTCGTTGGCGCTGATCGGCGTCTGTGTGGTCCTGCTCCGTCCAACGGGTCCGGCCTGGTACAACACCTTTGTTGTCGTCCTAAGCGAATTCGGCCTCACCTTCCGCGAAAACGGCAATCGCGGCACCGACCACGGCCATGGCAGCGTCTATTGGGTACTGGGCGGCTCCGTACGCGGGGGCCGGGTGGCGGGCGAGCAGGTGTCGCTGACTCCCACAACGCTCAACCAGAACCGCGATTATGCCGTGCTCACCAACTACCGCGATCTGCTCGGCGGCCTTTTCTCACGACTTTGGGGGCTCGGTGGACAGCACATGCAGGAGATATTTCCCGGCAGCCGGCCGCAGGACCTGCGGCTGGTGTGAGCGCATCCATCCGCCATAAAATGCGCGCGAACCGGAACATTTTGTTGTAAAGTAGCGGGTGGATGTCTCGTGCTTGAGAAAGGCTCCGCCTTTCTTGAAAAAAGGCGGAATAGCGCTATATCCCGGACTGTTTACGTTGGAGGTCTACATCTGTAATGAAAGAGCAAGTGGTGTTTGTTTACCTGGCCTACGGCGGAGGGCAATTTAGAAGGCAGGCCGTACTGAGCGTATTATCCCTTCTTCAATTCGGACCGATTCCGGGCAGGATTCTCGTCTATACCGACCGCCCCGACGAATTCGAAAAACTTCCCGTTGAGCCCGTGCTGCTCGATAAAGACACCATCCGAAGGTGGAAAGGCCCTTATGGTTTTGCCCACCGCATTAAGATAGAGCTGCTAAGGAGTTTATTCAAAAAAAGCGACAGGCACCTGGTCTTTGTGGACAGCGATACCGTGTGGACGCGCAGCCCTGAAGGAATATATAAATCCCTCCAGGAGGGTTGCGCCGTCATGCATGTGCGCGAGAATCAACTTTCAAACAGCTTCTTTCCACAATACCTGGCGGTGCTTAAAAATACCGACCTCATTAAAAAGGAGTCCATTCCCGTCGTCCCCGTCGAGCAGTTCTGGATGTATAATGCAGGTGTTCTCGGCCTGCCGTCCACGACGGCTCCATCTTTTCTCGAAGAGACACTGCGCTTGTGCGACCTTCTTTCCAGGAGCGTTCCCTTAGCAATGGAGTGGGTTGAACAAGTGGCTTTCTCGTACATCTTCCTGGGCCACGGAATGCGGATCGACACGTGTGACTCGGACCTGCACCATTACTGGAGGGACAGCTTCGAGTTCGGCCGCCGGTTGAAGAAATTCTCACCGGGCGATCTCGAGACTCTTGCCAAGGAACCCGGGCGGGTTCTCGAATTGATCGAAGAAGCAAGAAAGGATGAAAGAAGTTTTGTTAACCAACTTCTCTTGCGCACCAAAAGGTTGGGGCGTTCGCTCAGGAAGCGCAAAAGAGAGTCCCTTGTCTTACTCGATAAACTGATGCGCAGGTTCTCAGCCGGCGGCTGCGCCGCTGGCGAGTGTGCCTCGCCTCCTCCACTGGGTTCGAAATATACGAGGTTTGTCGTCTCTGTTTTTCGCCTGGTTTCCCGGCGGTGATTCAGAGACGAAAACAATAGAAACTTGCCGGGGTGACGAACTTAAGTTTCATTCTCGTTCAAACCGCGTTCGAATATCCCGGACTATTTAGGTTGGAGGTCTACATCTGTAATGAAAGAGCAAGTGGTGTTTGTTTACCTGGCCTACGGCGGAGGGCAATTTAGAAGGCAGGCCTTACTGAGCGTATTATCCCTCCTTGAATACGGACCGATTCCGGGCAGGATTCTCGTCTATACCGACCGCCCCGACGAATTCGAAAAACTTCCCGTTGAGCCCGTGCTGCTCGATAAAGACACCATCAGAAGCTGGAAAGGCCGCTACGGTTATACCCACCGCATTAAAGTGGAGCTGCTAAGGAGTTTATTTAAAGGATGCGACGGGCACCTGGTCTTTGTGGACAGCGATACCGTCTGGATGCGCAGCCCTGAAGGAATATATAAATCCCTCCAGGAGGGTTGCGCCGTCATGCATGTGCGCGAGAATCAACTTTCAAACAGCTTCTTTCCACAATACCTGAGGGTGCTTGAAAATACCGACCTCATTAAAAAGGAGTCCATTCCCGTCGTCCCCGTCGAGCAGTTCTGGTTGTATAATTCGGGAGTTCTCGGCCTGCCGTCCAGTATGGAGCCATCTTTTCTCGAAGAGGCACTGCGCATGTGCGACCTGCTTTCCAGGAGCGCACCCTTTACAATGGAGTGGGTTGAACAAGTGGCTTTCTCGTACATCTTCCTGGGCCACGGAATGCGGATCGACACTTGTGATTCGGACCTGCGCCATTACTGGGGAGGAAGCTTCGAGTTCAGTCGCCGGCTGAAGAAATGCTCACCCGGCGATCTCGAGGCTCTTGCCAAGGACCCCGGGCGGGCTTTGGAATTGATCGAAGAAACAAGAAAGGGCAAAAGAAGTTTTGATAACCAACTTCTCAAGAGCACCAAAAAATTGGGGCGCTGGTTCAACAGGCGCAAAAGAGAGTCGCTTGTTTTACTTGATAAACTGATGTGCAGGCTATCAGGCCGCCGGGATGGATGAAGCGGCGATAATGCTCTATCCCTTGCCTTTCACCTGTCCCACAGCCACTCCCGGAGCGGAGCGGCTCATCCGGGTTGCCTGCGTGCGCCCGAGGTTTTGACCGGGTCGCACAAGGGAAGACCGCCTGCCTGCCAGCCTCCCCCCAGGGCCTGAATGAGAAGCACATCGTAGACCATTCGGTTGCCAAGGATCTTGGCCGCCGTCAGCTCGTCGTTAAGGGCTATTGTTTGCGAGACAACCACATCCAGGGCGCTCACTGTCCCGGCCTTGTACTGGTTGGTTTCAACGGCAACCGATTTTTTCGCCGCATCCACGGCCTCGTCCTGGACGAGCGCCTCCCGCTCCAGTATGCGAAGAGACGCCAGGTCGTCTTCAACCTGCTGAAAGGCGGCAAGAACGGACTGACGGTAGGTTGCAACCGCCGAGTCATAGGCGGCCCTGGCCTCTTCGGTCTGGGCGTGCCTGAGGCCGCCCTCGAATATGGTTTCCGAGAGGGTGCCCGGGCCGAGCGACCAGAAGCGGGCCGGCCATGCCAGCCACTGAGCGGCGCTTGCAGCCTCGAACCCGGCAGACGCGTTGAGGGTGACGGTTGGATAGTAAGCGGAAATGGCCACCCCTATCTGGGCGTTCGCCGCGGCCGCCTGGCGCTCGGCGGCGGCGATGTCAGGCCTGCGCTCGAGAAGCTCGGACGGTATGCCGGCGGGTACCGGCGGCGGCGGAGAGTCGAGCGGAGAGGGAGGAATACTCACATCCGAGGGGGCCTTCCCCATTAGCAACGCAATCGCGTGTTCGAACTGGGCACGCTGCACGCCCGTGTCGATCTCCTGAGCCTGGGCGGTCTTCAGCTGAGTTTTGGCCTGGAGCACATCGGCCTGGCCTGCAACACCCGAGGCATACCTGTTTTCCGTAAGAGTCAGGAACTTTCTGTAAGCGGCCACTGTCTCGTGCAAGATTCTTATGCTGGGAGTCGAGGGCCCGGAGCTGAAAGTAATCCTGAGCAAGTTGAGCGGTCGCGGCTAGGCGGACCCCTTCGAGGTCGGCTTTGCTTGCCTGGGCGCCGGCCTTGCTCGCCTCGACGGTCCTTCGGACCTTTCCCCACAGGTCGAGTTCCCAGGAGACGTCGCCCGAGAGCAGGAGAGCGGACTGAGTGACCCCGGAAACGCCATGGGAAGCGGACCCAGCGAGTGAGGCCGGGGTGCGGGCCCTTTCGGCCGAGGTTTCGCCGGACACCACGGGGAAAAATCCGGATCTTCGCGACTTTGACCGCGGCAAGGGCCTCCCTGAACTGGGCTTCGGCGGCGGCAAGGTTCTGGTTGGTGATGTCGACCTGGGATTCGAGCGAGTTCAACTGAGGATCACTAAAGACTTCCCACCATTGCCCCCGGGGAATCGAGTCCCGCGGCTGCGCCTTCTTCCAGCCTTCGAGTTCCTTGTAGGAGGGGGGGACCTCGGTTTTCGGCCTGACATAGTTGGGGCCTACCGTACATGCCGAAAGAAAAGCGAGCATGAAGGCAAGCGCCATACCAATAATCCACGGTTTTACCAATTCCGCCACGGGCGCGGCCCTAAATTCTTTACAGGTTTTCATGTTCGTAACCTTTGGACCGCGCGCGCTGGAGGGAAAGTCGGAAACGGTCCATGTAGAGATAGATCACGGGAGTAGTGAACAAGGTCAGCATCTGGCTAAAAATCAGCCCGCCGACTATGGATATCCCAAGCGGGCGGCGCAGTTCGTAGCCTACCCCGGAGCCAATCGCCAGGGGAAGCGCCCCGAGAAGAGCGGCCATGGTCGTCATCATGATCGGGCGAAATCTCAGCAGGGAAGCCTGGTAGATGGCCTCCGCCGGGCTCTTGCCTTCCTTTCGCTCAGCCACCAGGGCGAAGTCGACTATCATAATGCCGTTCTTTTTGACCAGACCTATCAGAAGAATTATTCCCACAACGGCTATGAGGCTGAGATCGGTACGGCAGATCAGCAGGGCGACCAGCGCCCCCACGCCCGCGGACGGCAGCGTGGAAAGGATTGTGACAGGGTGGACGTAGGATTCGTAGAGGACTCCAAGCACTATATAGACGGAAATAAGGGCCGCAAGTATCAAAATCGGCTCATTGGCAAGAGAGGCCTGGAAGGCCTGGGCGGTGCCAAGAAAGCTGCCGTGAACGGATTCGGGCATTCTCATTTTCTCAGTTGCGACTTCGATCGCGTTCACCGCATCCCCGAGGGCCACACCCGGAGCGAGGTTGAAGGAAACCGTCACGGCGGGGAACTGACTCGCATGGTCGACCTCGAGAGAGGTGGCCCGCTTTATGTAGTGGGAAAAGGCGCCCAAGGGGACAATCGCCCCTGTGGGGGAGTGGACATAGACGTCCTTAAGGCTCTCGGCCCGCCGCAGAAAGGGCGGCGCCAACTCCATCACCACGTAATACTGGTTTAGCGGAGTGTAGTTGATTCCCACCTCGGACTGGCCGAAAGCGGAGTAAAGAGTATTGTCTATCAGACGGGTGGAGATGCCCAGGCGAGATGCGGTCGGACGGTCGATTGCCAGGAAAGTCTGGTGCCCCATGTTTTGCTGGTCGCTGCTGACATCCCTCAATTCGGGCATTTTAGCAGCCATGGCCACCACGCGGGGCGCCCACACATTCAACTCGGCCAGGTTTTCGTCTCTCAGGGTGTATTGATATTCGGCATTGCTTATATGGCCGCCCACCCGCAGGTCCTGGACCGGTTGGAGAAAGGTAGGCGCGCCGGCCACCCTGGCCAGTTTTTTTCGCAGCCGCCCGATAATCTCCATCGCCGTCGCTTTGCGCTCTGAAAAAGACTTGAGCGAGACGAACATTCGAGCCGAGTTCGTAGTGCTGGCGCCAAACCCTCCCCCGCCGGTAAAACCGCTCACATAGGTGACATCGGGGTCTTTCCTTATGATGTTCATTACCCGGGTCAGTTTTTTGCTCATGCTTTCAAAGGAGATATCCTGCGAGGCCTGCATCCGGCCAGCGATGCGTCCGGTGTCCTGATCCGGGAAAAACCCTTTCGGCACGTAGGAAAACAACACGACGTTGACCCCGAGGGTCAACACGGTAATCAGGAGCATGGCGAGGGAGTGCCGAAGCGCCCAGCGCAGACTCACCTCGTAGCCCATTCGCAAATGCTCGTACACCCACTCCGAAGCCCTGTAGAGCAAACCGTGAGCCCGGGGCTTTTCTTTTTTGAGGATTGCGGCACACATCATCGGGGTTGTCGAAAGTGAGACCACAAGGGAGATCAAAATCGCCGCTGAAAGGGTAACGGCGAATTCTCGAAAAAGGCGCCCCACCATTCCGCCCATAAGTAGGATCGGAATGAACACGGCGACAAGCGAGACGCTCATCGACAAGACAGTGAAAGCGATCTCTTTGGCGCCCACCAGGGCGGCCTGCAGCGGAGACAGCCCGTGCTCGATGTAGCGCGTGATATTTTCGAGCACGACTATAGCATCGTCGACAACGAAGCCCGTGGCGATAGTGAGCGCCATGAGGGAAAGGTTATCGAGGCTGTAGCCAAACAGATACATGACCCCGAAACTGCTTATGAGCGATACCGGAACGGCGACAGCCGGAATGATCGTGCTTCGGACGTCGCGCAGAAAGGCAAACACGACGAGGATGACCAGTATACCCGAAATAATGAGCGTGCGCTCGACATGCTGAAGAACCCGCGGATTGGCGGGCTTCGATCGAGAACGACCGATAAGTCAATGCTTTTGGGCACCAGGGCCGATAATTGCGGAATCATTGCCCGCACCCGGTCGACCGTGTCAATGATATTTGCACCGGGTGAGCGGAATATCACCAGCATTATCGCCGGCTTACCGTTTACCCCGCCGGCGGTTCGCAAATCCTGGACGGAATCGTCGACGGCCCCGAGGTCGGAAAGACGCACCGGGCCCCCGTTTTGATATTTCACGATGACCCGGCGGTATTGCGCGGCTGTGTGGAGCTGGTCGTCAGCATCGATCGACACGGTCTGCCAGCCGTTTTCCAACTGACCCTTGGGCTGAAAGAGGCTTTCGCGCTGTATTGCAGAGGCTACGTCGTTTAATCCCAGCCCATACTTGCCAAGAGAACCCGGCTGCAATTCCACCCTGACAGCGGGCAAAGCGCCTCCCCCGGTGAAAACCTGGCCGACGCCGTTCACCTGTGAGAGCTTCTGCGCGAGGATGGTCGAGGCCATATCATACATCTGCGCCTTGCTCACGAGGTCGGAAGTAAGAGCGAGGATAAGGATCGGCGCGTCCGCGGGATTGACTTTTCGATATTGCGGGTTGCTCGGCAGGTTGGAGGGCAGATAACTGCGAGCGGCGTTTATGGCGGCTTGCACGTCACGGGCCGCGCCGTCTATGTTCCGGTCCAGGTCGAACTGGAGCACGATGGACGTCCCCCCCAGGGTGCTGGAGGAAGTCATCTCGGTGACCCCGGCGATGTGACCCAACTGCCTTTCCAGGGGCGCGGCCACCGATGTGGCAATGGTCTCGGGGTCCGCTCCGGGCAGGTTCGCCTGGACGCTTATCGTCGGGAAATCTATCTGCGGCAGCGGGGCAACCGGCAGAAGACGAAAAGCCACGACCCCGGCCAGCGTCATTCCTATTGTAAGAAGGGTCGTGGCTACAGGGCGCCGTATGAATATTTCGGAAAAGTTCATGCCGGTCCCATCCCGCTTTCGTCATCGCCATTTATGGGAGTCCTTTGCAGACGCTTGGCCAGACGGTCGAACCAGAGGTAAATGACGGGAGTGGTATAAAGGGTGAGGACCTGGCTGATTATGAGACCTCCCACTATGGAGATGCCCAGGGGGCGCCGGAGTTCGGAGCCGAGGCCGCTGCCCATGGCAAGGGGCAGAGCGCCCAGGATGGCGGCCATGGTGGTCATCATGATAGGGCGAAACCTCAGCAAACTAGCCTCATAAATGGCCTCGACGGGATCCTTGCCCTCTTTCCTCTCGGCTTCGAGCGCGAAGTCAACGATCATGATCCCGTTTTTCTTGACGATCCCTATGAGCAGGATCAGGCCGATCAGGGCTATGACGGAGAATTCCGAGCGAAAGATGAAAAGCGCCAGAATTGCCCCTATGCCCGCGGAGGGCAGCGTAGAAAGAATCGTGATCGGGTGTATGTAGCTTTCGTACAAAACGCCGAGCACGATGTAGACGGTTATGAGGGCGGCCAACAAAAGGATCGGTTCATTGGCCAGGGCCGCCCGGAATGCCTGGGCAGTCCCCTGAAAGCTCGTCTGGATGCTTTTGGGCATGCCCAGTTTGGCCGCAGTGGCCTCGATGGCGTCTGTGGCCTGCCCAAGCGAAGCTCCCTGAGCGAGGTTAAAAGAAATGGTCGCGGCGGGAAATTGTCCCAGGTGTCCGATCATAAGCGGCGCAGTGGACATCGAAAGGCGAGTGACCGCGCTAAGGGGCACTTGTCCCTCGGGTCCGGTGGTGATGACCCCGCCGGCGGTCGAGTTCGTCGTAACGGCGCTGGGGTTTGCCCCGGTGGATACGGCGGCCGAGGTGACCGGAGCGGTCGAGGCGGCGACGGGAGTCACCGGGACCAATGCGGAAGGGACAGGCGAGACAGGGGTCGTCGCCGCGGAGGTTGCGCCTATCGATGTCGTCTGGGTCGGGAGGTAGATGTTCTTGAGGTCTTCCGGACTTTGTTTGAAAGCGCGTTTTACCTCGAGGATGACCCGATACTGGTTCAACTGGGTAAAAATGGTCGATATCTGCCGCTGCCCGAAAGCGTCGTAGAGGGTATTATCAAGCAACTGGGGGGAGAGCCCGTAGCGTGAAGCGGCGCCGCGGTCGATGGAAAGGTGCGCCACCACCCCCCCTTCCTGCTGATCGCTGCTGACATCGCTTAAGTCGGGAGATTTACTCAAGGCATCGACAAACCTGGGGACCCATGTATTCAACTCGTTGATATTGGGGTCTTCGAGCGTGTACTGAAACTCGGTGCGGCTCACATGGTCTTCGACCGTGAGATCCTGCACCGGCTGCATATACAGTGTGATGCCATGGAGCGTGGTGAGCTCCCGCTGAAGGCGGCGAATTACCGCGCCGGCGCTCATGCGGCGCTGTTCGAGCGGTTTGAGGTTGATCAACATCCTGCCCGAGTTGAGAGTAATGTTGGTTCCATCTATGCCGATGAACGTGGACAAGCTTTGGACGGCCGGGTCTTTGAGGATTATTTTTGCAAGGGCCTGTTCCTTTTGGGCCATGGCCGTGAAAGATGTCGACTGGGGCGCCTCGGAGATGCCAAGGATAACGCCGGTATCCTGCACAGGGAAAAACCCTTTGGGCACGATGATATAGAGGAAGACCGTCAGCACCAGCGTGGCCGCCGCCACCATCAGGGTGATCGTCTGGTGGTCGAGCACAAAACGAAGTGATTTTCCGTAGCGACTGATGAGATTTTCCCAGGCCACCTGGGATTTTCTGTAGAACCGGCTCTGCTTTTCCTCGGGCGTGTGGCGCAAAAGGCGCGCGCACATCATGGGCGTCAAGGTGAGCGAGACAACCGCGGAGATAAGTATTGTGACGCCGAGGGTAACGGCGAACTCGCGGAAAAGTCTCCCCACCACATCTCCCATGAAGAGCAGCGGAATGAGGACGGCAATGAGCGAAATGGTAAGAGACATGATCGTAAAGGCGATCTGGGAGGAGCCTTTGAGCGCGGCATCAACGGGGGATTCCCCCTGTTCGATGTAGCGCGCGACATTTTCGATCATGACGATCGCGTCGTCGACGACGAACCCCGTGGATATGGTGAGGGCCATCAGGGAAAGGTTATTGAGGCTGAACCCCAGAAGGTACATGACGCCGAAAGTTCCGACAAGCGACAGCGGAACCGCGACGCCCGGGATGATCGTGGCCGAAAGGTTGCGCAGGAAGAGGAATATCACCATGATGACCAGGGCCACGGCCAGCAGGAGTTCGAACTCGACGTCTTCGACCGAGCCCCGGATCGTGGTGGTGCGGTCAGTCAAAATCTTAACATCGACGCCCGCGGGCAGAGTGGAGCGCAACGAGGGCAGAAGCCGTTTCACCCTGTCTACGACCTGGATGACATTGGCCCCGGGCTGTCTTTGAATGTTTACTATCACCGCCGGGGTGGTGTTCATCCAGGCGGCCTGGTCCACATTTTCGGCCCCGTCGGTCACGTCCGCCACATCGGAGAGCACGACGGGCGCGTTGTTGCGATAGGCGACGACCATGGAGCGGTAGTCCGGGGAGGTCAGGAGCTGATCGTCGGCTCCTATCAGCGAAGACTGCCGCGGGCCATCCAGAGACCCTTTGGCCATGTCCACATTAGCGGCCGCCACAGCCTGGCGCAGGTCCTCCAGGCTAAGCCCGTAAGCGGACAGAGCGACAGGGTTCACCCCGATGCGGATGGCCGGCCTCTGACCGCCGCTTATGCTCACGAGCCCGACTCCCGGCAATTGGGAGATTTTCTGGGCAAGCCTGGTGTCGGCCAAATCCTCGACCTTTGGCAAAGTGAGGGTCTTCGAGGTGAGCGCCAGCGTCAGGATGGGCGCGTCAGCCGGATTGACCTTGCTGTAGACCGGCGGGTTGGGAAGGTTCGACGGCAGGAAAGTGGACGAGGCGTTGATAGCGGCCTGCACCTCCTGCTCGGCAACATCCAGTCCAAGGTCCAGACTGAACTGGAGTATTATGACCGAGCTACCGTTCGAACTGTTGGAGATCATCTGCTTTAGACCGGGCATTTGACCGAACTGACGCTCGAGCGGCGCGGTTACCGTCGATGCCATAACATCAGGGCTTGCGCCGGGAAAGAACGTCAAGACCTGGATGGTGGGATAGTCCACCTGCGGCAGCGCGGAAACAGGCAATTGATAATAGGCCACCGCTCCCACCAGCAAAATGGCCACCATCAGCAGGGTGGTCGCAACCGGCCTGAGGATGAAGGTACGCGAAGGGTTCATCAGCTTTTATTCCCTGATGGATTCGCGCGTGGGGTTTGAACGCGGACCTTGCTGCCATCTTTTAACTTTTCAGCACCGTCGACCACAACGGTTTCACCGGGAGAGAGCCCTTTTTCGATGGACTGCGTGTCCTTTTGGGAAGGCCCGAGCGTAACCCAGCGCACGGAGACCGTATTGTTTTTGTTGACGACAAAGACAAACGTTCCTTCCGGACTTCGCTGCACGGCTGCCGAGGGAACCACAGTGACTCCGCTGAGTGTTTCCATCAGGACCCTGGCATTGACGAACTGGTTTGGGTAGAGAGCATTGTCTTTGTTTTGGAAAACGGCTTTTAGCCGGACAGTGCCGGTGGTGGTGTCGATCTGATTGTCGGCGGTAAGGAGACGGCCAGTGGCAATGAGGCTATTCTGGGCGCGGTCGAGCGCCTGGACCACGAGGCTTTGCCTGGCGTTGAGCTTTTTCATAATACCGGGCAGGTTCTCTTCCGGGACGGGGAAGATGACGGTAATGGGCTTATCCTGTGTGATAACCGCTATGCCGCTGGTGTCGGTCGTGTGAACGATGTTTCCCGGGTCGACGAACCGCAGCCCGATACGCCCCGTGAACGGGGCGGTAATGTGCGTATAAGCCAGGTTTACCCTGGCGGCTTGAACCAATCCCTCATCGAGCTTGACGGTGCCTTCATACTGGTGCACCAAATAGAGCTGATCGTCTCTTTGCTGCCGGGATATGGAATCCTGCTTTACAAGGGTGTCGTAGCGTTTGAAGTCTATTTTGGCCTCTTCGAGCAGGGCTTGATCTCTGGCCAGCGTGCCCTCGGCCTGGAGCAGTAACGCCTGGTAGGGAGCAGGGTCAATTTGGACCAGCAGCGCCCCCTTTTTTACGATATCGCCCTCTTTAAAGGGTACTTGCAGGACCTGGCCGTTAGCCTGGGTGAGCACTGTGGCAGTGTAGAGGGCGGTGACCGTCCCAAGTCCCGTTATATATACGGGGATATCACCCTTTTTGGCGAGAGCGCCAACAACCGGAACGCTCATCTGGAAATTCGGACGCTGCCCTGCCGCGCGTTTTCCGAAGAAAAACCAGTCACCGGCAAAAATAAAAATCCCGACCAGAAGAGCCGCAAATACCCACATCCCGAGGCTGGAACGGGGCGGTTTGTGCCCCCGGGTCCCGATTTCTTCGACTTCCGATGAAAAAGTCATTTTATTTCCCTTATAGTTATCAAGCGGCTGCGCCGCGGCGAGTGTGCCTCGCCCATCCACGGGTCAGGCGCCCCCCACAGGGGCGCCGCTAGACGGCCTCAGGCCGGAAGATGAAGCGTCCATGCGTTGACGGGCCTTAGTTGGTGATAGGGGTGAACGGATCTATGCTAGCTAATCGCCATCGACCGGGCAAATAAACTTTTGTTAAAATTTGCAAACTATCTTTACCTTTTGGAGGGTACGGTGAGGCTGTGAGTATTACCCACGCATACACTCGGGGTGCAAATCCCCCCTGGCCTCCCTTTATAAAAGGGGGGAATTTCAAATCCCTCCTAGCCTCCAAAACTTTTTTACAAAACTTTAGCAGAATTGTCGAATGTTGTCTCGACTTTGACGCGCATGTTCTGTACTGTGTAACATCTCAAAATGTTATAGAAAAAATATGGGGCTAAGTATTGTGCCCTATCAGCTGCCGCACTGATGACCGGATCATGGGACGAGCGGAAGAAATATAGCCATTTTTTCAATCCCTGGACAGACCGGACGCGAGCAGCCAAGCGCTCCTGAAAGGTTGGGAGGCCCGGGTCGCTTGCAGGAGGCCGTCAGTTGCTATTCCCGCCGTCTTGGAAGCACCCATGTCAATCAGGAGTGCTCAAGCACCATTTACACTGTTTTTGAGAAAGAACGCCCGGCTAAGCATGAATCCAGAAACACAGAACGATTGGGAGGTCCTGTTGCGGTTTTTGCCGCCGGGTTGGGAAGACAAAGCGCTGGAGCTGGGCGCTTTGTCGCGCAGGCGCAAAATCGACTCGGCACGGACCCTTCTGCGACTTCTCATGATTCATCTGGCCAGCGGAATGTCGCTGCGCACGACAACCGCATATGCTCACGAGGCAAAACTTTGCAGCATAAATGATGCCGCCCTGCTCCACCGGCTCAAGGTCTCCGAGGACTGGCTCCATTGGATGTGTGTTGAGATTTTAAAAGGAATGAGCAAGCGCGCCGGTCTTGGAGAAGCAGGGAACAGGTTTCAGGTCCGAGTGGTCGACGGGGCGTCGGTGAGTGAGCCGGGAAGCACGGGAAGCGACTGGAGAATTCATTACTGCCTGCGACTCCACAATTTGCGGTGTGACACCTTCCGGATCACCAGCCTTAGAACAGGCGAGGATTTTCAGCGCTTCGAAGTCTCGCCCGGCGACCTGGTCATTGGAGACCGGCGCTACTGCAAGCGCCGGGGTATCAGTCATGTACTCAATGGGGGCGGCCACGTGATCGTGCGGTTTTACGGCTCCAACCTGCCCCTTTTGAATCGAAACGGCAAACCGTTTCTGGTGCTCGAACACCTCCGCCCGCTAAAGGTTTCGGATTGCGGGGACTGGGACGTCTACTTTTGCTCGCCCGGGGGCAAGGAGTTGCAAAAGGGCCGTCTTTGCGCAATCAAGAATACGCACGAGGCCGCCCAGCTGTCCAGGAAAGAGCTGATGGCCGGGGCTTCAAGGCAACAAGGGGCCCTTTTACCCGAAACAGTCGAGCATGCCGGGTATGTGTGCGTCTACACCACGGTCAACCGCCACTTGCTAAAGGCGAGCGAGGTCCTGGAGTTATACCGCGAGCGCTGGCAAGTCGACCTTACCCTCAAAAGGCTCAAGAGTATCATGGGAGTCGGACACCTTCCGAAACACAGTGATGACAGCGGGGTTGCATGGCTTTATGGAAAGATGGTGGTTGCCATGCTGGTAGAAAAATTGTACCAGGAAGCGGAGTCCAACACCCCATGGGGATACCCGATCGAATTTTCCCCTGAGGACCGGGGACAACCGCAACAATCGAGGCGGCTGGAATCGGTGGAAAGAGCTTGAGTTATGCTTTTAGAGGGCTGGAATGAGCCTGCAACCGTGCGATTTACTTGACTCAATGGACAATAATGAAGTAAGCTGCCTTGAGGTCGTCGTTATTCTAAAGTATATGGATTGAACGGAGAGGATAAAATGGACTGTGGCGAAAACACCGAGGGGTTGTCCGCCAGCCTGGAAGATTACCTTGAAGTCATCTTCCATCTCGAGCAGTCCAACCGTGTTGCCAGGGCAAAGGACATAGCCGAGCAGATGAGCGTGCAGCGCGCTTCGGTGACCGGTGCTCTCAAGGCCCTGGCCAGTCGCGGTCTCATCAATTACAGCCCGTACAGTTTTATCACCCTTACGGCTTCCGGACGGGAAATAGCGCGGGAAGTGATCCGCCGTCACAAAGTACTGAAGGAATTTTTTGTAAACACTTTGCAACTCGGCACCGAAGACGCCGAAGCCAATGCCTGCCGCATCGAACACGCCATCGATCCCACAGCTACCGAGCGGCTGGTGCGGTTCCTTGAATTCGTGAGCATCTGCCCCAGAACGGGCAACGACTGGTTCGATGCGTTCGGCCGTTTCTGCAGGCTCGGCATCCAGACCTCGGACTGCCTTGCCTGCCTCAAGCTTTGCACTGAGCGGTTGCAAACCCAACGCCTTGCGGAACCTGAGGGATAGCTGCGGAAGCGATGCTTATTTCCTGATACCCGACCCTGATCATAACCAGGTAAATTGATGGGACTGAAGCCGAAAATTCTTATTGCCGACGACGAGCCTCTAACGCTGGAGCTCGTGGTCGAGCGTCTCCATGACGAAGGATACGATATAGAGGTAGTGTCCTGCGGAAAGGAGGCAATCGAGGCGGCCGATAAACACAGCTTCAAGCTGGTTCTAACCGACCTCTGGATGCCTGACGTCAGCGGCATGGAGGTCCTTGCGCATTTCGTCAAGCATTACCCGGAAACCCCGGTAATCGTGCTGACGGGATTTGGAACGATAGAGACGGCGGTCGAAGCGATCAAGCGGGGCGCATACGACTATTTATCAAAGCCCGCAAATCTCGATGAAATTGTCCTGACGCTCAAAAGGGCGATCGAGCATAAGGACCTCAAGGAACAGAACGTAGCGCTTCGGACTCAGATCCTCGAGCAGCACCGGCTGGAAAGACTTATCGGCCAAAGCGCGCCCATGCAGCAACTCTACGGAGTGATCAGGCGCGTGGCCAAGACGGATTCGACGGTGCTGATAACCGGGGAATCCGGGACGGGGAAAGAACTGATAGCAAACGCCATCCACTATAAGAGTCCCCGCAGCGAAATGCCTTTTGTGCCGATAAACTGTGGCGCCATTCCCGAAGAGCTTCTGGAAAGCGAGCTGTTCGGCCACGAAAAAGGGGCATTCACCGGAGCTTTCAAAGAGAGGCGAGGACGGTTCGAGCTGGCCAACAAGGGCACGGTTTTCCTGGATGAAATCGGGGAAATGAGCCCGAAGCTGCAGGTAAAGCTTCTTCGTTTCCTGCAGGAAACCAAGTTCCAAAGGGTTGGAGGCTCCAGAACGGTTGAGGTCGATGTTCGCATTCTGGCGGCTACAAATAAGGATCTGGAGCGGGCGGTAGCCGAAAGCGAATTCCGGGAAGATCTTTTTTACCGGCTAAACGTCATCCCCATCCACGTCCCGCCATTAAGAGACCGGGCCGGCGATGTGGGGCTCCTTGTCTGGCACTTTCTCAATCAGCATTGCCTGAAGAAGAACCTTCCTCTAAAGCGCATGTCAAATGGCGCCCTCGAGAGCTTAAAACAATACGACTGGCCGGGAAACGTCCGCGAGCTTGAAAATGTTATCGAGCGGCTGGTAATTTTGACCGATGCCGACGAAATACAGTTCCAAGACCTACCGAAAAGAATGCAGACCCTCGAGGTGGCCGTAAGCGAGCCGGCAACGGCGTGCATAGAACTTGGCGAAGACGGGATAAATCTAAAGGAGATGCTCGATAATCTCGAAAACCGGTTAATCCTCGACGCTTTGCAGCGCACGGGCGGCGTCAAGAACAAGGCCGCCAAACTGCTGGGGCTAAACCGCACGACCCTCATCGAAAAGATGAAAAAGAAACAGATCGACTTCCCCGCAACCGTTTAAGTGACTGAATTTCAAATCCCCCCTGCCCCCCTTTAGAAAAGGGGGGGAATTATAACCATTTAAGTTAGTCTGATTTATCGCACGAAAAACGGCGCGTGGTTGGAAGTAAACAGCGGCGGATCGTTTGCCAGAACGGCCGCTATTGCCGGGTGTCGTTTGAACTCGGATTCCAGAAAGCGCCTGACTTTCGCTCTATCCCAGCCTTTCGGGTGACTAAAACCAGTGTAGAGGGAAAGATCTCCCTCGTAGTGGGGAGAAGTCGCCAATCGCTTTGCATCGGGGCTGTTGACCGGCATATTGAACACCGCGAGATTCAAAAAATCGATAAACGGAGCGTGGCGGACCGTAAAATCGAGGGTATTTCGGGCTTCGGCTTCGGCTTCCGACGGTGCGCCGAAAAGAAGGTAGACATAGGTGCCTATGCCCGATTTTTTGAGCGAGGCAAGAATTTTCGAGGCAAGGCCCAGGTCCATGCCTTTGCCTTCCGCGTCGAGGACCGACTGATCGCCGGATTCGACGCCGAGCTTCAGCATGGCGCAGCCTCCGGCTTTTAGCGCCCGGCAAAAATCTTCATCCGCAAGCATTCTGGTCATCCGGGCGAAACCATACCAGGGTAGGCCTGGCGGGTTTTCCGAAAGTCTTTTTAAAAGCGCCGGGCTCATTGCGCTGTCTACGAAATGCATAAGGGCGGGGCGGTGCTCCGAGCACAACTCCCCGGCTTCGAGCACCGCTTCTTTTGGCGGGACAGGGTCGTAGTTAACCCCTTCAGCCTTTTCCGGGCAAAAGGAGCATCTGTTCCACCAGCATCCGCAAGAAGCGCTGTAGGGCAGAATCGGGCCAGGCGAGAGGTAATCGCCGGGGAGGAAGGGAGCATAGGAAAAACGGCGCCTGGCGATCCTGTCGATGCCCGACAGGGCCAGGAGCGGTTGTTCGCCGGGGCCGCTCACAACGAGATCGACAAGCCCCTCGAAAGGATGGTCCCACCCGGGCTTACCCCCCCAGGAGGTGACGAGGCTTCCTCCCAGGACGACCCTGATGCTTGCATACCGGGCCTTTATAAATCCGATCATAGCAAAGGCCGTCAGCGCCTGGCTCAAAAAATTAAGGGAAATGCCGATCACATCGGGCGAAAAAAGCTCGACGGCGTTCGAAATTCTTTTCGAAAAATAGTCATGAAAAACATTGGCCCTGTAATTTTCGGCCGACTGCAGCAGATCCCGGGAGCGAACCGGGGAAAGGGTCAAATCCTGATAGTTGGAAAGTGTCAGGTGCGCATTCCCCGCGCTTTCGGCCGACTTGCCCATCAGTCGGTTAAGGTCGGAAACCGCCCGCTTGTATCGATCCAGATTCAGGCGCGACTGCGGGCTGCGGATAAAGTCAAGGTTTCGCGCCCGGTTTCGAACGGCTCGGGTTGTCCAGGAGTCGCAGGCAGTCGAATCCTTGCCCAGCAGATACAGGACCCCCTCGATGTTCGCATCGATCACCTCACAGCTTGCCCCTTCGGTCCGAAGAGTCCCATAGAGGCGCGCAAGACCGGGCGGAGGCTCGGAGGGTTTTACCAGCGGAGGATTTATTAGAAGAATCATAGTCTAGATATCATACATGATCACGCCCCCAGTTTCCAGCCGTCTCGATTCGATTGGTAAGCCGATTTCCGTTTTGTATTTCGCGCCCGATCCCGCATCCAAGAAAAAAATAATTTGAACCGAGCATAAGCTTTATCCTTTTTTCCGCGGAAGCCGAATTATAGAGAATGTGGCAGCTGAACTGGCCTGAAGCATTGCGTACAAAACCTGCCGCAGCTGGCGGTAAACAGGAGAAATTCAGGATGGCGGAACTCGAACGCTACCAGATCCTAATGGCGGTTATTTCCGGCAGAGGCCCCGCTTACCTGCGGGGCGTCAATTTGGCTTATATCGATCTTTCCGGGGCCGGTTGGCTGGCCGAGGCCGACCTGCGGGGGGCAGATCTTGAGGGCGCCAACTTGAAGCGAGCCAATTTGCGAGGGGCAAACCTGGAAGCGGCGAACCTTCATTCGGCCAACCTGTTGGGAACTAATCTCGAGGGAGCCAACCTGTTCCAAGTGAGGGCAAACGTTTGCAACCTGGGGATGGCAGTGCTTCGGGGAGCCAACATGAAGGAAATAAACCTCGTAGGGGCCAACCTAATGAAGGCCGACCTCGAGGAGGCCGATCTCGAGGGCTCTGACCTCGAAGGAGCGAACCTGGAAGGAAGTAACCTCAGAGGGGCTAGAATTACAAATGTGAATCTCAAAATGACGAATCTTGACGGCGCGGACCTGACCGAAGCCATATTGGAGGGATGCAGCTCCATAAGTCGCGAGGAAAACGGCGTCGATACGGATTTTAACGGCGCCATCAAGGCCATCAGACTGGCCGATCTTCTCCAGATCGGATGTCTTTCGCGATCCGACCTAAAAATCGAGGTTTATTCAAAAGATAGCCGTGGCGATATACACATCGGCTCGGGCAAAGTCCTCCATGCACTCACGAACGGGCTCGAAGGCGAAGAAGCCCTCATGAAGATACTCGGATGGGAAAAGGGCCGTTTTATCGCCTATCCCTCCGCCACGCCCGGAACGGTAACCATCGACAAGCCGGTGGAACACCTCGTGCTCCAGTGGCGGCGCATCGAGGACGAAAAATGCTTCATCGACCTCGACAGCCTCCATCTCATTCGAGACGAACCGGCCGAGGCGTCGTAGCAGCACGAAATTTTCAAACATCGAAAATCCGGATATTTTTTCTCTGCAGGGTCAGGGAGTTACCCGACCTTGCCATTGATAGCCCGCAGATCATCGGCGAAGCGGCAACGAAACACACACCTCTCAGCACACTTCTTGCAGTTCTTTTTTTGAGCGCGATTTTTAACTTGGAGACATTCAGACCATGAGCTTGATACTGACCAAGAACGACATCGGGAAACTCGAGGAGATCATTTCGGACCAGCTTCTTGATTCAGGCGCAGAACATGTCGTGTTGACCGATCTTTCGGGCAACTTGATCATGCAGCGCGGTTCGTTGGAAATGGAGGACATCTTCTCGCTTGCGGCGGTTTCCGCGGCAAATTTCGCGGCGACCGCCGAGATAGCGAGGCTCATAGGAGAGGAGGACTTCGCGCTACTGTTCCACAAGGGAGGCAGGCGCAATGTGCATTTCAGCCGCCTGGCCAAGGATTATCTGATCATAACACTTTTCAATGACAACGTTTCGCTGGGCCTTATCCGGCTAAAACTTGGCAGCGCGATACTCGAGATGTCGGCAGTATTCGGAGAGAACAAAGGAGCAGTTCAGTGGCGTTCATAGATTTGAGCAAAAACGAAATCCAGGCCAAGATAGTCTATTACGGACCGGGCCGAGGGGGAAAGACCACGAATCTGCTCTACGTACACGAGTCGATGTCCAGGCAGGTTTGCGGCAAAATGGTCACCATCGACACGAAGGGAGACAGGACGCTTTTTTTCGACTTTCTACCTCTAAATATCGGCAAAGTAATGCACATGACCATTCGCGTCCAGCTCTACACCGTGCCTGGACAGGTCATGTACAATGCCACCAGAAAACTTGTGCTAAGAGGCGTTGACGGTATCGTCTTCGTGGCCGACTCGCTAAAAGTCCAGAAGAACAAGAACATCGAAAGCCTCCAAAATCTAGGCGAAAACCTTAGCAACGAAGGCCTTGCCATCGCGCAGATGCCGCTGGTGCTGCAATACAACAAACGCGACCTGACCGAATCGAACATCCCGCTGCTTCCCGTAGCAGAACTCGAATCCGATCTGAACGAAGGGTTGAACGTGCCGTTTTTCGAAGCCAGCGCAACCACTGGAGACGGGGTCTACGAAACTCTGCGCGAAATAAGTAAGCGGACGATAAAGAACGTTATACGCAAAGTTGGCGGCCAGATCACCTGCTAAGAGCGCGGCAGGGATTATTGAAGGATGCATTTTCGAGCTGATTGAAACAACATCCGGTTTAAGAGGAAGGGCTCATGGCTCAAAAAGACGCCCCCCAACCCGATACATGGGCGGGAAATGAATTCACGATGCTGGAACTGGAAATCGACAAAGAAATCGACTCCCTTTTCGTTCCAGCCGGCCGGAGGGCGGATGCCGACGCGGCCGAAGCAGCCGTTCCCGCGCAGGAGTCTCACGCAAGCTTGCGCATGGAGGCGGAAAATACCGAGCTGAGCATCGATAAGGATTCCGGGATGCTGGAGCTGGAAATCGACAAAGGAATCGACTCCCTTTTCGTTCCAGTCAGCCGAAGGGCGGATGCCAACGCGGCCGGAGCAGCCGTTTGCGCTCAGGAGTCTCATCGACTTGGGGGCATGCCGGCGGAAAGTACCGAGCCGAGTCTCAATAGGGATTCCAGGATGCTTGAGCTGGAAATCGATAAGGAAATCGACTCAATATTCGTTCCAGCCAGCCAGAGGGCGGATGCGAACGCGGCTGGAGCCGCCTTTGCCGCTCAGGAATCTCAAAGGCTCGCGGGCCTGCCGCGGGAAAGAGCCGAGCCAAGCCCCGCTGTCGACGCCGCCAAGCCCCTGACTGACAAACCCTTTGTTCGTTTACGCCAATCAGACGCTTTTCCCGGGTTGCCGGGGGTGTCCGAGCTTATTGAACAATTCAACGCGGCATATCTCAGCCTCGACTGGGATTTTTCAAGAGAAAACCTGAAAAAATTTATCGACGCCCTGGAAAATCTCAAGCCGATGGCGTCGAGGTCATCGGATGCCAAATCGGTATTCAGGATTATGGAGGTCATTCTCAAACGGCTTTTTGAGAGGCCCCGCGCTGTAAACACCAGGCTCGTTCAACTCATTCGCGATTCCCAGGGGCTCCTCGCGCACATGATTCTCCTCGATGTCGAGCCGGGGCCGCATGAGAAGCAAAGGTTAAAGGAGCTGGTCGAAAAGTTTCAGGACCTGCGGCAGAAGGCCCTGGCGGCAAAGGCCGCGAGCACAAGACCTGAAACCCGCGACATCTCCTCGGGCAGCGGGTTGGGGACTTCCACCGACACCCCGGATGAACTCGCCGGAGATCATTTGCCTTCGGCATTAATCACGGAAAAAAAGGATATCGAGCACGCCGAGGCCTCCTCTCCTGAACCGGTCGAAAAAACCGAGGCCGGGGAGCGCAGTTTCGGGCATGCGGACGCCTGCCTGATCGTAGTCGGCGGGAAATGGCTTGCCTTGCCGGCATCCCGCGTGGTCAAGGCTACGCGCTCAGGGGAAAAGACCGGCAGGAAAGTTCTAAAGCGGGGATATGCGACTCTTTCCGATTTCAGGCCTCTATTTCGCGGGGTAATGAGCGGAGTCACAGGCCAATGGGCCGAATTGGGCTCCAAAGAACTCGGGTCTTACAGGTTCGAGCCGATGGGGTTCGATTTTGCGGGCGGTGGAGCTGCCGGCGGGCCGATAGCCGTTCTGGCAAGCGACGGCCAGGCGCACAGGGTAATTTTCTGCGACTTGGTCCTTTTGATTTCCGATGCGGAAATCGCCGACGGCTCACGAGTCATGGCACCGTTTTTCGATTTGCACGACCTGCCCGGCTCTGTGGGCATTCGAAGAAAGGACTGAGCACTCAGTGGAAGAATCCACAGGGGTGTTCGGAGGTGAAAAATGGCGCCCGAACAACTTGTAAAAGAATTCTTCGGTCGATTGACCGAAGCGCGTATTTACATCGAGCAGGGTCTTGCGGACGGGAGTGTCGAAATCGTTAAGGAGATACTTGGCGAGATCGAGGCAGAAGACTTCCCTCGCGAGGCGAAAGAAGAGATACGCTCATGCGCCGAATCGCTGCTTAGCAGCCTGGATACAAACCCCGTGGAGCAGAGCCTTACCCCTGAGGAGTTCAAGTTGACAACAGATCCGTCCCAGCTATACGACTACGGCCTGGCGCTGATCGACGGGCAGTTTTGGGAGGAAGCCATTAAAGAGTTGAGCCTCGCCGCGGGCCTTGGCTTTCAACCGCTCCAATGTTTCGAGTTATGCGGCGACTGCGCGGTGAAACTGGAAAGATGGCAGGAAGCGTTCGGTTTCTACCAGAAGGTCTATTCGGATGAAAGCCTGGGGGAAGAGCAAAAGAAGACCATCCTGGCAAAAATCGCCAAGTGCTCCCAGGAGCAGAAGAAGGAACATGCGGGACTGCAGGCCTCACCGAAAAAAACCACCGCAAAATACGAATCGAGCAACCCGTCGGTCGTCTGTCTAGACTCTTATGTGGTCGATTCGGCTATCGGACAGACGGTGTCGTCCTGGACCGACCGCAGGGGCAACTCCCTATCCGGAAGCGTTCACTCCTACAAAGTGACAGACCTCCTGCACATCGGATCGAGTTCTGTTGTCGTGGAACTCCAGGAGCAGGAAACCGGCAGGAAGTTCGCCGGGCAGGCGTTGACCGCGGGGCTAAAGGAGGCCCTTCCGGTCGAAAGGCTCGCCGCCTGGACAAATAAACAGATATTGATAAGTTCCCGGCACCTGGTCCGTGTTTACGATTTGGCCAATTTTGAAGGACATTTCTTCGTAGTGCGCGAACACATGCCCCTCTCCCTGAACGACCTGCTAGTCGAAGGATCGGGCATGCCGGTCCACCTTGCCGCAAAACTTGGCTACCAGGTGCTGGAGGCACTGGGCGACCTGCACCTTCACATGGCCGCGGACGGCCAGATACGAAATATTTTCCACCTGGATCTTCGACCTTCGCGCATCCTTCTGGGCAGAGAAAAACCTCGTCTAAAAATTTACAATGGAGGTCTGTGGAAAGAGGTGGAAAAAGCCAGTCCCGACAGAACGGCCCTGCGGGCACTGCCGATTCCCCACCTTTCCTACAGGGCACCGGAGCAGTTCAGAACGTATCTCGCCCGCAAAAGGCCCCCAGTTTTTACCGATATCTACCTTTTCGGAACGCTTCTCTATGAAATGCTCACAGGGACACCGGCGTTCAAAGCCTCTTCTTTCGAGGAATATGAAATCCAGCATTGCGAACAGTACCCGACGCCGCCCAGGGTGTGGAGATCCGAGATCCCCGAGAGTCTAAACGAGCTTGTAATGAATTGCCTCGCCTGCGACCCGATGAAGCGTTTTCGAAGCACCACCCAGATATCGCTCGCGCTGGAGAAGGCTTTCCCTGCTCCACTAAGCCGCGCAGGGGACGAGCTATACAGAAAATATCTTAATAAACTGGGGATTTAGCACCAGGACTCCGGTGATTCGGACCTGAAGCGAAATTCGGCCTTTTTTCGTCAAAACAGCCAAGGGATAAATCGCGCCGTTTTTAAAGCATATTCGGCGTATTCGGGAAAGGAAATCACCAGGAGCCTCTCTTCCTGAAGAGCCCGATAGACTTCACAGCCGACAAGCAGCAGGAAGACCAGGGTCTTTGGAATCGTGGCCGCCCACATGACCAGCCCCAATGCGCCAAGGATTTCCCCGACATACACGGGATGGCGCACCAGGCGATAAGGTCCGGCAGTAACCAGCTTCCTGGTCTGGGGAATCAAGCTGAAACTTCTTCCAAGCGTTCCAAGGGCTACCAGTGTGAAAGTCATCCCGAAAAGAAGCATCAGGCTCGAAACCATCAGGACAATCGCACCTGAAGGTGCGGAAGCGTTAAGCATGGGGAATGTGAACGGCATGAAGGTCGCAGCCAGCGCAATCAGTTTCGCGGGCAGGGACTTCGTGGTCAAGCTTGGAGCGCCCCTGGTCAAATAAATAAAAACGAGCACGGCAAAGTATCCGCTAACAAACAAACCATTGAAGAACACAACGATGCTCAAAAAGCCAAAAGGCGGCATGGTCTTCATGTAGTGAAAAAGGGCGCGAAAGTCCCGCACCATAAAAAAACCAAATACGGCTACGGCGAGCAACTCAGCACGCCTTGCGGAAAGCACGGCAAAGATGCTGCTAAAAAACTTCTTTGAATCTACCCCGGGCAGTCCGCCGACAGTCTCCATCCGATAAGCCCTCCAATTATCAGAAATCCAATTTTCATTTTTGTTCCAAAAAAAGTTAGTTATCGGACAGTACCCCTGTCAAGTTACCCGGGACCACTGTTCACGCAGGAAGAGAAGCGACACAAAAAGAATAAATAAAATTATTCGCCGGAGACCTTTTGTGATCATAAACCACTGATATAATGAATGTATTTGGCACAAATCGGTCACAAGTGGACAACCGTTGAGGACTTTGACACGATTGACATGCGAGAATGCGGACGTTAAGTTTTTTCTAACAGAGTTCGGAGAGCTCAATGAATGCGGTTATAAGCGCAATGGAAGTTGCGACAAAGTAGGAGGTTGGAATCATGATGATGAGAATGAATAAAAAATTGTTTATGGGGCTGGCACTGGCGCTGGTTCTGGTGAGCGGCGCTTTTGCAAACGCGAACGCCCAGTGCTCCACCTGTCTGCCACGAATCAGCTTGCAGACATGCACCAATTGCGTTAAGCCTCCGCCACTGGCTTCCACATGCCAAGGCGCTTTCAACTACGGACCCACCACGCCTGTCCCGATGGGCACGTCAGGTGGCGCAGGGGGGTAATCAGGCTGTGAACCAAAGGCGGAGAGAAGTGAAACTGCAGCCTGAGAGCGCAGTCTAAAAAAAATATTCCGGCCCCCGGGGTGGTTCCCGGGGGGGCCGGATTTTTTTTTGCGGTACGGCCGTCTTGTTGCCGCCGGCCTGAAACGGGATGCGCCGCTGACTGGCAGCGGCGCATCAAGAACTTCGTGTTGCGCTCCAAGAGGAGCGCAACACCTGAATTTAACTATGGCAGTTTGCTATTTGTACCAATCGCAGGGATTTCCCAGCGGAACTACGAGGCGCATCATAGCCCAGTCGCCGCCGACGTCGTTACCTGTAGTGAGTGCGAAGTTGTAGGTGAACAGGAGGCTGCAGGGACCGAAGTTGTAACCCAGGATCGGACCAGCGGTCCAGTTACAGGACATGCTGCCCGGAATCTTTTGGTAGACCAGTGCACCACCAGGACCGGTCGGCAGGTTGCCTTTGTCGCTGTAGGTCTGGTTGGTGCCTTCCGCGCCAAGACCGAACGTCCACTTGCCGCAAGTGTACGTCACAGTGTATTCCTGGTAGGCCTCGTCGCCGTTCTGGATATCACAGTCACTGTCCTTGGTCCAGAAGGTGTACATGAATTCCGCACTGAGGTTCCAGCCTTCGTACAGCCAGCTGATGCCGACCGAAGGCGAGAAGGAGTACGCATCGCTGCTCGACCAGGCGTAAACGTTTTTAAGATTAGCCGCAGTGGCGTTACTTGCAAGGACCTGACCGCCGTATAGATGATAAAAAGGACTACCTGGAGTGGCAGCAGCGCTGTTGTCGGGCGATGTGGTGCCGTCGTTCAAGCCGATCTGCATGGAAGCGGCCACATGAAGGTTGCACGGGATTTCCCAGGAGAGGATGAACGGGACCAGAATGGTATTGTAGGTGCCCCATTGAGTGCCGCTATAGCCGAGACCAGAGCTGCCGGCCCTCAGGGTTGCCTCATCGAAAGGCTGGGCGATAGCACAGGAATAGGTTGCGCCGAGAATCGGGCAAATACCGGGGTTCCACAACAGGATGGGAACATCTACGTAGCCGGAGATCTTGTTGCCATTGGCCCGCTGGTCGTTAGCGAGGGCATTGTAACCGTACTGGTTCCAGTTGCCGGTCCAATAGAAGTCGTTAATGAAATACATACCCGCGGGCGGCAGAGCGCCGTAGGCCAAACCCTCGTCAGCGCCACGCAAATGCCAGTCCCAGAGTTCTTCCGCGAAGGCGGAACCAACCATGGTAAAAACCATCATACAAACACAAACCGCCATCAAAAATTTCTTCATCTCTTCCTCCTCGAAGTGAAAAACCAACATTCTTTCAAAACAGGGCCAGTGATTTGCCCCTCCAACTGGTTCTGCTTTGCGCCCTCCATCGGGAAGCGCGCTCCACCTCCTTTCAGCTAAGTATCCCAGGTTTTTGCCGGCGCAAACGAAGGCGGAATGCCCTAAAGACCACCTCGATCACCGCCCGGCAGGCTAATGAACCGCAGCATCTAAAGCCCGCGAACCGCCCCTCCAGGCATAAGTTGCTGCGTTTCCTTCCCTATAACACTTTTGTCAGGTAGTCAAATTAAATTTTGTAAAGACTATTCAAAACACTGTCGTAAACCGGTGAATCAGTTCCCATCCGGAAGCTTCATGGTGGGCAACGCCACGCTTTTGGCCACCCTGCAATAGCAATCAAACTGTCGGGCTTTTTGCATATTTATGAGATTTCCCGAAAACATCCCTTACGATAAAGACAGGACGGGCGCGCACCTGTTCGTGCATCCGCCCGAGGCACTGACCGATGATGCCGAGCACGAACAATTGAATGCTGCCCATCACCGTTACTACCGTCATAAGGCTTGCCCAGCCCTGAGGAGTTTTTCCAACAAACAGCCAGGACCACAGGATATAGCCAAGCAGGACCAGGCTGCACGCGGCAAAGAGCAGCCCGGCCCAGCTTGCCAGGGCGAGGGGCCGTACGGACGAGGCCGCGAGGCCGTCCAGAGCCAGGCGTATGAGGCGCCAGAAAGGATACTTGGTTTGACCGGCAAGGCGCCCTTCGCGGTCATAGAGGATCGGCACCTGGCGAAAACCCACCCAGCTGACCATGCCCCGAATGAACCGATGACGCTCGGGCATCCGCAGAATGATCTCGAGCACGCGACGCGAAATGAGGCGAAAATCACCCGTATCCACGGGAATGGGCACCTCGGTAAGGTTTTGGAGAAAACGATAGAAGACCGAGCAGGCGAAGCGCTTGGGCATGGAGTCCCCGGGCCTGCTTCGGCGCTGCGCGTAGACGACGTCGGCCCCCTGTTCCATCAGCTCAAGCATCCCGGGCAGCAGTTCGGGGGGGTCCTGAAGGTCTGCGTCCATTATCAGCACGCGGTCTCCGGCACAATAATACAACCCGGCCGAAAGGGCGAGTTGATGGCCGTGATTGCGCGAAAGATCGACCGCCGTCACCGCGGGGTCCTGTCGGCTCAGCCCGATCATCAGGTCAAGGGTATCGTCGGTTGAGCCGTCGTTTAAGCTCAGGTAAGGGCTGAGCGGATCAGGTGACACCGACATGGGAAACCTTTCGAGCAATTGACGGCCTGCCAGGAAAGGGCGCGCGAAAGCCTCATGCCTGGTTGGGGAAGTTTTCCAGCGCTTCGATCGAAGCTTTCTCTGCCGCTCCAGCTCACAGCTGGAGACCACGCTGGAACAACGCCTGTAAATAACAAATTCATCGATTTCACGGACCGGTTCGTAGTTGGCGAAAAGATCGCGCGACAGAAGCTCGGAAGCCTCCTGGTGTCCGATCAGGTAGGACACAACGGCAGGCTTGACTATAAACTCCGGCTTCCTGTCCAGGATAGCCGCCAGCACGGAGCAAGTGGTCGCAGATGGGCCGTCGAGCGCCTTCATGACGTACTCCCGCCCAATGAGGCTAGGATTGGCGACCTCTCTGGCGATGGGCTTGAGGCCAAGAAACCACTCGGCCAGCTGAGCCCCCATGAAGAACACGGGTTTATTCCCTCGGATTGGCCGTTCTCAGGTAATCGGCTATTTCATAAGAAGAGCCGTATACCAGCCTCTTACCGGCCATGGCCCGCGCCAACACAGGCCGGCAGGCCATGGCGATCTGTTGGATCGGAAATATCAGGTACATGAGGGACAGCAGCAAAACGAGCGGCTTCCATCGAGTATCGAGAAGCCTGTCGATGAGAAAAGCGGAAAGGAGCGCCGCAAACGGCAGAAGCTGAATAATGTAGTGACCGAAGGCCGGGCCGCTCTTTAGTATGGAAACAGCGGTAGCCCCTCCAAAAACCGCGATCATTGCGATGAATGATTTGGCGGGATCCTGAATGTTCTTCACCCGGAAAGAAGTATATCGGCACCCCGCAGGCAAGGGAGGCCAAAACAGGGAAACCAAGCAGCAGGCAGCAAGGCTCGAAAGCCGAGCACGTATATTTATGGGCAGCTCCACCAAAGACATCTGAGAACTCGCATAACTGAGCGGAGCGTAAATCATCGCGGTGGAAAAAAGGCGTTCTTTTCCAGCAATCACATAGGGCAAAAAAATCAGCACAAGGGGTATGGCCCCTCCCGCGACATAGGAACAAACCCTTGCCAAAAGACCGTCGCGCGGGCGGACAAACCAGCCGCCAAGCAGGAGCAGTCCTCCGGCAAGGCGCCAGGTAGCCAAGATTGAGGCGAACCAGGCACGCGAGGGAGATAAAAAAACCCGCAAGGAAAAAATCCCTCGCCCGGACTTGCTCTTTTAACAATACCAGCATAGCCGCAGCAAGAGGAACCACCGCAACAATTTCGGAAACAGTTCCGGCCCCGGCCTCGCTAAAAGTAGAAGTAACAATGAAAAGAAAGGCGGCAATAAAGCCTGTTCGAGGCCCCCTCAACTTTTCCGCGCACAGGAAGATCAGCGAGGAGGCGGCCAATACGCAAAGCAACCCGGCCAACCTTATGGCGGGAATCGATTTTCCAAAAACCGCTATGGTTGCAGCAAAGGAATAGAACAAAAGAGGAGGCTTGAGATCCCACTGCTTGTCATAGGGCAGGTTCCCATCGACAATATCCTGCCCCATGAGGATAAAAGTGCTCTCATCGGGGTCTATCACATCGTGAAAAAAAAAAGGCAGCCTGACCAGGACGGTGATAGCGGCCAGAACAAGCAGGAATTTCACCCTGGTAGACCTTTGCATTGCACCTTCTGTTCCATGATTATCCAACAGCCCGAAATAATTACAAATAGGGACTCCGACAGGAAGCCTGGCTCATAGCCTCATGTCCAGGCAGTGTCAAACGGAGTGAGAAACTATCGGACAGAGTGGCAATAAGATAAATCCAAAAAACCATCCCAGTATTTTAACGCCACAGGCAGGCGGAGAGCGTGAAAAGGACGACCTCGGTGATTTCGTTGGTTGCGCCCAACACATCCCCCGTTACGCCGCCCAGGCTCCGGTGAGCCAAAGACCGGACAAAAAGGCCGCACGCGGCCGCCGATGCGAAAAGAACCGGCGCCTGTTTAAAACCCGGGCGGCAGGGCGAAAACGAGGGCAAACAACGCGGCGGCAAGGACCGAACCGGAGGTGATGTATTCCAGGCCGGCTTTTGCAAGCCCCCCCGACCGCGCACAGGAGCTTTTGTAGGCGCACACGACTATGGCGAAACGGCCCAGTGCGGGAACAGTCGCCAGGGGAAGCCAGTTTCCGGCCACGATCAGGCTGTAGACGGCGCAGGTTTTGACGAGGATGGCCAAAATAAGTCCAATCGCGCCAAAGGCGCCCGTGGCGCTGTCTTTCATGATCTCCAGGCGTCTTTGCGGGGTATAGCCTCCTCCGAGTCCATCGGCGAGGTCGGCCAGGCCGTCGAGGTGAAAGCCCCTTGTGACAAGCGTCGTCAGAACGCACGTCCAGGCGGCGAGAAGAAGCGGCGGCATGACAGATCGCAGCGCCAGGACAGTCAGACAAGCCACCAGGCCGACGATGAAACCCACGACCGGAAAGCACGCATAGCCGGCCCCCGAATCGCGGGAGGTTATCTCCCCCGAGACGGGAAGCCGGAAAACGGTCAAAAAAGAAAGTGAAACGGCGAATCTACGCCACATATTGCCCTCTACCGCGCTTGTCCCGGATTCGGGACGCTAGCCGTCTCCGAGGTCGTGACGCCGGCCTGCTCGAAAGTCAGCACTTCATTGAACACCCGCACCGCGCCCTCGATGACGCCCATCGCCAGGGCGCCCCCGGTGCCTTCCCCGAGGCGGAGCCCCAGGTCGAGAATGGGGACGAGCCCGAGGTATTCGAGCATCCCGCGATGCCCGGACTCCTCGGAACAATGGCCGGCAAAGACATAATCGACGACCGCGGGACACAGAGAGTGAGCAACCAGCGCACCGGCCGTCGAGATGAACCCGTCGATCACCACAGGACGGTTGTGGTATGCGGCCGCAAGGACGCACCCCGCAATTCCGCCGATTTCAAAGCCGCCCACCTTGGCAAGCGCATCCAGGCCGTCGGCCGCGTTCGGGCGATTGACATCGATAGCCCTCTTGACTATTTCACACTTATTTTGCATCGCGCTGTCAGATATTCCCGTTCCCCGCCCCACCATCTGTTCGACGGGCTTTCCGGCAAGGACCACGCCTAGGGCGGCCGAGGGGGTGGTATTGCCGATGCCCATATCGCCGGTTCCAATCATTTTCACGCCTCTCGAAAAAAGTTCGGAGGCGATGTTAAAGCCGTGCAGGATCGATTCTTCCGCCTGGGCGCGGGTCATGGCCGGCCCTTTGGTGATATTCCCCGTGCCCCGCCCCACCTTGCGAACGTGAAACTGGTGGCGGTTTTCGGAAGAGCCGGGGTCAACATCCGGAATGATCCCCATGTCTACCACCAGCACTTCGGCCCCGACGTTTCGCGCCAGGACGTTTATCCCGGCGCCCCCTTTAAGGAAATTTTTCACCATTTCGCCGGTTACTTCCTGTGGGAAGGCGCTGACGCCGTCTGAAGCGACACCGTGGTCTCCGGCCATGACCATGAAGGCTTTTGACGAGACATCGGGCCGCAGGGTTTTCTGAATCCCGCAAATGCGCTCAGAGAATTCGTGCAGCCGCCCCAGGGCGCGGGGAGGGATCGCGAGCCGCATAGTGTGCTCTCGCGCCTTTTCCACCCATTCACTGCCTACCGGTTGGATCTTTTTTACGATTTCTTCGACTTTCATTCTCATTTCTCCTTTTTCAGCATTTCAAGCATTCTGTTGCACGATTGCGCCAGGTTATCGAGCGAGAAAACTTCAAGCGAAACTCCGCCGCAAAAGCCTTCGAGAAACCCGCAGATAGTTCTCCATTGGGCATCCGGGATGTGAGCAAGCCCCTTATGGTCTTTTCCATTATCCACACCGTGCAGGTGCACCAGGGCGATCCTGTCGAAAAACAAAGCCGACTGGACGGGCAGATCATGGCCGTATCGAAGCAGATGGCCCATGTCGAGGCAGATGGAGAGATCGAAGTCCGCAGCGACAGGTAAAACGCGCCGCACAGGATACTCGAGGTTTTCAACCGCCACCCGCCCGAGGTCCATTCCTTTCGACTCCAGGACGCGAAGCGACTCGCACACACGATCGCTCCACGCCGAAACGTCGGGCTCGACCGCACGGTCGGCTCTCCTGCTGTCCAGGTGCAACACATAGCACGAGGGAGAAAGCGGGAGGGTTCTTTCGTAAAAAGAGAGCGCGGTCTCACAAAATCTTTGTCTCAAGGCGCGGTCAGGGTCCGCGAAAAAAAGGTCGGAAGGCAGGTGGACATTATAAGACAGGTCGAGATCGGATGCGACCCGCGCCATCTCCAGCACCTCTTCCCCGGTGGGAAGGTTGTCTTTGCTTCCGCTTTCGAAAAGAACCAGTTCGACTTCGTCGAAATATTTCCCGAGGAATCTCACGTTGGGCAAAATCTCGTCGGGAAGGATGTAGGATGTCGTAGCGATGCGGAAAGGAAAAGAGCGTTTGAGCTTTGGCAGCACGGGATTGGATTCAAAAGTGGATTCCGGCTTAGGCCATTGGCAACTATTATGTATCCGGGCTTCTCGGGAATCGACCTGTAGGAGCGGCTTCCAGCCGCGACCATGGCTCTTGTCGCGGCTGGAAGCCTGCACCTCAACCCTACAAAAAGCCCAGCCTTCGACGGCTTTCACGGATAACCATTTTTTACCTTTGGCCTTAAAGACCGTCGGAATGACGGAGTGGGCCGAGGGTTGCCGTGGCAGGTTGAAAGCAGACTCCAGCTCTCCTATAAATCCCGAGAGCAGCCTTTCCGTACCGGTTGGGTCCGGAGCGGAGCCAAACCGTTCGGCAAGGCCGGTCAGCCGTTTAAAAATATCGACCAGCAGATCGTTTACCGCCCGGTAAGGTTCGGCAGCCGGGGATTCGCCAGACCAGTGAATGGGGGATAAGGGTTTTCCCATTTCCCTCAGCACAAAAAGGCAGACGCTTTTTACCGCCGAGGCGAGCCATCCGGCCCTCTGGTCCCTGTAGAGCAGACGCCCCTCGAAGCCGAAAAATCCCCGCGGGGCGATCAGGTTATTTTCAAGCGCCGTGGTGTAGCCCCGCGTTCCTTTTAGCGCGATGAGATCGTGGCAAAGAAGATTGGCGGTCCTTCCCAAACGGTCGACAAGGCAGTTTCGTTCGAGAAATTCGAGATTCACCCGAACGTCTTCGAGCGTGCTTTCGGCGTCGAACATGATAAAGCCGATATCGGGCTCGATACCCACCTCGCGCACCGCGGCGACGGCCTTTTCGTTTGAGGCCGCACTCGTGTGCTTTCCCAGCCGCTTCAAGACCTCCGGCCTTGCGCTTTCGATGCCCAGGAGCAGCCGGGTGAGGCCGGCACCAGCCAGTTCTTTCATAAGATCCGGGGTGAGATCGTTTGCCCTGGTCTCGATTCCAAAGCTGATCTCAAATTCGGCAAGCCTCCGCGCGAGTTGGGCGGTCCTCCGGCCGCCCTCTTTTCCGGGGCCTACAAAGTTGGGATCGACGAAGTAAAAGTCCCTTTTCCCCAGGGAAACGAGCCCGGAGATTTCGGAGGCGATATTTTCCACCGAACGCCCCCGCCAGGTCGTTTTCGCAAGCTCCAGTGCCGAAACGAGGCAAAAGGAGCAGTTGTTGTAGCACCCCCGGCTTGCCAGAACGCTCACCGTCTCCTCTGTGTCAAGCGAAGGCCTCAAAGGAAAAGCCAGCCCGTCGGGCGACTCGACCAGTGGCCTCGGACCGGTAAACCTGGCTTCGCCATTTATCCGTAAGGCGATTCCACTGATACCGGACGGCCCCCCCTGCCCTGTTTTCACCAGCGGTTTATTTTCCAGGGACCGGGCAAGCTCCACAAGAGTTTCCTCGGGCTCCCCGACCACCACGAAGTCGACCGGTGCGCAGTAATCGAGGATTTCTTTCCAGACGAGCCCTGGGAAAAAGCCGTAAAGGCAGATCGGCGCATCAAAACCAAGGGTGCGAAGATCCGACAACATCCGGAAAAGCGATTCGGTTTGCTCCCAGAAGTAAACCGCGTGAACCGCCAGAAAATCCGGCAAGGGGTTTTGCGTAAGCCGCCTCACGGTCTCCCGCGAGTCCATGCGCACCGCATCGAGGGTCTCAACCTCGAAGCCGGCTCGAACCAGGGCGGCCCCCGCATAACCGGTCATAAGACATGACCACAGAGGCGTGTTGGCTATGTCGTTAAAGTGGGCCTCAGAGATTTGCCTCGGGTGTTCAAGGAGCAGGATGCGCATTTTTATTTCCGTCGGTTTGGGCGTCGAGATAGCTCTCGACACCGCGCCCCATGCAAAAGGCCGTCAGTTCGTGGCGCAGATTGTCCCAGGGCGGTGGATTGAAATAGGTCGGGTAAAGAAGGTCACAAGCCGGGTCGATCAAGCCCTCCCGCAGGATCATTTCGGTGAGAGGCGTTCCGGGATAGAGTCTCAGGTTATTTATCACCACGGCCCCGAGATTTCCCGGTGTACCATGGAGGGAAAAGAGCCTTTCGAGCAACTCCCTGGTCTCGCGGACCGATTCCGCGTTTTCCCCGGGCAGATTTACCAGGAAGTGATACACGGTCAATATGGAGCTTTTAGCGGCAAGGCTTGCAGCATCCACGATCTGTTCGACGCAGAGGTTTTTCCCGAGAATTTCAAGGGCGTGGCCGGAGGCGCCGTCGGCTGAAAAATAGAGGGTTATGAGACCTGAGCGCTTGTAGAGGTCGAGGGTTTTTTTAGAGAGAGCGTTTTCACGAAAAAAGCCCGTCCACCCGACTTTCAAGCCTCGCCTCAGGATTTGTTCACAAACGGCCTCGAGGTGGCCTTCGGGTTCATTTACCACGGCGTCGGTGAAGTGGACGTTTTGAACGGAGAAATCGCGCCGCAGGATTTCGAGTTCGTCTACGATCAGCTCCGGCCTTCTCAAGCGCATCCCGCGCCCCTGGAGCACCGGATAGAGGCAGTAGCTGCAGTTGTGAGAGCATCCGCGCTTGGTCTCGACGCCCATGAAGGCGACATAGCGGTTCCTGTTTCCATAGCGGCGCGGCTCAAACATCCGCCAATCGGGCAAAGGCAGGCAATCGACATCCATGCAGTGGGAAATCCGGGCGGCGGCGCATTCCAACCGGCCGTCCTTCCGCCATAAGACACCGGGAACGGCTCCGGGAGCCGCGAGGTTTTCGAGCAGGATGGGGAAAAGTGTTTCAGCCTCGCCGGGCAGGCCGATGTCGGCCTCAGGGACCTCCTCCATGATGCGGCGGGAAAAGAGGGTGAAAGCGGAGCCGCCCAGCATTATTACAGCCCGGGGAGCGCGCCGCCTGATAAGCGAGCAGAGGGTCTTTAGATGCGGGACAAACGAGATGAGATTTCCGGCGAGCGGGTCGAGATTTCGGAAGGAAACGGCGGCCACGTCGGGCCTGAAGGCGTCCAATTCGCTCGCCAGAGCGGGCCACGGAAAAGGGTCGAAATTGAGGTCGATACCCCGGACTTCGTGCTCGGTGCCGATTACCGCCGAAATCCTGGAAAGACCCAGCGGGAAAACCATTTCGCCGCAGTCATGCGTCGAGACTGCCTGGATGAGCAGAATCCTCATCGCGCCCTTTCCTGTCAAAAAGCACAAGCCCGACGTACTTCACGTAGCCTTGCCTGTGCGAAACGGGGGTAAGACAAAGACCTGCCCGGCGGGCGGTCTCGTAGACATCGACTCCGCAGGCCTCAAGCGACGGCCTGGCTTTTTCCGGAAAACGGCATAGGCCGTCTTCGGGACACGAGGGGCAAACAGGACACGGTCCGGCGCCGAAGGCCAGGGCTTCGTGATATCCCCGCAGAAAAAAAGAGCGCTCGAGAGCGAGCAGCCGCTCGTGAAAAAAAGCCGACGGCGGCTCGGACTGGACAAGCAGCGCGTGTTGGTACCCGGAGATCACGGAGAGCATTTTTTCTTCGTCCAGAGACGACGGCGGGCAGGTGAGCGATTTTCCGTAACGCTCGCAGCCAAACCGGCACTTGAGGCGCACCCAGGACTCGACGGCGATGTCTCCGGCATCGATTACCCGGGCAAAGGAAAAGCCCAACCGGTTTGCCTGAGAGGCGAGCATCTCCCGGCGGCTCACCTTGCAGTTTTCCCCGGCTGATCCGAGCTTTGCCAAAAAGATCGACGTGTCGCTTTCCAGGTGAAAAAATCTCACGTCTTCGAGCCCCGCGGAATTTAGCAGGGAAAGCATTTCATCCAGTTTATAGACACGCCCGTTGTAAGTGTTTATCAGCATGTGGAGATCGTAGAGCGCCCCCTTCACCGGGTCTTTATCGTGCCGGTCCGCCAGGTAGTCGTGGACGACGAGTGTTCCGCCCGGCGCAAGACACTCGGCAAACCGGGCGATAATCCCGGCCGCCTCCCCGCGCCCGTAGGCGTGAACGACGTTGGATAAAACGATGAGGTCAAACGGCCTGCCCTCGATACACGGCTCGAGGATGGAGCCCGCCACGGTTTCGATTCTTTCCCACCGGGCAGGTTCCGGATAGAGTTTTCGCGCAGCAACTATGGTCTCGGGCAACTCCAGGAGCACCGCGCGGGCGGTGGGCCAGGTTTTTAGCAAAGCGCGGCACCACGCCCCGGCGCCTCCGCCCGCATCCAGCACGCGGCGGGGCGCAGATCCCAGAAAATCCTTTATGAGATCGAGGGATTCGGAGACTTTAAGGGACGCCTGAAGATCGAGCGCTCTCACATACGCCAGGGTCCGTTCGCGGTAGTCTTCGGGAGATTCATCCACCGTCCGCTCGTTTGCGCGCGCGCCGCCGCGTATCCTCGAGGCAAGCCTTTGCCAGTGAGTGGCGAAGTAGCGGCGGTACAAAAGGAAATCCCCGAGATACCCGGGATTTCCAGGCGTGAGCCGGCACGAGGCGAGGGGAGCGTTTGAAAACTCCCCCCCATGTTCTACGAGCAGGCCCAGGACAACCAGGGTGTCCAACAGCCGAGAAAACGCATCACCGTCGTATCCGGTCTTTGCGGCAAGCAGCGCGGCAGATGCCGGCCCGTCCGCGAGCAGCCCGAAGACGTTCAACTCCAGGGATGCGAACAGCACTTCCGAATACCAGTAGGCGGTCGCGAGGTCTTCCAGATGCTGGAAGCCCTCGATCGCCACGTCGACATTTTTGTGAGGCAGGTTCATAGCGTCCGGTCTACTTCTTCGCTCCCTGCAGCAGGTGGCCGAAAATAGTGGAAGAGGCTTTGTTGGCGCAAAAATCCCCGCACATCGTGCACACTTCCTTGTCCTGGGGCGAGCGGCTGTCGCGGATCTCCCTGGCCTTTTCCGGGAAAAGGGCGTGCTTGAACTGGCCTTCCCAGTCGAGGTCCCTTCTTGCCTTGCTCATGGCAATGTCCCGTTGTCTCGTGCGTTCGGGATATTTGGCCGTATCGCCGATATAGGCTCCGAGGCGCGCCACCCGGACCCCTTCGGTCACGTCTTCCTCGTTTGGCAGGGCGAGGTGCTCGGCCGGCGTAATGTAGCAGATGAGATCAGCCCCGTAGCGCGCGCTGTAGGCGGCGCCAATGGCCGCAACGACGTGGTCGTAGCCCGCCCCGACATCGGTCGGGATCGGTCCCAGCATATAGTAGGGGGCATTGTTGCTCATTTTTTTCTCAAGGATGATGTTTGCCTCGATTTCGTCGACCGGAACGTGTCCGGGCCCTTCGACCATCATCTGGCAGCCCATCTTCCTGCCCATTTCGGCCAGTTCGCAGTTGACCAGAAGCTCCTGGACCATTGCCCGGTCGAAGGAATCGGCGATAGCCCCGGATCTCAGGCCATTTCCGAGCGAGAGGACCACGTCATATTTTTTCAGTATCTCGACTACGCGGTCAAACTTCGCGTACAGAGGATTTTCCTTTTTATTCCTCCGCATCCAGGCAACCATGGAAGTCCCGCCCTTGCTCACCAGCCCGCCGTAGCGGTAGCCCTGCCTCTCGAGCCGTTCGATCGTGTAGAGATTTATCCCGCAGTGAACAGCCATGAAGGATATCCCGTCGGCACACTGCTTTTCGATAAGGTCGAAAAGCAGTTCCTCATCGAGCTTATTGGGGTCGCCATAGCGGCGCGCCGCCTCACAAAAAGCCTGGTAGAGCGGCACGTTTCCCACCGGCAGACTCACCGCGTCAAGGACTTCCCTTCGGACATCGTCGAGGTTTCCGCCAACGGAGAGTTCCATCAGGGTGTCGGCCCCGGCTGTCTCGGCGGCTTTGGCTTTTCGCACTTCCGCGGCTATATCCACGATGTCGGTCGAGGTGCCTATGCTGGCGTTGACCTTGGAGCGAAGCCCCATTCCTATGCCGACTGTTTTGCAGGGGCGCTTTTTGTTGAGCGGGACCACTATCTGCCCTTCGGCAATCCTGTGGCGAATGAGAGCGGGATCGAGCCCTTCCTGCGAAGCTATCTCGAGCATCGTTTCGGTAATCTCGCCGTTTACTGCCAGTTCGACTTGCGTAGCCATCGAGTTTCTCCTTATCCACGAGGATGATTTGACTTGCGCGGGGCAAAAAAAATCCCCAGGCGCACAATTACAGCGCCAGAGGATTTACCATCTCCCCGGTTAAGTACTCCGAATGTTAGGTCTTCTGACTCCCGGATCAACCTACAGGCCGCGCCTTCCCGCCCTGAAAAACCCGGGCAGTGGCTTTAATGCGGCTTTCGTCCCCGGTCACAGCGGCGGGTCCGTACCGGAATTTCACCGGTTTCCCTTTTATGGCTCAAAGGCCAGCATTCGGAAAAGCTATCTATTTCGTCTGCGTCTCTTAGAAGATTCAGCGCATCTTGTCAAGCGAACAAAACGGCCGAGCCTCACCGCCCCGCATGAACGAGCAGGATGGAGAGGTAATCGGCATCAACGCGCTCCGCCTTAAGTTTTCGGAGATCGGTCTCGACTTCCTGGCCGCCCAGCCCCACCCGCGACACATATACCGCGCGATCGAGCAAGCCGGCCTTTTCGATGATATCGAGCAAAGCGGCAAGCCTTTTGCCAACCTTCATCAGGATCACCGTTCCCCCGGCCGAAAGAGCCTCCCCGACAGCATCGAGATCGTCGGAGGCGGGAACGATAACAACCCGCTCCCTGCCCTCGCCCACGGCGAATTCGGCCAGGGCGGCAGCGGCGCTAAAGGCGGTGATTCCGGGAACGGTTACGGTCTGGACACCGGGAAGCAGGCCGCGCAGGGCTCTTAGCAGATATATATAGGTCGAGTAAAGAAACGGGTCGCCAAGGGTCAGAAAACAGGCGTCTTCACCCGTTTGGAGGACGTCGGCCACGCCGCGGGCCGCCTCGGCCCAGTGGTGGGACAACTCCGCCTTGTCGCCGCTCATGGGAAACACCAGTTCGTGGACCCGGCAACCTGGTCCCAGGTACCCGCCGGCTATCGAAAGGGCAATGCTCCCGTTATCGCTTTTGGCCTTCGGAACGAAAACGTGGCCGCAGCGCTCGAGGACTTTTACGCCTTTTAAAGTCATCAGCTCCGGGTCGCCCGGACCCACCCCTATTCCATAAAGGACGCCGTATTTCATGTCGCGCACCGCCTATTTATGGTACTTGGCCGCCTCGTGTGGAAGCATGGGGACAAATTCGCACTGTCCGTCGGGCACCGGGTATTTGTCCTTGGGGGGCAGGACCATTTCCCTTACGTCACCCGAGCTTTTGGTCTCCTCGATCCTTTCCCGCAAAAGATCGACCAGCAGTTCGTCAAACCCGAACCCCCTGCCCATCCGAACGCTTACGCCGGGAAACTTTTCGGCCTCTTCCTTGAGCATTTCCGGAATGTCGAGCAGCAGATGCATGCCCGAGTGTAAAAAATAGGGAACGACCAACACCCTGGTTGCCCCGAGCTTCACACATTTTTCAAAAATTTCCGGAAAATGAGGCCCGAGCCTCGACATGAAACATACTTCGACGAGCGGATAGCCGTATTTTTCTCGAAGACGGCCGGCCACCTTTTCCATATCCCTGCTCGCATCCGGCACCCGGCTGCCATGGCCGAGAATTATTACGGCCTCAACCGCGGATGTTGCCTTGCTTTTTACCTCAGAACTTTTCTCATCCATGACCAAACAATCCTTTTGAAGACCACGGTTTGGCAAAAAAAAACCGGACCATAGCCTGTTGGCCCGGGAAAACGGTTTTGCCCATAGAATTTTGGCCCAATTCGATCCGTGATGTCAAGGGGCTATCTTTGCAATCGATATCATGACGCTATCCAGGGGACATGAAGCCGGAGCCGGGAGGTTTCCAGCGGGCTTCCTGTACTCCGTACAGAAAGTTGAGATAGCGGGCAAGCACAAAAAAGTATGCGGAAAGGCGGTTAATAAACTTGAGGAGCCCCATGAGTTCGCTGTGGGCTTTGGTTTCGCCAGGTTCCTCCTCGAGAGCGACGACGTGTCTTTCGGCCCTTCGGCACACGGTCCTGGCGACATGGGCGAGGGCCGCCGAAAAATGACCTCCAGGCAGAATGAACTCGTTAAGGCTCGGCAGCTCGGCGTCCATGCTCTCGATAAACCGTTCGAGGACCTCGGTCTGGGTGTCGGCCACGCTGTCGACCGTTCCGAACCGCGGCGAGTCGGGAGTGGTGGAAAGCCAGGCTCCGGCGACAAAAAGAAGCGATTGGATATGCTCGGCCTGGGCCTTGAGATCGCTTCTGTCGGCCGGAAAAACAGAAATCAGCGCCCCGACATAGGAGTTGAGTTCATCGATATCGCCGCAAGCCTCAACCCTCGGGTGAGTCTTGGCGACCCGCTCACCGCTGTAAAGGTTTGTTTTTCCTAGATCCCCTCTACCGGTAAAGGCCTTCACCTTTGCTCCTCGTCCAATTAAAAATTACCCGCAATCGGCCAAGCAACTTAACAGGGACAGGCTCATTAGTCAATGAGTTTGGCCCGGCGACCATCGATGGCGACCGGCAAGGAAGCAAGTGCGGGGAGCAGGGATATAAGCTAAAACAGGGTTCGAAATATACGAGGGGGAAATTTGAAATCCCCCCTTCCCCCTTTGAAAACCGGCAAGGCGCCCGCGAGCCGGGTGGTGGGCACCTCACGTGCCCACCACCTTCTCGCGGCTGGAGACTAATTAACCGTTACGAGTTCATGAGCCTTTGACCTCAGGCCGTTTTTGTCCTGAACGATCAGTGTGAAGGTCAGGATATCCCCATAAGTGCCGGAGTATTTAGAGGCTGTAAACGTGGGGATTGACGACGTCGGATCCGATAGTTTTACCGGTGTCCCACCCGTCTCGCGCCACCTGTATGCAGCGATACCGTTCGAAGCCGTCGAACCCGAACCGCTAAGCTTGACAGTGGTTCCGGTATTTACGGACTGCTCCGCCCCTACGACTGTTTTGGGCGCCGAGGCCGCTGAAGCCGTGGGATCGATATTTACAAAACAGAAGTCGGTCGATTCGAGGCCGAGGCTGTCGGTTACCGTCAGCAGGAAGCACATTGACGCATAGCCTCCCGTCGCTTGAGGGGCGGTGAATGTGGGAGCCGCAGCTGCCGCATTGGACAGCTTTACGGCAGGCCCGTCGACCTGTTGCCACAGGTAAGTTTTGATAACGTCGGAAGTTTCATCCGCAGGACCTGTGGACGCCCACCCATCGAGTGCAACCACCGCACCTACGCCCACCGTTTGATCCGCGCCGGCACTGGCGACCGGGGCCGTAGTATACCAGGATGAGGAGTTGACGATGCAGGCCGATGTCGCCGTCACACCATTTTTGTCGGTCACCGTGAGCTGAAAGGTCAACGCACCGGCTTTACTTGGAGTCTTGAAAGTGGTCGTGACGGAGGTTGGCGCCGAAAGCGTCACGGCCTGTCCGCCTGTCTGGACCCACTTGTATGAAGCTATTCCCGGCCCGCCCACATCGGTGGAATTCGCACCGCTCAGCGTGACCGCGTCCCCTTCGGGCAGCGTCTGGTTCGGCCCGGCATCGGCGATTGGCGGCAGCGTTCCGGAACTGAAGGCGGCCGAGATCGTATGGTTGGCCGAGACTCTGGAGAAGGTGTAGCTGGTGACCGAGCCAATGGAGGTTCCATCGACCTGCACCGAGGACACCTTGTAGCCGGAGGAAGGCGTTATGCTGAAAGTCTGATTGGCTCCAGAAGCGACCGACACGGTGCCTGAAGGCGATATGGAACCGTTAGAGCCGGCCGTGGACGTGATCGAATAGCTCGATTGGACCGAAGCGGTAAATGTCGCCGAAATTGTGTGGTTGGCCGTGACATCCGAAAAGGTGTAGCTGCTGACAGCGCCGACGGAGGCTCCGTCAACAAGCACTGCGGCAACCTTGCAGCCGGAGGCTGGAGTGATGGCGAATGTCTGGCTTGCCCCCGAATTTACGCCGACCGAGCCCGAGGGCGATATGGAACCGTTTGAGCCGGCCGTGGCACTAATGGTGTAGGAGCTGGTGGTGGGAGTTTGGGCCGCAAAGGTGGCCGAAACGGTATGGCTGGCGGTGATATCGGAGAGCGTATAGCTCGAAACCGCACCAACGGAGGTCCCGTCCACCGTCACATTTGAGATGACATAACCGGAAGCGGGGGTGATAGTGAACGGTTGGCTTGCCCCCTGAGGCTGGAAAAAATTCCCGGAGGGCGATATCGACCCGCCCGACGCCGCGGAAGCGGTAATGGAATCGATGACCAACTCCGAGGATAGAGGGCTCTGATCGTTACCGGCATCGTAAGCCGAGACGGCGACATAGTAAGTTTGAGCGGCCAGGCTCTGCAGCGTCGCGCTCGTGGTGTTGCCGGCGTCCAGAGTGGACGTGTAGTTTCCGGACGACGTGCCGTAGTGCACGTCGTAGCCCGAGACTGAACCGGAATCGGCATTCCATCCTATGTCTGCCTGGCCGGCTGAGGCCGCCTGCGAAGAAAGCATGAACACAAAGACGGAAATTAAACATGGATACATAAGAATTGACCGAAGGGTACTGATTTTCTTTCGAATTGAAGCTTTCGACATAATGTCATCCTTAGAATATAGTTCTGTGACAAACGAGAAGGGCACGTTCCTGGCCGCGCAGGACAAGCCCGCGAGATTCCCGGAACCTGAGCCGTATCTCACCCCTACAACCACCAGAGCTGGTTGTTCCTGTCCTTGCCTTAGCTAATGCCGGCTATTTTCTGAGATGAATATCCCGGGAGAGGAGTTGAGCAAGAATGGTACCAACTACCGTCGAATGCTTTGCATTCGTAATGCGCCAATATAGTTCAGGCAGGTGGAATGCGTGATCTTTTAATGACTTGAGGATATTAAAACGGGATCTGAAGCCATTAAAAAATGATTTTTCTAAGCGCGATGGCCAGAAGAACGTCGAAGATGTAATATCAAATTGGAATTTTCAAATAGCTCTTTAAACATGTCGAATGAAGTCGAATATAAAGGATTCCAGCCGTCTGAAGGTGTGTTTGGACAGGAGTAACACATCGATAAAATTCAAAGTCGAGTGAAGTCATTTTAATACAGTACTGTAGGCGTGAAACGACAATCGGCGGCTGCGCCGCGGCGAGTGGGGCGGCTATCTAAAAATGCCGCCCCTTTAGAAAGGGTGAGGCCGTGCCGACCCTTGCGAGTTGCAGCAAAGACAAAGTGGGGGTAATGAAGGATCGGAGCGTATTCGACGCATACCACTATTTTCTCGAGTTCCCGAGCAATATCGGCAACCACCCCGGCCCAATCTCCCGGGGTTTTCTGGCGGAATAATCGCGCTGAGGGATACCAGGGGGAATCAGTGCGGTCCAGCAGCCATCGCCACTCCCCGAAATAGCGCAGCATAATCCAGACGGGTTTTCCGAGAGCCCCGGCGAGGTGAGCGACCGCTGAATCAACGGTTATCACAAGGTCGAGATTTTCCATAAGGGCAGCAGTTTCGGCGAAGTCGGACATCTGTTCGCCAAGGCGGGCGACTCGGCTCATGGATTCGAGAACCGGTCGGTCATGGTCGGGGACCTCCTTTTGCAGACTTATGATGTCGGCGTCGAGGCGCATCAGGGGAGCAAACATTTCCAGCCGCATATCGCGCGAGTGGTTTACCGGCTCGCGCCTGCGGCCAGCCCAGGCAAGACCTATCCTTGGCCTGCCACCGGCGCCGAGCCTCATTCGCCACTCTTCGACCCGGACGCTTTGACCTCTCAAATATGGGATATCCGAGGGGATCGACTCGAGCCTGAGCCAAACGCCAGGGGCAGGCTCATGAGCGGGCAACTGAAATCATGGCCCGGCAACTCATCGCGGGTAGTAATGACCGATACGCCGCAGCCAACAGATTCAGCCAGCGCTTTCAACCCGGCGGGCACCCGCAGGATGGTCGCCCCGGCAATCCGCGCCACAAGCGGCACATAGCGCAGAAACTGAATGGTGTCCCCGTAGCCCTGCTCGGCCCAGAGCAGAATCGATCTGCCCGCAAGGTTTTCTTCCCCCAGCCAGCGCGGCTGAGGTGAAACGGAGCTGCCAGGTTTTAACTGAGCGGTTTCCCACCTCGATTCGAATTCTCGAAAACCCCGCTCGAAGTCTCCGGCCGCCAGCCGGCAAAAGCTTCGCTCCATCTTCGCCTCGGCCATATCGGGCTTCAACTCCAGGGCACGGTCATAACCCGCGACGGCTTCCTCCATTCGGGCGAGCTTCTGCAGCACATTGGCGCGGTTAAACGTCAGGGCGGCGTTTCCAGGCAACAGTTCGAGGGCGTAATTATAACCGTCGAGAGCCTCCCCGGGCCTGTTTAGCTCGAGCAACGCATTCGAGCGCCTGTTCAATGTGAGCGCGAGCTCGTTCACCTGAATGCGCAGAGCGGCGCTGTAATCGCGTACCGCTTCTTCCTGGCGGCGCAGACGCTGCAGGATATCGGCACGCTTGACAAGGGCTTGGGCATCGTCGCGCTTTTCCGCAAGCAGGCGGTCACATTCGGCCAAGGCGTGTTTCAAACACGAGTCGCGCAACTCGCGGACCTGCGAGTTGCTGGTGGACTGCAAAATTTGATCGAAGCACCCAACCGCTTCATCGCGCCGGCCGGATTCGAACAAAACGATGCCTTTTTCAAGCAGCATCGGAAGGAATCCGGGCTGAACGCGGGCCGCTTCATCGAGTCGCACCAGCGCTTCTTCGTAGCGTTTCTCCCCGCGCAGGGAAACGCTTTGGGCTATGAGGTCAAGAGTTTGCTGAACGAGGGGGTGTTTCTTAATTGGCTTCACAGTGTCTATCACGACCATTCCCTTCCGGGACCCAGTGTTGCAACCAAAAAATTTATCATTTCAGTCGAGGCAACCAACACGAGCTGTAATCAGATGCTTGCCAGTTCGGCGGTCAGATAGCTCTGCAGAGTGTCGAGCTGAGCGACGGTAGTGTTCATGTTCTCGTATTCCTGATTAAGCGACGACATCTGCTGGGTGATGTTGTCCTGCATGCTGTTCTCCTGATCATTGAGCTGGGTTATGGAACTGTTGATGCCGCGTATCTCGGTGGTGATAACCCCGTTTGTGGAATTGGTGAACGAGTTGACCATATCGTTTAGAAGGCTTGCCAGTCCCCGAGATATGGTGACCGACGCATTGGCCGGGTAGCTTGACCCCGAATAGCTCACAACGAGCCCATCGGCTCCGCTGGTCGAACCGTTAAGGCTCGCGACACCACTGCTCACGCTGGCCGTCTGACCATCGATCGTTCCAGATGAAGCCGAGGAGAGAGCTATTTTATATGTGCCGGATTTAGTCGAACTGGTATTGCTCGAGTATTTGAACAGGCTGTCGCTGGTCGTTCCGGAATCCTGAAAGATGCTGGAAACTTCCTGAAAATTGCTGGACAGAGCATTCTGGAAAGCCGTCGTATCCATATCCACGGTGCCGTCTGAGCCAATCGTTATCCCTATGCTTGGCAGGCTGTTGTATGTGCCTGTGCCTATTTGATCCAAAATCGTGCTTTCAAGTTGCGATTTTAAGGTCTGAAGGACCGGGTCGCCGAAAAGGGGGCCGCCTGTTGTGCTTGTCGACGAATTATAAGTATTTTGCACGTTGATGGCGGACATGACGGTATTATAAGCGGTAATCATGTTAGTGACCTCGTTTTCGATCGAGGTCGTATCGTGAGACACGTTGACGCTAAGACTTGTGTTGGAACTCGAGGCAAGCAGGTTCAACGACACACCCGAGATTGCGTTCGTAACCGTGTTGGACGAACTGGTCAAGTTCTCCCCGTCAACGGAGAAAGAGGCGTCCGTGCCCTGCTGGAGCACATACTGGCGCACGGTCCCGACTGTTCCGAAAGAGCCGAAGCCAAGGGTCGAATTTGCGTCCTGTATGTTTGGAGTGAGGCTGAGCGATAGTTTGCTGGTCCCCGAATCGTTATCCACCACCTGGATTTTGCCGTCGGAGGTGACCGAAGCCGTAACGTTGCCAAAAGTGCTGTCGATCTGGTTAAGGAGATCTCCAACGGTGCTGGACGAGCTCAGCTGGAGAGTGGACGAAACGGTTGAGCCGCTGTGATTGACACCGGCAATAGTTATCGAGTCGCCGCTCGTATATTGGTTATAGCCATAAATCCCGGTTATAAGAGTCGATGAGGTGATAGGGGTGGAGCCGTCGGAGGTGTTTGCCGTGCTCCCCGACACGCCGGTCTGGCTGGTCCTGTCTCCCTGGATAAAACCGAGGGTCTGCATCACGTTGTTACTGTCGGTAAAGGAGTTGAGGCCGCCGGCAATCTGGAGCTGGTAGGTGGTGTTCGAACTGCTGCTCGAATCACTGCTCGAATCACTGCTGGAATCACTGCTCGAAGAGACGATCGAGGCGGAAATACCCGCCGTTTTGAGTGCGGACTGTATTTCCTGCAGGCTGTCGTCAAGGTTGATCTGGACATTTATGCCGTTTATGGTCACCATGCCGGACCTGGAGGTAACTCCCAGAAGCGAGTCGACCGCAGTGCTGGAGCTCGAAGAAGGCATCGCTTTGGGCGGCCCCGGTCACCGGGTTTTTGACGGTGGCAGAGCCGGTCCCGTTAAACCCGAGGGCCTCGAGCACATTATTGGTATCACCGTTTAGAAGGCTGATACCCGTGGCGCCGGTGGTGTCGCTTGTGAGCACCAACTGATAGCCGCCGGAGCTGCTCCCGACGATCGAAGCCGTTACGCCGGAAGGATTGCTGCCCGAATCCAGGTCGCTTATTTTGCTCTGCAAGTTCTCAAGAGAATCGCTCGAGGAAACCGAAACAAGCTGGTCATTTACCAGGAACTCCCCTGAGATGCCAAGGGCACTCGTTTCCGAAGCGTACTCGTTTGATGCCAGCTGCTCGGCCTGAGCAATGGAGTTTACCGCCACGGTGTAAGTGCCGGTGCTCGCCGAAGAAGACGCGGTTGCCGTAAGCAGCGACGAGGCGCTCGTGCTCGTGTTCGATGTGACGTTTGTCGTGTATTGATCGAAAGCGGTGGCGCCCGACAGGGTATTGGAGGATGACTGGAGCGAGCCCAGTTCGCTCGCGATCGTTCCCCAGGCCGAAATCTGGCTGTTGTAAGCGCTTACCTCCTGTTGGTCAGGCACAAGCTCCTCTTCGGCGGCCGTGCTCAACTCGCTGACGATGCTCTGCCAGTCTATGCCGGTCCCGAGGCCAGTAAGGCTAAGGTTAGATGTACTAGAGGTTGTAGACACCGGTGCAGACTCCTTTTGAGTCAATCCTTACAAGAGCCGAGCGCAAAATAGCGGAGGCCCGATCGCCCCGCGACAGGGAAAGCCCCGCCGATTCACGGGCGCGCTTACGATGAAACCATCCATTAACTGAATCGGCAAATATGAGTCGGGACTAAAGTGAAAAAATATTTCTTTTTCGGATTTCTTTCGAATGCAGCCCCGGGCATGAGTCATACAAAGTTTCGTACAAGATGGGTCGGGGATAAACGCCCGCCCCCACACAGGAAAGGGCTCTAGCCCGAAAAGTTCGTCAACTTTTTATAGGCGAGATTGATTTGCTTGCTCTTTTCCTCGGCCAGTTTTGTAAATTCAGGGCCATAGGCATTAAACTTATCGGGATGGTACTGTTTTATAGCGGAAAGATAAGCTTTATGAATCTGGTCCATACTGGCGTTGGATGAAAGGTTCAATATTTCCAGGTTAACGGAAGCCTGGGGGCTCGAGGAAGGAACTTCCTCAGAAGAGGCAGCTTCTTCCGGAGAGGTTTCACTATTAAGTCCAGCAAGAAACTCTTTGGATTTTTGCAGTCCTTCACTGGAAATCCGCACCGTATCCTGGAGTTGGACGGAGGTTGGACGCGATTTGTAACCGACGCCCGAGCCTTCGGTATAGGCTTTCAAAACGCTTGATAACCGATCGATCCCTGTCATTACGGATCCCGGAGCAACGGATTGTCAGGTGAAACAGGTATATCCCTCCAAACAATTTCCAGGCAACCCGGCCGTCTCCATGGAGACCCGTAGGCTTTCCGCCCCCGGTTCACACCGGGTTAGGCTTTAACAGGAACGGTACTATTTTATAAAATTCATATCCAACTGTCAACAGTGTGTCTGTATAGTTTTTAGACAGATTACAGCCGGTTGGACTCTTTTTAATGCACACCGCCCAAAAGTTCGGAGCACAGGGTCTTTCAATTCAAAAAACCGCAATCCATGGAAAGCCCTTTACAAAACTTAACCACCATTTACCAATATTAACTCGATCTCCATGCAGACTTCTTATATTAGTTTGTAGCGACATAACCTCAAACCGCAAGGAGGAATCAGAATGAAAAAGACACTGACTGGATTTGCCGTGGTTTTTGTGGCTGCACTGTGGATGACCGGTTCCTGGGTGTTTTTCAATGCCATTGCAAACGGCGCGGAGAACGCTCCGGCCCCCTCGCCCGCCCCAACCGAAAACCCGGCGCAAAACACCGCCCCCTCCAGCCACAAGCACCACTGCAAAGACTTTCACCATCATGGAGAGTTTTGGAAACAGGTCAACTTAAGCGAAGCGCAGAAAAAGGAAATCAAGGCACTAAGAAAAGATGAAGGTCCGAAAATCCAACCGCTCATAAAACAACTGAAGGCCGGACGCGACGAACTGGTGCAACTGCGCAAGAGCGGCAAGTTCGATGAGGCGAAAGTGCGGGCCATTGCCGAGGAGCAGTCCAAGACGCTGACAAATGTGATCGTCGAAAGAGAGCGCATCTTGTACAAAATAAGAGCGGTACTGACTCCCGAGCAGCGCGCAAAACTCGACCAAATGCGCGAGTCGTGTAAAGGCAAGCACTTCAAGCACTGGAAAAAAAATCACGGCGCAGAATAACCTGAACGGCAGGCGGCTGCGCCGCAGGCAGGTGTGCCACGCCTTATCCACGGGTCCGGAATATACGAGGTTTGTCTTCTCTGTTTCGGCCTGGTTTCCCGGCGGTGATTCCAGCGCCCGGTTCAAGCGCTGGGAAAAAATCACGCCGGAGAATAACCTGAACGACAGCAAACCAGGATCGTGGGAGGACCATTTTCCCACTCAGCGGCTGCGCCGCATGCGGGTGTCCCCCCACCCCCGGGCTGTTGCCCAAATGGAAATTCGACGGCTGCGCCGCGGGCGAGTGTGGTTCGCCTCCTCCACAGGTCCGAAATGTACGAGGGGGAATTTCGATCCCCCTGCCCCGGAGTTTCAAATCCCCCCTGCCCCCCTTTAGAAAAGGGGGGTAATTGAGGCCCCTTTAGAAAAGGGGGGTAATTGAGGTCCCCTTTAGAAAAGGGGAATTTAAATCCCCCCGGCCAGACATCACGCCGCACTTTTTGCGGGAAGTTCGACAGTTACCAAGAGCCCGCCGCCCGGAGCGTTTTTCGCCCACACGCGGCCTCCGTGCAGTTTTACCGTACGCTCAGTGATGGCCAGCCCGAGTCCGGTTCCACCCTGCTTCCTGTCGCGAGCATCCCCCACCCTGTAGAAGGGGGAAAAAATGTCGGCAAGCGAGGATTCGGGAACACCCGGCCCATTGTCGAGCACCTCGATCACGGCCAGACACCCATCGCCGGCTTTGTGCAAGCATCGCAGGGCAACAGTTACCTCGCTGTTTTCCGGCGTGTGGCGCACGGCATTTCGCAGCACGTTTTCCACGGCGCTACGCAGTAGTTCCCTGTTTCCCACGACAAAACTGTTTTCGGCCGAAACGATTTTGACCCCGCAATTGCGTCCCCGCGCTTCGAAGTCGGTATCGGCAGCAAGTTCTTCCACCAGTTCAGCCAAACCGACAACCGCTTTTTCCACTTCTTCCACGCCCCTTTCGAGGCGAGCCAGCATGAGCAATTTGCCGATAAGCGCATTGAGCCTCTCGGCTTCGAGCCCTATTCTTTCGAGCGCGTTAACCGACTCGTCGCGGCCGCCCCTTCGCGCTATCTCGAGGGCGACAGTCAACCTGGCAAGCGGGGAGCGGAACTCATGGGAGATGTCCTGCAAGAGGCGCTTCTGAGAGCCGATAAGAGATTCCAACCGCTCGGCCATCTGGTCGAAGTCCCTGCCGAGTTCGCCAATCTCATCGCGCCTCCCGCCCAAAACCGAGCCGACGCGCACCTTGAGGTCTCCGTCCGCGAGGTTTCTAGCCGCGGCCCCAAGCTTACTTATCGGAAGCGAGATATATCGGGCGAGCCAGTAACATACCCCTCCCGCCGTAATGAAGAGGATGACGAAGTTCATCGTGAAGAAGCGGTAACTACCCAAAAGGGAGTGGTGAATCGGCAGCCTGGCGATAAGCGTATAGCTCTTGCCGCTTGGCCCCGTAAGCTGCTGGGAGAGGAAAATGGCCTCTTCTGTCCGTTTGAAATCGATTCGATCTTTATCGTGGTGCGAGAATAGCCCCCTTGCCTCCGGAGGCGCGGGGTCCGAGGTGAGTTCGTTATTTTGCTGATCGTATAGGAAAAAGTCGATACGGACGGTTTTTTCGAGCTCTTTTACGTAATCCAGGAACTGAGTTTTCCCTTCACGCTCGTACATCTCGACGGCGGTCTGGCCCGAGAGCCTTATGGAATTTCCCGCAACTCCCGACCACCGATCGTACGAACCCGGTTTTATCTCCAGGTGGCCCTGTACCGGCGGGCGAAAGATAAGTCTTGCAAGCCACGGTAAGGCGAAGAAGGGATGGGACTCGGTTGCGACCGCCGACAAAAAGGAGGCAAAGCTGACAAGGGCCATCGCCACCCAGAACCAGAGGAAGATTTTAATAAAAAGGCTTCTCATGAAAGTTTGAACTCCCGGTGCCATGAACTCATTTCAAGGCGGTGTCCCTGTCTGACCTGGACGGATTTGCGTATACGTAGCCGGCGCCCCGAACGGTCTTTATCCGTTCGAGTTCGCCGAATGTGTGTCCGAGTTTTTTTCTGAGGCTACTCACATGCACGTCCACGCTGCGATCGAAGGCTGTAAGGGAGCGGCCAAGCACACCCTCTGCCAGCTGCTCGCGCGTCACCACGTGGCCGGCGGTCCTCAGCAGCATCTCGAGACATCCAAACTCAACCGAGGTCAACTCGACCTTCTCGCCGTTACGGCGCACAATCCGGCTTCCCGTATCCATTTCCACATCGCCGACCGCAATAATGTCGGGTGTGGAAGGAAAAGCCCCTCTTTCACGGCGGTCCCTGGTCCTGCGCAGGATGGCCCTTGCGCGCGCAATCAACTCACGGGGGTTGAACGGCTTTGGCAGGTAGTCGTCGGCGCCCATTTCGAGGCCTACGATGCGGTCCACTTCTTCGTCCCTCGCGGTCAACATGAGCACGGGGGTATCCATTTGAGAGCGCAACCGCTGGAGGACTTCGAAACCATTCATCCCCGGGAGCATGATGTCCAGCACGATCAGGTCATACCGGCCGGCATCGGATAAGGCCATTTGCAACCCCTGTTCGCCGTCGTGGACCGAAGTAAGTTCAAAGCCCTCGGGTTTGAGATAATCGGCCAGCAACTCGCATAGCTCGGCATCGTCGTCTATCACCAAAATGCGGCTCATCGGTTCCCCCCCGCCCTAGTTCGAAGACCTTTCGGATAATCCCATTCTATCAAAAGTAGGCTCCTCTTAGGATGTTATTCGTTGAGCGCAAAACTTCCTCGTGCGCAAAAAAAGTGTGTGAAGAAATTGCCAGGACCTGCCGATCTTATTGATCGCGGGTTTAATTCTATAACAATTTAACAGTCACTGGGGCAATCATGGCTTACGAGACGGGTATTTTGCTGAAGACCGGGACAAACGAAATGGAAATAGTGGAATTCTATCTCGATGAAGCCAGCGGCGAAGGCGAGAAGGGCGAGGGCGAAGTCCAACGGGTATGCTACGGAATCAATGTGGCAAAGGTCCTGGAAATAATCCGGAAGCCCCACGTAAATAAGGTCCCGCTGTCTCCCCCGGCAGTGATCGGCACATTCATTTTGCGAAACAAGGTGATACCTCTGATCGATTTGACGAGGCAACTCGGCAAAGTGAAGCTGCAGGAGCAGGCGAGCCCGCTCGCCATAATCACCGAGTTCAACAGGACAACGATGGCCTTTGAGGTTTCAGGTGTAAACCGCATCCACCGTCTTGCCTGGTCGGAAATAGAACCCGCCGAGGCCGTGCTCGGGTATTTTACGTCCTCTGTCACAGGGATTGTCAAGTTCGAGGACAGAAACGTGCTGATCCTGGACATGGAAAAAATCCTCGCGGAACTGGACTCACAGTATTCGGTCGATGGTTCCAAGGACGAACGAAGCGGACAGGATGGAGATACGGCCACGACGGCCCCAGGCAAAGCGCTCATAGCCGACGACTCCTCTTCCATAAGGACCATCTTGAGCCGCAAGCTCCAAAACGACGGGTTCATAGTAACGAGCGCCGGCGACGGGGAAAAGGCGCTCGCAATGCTTATGGAATTAAAGGAGCGCAGCCAGAAAGAAGACCGGCCGATCCAACACTACGTCGATATAGTCATATCCGACATCGAAATGCCCAAAATGGACGGCTACAGTCTTTGCCAGGCGGTCAAAAAAGACCCGGTCCTGGGCGTTTTGCCGGTCATCCTGTTTTCCTCCCTAATAAACGACCGGCTGCTTCACAAGGGCAGATCGGTTGGAGCAGACGAACAGATTACCAAACCCGAGACCGCAAACCTTACGGAAAGAGCTCGTCACCTGATCGCGCAATACAAGACCAGGACCTCGGGGAAGCCAAACGAGCGCAGCGCGGTAAACAGCCAGGGGGAAAAACCCCGGGCCGCTTGAGCCATAAAAAGCCCATTTCAAGGGCGAAGGGCAAAAGAGCGGGGAGCCGTGCCCCCCGCACCCCCACGGAATCCGGCACGCGGCGGCTGTTATGCGGACCGGGCTTTGCGGGCTCTTACCGGAGAGGGTCCGAAGTCGGGCAGGAACGCCGCAAAAAGGCCAAGCAGCGGAAGAAACGAACACAACCAATAGACATATTCAATCCCGCGGGCGTCCGCCACCTTACCCAGGACCGCCGCGCCTGTTCCGCCTATCCCGAACGCAAGGCCGAAAAAGAGCCCGGAGACCATCCCGACATTACCGGGGAGGAGTTCCTGGGCATAGACCAGAATCGCTGAAAAAGCAGACGACAGTATGAGGCCGATGATGACGGTCAAAATCCCTGTCCAGGCGAGGTTGACGTAGGGCAGTATCAGGGTAAAAGGCGCGGCCCCCAGGATCGAGCCCCAGATGACGCGCTTGCGGCCGATACGGTCGCCCACCGGCCCCCCGAGAAGAGTCCCGGCCGCCACGGCGAACAGGAAAAGGAAAAGGTGAATCTGAGCCGATTTAATCGAGATGTGAAATTTGTGCATCAGGTAGAAAGTAAAATAACTGTTGAGGCTCGAGAGATAAACGAACTTCGAAAACATCAAAGTCAGAAGGATTATCATCGGAAAAGCCACCGAACGCGCAGACCTGCCGTGTGAAACAGGCGAAGGCGGCGCTTTTTTTATCATCGCCTGACGGCCCTTGTACCAGCGGCCCACCCTCCACAAGACCAGCATGGCGAGCGCCGCGGCAAGCGAAAACCAGACCAGGCTTCCTCTCCCTTCCGGAAGGATAATCCAGGCCGCCAGCAGCGGTCCCACGGCCGTGCCCGAGTTTCCGCCAACCTGGAAGATGGACTGGGCCAGCCCGTAGCGCCCCCCGGACGCCATTCGCGCCACCCTGGAGGATTCCGGGTGGAAGACCGAGGAGCCCGCGCCAACAAGCGAGGCGCCAAGGAGCAATATGGCGTAGCTGGGCGCAAGAGCCAGCACGAACAACCCGGTCAGGGTCGAACCCATTCCGATCGAAAGGGCGTATGGGACCGGGTGATGGTCGGTGTAGAACCCGACAAGGGGTTGCAACATGGAGGCCGTGACCTGGTAGGTCAGTGTTATCAGTCCGATTTGGGCAAAACTCAAGTGAAAGGAACTCTTGAGCAGAGGATAGATCGCCAGGATGAGCGACTGGAGCATGTCGTTTAAAAAGTGTGAAACGCTGACAGCGCTCAATATCCTGAAAACGGTGCCCTCAGGGTTAAAAGACCGTGCGGAGGCAGTTTGCACGCCTGATTTCATGTTTTTTCCTCAAGTTAAAGACCGGGCGGGGATAAACCCCGCCCCTACGCGGGAGAAAGGGCACGCAAAGCGGTTACGGTCATCTGTCGCAACGCTCTTCTTATCAATGCCCTGGCGACCTCGATTTTCCAGCCGTTTTTAGCAAGAGGCCTCGCGTCCTCGAGAGCCGCTTCGACTGCCCGCGCGACCACACCATCGCAAGGTTGGAACCCGTTCAATTCTTTTTCGGCTTTCGTCGCCCTGAAAGGCCCGGGGGCCACACCGCCGAGTGCGATCCGCGCATGGGAGAAGACAGCGTCTTTTATCTGAAAACTTACGGCCACGCTGACCACGGCGAAATCTATCGGCTTTCTCAACGTGAACTTTAAAAATCTTTGCTGCGCAGGCCCTGAAGGCATGTCCACATCAACTTCTGTTACGAACTCATCCGGGGCAAGACCGTTTCGAAGCGCGCCGAAGAAGTCAGCCACCGCAACCCGGCGCGTTCCGCGAAGGCTCTCGATGGTCATGTGGCCATCCAGGGCCGCAAGCCCCACGGCAAGGTCGGAAGGACAAACCGCAAAGCATTTCCTGCCGCCGATTACGGCGTGATAGCGATTGTCCCCTTTTACGGCATAGCATGGCCCCCTGCCCTTGCGGGCACAGAGCATCCCGCCCCCGAGGTGGGCCGGATACCGGTAATACCAGCAGCGCACGTCCTGGCAGAGGTTTCCCCCGACGGTCGCCACATTTCGGATCTGGGGTCCGGCAACCGCGCGGGCGGCTTCGGCAATGACACCGTAGCGCTCCCTTAGCAACTGCGAACCGGCGACATCGGCTAGTCGGGCAAGAGCGCCTATCCGCAGCCCGCCGGCGTCTTCTTCGATGTAATCCAGGCCAGGAATCGTTTTTATATTGACGATCAACTCCGGGTATTGTGGAAGCACCATATCCTTTAAAAGCCCGAGAAGGTCGGTGCCCCCGGCGTTTATCCGCGCTTTTCCCCCATGGTTTGCGAGAAGGCCGAGGGCCTCGTCGATGGAGCGAGCATCGCAGTGATCGAAAGTTTTCATCCGTTTATTTCCCGTCTGCCCAGGGTTTAACTTTTCCGAGGGCGCTCAAGACTTTTGCCGGAGTGACCGGATAGCTGTCCAGCCAGACTCCTACGGCATTCGAGGCAGCCATCAGCACCGCCGAGGGCCCCGGGGATGTTGCGATCTCCCCAACACCTATGGCGTGAAACCGGTGAGTGGGCATGGGCGTTTCCAGGACGACGTTTTCAATCGCCGGCATCTCGCCGCTCGTCCGCCACTTGTAGTCGATCATGTTGGCATTGAGTATACGGCCACACGTTGGATCGAGGATTGTTTCCTCGAAAATCGCCGAGTCGATACCCGCCGTGCCAAGGCAGCCGCAAAGCTGACCTTCCAGTCCCAGCGGGTCTATGATCTGTCCGACATCGGTGGCATTTACGACGCGTTCTAAGGTCAGCCTGCCCGTATCCATATCGAGTTCGACTTCGACAAAGCTCATGAGGCAGTTTGAGAGGGAATAATCGGGCTCAAAGCGGCCATACCCAAGCAAGGTGCGCTGAAAAAGAAGCCGCTGCCAGCGCAGGCGCCTGTCAGGCGCGGCTTTGGCCCAGATAAGCCCGTCAGCCGTGTCGAGTTCCGATGCATCGCAGCCAAGCTTACGCGCGGCAAGCTCGAAGAGCTTTTTTTTGGCATCCTCGGCGGCCCTGATAATTGCCCCCAGAATAATGTAGGTCCCTCTGGAGCCGAAAGGCCCGAATTCGAAGGGAGTCACCAGCGTGTCGGCCGGGGTCATGGAAACCCACGCGAGCGGCACCTGGAACACTTCGGCCACGACCTTTACAGCGTTACTCCTCTGCCCGGTCCCGTGTTCCTGGAGACACGAATGGATGACGAGCCTGCCGTCGCTGTCGATGCGCACATAGGCCTCGGATACATCTTCCCCCACATCGGCGTTTCCATGGACTCCAACGCCGATGCCGGTTCTAGTGTTTCCGCAAACCGTGGTTGGCTGCAGCCACCCCTTCCATTTTTCTTTCCAGCCAAATACCGCCGCCCCTTTGTCCATCATTTCGGTAAAAGAGATTCCGCGGTAGTTGTACCAGTTAGCATCCCGCCACAAGTAGCAATCGCCGGGTTTTATGAAATTTTTCTTCATGAAATCCAGGGGGTCGATCCCGAGCTTTGCCATGCTTCGACTAAGAATGGGCAAGAGCGCGCACTTGAGTTCCTGACCGCCAAAGCCCCTGGCAATTCCCGAGGCCGTCCTGTTGGTGCACACGATGGTTGGCTTGACCTTCCAGTTTTTGCAGCGCACGGCGAGCATGGCTTCGCCGCAGCCGACGGCAACCTGCGCCTGGGTGGTCTGGGAATAGCAGCCCGTTCCGATGAGCCAGTCTCCGGCGATCGCTGTGACTGTGCCGTCCTTTTTCATTCCCACCCTGATGTCGAGGCGCGATGAGGGTCTTAGAACGAAAGAGGCGAGATGCTCCTCCTTGGAATAGACGACCTTCACGGGGCGCCCGGTATTTTTGCTCAAAAGGGCCGCATAGCACATCGGCTGCCACGACATGAGCTTTGAGCCAAAGCTGCCGCCGCAGGGACCGCCGATCACCCTCACATCGAGGTTTCCCCCCAGGATGGAGCCAAGAATTACCTTCATGATGTAGGGGGCCTGGTTTGAGACCCAAAAGGTCACGGAGTCCCGACCTTCCGAGGTCCCACCCCAAAGTGCGACAACCCGGGGGGATTCCATGGGCATGGGATTGGGGAGATTGTCGTAGCCGCATTTGCCTTCGACGATCGCGTCGGCTTCTAAAAATCCGGCCTCGACGTCGCCGGTAACGATTTCGACCATGGATTTGGGTCCCAGGAAGGGATCGCCAAGCGGCAGCACGTTTCCGGGAAATTCGTCATAGAGCTGAGGGGCTCCGGGCTTCATCGCCTCATAGTCGTCGAAGACCGCGGGAAGGACTTCATAGTCGACTTCGACAAGGCCCGCGGCCTGCCTGGCGATTTCCTCGCTCTCGGCGGCGACAACGGCCACCGCGTCGCCCACGAAGCGCACTTTGCGGTCAAGAAGCCTGAAGGCCCGCGGATTGCCGTACCTCAAGTCGGGGATTTTCTCCCAGGTAAGGACCTCCCTTACGCCATCAAGACTTTCGGCCCTGCTCGAGTCGATGGTCCTGATTATGGCATGGGCATGGGGACTTCTAAGGACTTTTCCGTGCAGAAGGCGCTCGAACTTGAGGTCGTCGACAAACCGGGACCCACCCGTCACGATATCGCGCGCATCTGTTCTAGGGGTTGCTTTTCCGATATATCTATAGGGCCGTGCCATGGGTCACCTTTTCTTTTCCGCACACGGCCTTAACCGCCTCGACCACCTGGTATTGACTGATACACCGGCAGAAATTGCCCGAAAGAGCTTCTTTGATCTCTTCTTCGGAAGGCGAAGGTGTGTGAGTGAGAAGCGCTTTTGCGCTCAAGATCATCCCCGGGGTACAGAAGCCGCACTGGAAAGCGGAGTGGTCGATAAAGGACTGCTGCAGTGGATCGAGCAGACCGGTTTTAGCGTCTATCAGACCCTCGATGGTTGTAATTTCTTTTCCGGAGCACTCGATTGTAAGAAGCATGCAGGACAGGACGGCCTTCCCATCCATAAGGACGGTGCACCCCCCGCAGGCGCCTTTATCGCAGCTCACCTTGGTTCCAGTCAGCGCTAAAGTCTCGCGCAGCGTAAAGGCAAGCGTATGGGCCGGATCGACCTCGCCTGGAGCATGTCCGACAGTTAAAAGAAAGGGGTGCGAGTTGACTCTTAGCAACAGCCGCTTGCCGGGGGCAACGGGTTGGAGGTTGGAGTCGGTCGTTTTTGGAATCATTTTTTCACCTTTGCCTTGGCAGAAGGATGGAATCGTGGAATCGCACTCTAAATTTCATTATAAATTTAATTAAATTGTGTCAACACAGAAATGGGCGCTATTCATCACTGCTACCGAAGGGCGGCTGTGGCGTTGTAGAACCCCGGAGTCCGTTATCGGAGAGGCACGCCATGACGTTTTTTCTAAGGAGCTCGATGTGGTCTTTTATCAGCCGGACGGCGCCGGCACTGTCGCGGTCCCCGATTTTTTTTACCAGGAGCCGGTGGGCGGAGCTCTCCTTTTGTGTAAGCCCCATGTCCATGTCATCGAGCCTTGCGCGCAGGTAGAGGTGATCGAAGTTGATTTTGAGGTGCCATTTCAAGATCTGATTTTTGGCGGCTTCGGCTACCTGGAGATGGAAAGCGCAGTCGAGTGCCGACTTTTTGCGGTCAAAATATCGCGGAGTGTATTGGTCGTAGTCGCGGGCGCTTGACAGGAGCCTTTCCATGTCTTCTTCGGATGCCTTGAGCACGGCCTGTTCGACGGAGTAAGTTTCGAGGGCTTCCCGAAGCCCGAAGGATTCAAAGGCTTCCCGAAGGTCCATGGGCCGCACGTAGAAGCCCCGATGGGACTCGGAGACCACGAGGCCCTGCTGTTCGAGCCGATTTAGCGCATTTATGAGCGGGGTCCTGGACATATCGAGCAACCCGGCCAGGTCGTCATAGATGAGTCTTTGACCGGGCACGAGTTTCTGGTCGAAGATGAGCTGTTTAATTTTGCGGTAAGCCTCCTCGCTACGGGTCACGTGGTCTTTGGGCGGGTGGCTGGAACCATTTTTTTCGCCAGGAGCCATTATTTTTCTCTTATAAAGTTAAATGAGACCAAGTTGCGTTCAAGCCCAGCCGCCATGTCCTCGGACGCGGTTTGAACGGGAATGAAACTTCGAGTTTCATAAGAGATCGGGCGGGGGTAAACCCCGCCCCTACACAGGAAAGGCCTCCAAGCCCTCGAACCGGTGAAATCTTGAACCTAACTTGGTACGAGTCGGGAATGGAGGATCAGTCCGTCAACTTTTTCATTTTTATTTTAATTAAAATTATGCCCCTGTCAACCATCTTCTCATGAGCCGCCCTCCGGGACCCTGATTTGTGCCCGTCCGGAAAGTTTAGGGTGGGCAACGCTTGCGCTTTTGCCCACCCGACAAATCCGCACCCGGTTTTTTCTGCCGGGAACGGGCGTGATAGATTTGCCGCCTGCGGTGGGGTAAAATTAGAGGATGTTATCCCATGCATATTCATGCCGAGCCCCTTCAGTTTATTTAGTTACAATTGGTTTAGTTTTGGTTGAATTAAAGCAAAGAGATGCTAAATTACCCCCGGTGCTTATGGTTCGATTATATCTGTAATAACAGAAGGTATTATTGACGAGGAGGGTCAAAATGGACGATTTTCAAGGGTATGTGACGAAGTACACAGACATCATTCAGAAAATAATCATGGCACCCGCCGTGTTCTTCAGGGAGATGCCAAAGTCGGGCGGGTTTGTCGACCCGCTGATCTTTATGGTCGTCATGGGCTTTCTGGCCGGCATTGTCGGCGCTATCGTGGCTTTGCTGGGCATCGGTTTGAGGGTGTCTTTCATGATGGCTATAGGTTCTGTCATAATCGTTCCCGTTTTTACAGTTATTTTCGGTTTTATCGGCGCAGGAGTTCTTTTCCTCATTTGGAAATTGATGGGTTCCCAGGAAACCTATGAAGTCGCCTTCCGGTGTTTGGCATACGCGACCGCAATTTCCCCCATCACCGGACTCTTTGGGGCCATCCCCTACATAGGTGGAGCTTTGGGGCTCGTGTGGATGACCTATCTTTTGGTCAATGCGTCCACCGAAGTGCATAACCTTCAAGCCAGGACCTCGTGGATCGTTTTCGGCGCTATCTGCGCTGTTTTGGCTCTTACGTCGATCAATTCGCAAATTACCGCCAGAAAGACCGCAAGAAGACTCAAGACACTCCAGAATCAAATGGGACAAATCAATCAGATGAAGCCCGAAGAGGCGGGTAAAGCCGTAGGAGAGTTCTTGAAGGGTGTGCAAAAAGGAACCCAATAGGCGTCTATCGTCTCAGTAGAGCAGGCGAATTTTACTTTATCGGGCGAGGTGAGCATGAAACTCGGGAGGATTCTTTTAGTGGTCGGCTTTCTAGCCATGACGGCGGGGGCGGCCTGGTCGGATTCAGGCATGATGAGTGTCCAGGTAAAGGAGGGGCGGCTCAGGTCCTCACCCTCGTTTCTGGGCTCAATCGTTGGGCCGGTGCGTTACGGCGACCGGGTTCAGACCATCGGGAAGCGGGGGGACTGGATCGACGTAAAGAGCTCGAGCGCGCTTTCGGGCTGGATTCACGAGTCTGCGCTAACGAGCAAGCAGGTGGTCTTAAGCTCGGCCGGCGGGGCCGTTTCGTCTTCGGCAAACGGCCAGGAAATAGCTCTTGCCGGAAAGGGCTTTAACGCCGACGTAGAGAGGCAATACCGGGCGAATAACGCGCGAATCGATTATGCATGGGTCGACCGCATGGAGGGCTACAAAATATCCCGAGAGCAGATGATATCCTTTCTTGACGAGGGCAAGGTCAAAGGGGCGCAAGGAGAGACGAGATGAGCCGGATGTCTTTAACGCTCCTTTCAGCACTTTTTTTTGCGTTTCTTTTTTTAGCGCCCTGCCAAAGGGCGCACTCCGCGGGACTCTCGGACGTGCTGGGGGGAGCCTTGGTCAAATGCTGCCCGGCCAGGCCGGCACGGCCCTCAAGGCCGCGGTTGCGATTGGCAAATCTTTCGAGGACCTCACCCCCGAGCAGGAATACTACATAGGCAGGGCGGTCGCGGCGAATGTGCTGGCGGTTTACACCCCAAGAAACGACGAGCGGCTCAATTTCTTTGTGAACACCCTCGGGCAAACTCTTGCGCAGGCTTCGGACAGGCCCGAGACCTTTGGCGGATACCATTTCCAGGTGCTCGATTCGCCCGAGATAAACGCTTTTGCCGCTCCAGGGGGCCTGATCTTCATTACGACCGGCATGATCAGGCTGTGCAAAACCGAAGACGAACTGGCAGCGGTACTCGCGCACGAAATATCCCATGTTGTCGGAAAACACGGGCTTAAGGCCATCAAAAGAGCGAGGCTAACGGAGGCATTCACCACCATGGCTTCCGAGGCGGCCAAGTCTTACGGTCCGGCCGAGCTGTCAAAGCTGACCTCGGCCTTCGGGGAATCGATCACCGACATTACATCCACCATGATGAAGAGTGGGTATTCCCGGGAACTGGAAAGGGAGGCGGACAGGGGGGCGGTCACTATACTCGAGCGGGTCGGATACGACCCTATGGTCCTCGTCGAGATGCTTTCCGAAATGAAAAAGCGGCTAAGACCTGGAGGGCTCGACTTTGCGAAGACGCATCCCGACCCGAGGGACCGGATCGCGGATATCAGGCCTTTTGTGAGCGGCAGGCCTGCGGCGCCGCCCTCCGCCAGGAGGCAAAAAAGGTTCCAGGCAGCGGTATCCAACATTTAGAGGATGGTGCAGGATGGCGGCTGCTGGGCGGGCGGCGCGGGGCTTTTTTAACCGCAAACGGCTCGAAGGGCTTCTTATAGGCGCCCTTGCGGCCTTTGCCGCCCTTATTGCGTGGCATTCGGGGGTATTCGACAGGCTCGAGTACGCCACGTGGAGTTGGCGGGTTCATTTCTGGGCCCGCGGCGGGCCGGCGACAAAGGGTGTCAAGCTTATCCTGCTCGACCAGCAGAGCCTTGACTGGGGCAAAAAACAGGTCGGCCTGTCATGGCCCTGGCCCCGGGAAGTCTATGCCCCGGTCATCGACTTTTGCACGCGCCACGGCGCAAGGGCGGTGATCTTCGACGTTTTGTTCTCCGAACCATCACCTGTTTCGGTGGCCGATGACCGGAAGCTAAAAGAAGCCATCGGCCGGGCTCCTTTCTTCGTAGCTTCGATGTGCCTGCACAGGGAGGCGAACTTTTCCAGGACTTGGCCGGGCTACATTCCGGACCTGCCGCTTTTGCTCATCGAAAATCTCAAGGAGTTCATGGCGCTAAAGCCGGCGGGACTTTACGCCAGGCCTTCGGCGACCTTTCCGATAGAAGAGGTCGCAGTCAGTGGCGCGGCACTGGCCAACGTGATCGAGGAACCCGACGCGGACGGGATATTTCGCCGCGTGAACCTCTTTCGGGTATTCGCCGGGAAGGCGGTGCCTTCCCCGGGGCTTGCGGCCTTTGGCGCGAGGCTTGAGGGAAATGGGGGAAGCGGCGGCCACTGCGCGCCCTTTCCGGTGCTTAAGGCAAAACTGCATTCAAACCGCCTCGATCTTTGCGGCTTAAGCGTTCCCCTTGACCGGGAAGGCAAGCTTATTTTGCGGTTCCGGGGGCCGCCAGGCACATTCAAGTCATACAGCGCCGCCTCGGTGATCCAGTCGGAAATCAGTGATGAGGCGGGCCGCGGCGATACCATAAAAGATGCCGCCTCGTTTAGAGGCGCCTATGTTTTTTTCGGCTTCTCCGCCCCCGGACTTGCAGATCTAAGCCCCACACCTCTTGGCACCTGCCCAGCGGTTGAAATCCATGCAACACTTCTTGACAATCTTCTTTCGAGGGATTTTTTAAGGGATCTGTCGCCCGCGTGGGTGGTTTTGTCCACGTTCATGCTTGCCGTTCTGGCAGCACTTTGCGTGGTGTCTTTTTCAAACAACGTGTGGCAAAGCGTGCTGGGGATTCTGTTTTTTGCCCCCCTGCCCGTCTTTTTGGGCTTTTCGACCTATCGATTCGGGCTGTGGTGGCCGGTGGTCGTACAGGAATTTGCGGCGGCGGCGGCCCTCACCGGGGGCATTGTCATAAACTACGCAACGGAGGGCCGCAAGAAGGCCTTCATAAAGAAAGCCTTCAGGCATTACTTAAGTCCGGCGGTAATCGAGCGCATCCTGGAAGATCCTTCACACCTGAAGTTGGGTGGAGAGCGAAAGGAGCTGTCCATCTTTTTTTCGGACCTCGAGGGGTTTTCCACGATTTCGGAAAAGCTCGACCCGGAAAGGCTCACAAAGTTGCTAAACGATGTTCTGTCTGATATGACCGATATCATACTGGCTGAGGGTGGAACCCTGGACAAATACGAAGGGGACGCGATCATGGCCTTCTGGAACGCCCCGGCCGATCAGCCCGACCATGCCGAACGCGCGGTGCGAGCGGCCCTCAGGTGCCAGGAAAAAATTCTGGAGCGTCGTGAAGAGTATGCGGAGCTTGCGGGTGGTCCGCCCATCCGGATGCGCATAGGCATAAACACGGGCCCGGTCGTTGTCGGCAACATGGGTTCCACCAAGCGCTTTGACTACACGGTGCTTGGAGATGCCGCCAACCTGGCCTCGCGCCTCGAAGGGGCAAACAAGTTCTTCGGAACGAAGGTGATGGTGTCCCAAAAGACCTGGGAAAAGACTTACGAGAGGTTCGCGGGAAGGCGGCTGGGTTTTATCCGGGTGGTGGGACGCGGGACCCCGGTGGAGGTTTTTGAGCCCACGGGGCTAGAAGCAGGCCGGGAGAATGGCGACTCCGCCTTTTCTCAGGCGCTTGCCTGCTGCCTGGGGAAAAAGTGGAAGCAGGCTTTCGAGCTTTTCGAAAGCATGCCCGACGATCCGGCCTCAAAGCTCTATGCCGAGCGCTGCCGCGAGCTCACACACGAGCCTGGCGGCGACTGGGACTCCATCTGGAACCTGGAAAACAAGTGAGGCCGGCGCGGAGAAGCCGGGATTTCGCCATTTTTGGCCATTAGAGGGTATCATGAGAAAGATAATCTTGTCTGCCGCAGCCACACTGGCAAGCTTTGCAGCCTATTTCGCCATGGGGGTGAAGGGGCCGATTCACCCGATCGGCTATAGGAACCTGCTTGCTGTTTCTTATACGCTGCTTGGCATAACGATTATTGAATCGTGCAGCCACCTTTTTTTTCAAAACCTGTATCCCAAACGTACCGGACGGGAGGCCCCGGGCCTTCTCAAGCTGCTGTTTTCAATGGTCGCCTATGCGACGCTGTTCATGCTCATTCTTGGACCGGTGCTCAAATACAATGTGACCGGGCTTATCGCCACATCGGCCATTGTTTCGGTGCTGGTAGGCCTGGCCCTGCAGGATACCCTCGGCAATTTTTTTGCCGGGGCGTCCCTTCACATCGAGCAGCCGTTCAAAATAAAGGACAGCATCAAGTTCCGCGACAGCACCGGAGAGGTCGAAGCGGTGACCTGGCGCTCGACCACGATACGCACCCCGCGCAACACCCTGTTGAAATTCCCGAACAGCCTGCTGGCAAAGGAGCCGATAGAGGTATTTCCAACCGACAGCCTTCACCGGCATTCGGTAAATTTTTCAGCGCCCTACTCGGTTTCTCCCCAGACAGTCATCAGCACAGCGAAAATCGCGGCCCTTGGGCTTCCCAACGTGTCCTATGAAATCGAACCCACGGTCCGCATAACCGGCTTTGGCGAATCCAGCGTCGATTATGAGGCCCTCTTCTGGATGAATAACTTCATGAAGGTTGAAGATACCGGCGCAAGGCTTAAGGAGAGGCTGTGGTACGCTTTCTACCGGGACAATATCAGCATGCCTTTCCCCATCCGGCACATACTGATAGAGAAGATGAAAACCGTAGAGCGGCCAGTCGAAAGCTGTGTCGACTACCGGTGCGCAATAGATGGAATCGACATATTCCAGCCTCTTACACCGCTTGAAAGGAGACCCTGCTGAGCCTGAACTCCGTGCGACTTTTCGCTCCCGGCGAGTACATGGTGCGAAGCGGCGAAGCCGGGGATTCGATGTTCGTAATCGGCCGGGGCAGAGCCGAGGTGTGGGTGTCCTCAAATGGGAGCCACTCGACGGTGGCGGTTTTGAACACGGGTGGATTTTTTGGAGAGATGTCGCTTTTTTCCGGGGAGCCGAGGTCGGCCGACGTGATCGCCGTCGAGGAGTCGGAAGTCCTGGAGATAAGGAAAACGAGCATTCAGAAGCTGCTCATAGAAAATGCCAAGCTCGCCGAGGCGTTCAGCAGGACCGTGGCCGAGCGGCATGCGGGCCTGGAGGAAGTCGCGGGGCTGGTCCGACGCCGGGAAGAGACCAAGGTGGACGTAGATACGTTTCTGAGCCGGCTAAAGAGGTTTTTCAACCTGAGTTGAAAATTTATAAGGAAACGACGATGCCTGCAGGACAAAACACTCCGGACAGCAACCGTTCAAATGGCGGCTTTACTATTTGCACCAATTGAGCCACCGGGGAAAAAATAGGTGAATACAAGGTAAACACAGTTCAGGAAGTAAGAGCGGCTGTCTTGCGCGCAAAAATCGCCCAGCCACGCTGGAATGAATTGGGGTTGGCGCGAAGAATTAAACACGTAAGGAAAATACGCGATCATATCATGGATCACCTGGATGAAATCGCTCAAACCATATCCAGGGACAACGGCAAGACCCGTGTTGACGCAATGATAACAGAGCTGGTCCCATCCTGTTCGGCACTATCATATTATTGTAAAAAGGCACCACGCTTTTTGAAGCCGCAAAAATTGCATATGGGCAATATTGTGACATATTGCATGGGAAAAAGGAGCACTCTATATCGTTCGCCTTTTGGGGTGATCGGAATTATTTCCCCATGGAATTATCCGTTTGCCATCCCATTTTCAGAAGTGATCATGGCACTTCTGGCCGGTAACTGTGTGATTCTTAAAACCGCGACCGAAACCCAGGCCGTGGGCCATTTATTGAAGATGAGCATTATGGCGGCGGGCTTGCCTGAAGATGTTTTTACCTTTGTCAATCTTCCCGGAAGTCTTAGCCGGCGACGCTTTTCTGGATGCCGGCATAGACAAGCTTTTTTTCACAGGTTCGGTGGCAATCGGAAAGTACCTGATGAAAAAAGCTTCGGATACCCTTACGCCGGTGTCGCTGGAACTGGGCGGAAATGACGCCATGATCGTGTGCCGCGATGCCGACCTGGAACGGGCGGCCGCAGGGGCGGTATGGGCGGGAATTCAAAACGGCGGCCAGAGCTGCGGAGGTGTTGAAAGGATCTACGTCGATAAAAGGATTTATTCTAACTTCATGGCCCTTTTGAAAAAGATGGTCGAGTCACTGCGCGTGGGACCCGACCGGGACTTCGATGTCGATATCGGCGCCATTACGACACAAAAACAAATGGAGACAATTCAACTCCACATAGACGATGCCCTTAATAAGGGAGCCAGGATTTTTGCCCGCTCACAGTCCCCGCCAAAAGACCAGGGGCAATTCATGCACGCCGTGGTACTTACCGAAGTAAATCACGACATGCTCGTGATGAAGGACGAGACATTCGGTCCGGTGCTTGGCGTCATGCCGTTTCAAGATCTCGATGAGGCTATCGGGCTTGCAAACGATTCCCACCTGGGTTTGACCGGTTCGGTATGGTCCCGCAACAGAAGAAAGGCAATAAAGATTGCGCGCCAAATACAGGCAGGGGCCGTCACCATTAACGACCACCTGCTCTCCCACGGTTTTCCGGAGACACCCTGGGGAGGTTTCAAGCAAAGCGGAATAGGACGAACCCATGGAGAGACGGGTTTTGACGAAATGACCCAGCCACAATGCGTTGTCAATGACATTTTACCCTTCGTACGAAAGCAGATGTTCTGGCACCCCCATGACAAGGACATCTATGAAGGATCAAAAGAGATCGTGCTCTCCCTGTATGGCAGGACTTTCCTCAAACGTCTAAAGGGCGCATGGAGGATGGCAAAGACACTGCCAAGGATGTTCGCGGTTGCACCGCAGGCGGGTGTGGCGGTTGCACCGCAGGCGGGTGTGCCACGCCGTAGCCACGTGGTCCGGAATATACGAAAAAATTAAATCCACCTTGCCCTGGAAATTTCAAATCCCCCCTGCCCCCCTTTAGAAAAGGGGGGAAATTAGAGCCCCCCTTTACGAGGGGGGGAATTAAATCCGCCGGCATACGGATTTTCCTTTAATTTTATTCCCCGAATATGATAGGAGTGGAGGCATGGTTAACCTCATTTGTTGCCGAGGTTAACCATAGAGACATCTCTATTAAGTGAAAGGCCCTCATTAATGGGAAACTCTTACCTCAAAGCCATCCGGCGGGCGGCGGAAAACGGAGAGCCGATAAGCGAAGAGGCGGCCATCCACATCCTTTGCTCCCCCGCCGCCGATCTGCCCGAGATTTTCGCAGCCGCGAGCATGGTGCGTCAGCGCTATTTTGGAAACTTGATCGGGCTCTGTTCCATCTTCAGCGCGCAAAGCGGGGCATGCTCGGAGGATTGCGCGTTTTGCGCACAGGCTTCCTGCCACGATACCGAGGCAGGAAGCCATCCGCTTTGCTCCAGGGAAGAGATCCGGCAAGCCTTCGACGAGGCGGCGCAGCTTCCCGTTTCTCACTTCGGGATCGTCACGAGCGGCTGCGCGCTTTCAAGCGAGGGAGTCGAGCAGCTGTGCGGGGTGATCGGGGGAAAGCACGGGCGCCCGGCCTGGTGTGCTTCGCTCGGGTGCCTCGACTATGACATGCTCTGCCGGTTAAAGGCCTCCGGGCTCAAAAGATTCCATCACAATCTCGAGAGCGCACCCAGTTTTTTCCCGCAAATCTGCACGACGCACAGCTTCGATATTCGTATGGAAACGGTCAGAAACGCGAAAAGGGCCGGACTTGAGGTCTGTTGCGGCGGGATTTTCGGCCTGGGGGAAACAGTCGAGCAGCGGGTCGAGTTTGCCATGCTTCTTGCAAAGGAAGGCATCGAATCGATCCCGCTCAATTTTCTTATTCCCATCGCCGGCACAAGACTCGAGAAGATGAAAATACTAAAGCCCCTTGAGATCCTGCGCACCGTAAGCATGTTTCGCCTCACAAACCCCCGAGCGGAGGTGAGGGTTTGCGCCGGGCGCGTTCACCTGGGAGATCTTCAGTCTATGATATTTCACGCCGGGGCCAGTTCGATGATGATAGGGCGGCTCCTGACAGTCGCCGGACAGGGTGTTGAGCGGGACCTGAAGATGCTCTCCGACCTCGAGGTCCAGTATGACTTCTGAGGAGTGGATCGACATTGAACTGGCGCACCTGCGCGAAAAGGGGTTGGAGCGGCTTCTTTTTATTTTCGGCGATGCCGGGGGAAAGATAAAGATAGACGGCAGGACTTATCTCAATTTTTCCTCAAACGATTACCTCGGGCTTTCGCGCCACCCGGAGGTCGTTTCGGCAAGCCGAAAGCACCTCGAAACCTACGGCTGCGGGGCTACGGCCTCAAGACTTGTAACCGGAACGCTTGCCCCGCACGCAGAACTCGAAGGGGCGCTGGCGGCCGTAAAGGGCTATCCGGCAGCCCTGGTTTTTGGCAGCGGGTTTCTCGCAAACGCGGCAATCATCTCCACACTGGTCGGGAGATGCGACCACGTATTTGCCGATAAACTCGTCCATGCCAGCATAATCGACGGCATCGCGCTAAGCCGTGCGAATCTTAAGCGTTTCCGCCACAACGATCCGCAGCATCTCGAATCGCTCATGAAAGAGTGTCCGGCGTCCGGGCGCAGACTGGTTGTCACCGAGTCGGTCTTCAGCATGGACGGCGACATCGCCCCGCTTCCCGAAATAGCCTCGATCGCCGCCGACCACCAAGCGATGACAATGGTCGACGAAGCGCATGCGACCGGTGTTTTTGGCCCGGGCGGAAGCGGTCTTATCCGCGAATACGGATTAGAGGACAGGATCAACGTTTCGATGGGAACGCTCAGCAAGGCGCTTGGCGGGTATGGGGGCTTTGCCGCATGTTCCAACCCCCTGCGTGAGCTTCTCGTAAATCGCGCCCGGGCCTTTATTTACACCACCGGACTTCCACCTTCCGCAGTCGGAAGCGCGATAGGCGCGCTCGGGGTAATTGGAAAGGCGGGGAGCCCGGGGGCCACGCTGCTTTTCCGAGCGGCGGTTTTCAGGAAGCGTTTGCAGGAGGCGGGCCTTGACGTTTTAAATTCGCAAAGCCAGATCATTCCGGTGCTTATCGGTGAGAATGCCAGGGCTATCGAAGTGGCGGGAAAACTCAAATCCAGGGGCATCCTGGCGGTAGCTATCCGCCCTCCGACAGTGCCCGAGGGGACAGCGCGGCTAAGGCTTTCGCTTACCCTTGACCACAGCGAGGAGGACCTCAAGTGGGCGGCCCGGGAAATTGGAGAGGCGTGCCGATGAAAAAAGGCCCGGTCCTTCTTCTTTCCGGCTGGGCCCACGGGGAGGAAGCCTTGAGCCCGGTGTCGGAGGCGCTGGCGGGAGGCGGGCGGGTCGAGTCTTTTTCCCTCGCGTCGTTAAGCTTAGGACATGATGCGGAGGAAGGTGTTTCATCCTATGCGCGCACCGTTTCGAGGCGACTCGACAAATGGGGCGAACCGGCCCGTTTAGTCGGGTGGTCGACCGGCGGTATGGTGGCGATCGAGACCGCGGCGCTCCACCCCGAAAAAGTCGCCTGCCTGGTTCTTTTGAGTGCAACGGCAAGATTCTGCTCGGCCGACGGGTACCCTTCGGGAGTAAAGCCCGCAGTTTTGAGGGCAATGATTCGAAACTTAAGGAAAAACCCTCAAGGCGTGGTCTCGGATTTTATTTCGAGGGCGCTCCAGCCCATGAGTGTAAGCGAAGACGTGGTGGCCAAAAGAGCTGAAGCGGCCCTCGCGGGTGGTGTGGAGCCGCTTGCCGGCGGATTGGAATACCTTGCGGGGACAGACCTTCGGCATCACCTGGATTCGATCGGAGTCCCCTGCCTCATAATCCACGGAAAGCTGGACATGATCGTACCCTTCGAGGCGGCGGAGTTCCTCAATTCGAACATTCCCGGTTCCCGTATGGAGTTGTTTTCCACTGCAGGCCACTGCCTGATAGAGCAATGCGGGGATGGGCTCATTCGCAGGATCGCACGATTTGTGGAGGGAACGTGAAAGACCCCGGGGGTTCCCAATCGATTTCAGCCCGCTTTGGGGCAGCGGCGAGCACCTATGACCTCGAAGTCGGCGGTGCAGCGGGAGGTAGCCGAAAAGCTTGCGGCCATGCTTGCGCCCTCCGGGGCAATCGGGAGCGTGCTGGAGATAGGCTGCGGGACCGGTTTTTTTACCGAACTGCTAACGAACCGTTTCCCTTTGGCCTCGATCGACGCCGTGGACATATCCGGTAAAATGATAGATTCAGCAAGAAAGCGCGTTGGGGAGTGCGGAAGGGTCCGCTTCCACACCTCCGATATAAACCTCTTTTGTCCCGGCGGGAAGTACGCGCTCATCGCAAGCAGTTCGGCCCTCCACTGGATGACCCCGCTGGGTGAAACCATAAGACGGATCTCCTCGATGCTGGAGGCCCGCGGGAGCCTCACCTCGGCCCTTATGGTCGAAGGGACGCTCGGAGAACTCCACGATGCGCGGGCCCGCCTTTTTCCTCACAGGGCGGCGCCGGTGCGGTTGCCGTCGGTGGAGGAAATGCTTGGGGCAATTGCCGCCGCCGGGCTTACGCCAGGTGAATTCCGCCTGGAGGAAAGGCGCGAGACGTGCGCTTCGGCGCGCGATCTACTGCGCAGCCTCAACAGGCAGGGAGTAACGGGAAGGCAGCAAAACTGCCGCGGCCTGCTCAACCGAGCCGAGCTGCTCGAGCTTTCCGAGTATTATGACCGAAGGTTTTCAGCCCCCGAGGGGGGGGTGTTTGCCACCTACTGTGTTCTTTATGTGACTGCGAGGAACGAAAAATGAGTGTGCCCAGGGGATTTTTCATTACGGGTACGGACACCGACGCCGGGAAAACGGTTGCAGCGGCGGCCGTTCTGGTTTCACTTCTGGCCTCCGGGATCGACGCGGTCCCGATGAAACCGGTCCAGACGGGGGGAGCTTTCTCCGAAGAGGGCATGTACAGCCCGGATGTCGACTTCTGCCTCTGCATGGCAGAGCTCAAAGCTGAGCGGGACGAACTTCGGGATATGGTCCCTTACATATACGAGCCGGCCTGCTCGCCGCATCTCGCGGCGGCGCTGGAAGGGCGTGAAATCTCGTTTGAGCGCATTAAAGAAGCATTGCGCAACCTGCTCGAAAAGCATGAATGCGTGGTCGTGGAAGGCGCGGGAGGGCTTCTGGCGCCGATTGGCGAGGACACGTCGATGATCGATCTCATGGCGGCACTCGATCTGCCGGTGATCCTTGTCGCCCGCCCGGGCCTTGGGACCATCAATCACACACTGCTCTCGGTGAGGGAACTCGAACGATCGGGGCTAAACCTTTACGGAATCATCTTTTGTGAAACCACCGGGGGTGGCTCGCGACAAATCGAGCAAAACAACGTGGAAACCATCTCCAGGCTGGCCAAGACACGGGTGCTTGGACGAATCGCGCACATCCCCGAACTGGCGGGACCCAACCCGCGCCTGGGACTGCTCCGGGGGGCTCTTCCCGGGGACATTTTCCTTAAGGCGTGCGCCGGAACATCGGCGCAAGATGGAGGGAGGGTTTCCGACAATTATCGCGATATCGACAGGGCAAGCCTCTGGCATCCCTATACCAAACACTCCGCGACAAAAGACGGCTTTCCGGCCATTACCAGGGGCGAGGGCGTATATCTTTACGACAACGCGGGCAACCGGTACGTGGACGCGATCTCTTCCTGGTGGGCCTGCAACCTTGGCCACAGCAACCCAAGGCTGGTTAGAGCCCTCACCCGCCAGGCGCGAGAACTCCAGCACAGCATACTTGGCAATCTGACACACCCGCGCGCCGTGGAACTCGCTTCGGCGCTCGCCGGGCTTTTTGCCGACACGCGCAGGCGGACGCTTTTTGCAAGCGACGGGGCGAGCGCGGTCGAAGCGGCCCTAAGGGTCGCCATTCAGTACTGGCACAACAGAGGAGAGCGAGGCCGCAACAGGTTCGCCGCCTTCGAAGAGGCCTATCACGGGGACACCATCGGGGCGATGTCCGTAGGATATCTGCCCCTTTTTCACCAACCCTACGAGTCTATTCTTTTCCCTGTCCACAAGATCAAGGTTCCCGACTGCTTCGCCTGTCCCGAGGGAAAATCCGGCACGAACTGCGCCCTGGAATGTTTTTCCGCGATGGAGGCGACCGTACGCGAGCACGCGCACGAGCTTGCCGCCGTAATAGTCGAACCGTTGTGTCTCGGGGCCGCGGGGGATGAAAATGTATCCCCCCGAGGGTTTACGAAGGATTTCCGAGCTTTGCAAAGAAAGCCGGGTTCTTCTTATCGTAGATGAGATCGCCATGGGCTTTGGGCGAACGGGCAAAATGTTCGCCTTCGAACACGCGGGGATAGACCCCGACATAGTCTGTATGGGCAAGGGCCTCTCCGGGGGCTATCTGCCCATAAGCGCCGCTGTGGTAAAGGAGGAAATCTTCGATACCTTCGCCGATACGCCACGGGACAACACACTCTACCACGGCCACACTTTCGCCGGAAACCCGGTCGCGGCGGCCGTGGCAGTCGAATGCCTGAATATTTACAGGGAGGAAAACATAGTCGAGAGGGCCGAGAGGGCCGGAAAAACTCTTTCCGCAAGCTTTGAAGGTTTTAAGGCCGTTCCGGGCGTTGTCAACGTCCGCAGCCTCGGGATGATCTCCGCGTTCGATCTGAACGATAGAGGCGGGATTTCGGGCGTTGAGCGCGCAAGGCGCATCTGCTCGGATATGCAGAAAAAAGGCTTCCTCGTCCGGCCCCTTGGCCAGACGCTCTACCTCATGCTTCCATTGATAACCGATGAGGAACTCATCGTGGAAACGGCGGCTTCCCTGCTGGAATCGGTTGAGGCTGTTTGACCTTTAGAGGAGGGGGGAAATTTCAAATCCCCCCTGCCCCAGCAGTGTCCGGTTAGGAACTTGCATGGGCATAGTGTGAAAAAAAGTTACAAAATCGGGGTATTTGAACGATTTTTTTCTTGACAATCCAATGAGAGCGTGCGGCGGCGCCTCTTCGTAAAATCCTATAATTTAAGGGAGTTACGGAGATGCCGCATTCCTTCTGTCTCAGTCAAGAGCCACCATCGTTCGAAGACCTCTATAAACCAATCGATAAACTTGCTCCCTCGATTCCGGATTTGAGATCGAGGGGGTACAGGCCATTGCAGATGGAATTCTCTCATCAACTAAAAGCACTCGTTGCCTTCCATCTTGAGGAGCATAAATCAGGACGCGACCTGCTTCAGTTCCTCGAAGAGGATGATTTTGCTCGACAGACTATCGCCCCTCCCCAGGGGATAAAGAGAAGCTCCTTCTTTGAGGCAATCAATACCCGAGGGCTTGAGCAAATGTTCAGGGTTTTCAGGCATCTCCAAGCCGAAGCCACCACAGTCATACCCAAAGCTCATGCGGATTGGGGTGAATTGATCGCCATCGACGGCTCCTATATTGAAACGGTTCTCTCGATGCATTGGGCCGACTACTCCGATCAGAAAACAAAAGCCAAGGTCCACGTTGCCTTCGACTTGAACAGATCAATTCCCAGTGAAATCATCCTAACGAACGGAAAAGTCGATGAGCGTCCCTTCGTTACCAAGTTGTTGTCGCCCGGTCAGACCGGTGTCATGGACCGCGGGTACCAGAGCTACAAAGACTTCGATCTTTGGCAGTCCGAAGGGAAGCACTTTGTCTGCCGAATACGCTACGATCATAAGAAAACCGCAATTTCGTCCAATTCCATCGCCGAGGGGAGCATTGTTTTCTACGACGCCGTGGTTTTGCTCGGAACCAAAGGCATCAACCAGACCAAAAAGCAGGTGCGACTCATCTGCTATCGGGTGGACCACAAAAACTACTGGATCGCAACCGACCGCTTTGACCTGAGCGCCGAGCAAATCGCTGCGATATACAAGGAGCGCTGGCTGATCGAGAAGTTCTTCGCGTGGTGGAAGCGCCACCTAAAGGTTTATCACATTATTGCAAGGAGCCGATATGGCCTCACCATGCAAATACTTGCCGGGCTGATTACTTATCTTCTCCTTGCAATTTACTGCCAAAACCATTTCGGGGAAAAGGTCAGCATCAAAAGAGTCAGACAACTCAGGACCCAAATTCGCAACGAACTCCAGGGCATCAAGATAGCCACCGAGGGCTCCCAAAATTTCAAAGAACGGGGGGTAGTCCAAGGCCTAGCAAAAACCTAACCGGACACTGCTGCCCCTGCCCCCCTTTAGAAAAGGGGGGGGAAATAAGTCCACTTTGCCGATGAAAAAATGCAAAAGGTTTTAACTACACCTTTCCAAATAACTTGACACTCCCCTCTTCATCTAATAGAGTGACCCAACGTTGTGAAATGAAACGAGCTTTGACCGCTTTTTCCCCGATCCGTTCTGGAATGTTTGCTCTTTGTTCATCCTCATGTGGTTGTGATATTTTTATCATTGCTATCCTGCTTTGCTGATTTTCGCGTTCTGATTCCAGTCATTCAATTTTGCTGTTTTTCATTAGCGCACTCTTTGGGTCACCAATTTAAAATGAAAGGGGGGTGATAGGCGTCCCGGCAAATTACGTCGATTCCAGCCAGTATCATCGAGCTATTTTCTTACTAACGCATTCTTATTTTAGGAGGATTTTTATCATGGCAGAAGTAAAATTGGGAAACCCGGCGGTCGTAGGTCTTGCAGGCTTCGGAGCAACCACGCTTTTGCTCCAGTTTCATAATCTTGGCTTGTGCCACCCGGGTGTAGTTTTTTGCTGCGCCCTCGCATTTGGCGGGATGGCCCAACTCATAGCCGGGTTCCTGGAGTTCCAGACCGGCAACAATTTCGGCTTCTGCGCCTTTACGGCATACGGAGCGTTCTGGATCGCCCTGGCGGCTATTTTCTATATTTTGGAGTGGGAGACCGTCAAAGGACAAACTTTCGTTCACGAGTTCCTTACGATCTCGCCGACCGATGTCGGCTGGTTCATGGTCACTTTTACGCTTTTCTCATGTATTATGCTCATCGGTTCTCTTGCAATCCATACCGCGATGTTTCTTACTTTCCTTACCCTCGTCATCGGCTTTATCGGCCTTGACATGGTCTTCCTTGCCGGCATGAAACAAGTTCTTACCATCACGGCAATCGATCTGGCGATATGCGCCCTGCTTGCCTGGTACATGATGGCGCACGTGATTTTCTTGGATGTTTTCGGCAGAAACATCCTGCCCGTGGGCAGCCCGCTGGTAGGCAAGCCGCAGTTGGCAGCCAAAGCCGCATAGCACGCGCATTTTCTAAAGCGTCAACGAGTACAGCCCGCCAGGCATCGAGCCGAGCGGGCTGTTTTTTTTTCGCGTCCGCGGTTTAACCGTTGATTTGGTTGTAAATTTCTTCGACTATCCGGGTGAGGTTCCTGCGGGTATTGAGGCCGGGGTCCTGCTGAACGAGGTCGAAGAGGCGTTTTAGCACCTTCCCCACTTCCGGCCCGGGCCTGATGCCAAGAATTTTCATAATGTCATTTCCGCCAAGGGCAAGCTCACGCACGCTGAAAGCCGAAATCATCCCCAGTTGCGCGTTCAGGCAAGATTTAAGCAGGGCGACCTCTTCCGGCCCGCCGGCATGCGGGCATCCCGGAGAAAGCGACTCGGCTTCGGCAAGAGCGATAAAATCGTCCAACAGATCCGGTCCGACTTCCGTTATAAACCGCCTGATGCGGGCATCGCTCCAGGCAAATGCCTCCTCGGAGAGCTGATGTCCGACGAGCGTGGAAACCTCTTCTATCCGCCTGTTCGACATGTTCCAGGCTTTCATCGTTTCCACCGCCACGCTCGCGCTTCGGGCCCTGGGGTCCCATTCCGGCGCCGGGGTCGCGCGGGAGGACATGGCCGCGACGTGAAAAAGAGCGGCGAGCCTTACGCGGGTCCTCTCCGGGCAATTGACGACACAGGCAAGGGCATGATCGAGGAGGCTAACGCCGGCCCTGTCATAGGACTCGATATGCGCGGCAGCGCCCAGAGCTGGAATCACTATTGCGAGCGCACCGCTTTGCCTCAGGAGCCCGAAGGCCCCGGAGACGTTTTCCGAGGTGAGAATCTTAAGGATTTCGTCTCGAATTCTTTCCCCGGAAACGTCTTCGAGTTTTTTGGAACACTTGCTCATGGCTTCGAGGGTATCCGGTTCGATGCGAAAGCCATAGATTCCGCTCATCCTGGCGGCGCGCACGATCCTCAAGGGGTCTTCCAAAAACCGGGCAAGGGGCTCCCCTACCCCCCTGATCACGCCCGCAGCAAGATCCTGGCGGCCTGAGTTGGGGTCGAGCAGAAGTCCGTCAGGGTATGAAAGGGCGATCGAATTTATGGTGAAATCCCGCCTGGAGAGGTCGTTAACGATCCCCGCCCCTTGCGAGGCGTCGAAACTGGTCACCTCGATATCGCGGGTCCGTGTGTGGACCTGGACGGTGCCGTGGCTTATTCCCACGGGGATAACCGAGGGGAAAAGGGAGATTATCTCGGCACTGGAGGCTGTGGTGGCAAGGTCCCAGTCGCGGGGCTCGATTCCCAGTAAAAAATCCCGCAGCGCACCGCCGACGAGCCACACGTCGAAGCCGGCCCGGCTGATTTTTTCCATTGCCTTGAGAACGTCCCGCGGAACGAAGGAAAGCCCGGGCTTATCGGAAGTGGTCAACATGTCAGGGCACCAATTGGCAAAAGAGAGTAGTGAAAAAGCTTGATATTTTCTACCCGGCAAATATAATGGCTGGACGTGTGATGTTGCAAGCGCAATTGATTATCGAAAGAGTATCGAAGTTTTCCGATAAATCTTGTAGATGGAGTTTCAAATGGATACCGACAAGGCATACTCCAGGATGCAGGAAGCCAATCGCATAATAGAGGATTTCCCGATGGGCAAATACGGGCTCTATTCCCTGCTCTATCTGGCGGAAATCGCGGCTTGTTTTGCCGTGGTCTACTGGTTTAAGGGTTGACTTGCTCGCCTGAGATCGGGTATATGGCCTACAAGGCTCATAACAGTTTTTGTGGGAGTTTTGAAATGATCGGCGCGTTGTCTTTCCTACTGTTGCTACTAGCTCTACTACTACGTCCGCAAAGCCGGACAGGAGGACCAACCGCCTTTTGCTTGCAGTGCTAAGAGCAGAGATTTACCGACGATCAAAGGCCATGGGTTCTCCCCCATGGCCTTTTTGCTTTTATGGACCTTTAACGATTTTTTCAGCCGCTTTGGCGAAAAGGAGAACAAGATGTCCAGAAAGATACACATCTTCGACACGACACTCAGGGATGGCGAACAGGTACCCGGGGCAAAACTCAACAAGAGGCAAAAACTCGAGATAGCCCAGCAGCTCGCAAAGCTCAACGTCGACGTTATCGAGGCAGGGTTCCCATGTTCTTCGCCAGGGGATCTCGAGGCCGTAAGGGAAATATCCCGGCAAGTGAAGGGCGGCCCGGTGATCACCGCGCTCGCCCGCGCGGTCAAGGAGGATATCGACATCGCATGGGAGGCAGTCCGCGAGGCGGAGCGGCCAAGGGTCCACGTTTTCCTCGGCTCATCGGACATCCACATACAGAAAAAGCTGAGAAGCGACCGAAACAAGGCGCTCGAGATGGCCGTTGAGGCGGTAAAATATGCAAGGGGTCTTTGCCCGGATGTCGAGTTTTCAACAGAGGACGGTTCGAGGACGGAGTTCAGTTTTTTGTGCCGGATCATCGACGAAACGATAAAAGCCGGGGCAGGAGTGATTAACGTTCCGGATACGGTCGGCTACGCTCTGCCCGAGGAATACGGCGATCTCATCCGCAGACTGCGCGAGGCCGTGCCCTCACTTGGCGGCGTTCTTTTGAGCGTCCACTGCCATAACGATCTCGGACTGGCCGTGGCAAACAGCATGGCCGCAATTCGAAACGGTGCGGACCAGGTGGAGTGCACGATCAACGGGATAGGCGAGAGGGCCGGCAACGCATCACTCGAAGAGATAGTGATGGTCCTCAAGACCCGGTTTGAAAACTACCAGGCGGTCACCTCCATCGATACCAAGGAGATATACCGCACGAGCCGAATGGTAAGCAGGATCATGAATGTCCCGGTGCAGCCGAACAAGGCGATAGTTGGAAGCAATGCCTTTTCTCATTCATCGGGGATCCACCAGGACGGAGTACTCAAAGACAGGACGACCTACGAGATCATGAAGCCCGAGGAACTGGGCATAAGGCAACAGACAATAGTTCTCACGGCCCGCTCGGGACGGGCCGCCTTGAGGCACCGGCTCACAGCACTCGGTTTTTCGCTCGATCCGGAGACCTTCGAGCGCGTCTACAACCGTTTCATCGACGTGGCCGACCGCAAGAAGGAAATCGGCGCCCAGGACCTCCAGGCGATCGTCGAAATAGAGGTCTCGAAGGTGCCGGAGACTTACAAGATGCACACCATGCAAATAATGAGCGGAAACAGGATGGTCCCCCTGGCATCGGTTACGCTTGAAAAAGACGGGCAGCTTTTTACGGACGCCGCAACGGGAAACGGCCCGGTTGATGCTGTTTTCAAGGGGATAGAACGAATCACGGGCGTTACCGGCAAACTTTGCGACTACGACTTAAAAGCCGTCACCATGGGCACCGATGCGCTCGGCGAAGCGATGGTGCGGGTGGAAATCGGAGAGACGATTTATTCAGGCATCGGGACCAGTCCGGACGTGATAGAGGCGACCGCCCGCGCTTATCTTAATGCCTACAACCGATACTTCGCCAACGAAGGGACGGAAAATATTTGAAAGTCCGGAGTCATCAAAAGACAAAGCAGGGGTTCGCCTTTGTTGAACTAATTATGAGAAGCGTTTAGAATGGATTTTTGACTTCGATTTCATGTTGGATTAGTCGGTAGATAATGAAAATATTCGAAACCGATGCCATCGTTTTGAGTTCATGCGACCACGGGGAATCGGATCGGCTGGTTAGTTTTCATTCGGCCGGATTCGGGAGACTGCGCGGTATTGCCAAAGGCGCCAGGAGAAGCAGGAAAAGATTTGCCAACGTGTTCGAAGCGTGCAGCCTCGTTCGCCTGGAGTGCCGCGAGAGGAATTCTTACATATGGATCGAGGCCTGCAAACTGGTGGAGCCCTATCTTCCGATGCGAATGGATATCGAGAAGTGGTCCTATGCGGCGCTTTTTTCCGAAATTGTTCTGGCGATGGTCCCCGAAGGGGAACCGCACCCCGCACCGTTTTTTCTCCACAAAGAGACCCTCGACAGATTGGAGCGGGACAATGACCCTCAACATGTGCTACTATTAGCGCTGTTGCGTTTTCAATTGATCATGGGTTATATGCCGGCCCTGGACGAATGCGAGATTTGCCGGCGCGCTCTAAAGACGGCCCCAAAATGGTTTTGGCAGCCTTCACTTGGAAAACTCGTGTGTCCGGATCATTTTTTACCTGATAGTGGCTATATTGAGCTTGATACAGGTACATTGGCATTAATACATTATATGAGAAAAATCCCGCTCGAGAAAACCTGGCGGCTCAAGATGCGCAGGGAAATGAGAGCACCTCTTCTGGCGGGCCTTCTCGACTGGTTCAGGTATCATACGAGAAAGGAAATCAAGAGCATAAAGGTACTGGAACAACTTTTACCATCTTGCGGGATTTCGAGTTCGGTAGTAGAAGGCATGCCGGGAAGGCATACGCGTTTCCAATTGTGAATGCTGATCCCAGTGACTTGGCAATCTGACCTTTTTTGTAAGGAAGCGAGGCGGCTATTATGCTGACGATCAGCCATTTTGCGGAAATCGCTCATAATTCCCCGTGGCTTGCGATACTTCTCTCCTTTCTGGGAGGCGTTCTGGCAAGTTTTACACCCTGCACCTATCCGATGATGCCGATAACGGTTGCGTTTATCGGCGGCAAGGCCAACGGCAGCAGGAGCAGGGGTTTTCTGCTATCTCTTTTTTACGTCCTGGGCCTGGCCATTGTCTATTCGACACTGGCCATCTTCGCGGCGCTAACCGGCGAAATGTTCGGGGCTCTTACGGCCAGCCCGTGGGTCTACCTGGCTGTGGCCAATGTTATGCTTTTCTTTGGACTCGTGATGCTGGATGCGGTTCCGCTCGCCCCGCCCGGTTTTCTGAACAACTTGAAAATAACGGGGTTTTCGGGCCACGACGTCATTACGAGCATGATACTGGGCGGGGCTTCGGCTCTGGTTGTAAGCACCTGCACAACTCCCATTCTCGCCTCACTTCTTGCCCTTGTGGCCGTAAAACGCCAGATCGCGCTGGGAGTGGGCATGCTGTTTTCTTTTTCACTCGGCCTTGGGGCGCTGGTGATCGTAGTGGGTACCTTCACCGGGCTTCTTGCCTCACTGCCTCGTTCCGGAAAATGGATGATTAGAGTCCAGAAGATTTTTGGAATCCTCATGATCATCGCGGCGGAGTATTTCCTCATAAAAGCAGGAGAATTCTTTATATGAATCTGAAAACGGGCAAGAGATTCGCATTTTTTCTGATTTCAGCCGTGCTGCTCGCGACCGTGGTTTCGTACCTTCCGGCCAGAGCCGCGCAACCCGCCCCCGATTTCACCCTTAAAAGCACCGACGCAAAGAGCTTTACCTTGAGCCAGTATAAGGGCCAAAAGCCGGTTCTGATCTACTTTTTCGCCACATGGTGCCATTTCTGCCAGGCGATGGGGCCCAAGGTGGCCGCCCTGAAGCAGAACCCCAAGTATTCCGATCTGGCGATCCTGGCGGTAGACGTGGGAAGCGGAGATTCATTCGAGAAGGCCAAACTCTACGCAAAGGACAAGCCGTATACGGTGCTCTATGACGAAGGCACCAAAGTCACGCGTACCTACGGCGTCGAGGGGATACCCAATATTGTTCTGGTTGACAAAAAAGGCGAGATCAAATACCAGGGCAGCGAGCTTCCCGAAGATCTAGCGAGCCTCGTGAAATAGGCAGAGAAAAGGGTCGATGTCGATGAAAGACGTTTTGACCATCATAATGGCGGGGGGGAGGGGCACTCGGCTCATGCCCCTTACCGCTGACAGGTCCAAGCCCTCGGTTCCATTTGGAGGCATATATCGGCTCATCGATATACCTCTTAGCAACTGTATCAACTCCCAACTCTACAAGATCCTGGTCTTTCCACAGTACAAATCGCAGTCCCTGGTAGACCACCTCGAAGAGGGCTGGAAAATATTTTCGGGCGATCTCGGCCACTATCTGCGCATCGTGGCCCCTCAACAAAGAACAGGGGAAGAATGGTACAGGGGAACGGCCGACTCGGTCAGGCAGAATCTCTACCTGCTCGAGCGAGAGATGCCGCGCTACGTTCTGATTCTTTCCGGCGACCACGTCTACAAGATGGACTATTCGGCTTTCCGCGATTATCACGAAAAAGTGGGGGCCGACGCGTCAGTGGCGCTCCTGGAAGTGGACCGCGCACAAGGCTCCGAGTTCGGGATAGCCGAAGTCGACAATGATTTCAGAATCCGCGCCTGGCAGGAAAAGCCCAAGGACCCCAAACCCATCCCGGACGATCCCGATCGTTGCCTGGCCTCCATGGGGATATATCTATTCAGAACCGAACTGCTCCTCGATATTCTCTACAAGATGGACTACCATGATTTCGGAGGAGACATAATTCCCAGGATCATAGACGAAGTGAAAGTCTTCGCCTACCCCTACAGGCGGTTGAACCGGATCCGCGACTATATCCGCCAGACCGACCCCGACGGAGCAAGGAGGCTTCACCTGGTCGACAACACCCGCGACTCTCAGTACTGGAGAGACGTAGGCACCCTGGACGCCTATTGGAACGCCAACATGGATTTGACCGGCGTGGATCCTTTTTTCAATCTCTATGGGTATCTTTGGCCGGTAAGAACCCGACCGCGCCAGTACCCGCCGGCAAAGTTCGTCTTCCACCAGCCCGATCACGCGGGGACGGCGGTCGATTCGATGATTTCGCCCGGTTGCATCATAAGCGGCGGCACGGTGAGAAGTTCGGTGCTGTCTTGCGATGTGACGGTTCGTAGTTGGGCGCAGGTAGACGAATCAGTTATAATGGATCATGTCGAGGTGGGGCGGCACTGCAAGATCAAAAAAGCGATAATCGACAAGGAAAACGTTATCCCTCCCAACACCGAGATAGGAATAAACCCTCAGGCGGACAGGGAAAGATTCTCCGTGACGCCGCGAGGGATCGTCGTTGTGCCCAGGGGTTTTTTCAAGGCCAAATGAATCGGCCACACCATCTGGTCATCATTTCCGAAAGCTCCGATATGTAGAAGGGTTTGACCAGACAGTCGTCCATCCCGGCATCCAGACACCGGTTGCGGTCTTCATCGGTAAAGCCGGCCGCAACCGCTATGATCGCCGTCCTTGGGCCACCGCGACTCTCCTCCCTGCTCCTGATCAGACGAGCCGCTTCAAGGCCGTCCATCACGGGCATCCGGCAGTCCATCAGAATAACGTCATAGCTATTGAGTTCCATGCTGCTAAGCACCTCGTGCCCATTGGAAGCCACATCGACACGGCACCCCAGGGCCTCGATCATGGTGCGCCCCACTTCCTGGTTAACAGGGTTGTCCTGAGCCAGAAGAACACACGATTTCCTCATCACGTTTTCCCGATAAGACACATTGCCGCCCTCCGGAGTTCGGGCCGAAAACCGGCCGATAACGCGGTTCCAAGTCGAGCACAAACGCACGATCTGCGCTCAATAAATACGATTTTTGAGCCATTAGCCCGTTTCCATCCGGAAACCCACATTGTGAGAGCGGCGGGCACGAGGCGCGGAGCTTCGCAGGGTGGGCAAAAGCTTTATCTTGCCCACCAGGGGGGGTCCGGATGGACACTGGCTGGGCGCTCTACATAGCCAAACAGATGGCCTTGCCTGGAGCGCGTGTGGGTAGCCCCAGGTCCAGTTCGGATATAATAGCAAACGGAGTATCGAAGTTTTACAAAAAGGGAAATTTCAGCCCCAAGGAGGTGGTCGTCACGAGAGGAGATTTCTTTTTTTAAAGGGTGGGCAAGCTCAGGCGCAAAGCGGACAACTGCCTGCGGCCTTCCAAAATATCGAGGAGTTTTTTGGCAATGGGACACCCCCTCGCTGTTCATCACAGCGTTGCGGGGGAGTTTTGAGCGTCTTTTCTCATAGCCGCCTGAAATCCCCCGCCTCGCGGTCTCGCCTCGTCACTTGCACCAAAACGTCACTACTAATAGCCGTAAGGGTAATAATAATAGTTGGGATAATAGTAGTAAGTATAAGGATAAGGGTAGTAGTAGCCGCCATAATAAGGGTAATAGCCGCCCCAATAGCGGTAATGACCATACCCCCCGCCGCGATAGTAACCGCCGCGTCCGCCATAGCCGTGCCCGCCATAGCCGCGTCCGCCATAGCCGTGTCCGCCATAGCCGTGTCCGCCAGAACGGTAGGCATAAGCGGCAGGGGCCGCAAGTGAAAGCGAGGCGAAAACCACCAGAACCCACAAAAGTTTTTTAAAGCCACGAAACATTTTCATCTCATCACCTCCCGTGGTCCCTTGAACCAAAACTCAGAAATTCCCCGACGTCATAATATTTATTAATCACTCCTGTTACTGATTAGACGAATTATGCGGCGATAAAGTTCACATCGGCAGGAAATTCATTTTGGCAAAAAAGGGTTGCGCGCCGGGGGGAAGGGAGAAATCTCGATGCGAAGAGGCTTTTTTTAGTCGACTATAGGAGCCCTGTTTTTTCATCTCGACAATCAGCTTCGATTTCGAATCCGCGGGGTCGAAAAGGGTCAAAAATTGGGTTGCCCTTTGAACATGGTGCTGTTAAATTCGGGAAGTCTTAAAATTTCTCTTCTGAGCGTCGGGCCCCGTCGGACCCGTGGCGCATCGAAACCGGAGACCTTCGTCAGGCCTGGTTCATAATTGGCTATAGCAAGGAAATCCACATGCTGAAGAACCGAAAACTTTTACTTCCCATCATTACCGCTGTCCTGATTTTAACGTTCGGGGGCAGTTCAACGCCGGTCAAAGCCGCCGATCAACCTGAAAAACAAGATACCTATCACTATTTGAAGCTCTTTAGCGACATCATGTCGATAGTTCAGGACAACTACGTAAAAAAGACAGACCAGAAAAAGCTCATTTATGGAGCCATAACCGGGATGCTTCGCGAGCTCGACCCTCACTCCTCATTCCTTACGCCTACCGATTACAAGGAACTGCAGATCGAAACGAGGGGGAAATTCGGCGGCCTCGGCATAGAGATAACCATCAAGAACAATATTCTGACCGTGGTTTCCCCGCTTGAGGGCACCCCTGCCGATAAGGCCGGCCTCAAGTCTAACGACGAGATAGTCAAAATCGATGAGCAGCCTACGCAGGGCATGTCGCTAATGGATGCGGTGACAAAGATGAGAGGTCCCAAGGGCAGCAAGATCAAGCTGACGATTTTTCGAAAAGGACTTGCAAAGCCTCTGGAAGTCGAATTGGTCCGGGCTATCATTGCTATAAAGAGCGTAAAGTCCATGACGCTCGAACCGGGGTTTGGCTACGTGAGGATTTCGAGTTTTGAAAGTGGTACGGGGAGCGACTTGTACAAAGCGATCCAAAAGCTCCAGGGGGACAATCCTGGAGGCCTGCAGGGACTGTTACTCGATTTAAGGAATAACCCCGGCGGCTTGCTGGATCAGGCGGTCGAGGTGAGCGATCAGTTTCTCGATGGCGGCCTGATCGTCTACACCGGAGGACGACTTGAAGATCAGAAGATGCGCTTCGAGGCCCACAAGAAGGCCAATCCTCTCACCGTTCCGATGGTCGTGCTCGTAAACGGAGGGTCGGCAAGCGCATCGGAAATTGTTGCCGGAGCGCTTCAGGATCACAAAAGAGCCATAATCATGGGCGAACAGACCTTTGGCAAAGGCTCGGTTCAAACGGTAATTCCGCTAAACGACGGTTCGGCCCTGAGACTTACCACGTCACTTTACTACACCCCTTCCGGCAGGTCCATCCAGGCCGAGGGAATCACGCCTGATATCATGGTCAGAAAGACGGGTCCGGAGACGGCCGGCGCCAAGAACGTGGAACCGACTTTTATCCGGGAAAAAGACCTCCCCGGCCACTTCAAGGACCAGAACCCGACTGTTGGCAAAAAATCAAAGCTTACGCCCACTCAGATCACGGCTAAAAAGTTTGTCGAAGCGGACAACCAGGTCAGCCGGGCGCTCGACCTGCTAAAAGGCTACAAGATAATGGCCCAATCGCAATCAAAGTAGCTCATGGAACCCGGCTGCCCTTGTCTGCAAGGCATGTGGCGTCCAGGTTTGCGCCGTATCTGATTCACCCCGGAGTGCAAGTCACTCCGGGGTGAATCAGATACGGCTGCCGGAGAGGAAGACTCTTGCCGTCGGGAAAAAGGGCCAGGACCGGGAAATCAAAGGAAGGGGAAAAAGGCAAAAGCCGCCCCAAGACAGCTGCAGCCATAAAGAAAAGGCCCCCCGCGGTTTTTTTGGTCGCATGGGTCGCAGCCCTGTTTTTTCTCGCGGCCCTTTTATATTTTGCCCACGAGAGCGGTCGCCTGCCCCCCCTTCCGCAGATCCCCAAGGTTTCAAAAACTCCAGGCACTGTAGCTTCGCCCCCGGAAGTTCGAACCAACCAGACAGGCCCAAGGCCCGAAAATCCGCAAGCGGCAGTCCGTACAGGACAAAAGGCCTCCCGCGTCGGCAATGTTTTGCCGGCAGCCCCACACAAGGCCGCACCGGTCCCTACGGGAAGACAGGCCTCCCACGCCGCCAATGCTTTGCCGGCGGCCCGCCCCCAGGCCGCGGCGCTCCCCGTTGCGCATCCCGGACATGGCCGGCCAAGACTTGCCATCGTCATAGACGATCTTGGACCAAACCTCGGGGTAGCCAGCAAATTCGCCTCGCTTCCGTTCCCCGTCACCTTATCCATTCTGCCGTTCCAGGCCCATAGCACCCAGATCGCTCAAATGGCCCACAGGCAAGGCAGGGAAGTTATACTGCATCTTCCCATGGAGCCTTTGAACCGCCGCGTAAACCCCGGCCCCGGCGCCCTGCTCGTTTCCATGTCCAGCGACCAAATCAGGCTTAGCGTCACCGCCGCCCTGGATACTTCCCCCTACTTCGACGGGCTCAACAACCATATGGGCTCAAGGTTGACCCAGGACGCCAAGGCCATGGGAATCGTCCTTTCCGTGCTAAAGGACCGTAAACTCTTCTTTATAGACAGCATGACGATAAATACCAGCGTCGGGTGGAAAGAAGCCCGGCGGATGATGGTCCCCACTTGCAAGCGCGATGTTTTTCTAGACGACAATCTCCTTGCGGCCGCCATTCGCTCGCAGATAGCGAAAGCCGTGGAGATAGCCAAAGTGCGGGGAGCGGCCCTTGCCATCGGACATCCTCGTGAGATTACTTTGCGAACGCTTCAGGCCGCTGCCTCCTATTTCAGGCAGGAAGGCGTCGAGATGGTTTTCGCCCACGACCTTGTTCACCGGTAAGGGCGCAGGGCTAATATCGGCTTTCGAAAAACCATGGGGCGGCGTGGTGCTGGACCACTGCTCCATCGGCAATTTTCTTTTTTGCCACTTTTTATTTTCTTCACACCCGTTGTGTTATCATCTTTTGTAACATTTACTGCGCGACCCGCCCCGGCTTCGCGATCCCCCGCGGGATTCGGGGATAGGTCGCGGCCTTGCCTCTTCACTTGACCGCGGAGGAAAAACTCAATGAGAGTTTATGGTTTTGCAAAAACATTTCTTGGCCTGGTCCTCTTTTTGCCGCCCATTTTAGTTGCGGCGCCCTTTGCGTTGGCGACTCAAGAGCCCATCGCGCAACAGAATTCCAAGGCTGATCCGACAATCCAGGTCCAGGCGCCCGCTTATAATTTCGGCACCGCGGTGCAAGGCGACACGGTCGAGCACACATTCACCGTGCGCAATGGAGGTAAGGCGGTTCTCAAGATCGAGCACGTCAAGGTCGCTTGAGGGTGCACGCTTGTCCGGTACGACCCGGCAATCCCTCCCGGCGGCGAGGGAAAGGTTATAATGAAGGTGGACCTTGCGAGCAGGCAGGGAAACATTGTCAAAACGGTTACCGTTGAAAGTAATGACCCGCTTAAGCCCAGGCTGGTTTTAAGTCTCGAAGGCTTTGTCAAAGCCATCGTCACAATGAAACCTTCCGGGAATGTAGCGTTCAGAGGCCCCGCGGGCCGTCTCACGGAGTCGGTGGTGGACCTCGTGGCGACAACGGCGCCTTTTCACATCAAGGGCATCGATACAAACCTGTCCGGGAGCATAAACTACTCCCTGCAAACGGTTTCGGAGGGAACACACTACAGGCTGAAGGTCTCCAACAAGGTCCAAAAAGGGAGCTACAGCGGTTTTATCAGACTCAAAACCGACCTTGCGCGGGCCCCCTATTTGCTCGTCCGAGTTATGGGTGTCATAAAGGGTGCAATAGAGGCTACACCCGAGACCGTCATGGTAGGAAAACTAAGCGGTGGAAAACCGGTGCGCTCGGGCGCCGTGACCGTTACGAGCGGCGACGACAAACCTTTCGTCATTACCGGCCTGACTTATGACAAAGCACTCATGTCGGTTTCCCAAGAAAGACTCGAGAATAGAAACGGCTTCGTTCTAAATATCGAGCCAAAGCTCGAAAACGTCAGCCCGGGGTCTGTCAAACAGGTGCACATCATGGTGGAGACAAACGCTGGAGCCGACGGGAAAGCCGACGTGCTCGTTATTCTTTTCAATAATTCGAGCGACCCGAAGACCAAGCCTTGAGTCTCGTGCGTCGACTCGAAAGGAGCGCTCCAGCCGGACTGCAACAAAGCGCACGAGCGCTCCACGCACCTTGCGATCGGCCGGGCATGGCTCGGGTATTTACGGATAACTGGGTATTCACGGATAGCTGGGTGTCCAGGATAAGTTTGTTGATTCAAGGTGATACAAATAATTTGACAGATGATTTGTTTCACTTGCCAACCTTTTCCGAGCGATAAAATACAGCAATAGAGTACGGCAATTCCCTTCTTGACCTCATTTCAATCCGGCGGACCTACTGGTATCAATGAGTCAGGAAAACGGTCCCCCAAAATAGAGGAGAACGTCATGAAAAGGGTAAAACCGGAACGCTATATTGCCGTTGAAAGCTGCGATAAGGTCAGGCGCAAGGTGTTCTGCCGAAACTACGGAGAGTGTCTCGATTACGCCATTCTAAGAAAATGGCCCGGCTTTTCCTGTCAGAACTGCGGGGGCTATGAGCAGGAAATACTTGAAGGTCACGCGTTAAATGACGATCATGCCCGCTGCCTCGCCCTCGCCTTCGTTAGCGGAGCGGTAGAATTACTGCAACTCTAGAGGCACACCTGAAAATTAGGCGGCGCAAAACGGAGCCCTTCGGAGGCCCGCATAGACCACAGTCTCTGACCGGCCCATGGTGTGCCGGGTTTACCCGGTTTTTAGAAAGGGCTCCGTTCCGCCTCGTAATTCTTAATTCCAAACACTTTCCAGAAAAATAATCATGCCGGTACCCAGTAAAGCCGCCATGAGATGGCCGCGGGTGCGGCGCGGTTATGGCGCGATCATGGCGATATTCACTTTGCATGGCGGCTTTATGGCGGCATAACTCAATGGATGGCTAGCTCCGGTATTTGACATAACTATTTGTAATAATAGGTATCGTGTACTTACTTGTGCCGTTGGCATTGCCCTTGCAATGGTAGTAAGTCGATTATAAACTCTTTCCTCCTCGAAGCCGATCGGTCTGCCCCACCGAGTCGGCTTTTTTATTTCTTGCTATTTCCTGCCTATTTTTTAAACTCATGGCCGCAATAAGCCGATTGCGAGGTGGAGTGACGGTTTGCCCCGGGGTCGCCAGGGCAAAGGACAATCAGCGGGATTGATGAAAGGTATATCGATTGGGCATGCGGAGGCGAGCGGTGCTTTTTGCATGCGCCGGGTGGACAGATGATACAAATAACGGAGCGCGTTTCCATTGCCGTCGAGGAACTCCAGTTTACCGCCTCGCACAGCGGCGGCCCGGGCGGGCAGAATGTAAACAAGACCAGTACGAGGGTGACGCTGTGGTTCGATGTCGTCAATTCGACGAGTTTGTCGACGGAGCAGAAAGGTCTGATTTTGCAGCGACTCTCCAATCGGATCGGCAAGGATGGGGTGTTGCGGGTGATATCTCAGCAGACCCGCAGCCAGGCTGAGAATAAGGAACTGGCGGTGGGGCGGTTTGTGGAGTTGATGCAGGAGGCGTTAAGGCGGGTTCCGATAAGAAAGAAGACGCGAGTGAGCAAGGCGGCGAAACTGCGGCGGTTGGAGGAGAAAAAGCAACATAGCAGGTTAAAAGATCGAAGGTCGGAAAAGGCACGCGTAGACGATTAAACTTGACTTGCAGGCGCGCTTAGCCATGCAGCGCCAGGGCCTCTGCGCTATAATGTAAAATAACGAGATTATCTTAGATTTGGTAACCTATATTTGGAAACATGGTCATGACGTTCTCCATGGAATACGAGCAAGAGGATGATGGCCGTTGGCTGGCTGAAGTACTGGAACTACCCGGCGCACTTGCCTGCGGCAGAACGGTCCAGGAGGCCGTCAGTCAAGTGCAGGCTCTGGGGCTCCGTATAGTTGCGGACAAAATCGAGCATCGGGAAGTTCCACCCGATATGGTCGACATCAAATTCGCTGCGGCATGAGTGAATGGTCGGCCACAAAGGCGAGAAGAATACTCGCTGCTCTGCATAGTATTAGATGGCAGAACCAGCGTTCATCCGGTTCACATCTTACTTTGCGCCGTCAGGGATGGCCTGATTTCGTTTTCTCCTTCCATGCCGATGCAGAGCTTGGGCCGCGCATGCATTTCGAGGATCAGGTTTTAAAGATAGAAGCAGTCCCGGGTATTGACGCCTCATGGACCGCACCTGAACCGCGGGGCCGCATTGCGAGCTTCTTGGGAAAGTGCATAGAGATGCCTGGGCGTTTTGCCCGGTTATCATTTATTTTTATACTTACCGACGGACGACAAAGCTCAGGGTAATGACGGATTTGTCCTGCTTTTTATTTCAGCAGATGGGCGAAAGGAAAAAAATGATGGCAGAGTTTACTAACGTCACGGTAGTCAAGAAGGCAAATATTTATTTCGAAGGAAAAGTAACGAGCCGCACTGTTGTCTTCCCGGACGGGTCCAAGAAGACCCTTGGCATAATGCTTCCTGGAGATTACGAGTTCGGAACGGCGGAAAAAGAGATCATGGAAATAATTGCCGGAGATCTCGAAGTCCTTATGCCCGGCTCCGGAGAATGGAAACAGGTGAAGGGTGGAGAAACATTCGAGGTACCCGCACAATCCAAATTCGGCCTGAAAATCAAAACTGTGACGGATTACTGCTGTTCATACGCAAAGCAATGATGGTACGGCGCGAACCGCCTGTTAAATAGTCTATAACGTTAACAAGGCAAGTTCCCGCGTTTCATTGTGGTTTGATGTGGTGAACTCGCCAAGCTCGTCGCAGGAGCGGAAGGATTTGGTGATGCTGCGGCTGAAGACGAGGATTGGCAAGGACGGGGTGTTGCGGGTAATATCGCAGCAAACTCGGAGCCAGGTGACGAATAAGGAGTTGGCCTCGGGACAGGTTTGGGTTTTAAGCGTTTTGGAGAAATGATAATCATGCGAGGTTCCCAGAATTCTCCACTGGAGATCCTGAATGGTCGCTTTGGCTACGGCGGCTTTCGTGGGCATCAGGAGGCGATTGTCCATCACCTGATAGCCGGAAATGACGCCTTGGTCTTGATGCCGACAGGCAGCGGAAAGTCGATCTGCTACCAGATACCGGCAATGATCCGCAGCGGCGTTGGAATTGTAATTTCTCCCCTCATTGCGCTGATGCAAGACCAGGTGGACACTGTTCGTCAACTTGGCATCCAAGCTGAATTCCTGAATTCGACCTTGAATCGCAATGAAGCTCGAGCCGTTGAGCTCAAGATGCTTTCCGGGGAACTCGATCTGTTGTATGTGGCTCCGGAGCGTCTCGCCACTGCCGAGTTTCGGCAACTTTTGAATCAAATGAACCTTGCGCTTTTCGCCATAGATGAGGCTCACTGCGTATCTCAGTGGGGGCACGATTTCCGCCCGGAGTACCTTCAGCTTTCCGTTCTGCCTGAGCGTTTTCCGCTAATCCCCCGAATCGCCCTGACCGCCACAGCAGATCCTGTGACACGAAGAGAAATCGTCGAGAAGCTTCGACTCGAAGACGCCCGACAATTCGTCTCAAGTTTTGACCGTCCGAACATCCATTACAGAGTAGAGCTAAAGGAAAACGAAAAATCTCAGTTGCTTGACTTTATACGAACAGAACATTGGCATGATTCTGGAATCGTGTACTGTCTGAGCAGAAAAAGGGTCGAATCAACCGCAAAGTGGCTCTCCGAGAAAGGCCTCACCGCCCTCCCCTACCACGCGGGGATGGATCGGGACCTGCGCTTAAAGCACCAACGTCGATTCCTGCAGGAAGATCACGTGATCATGGTTGCCACAATCGCCTTCGGAATGGGAATCGATAAACCGGACGTCCGCTTCGTGGCTCACATGGATCTTCCAAAAACTCTCGAGGGCTACTATCAGGAGACAGGCCGTGCCGGACGCGACGGACAAGGGGCCGATGCCTGGATGGTCTACAGTCTGGCGGATATCGTGACCCTTCGACGGATGCTGGATACTTCCGAAGGGGACGAGCAGTTCAAGAGAATCCAGCAGCGCAAGCTGGAAGCCATGCTCGGTTTCTGCGAAACAATCAAATGCCGAAGGCAGGTGCTGCTTGCCCACTTCGGAGAGGAACTCCCCAAACCCTGCGGATACTGCGATACGTGCACCGGAAAGGTGGATACCTGGGACGGGACTATTGTTGCCCAGAAGGCGCTCTCTTGTGTCTATCGAACCGGGCAGCGTTTCGGTGCGGCCTATCTCACCGAAGTTCTTCTCGGAAAAGACGACGAGCGAATCTGCCGTTTCGGACACGACCGAATTTCTACGTTTGGAATAGGCACCGAACTATCGGAGAGGGAATGGAAATCGGTATTCCGCCAACTTGTTGCCGCGGGTCTTCTCAACATAGACATCGACGGCAAGGGGGGATTCCGACTCTCTGCCTTAAGTCGCCCGGTATTGAAAGGTGAACAGAAGTTCGAGCTTCGGAAAGACCCTGAACCAACCAAAAGCAAGAAAGTCGCGAAGCCGAAACAGGGGACAACGGATTTTTCGAACGATTCTTTTGCCAGCGAGCTTTGGGAAAAGTTGCGTGCACTGCGCCTTGATATCGCAAGACAACAATCCATTGCGCCTTTTATCGTCTTTCACGATAGCACCCTAAAAGAAATGGTCAAACACCTCCCTCGGTCTATTGAGCAGATGGGAAATATCGCCGGTGTTGGCCAGAGAAAACTTGAATTATACGGAGCGCAGTTCTTCTCTCTAATTCAGGAACATGCGAAAGGGCAGGCAGAAGTATCGAAGAGCCAGTGAACCGTGGAGTGAGCAGGAGGACCACCTGCTGCGGGAATTATGCAAAGAGAATCCGGACATTCTTTTGCCGGCAGAAATTTTTCAGAGGCAACCGGGTGGCATTACTTCCAGGGTACGGAAGCTGGAAGGGAAATGAGATTACTGACGATGTCACGCACTGGCCATTGAGCGTTTCGCTGAACTGCTGCGGAAGCGTTGAAACAGGTCCCAATAAGAAGACCAAAGTGTGCAAGGGGGCCAAGCTCCGCCGACTGGAGGAGAAAAAGCAGCGCGGCATTTTGAAGAGCGGGAGGTCTGGAGGGTCACCGTCGAGGATTAGAAGGCACTCGCCGCCCATCAAGCGGGATGGGGCAAAACCATCTCGCTCAATGCCACCCTTTTGTGTTAGAATTTTGGCAAGAAAGCGGTAACTCGCATGCCATCTAAAGGTATAGAAGTCCTCAAGGAGGCATTCTCACTTCATCCTGCTGAGCGAGCAGAAATCGCAGAGCGTCTGCTGTCGAGCCTGGACCCGCCGTCTCAAGAGGGAATAGGTTCGTTGTGGGGAAAAGAGGCAGAAGAGCGGTTGGATGCATTTGATCGTGGCGAAATCAAGGCTATCCCCGCCAAACAGGTTTTTGAGTACGTGGACAAAAAGCCCCGATGAACGTCCAGCAACCAGGGGCCATTTGTGACTGAACACCGCCCGAGACTGCCAAGCTCACAGGTCCTTGAGCTGACGATAGACTTCATCGTCGTTCCTTTTGCCTATCAAAGCCACTTTTAGGCGATCTTCTTCAACCCGATAGACAATCCGGTATTCCCCGATATCGGCTCTTCTGTACGGATACCTGACAAGCGGAGAAAAATCGGGCGGCTCAGGATCTTCCATGAGAGCCAAGACCTTGTTGAAAACTTGACGATACCGCTTTGCCGGCAGGGGACGAAAAAACTTCAGAGCTTGTTTTGTGATATCAAGCTTCAACACGGAGGGAGGCCTCGATGAATTCCTTGGTTTCAGCTTCGCTCAAATACCCCTCTGCCTCCGCAGCCTTCGCTCTTTCCCCCCAATAAGCATCCTCGAGCTTGGTGAGACGTTCATACTCTTTCATGGACATCAGAACCGCGACCTGCTGTTTGGTTTTCTCAACCACAACCGGTTCCACCAAGGCCACTTGGAGATAGTGGCCCAACTTATTCTTCATCTCGGTGGCCTTTACGGTTACCATGTTCGAAACTCCTTTTGCCACACAGAATTTGACCATTTTAGCTAATATAGCTATCTAGCTCTTGTGTTTCAAGAGTTTTCTGATCAGGGATTCGCACCCTGACCATTTCGACGGTCGCGAAGTTCTGACGTAAAACAGGTGTTTTCCGACAGGTCTGATCCGGACGTAAATATCATCTTTTCAACCCGTTCAAAAATGAACGAAAAACAGTGTCGCTATGGTAGACCAAACGGAAACTAAATAGTAGGAGTTTCCGTACATGCTTGTCAGTCAAATACGTATGCTACCCCTGAACAAGCACCATACCTTCCGTGGCTTTGCGCAGATCGTCGACGGAGATGCCATTCGTGGCCGGATAGGTGTGGGGGTGACGGAATTTTCCGGGATTCCGGCGTACACCTCCCAATATGCACGCAAACGAAAAGGGGCTGCAGAGTAATTTCTGCAACCCCTTGATTTTTCTTTTTATGGAGCTGGTCGGCTTCGAACCGACTACCTCTTGAATGCCATTCAAGCGCTCTCCCAACTGAGCTACAGCCCCGCGCACCGCACGGCCGGAAGAAACTCTCCAACGCGCTCGGTAATTGCTTGTGTACCCAATTTTTCCGGACCTGTCAAGGCCATTTGCGAACTCTACTCCTTTTAGACGGCGGATGCGGGCATCAGTTAGCGTCGTATTTCCCTTGACACCGGAGGCAGCGCCTGATAGAGATTACGGTTTAAGCCGGAGTGGTGGAACTGGTAGACGCGCTGGACTCAAAATCCAGTATCCGCAAGGATGTGTCGGTTCGATTCCGACCTCCGGCATAATAAATAGGTCGGGGAGTTAGCGCGTAATTGCCGGCTCCCCTTTTTCTTCCCCAGGACTCCATTGTGCCCGTTTTTGTCACCATTTGTTCCCCACGCCCATTGATATACCATTGATCCCACAAGATTTCTCCCAAATTGACTCAACCGCTATTAACCGGTGCGGCGGGAGCGTGAGTTTTCCTGGCTCGACAAGTTCTCTTTGGCTATCTATAATAAGCACGGGCTCGAAGGGTTGGTGGAAAAACCGGTTGGGAAATCAAATCGACGAGAACGGCATTGTATACGATATGCAATTCTAAACTTTTTTCGGTTCCGCGCCGAAATTCTTATTGTTGTACGCGCAGTATACGAGGCGGAAATTTATCAAGCGCCGGCTTTAAATTTTCAATGATGTCTTTTTGTCAGGAGGATGGAAATGGGACGGCTTCAAGCAATGGCTGAAGCAGTTATGGAGATATTAAAAGATGTCTCCAGAAGAAAGTGCCAGTTAACCCCGGCATTGCTCGAAGAGGCCTTTTCCACAAACGAACAGCTAACCAGCCTTATCGATTCGGTCCCCGCTGCGCACCCAGGGTACGAAATTACACCGGCATTTCAGGAGGCGCTTCTCAACATACTCGATAATCTTGCGCCTATGATAAAAGGCGACTACGAGAAGCGGTTCGCCGATTTGCAAAACAGGCTCGATAAATGTGATTCGGTCCAGTGCCTGACAAAGATGGTGAATGAAGTCGGCGAGATGGTCGGCGAATTGATAAATCTGAGCGTCGAACGATCCGACTATTCAAATGACTTTCTTTTCGAACTAAGCAAAGATTTGTACGACATGGAGGGGAAGTTATCCTCGTATCAGGAATTCAATATAGATACTCACAATATGAGCACTCAGTTCAACGAGAACATCCTTGAGCATACAAAGGATATTCACCATGCCGTCGATGAATGTTCCGATCCACACGATATCCGGAATATTATTGCAACGAAGCTTAATACGATATCGAATGCTATCGACTCGAAGCGTTAAATGGACGATATCAAACTTAGGCAAGCAGATGATAAAATCAGTGAGCTAAAGAAAAATCTAAGCACATACGAAAAGGAAATACTGCAAGTAAGACAGCGGTCTGAGACGCTCGAAAAAGAGGTTATGCTAGATGAACTTATCGGAATAAGCAATCGCCGTTCTTATGACTTACATATTATGGAGTGTGTTAGACACTATCGTTCATCGCGTGATACATTCAGCCTTATACTCGTAGATATCGATCATTTCAAGAAAATCAATGACACCTATGGACATAAAGCGGGCGACAAATGCCTGCAAGAAGTGGCGCGGCTAATTAAATCATGCTTGCGTCAATCCGATTTTTTTGCCCGCTACGGAGGCGAGGAACTGATAGCCGTTCTTCATCAGTGCGACGCTCAAAACGCGAGCAAAGTTGCAGAGAAGATTCGGCGACGCATCGAAAATACACGCTTCTGTTACCGTAACGACACGATATCCATTACAATCAGCCTTGGGGTTACCGAGGCGATCGAGTCCGACATCGAGACTGAAGCACCTTTCATAAGGGTGGATGAAGCGATGTACATGGCTAAGGTCAACGGCCGGAACAGGGTTTGTCTAAGCACCGATCCGCACACCCGCACCGAAGTGGTGTAGTTGGCGATTATTCACCATTCACCGGGCAGAGGTTGTTATGGCTTACCACGGAATACTGCTAAAGAGCGGCACGGACGAAATGGAAATAGTTGAGTTCTATCTCGATGAATCGGTCGGCGCCTTGGAGCCAACCGCGGTCCGCTGAGGGTCGAGTTTCAGTTCATTCGTCGCAGTCTCCTTTTTCGATTCAATTTCTCCTCTGCTTTCTTTGTGCCCAAACCCGAAATGTAAGTCCGTTCCGACCTGATGTGCCCTTTGAAGGGGGTGAGGCTCACTGATATGAGGTGCTCTTCGAGCTTTATCGCTGCAACCTTGAGGTCTTAGGCATTTACGATTGCCACCCGCTAAGCCACTCCAGCCCGAATCAAGTTCCGCGATTACAGGTTTAATTCCGGGGGGGCTACGCCAGCAAAGCCTGGAAGTGGAGCGCCGGGGTAATCAAAGATGGGAAATTGCGGGATGATCCGCTTAATGCAAGAGCTAAGCGGCTCTATTTGACGAGAAGATCAAGACGTCACGAGAGTATCGACGCAAGGTCAAGGCCGTCCAGAGTCGAGGCAACCTTGAGGGCCGCTTCAAAAGACGTCTGGGCCTGTGACAGCTTGATGGTCGCCGAAGCCACGTCGGTGTCCTGGTCGTTGGACAGGACTCCCTTCTCGTTGGTCAACATGGTGTTTAGTGCCGTTTGCTGGGTGGTCAGCGACGACAGACTGGTTCCGATTACAGTCAGTTGATTGTTGACCTGGTTGAAATCGTTGCCCATCGTCGTAATGGAATTGCTGATTCCCGTGGAATCGTTATTGGTAAGCGCCTGCTGAAGATTCCAAATGTCCTGCAGTATATTGCTGCCTCCACTTGTGCTTCCGAAAACAGCATCGCCGGTAAGGTTAACGGCCGTCTCCGCGCTCGAAGTGTCGCCGGTGCTCGTTTTGACCTCTATATTGGAGTCATTGCCGTTGTAAGTGACCGTTCCCGTGCTGGAGTCGATAGAGTAAGGCTCCGTATCGGTGGCAGTGCCTGCAAAGATATACTGACCGTTGTATTGCGAGTTGGCAATGGTCATAGCCTGGTTAAGAATCCCGCCCACCTCGGAGGCCAGATCAGCACTTGAGTTCGTCCCGTTTAGACTGGTGGACGTTTCAGCGATACTCTGTGCCTGGGAGAGAAGGCTTGAGAGCTGGCTAAGGGAGGACTCTGTGGCATTACCAAAGCTGGTGGCATAATTGACGTTGCTTATAAACGAGTTACACTCACGGATGGACTGGTTCGAGCCCATTGCCTGCGACCAGGCGGAGGGGTCGTCGGAGGGCGACTGCATCATTACCCCGGAGGAAATTTGATCTGAAACCGTATTGAGCTGTTCCTGCTGAGTGTTCAGGTTCAGGAGGGTTTCATTCGTCGACATACTCAAGGTGATGCGCATGAACTTTTCTCCGCCTGCTGTTACATATTGATCGCGGTGGTCATGAGGGTAGAGGCCGTCTCGACCACCTTGGCCGCCGCCTGATAGATCTGCTGGTACTGCATGACATTAACCAATTCCTGATCCACGGAAACCCCGGAAACGGACTGCTGCTGGGTCTGCAATTCGGACTGGAGCGCACTGTTGTATGCCTGATTTGTGTTTGCACTCTCGGCATCGTTGCCTATCGTCTCCTGGGTGTTGTCGAGATACCCCTGCAGCGTGGAGGATGTCCCGTCGGTAAAGGAGACCGAAGAGTCCTGGAGGTTGGCCATATCCGAGGATATGGAGGACAATTGAGAGGAAGTCTCTCCGCTCAGGAAGTCGGAGCCGGCAGTGATCGTCGAGGCGGTAGAGCCGGAGAAAATCGCGAGCCCTGAAGTCGAATTGGCCTCGTTTGCCAGCGTGCCGGCCAAGTCATCAAACTGGGACATATAACCGCTCAGATTGGTCTGTGCCTGCAGGAGCCCCCCGAGTTGACCTGTGGAGATCCCCGAAGGGTCCGATATGGAATTGACAACCGTCTGGTCGGACACCAGGCTGACCGCACTATCGTCTTCAGTAGTGGAGACATCGACCGTCCCGTCCGCATTGGTGGTATACGTTACGGGAATGAGCTGGGAGAGGCTGTCCAACGCCGAGTATTGTTCGTCTATAAGAGAGTTTGGCTGGGTGGATGAACCCGATGCCTCGATCTGTTGATTCAACCCGGCTATCTGGGAGATGAGCGTATTGGCCTGACCGATCGTGTCGGTGACCTGGGTGGAAAGCTGGTCGTTGATGCTGCTGAGCTGACTGTATGTGTTTTGAATCGAATTTGCCAGGCTCTGGGCTGTCGAGTAGACATTGGTCTGTACGGAGGAGCTCGTCGGGTCTTGAGCAAGCGTGCTCCAGGAATCGAAAAAATTTCCCAGGGCCTGGGAAATCCCCGTGTCGCCGGAATCCGAAGCCGCCGACTCGATGGTGGACATTTGAGTTGAAAGACTGGTGTATTGGGATCCCCCCGAAGTGGCGTTCATCAACTCCTGTTCGAGGTAGTTGTCCCTAGCCTGGGTAATGTTCGTAACGGAAGCCCCGGTTCCTATCCAGCCGCCGGTTGTATCGATCTGCGGGCTTTCCGTCTGGACCGCCGTCTCTGTGGCATAACCGGTCGTATTGGCGTTGGAGATATTGTTCGAAGAGGTCGCGAGTTCAGTCTGCGTGTTCTGCAGGGTCTGTTCGGCGATATTTAGCATCATGGTAATGCCGGCCATCGTCTAAACCTCCCGCCTGAACGTAAGGCCCCTCGGAGGACACACGTAGGACGCACCCTTCCTGCCGGTCCGTCCGTAGCCCGGAGGTGAAAGGATGGATTCAAGGTCCCGCCAGTAGGATAGAGACCTTTTTATGAAAACCCCATTGGCCTTGTTGAGCCTGTTGATTTCGGCAAGAAGCGCCTTGAAGGCGTCCGAAACCGCAAAAGAACGAGCCTTCGACTCCCTGGCCGACCTCAGTTTCCATTCCAGCTCATTTACGAGGTACTCTTTTTTCGGAAGGATCGTCAGCAGTTCGGCCCCCGAAAATCTTTTCAGGACCTTTTCTTCCGCCCTGAGAGATTCCAGAAGCTCCAGAGCGGTGTCCAGGAATTCGGAATCGAGGCACCCGTCTTCACAGGAGGCCTGACCGGAGTGGAAAAGAGTTTCGAATTGTTTGGCCGCCGGCGCCATAACGTTTGACTCCCTGCCTTAAAAAGCGCAAACACCTCCGAAATTACTATTCGGCGGAATTATTGATTTTGTTTAAAGAAAGCTGCGATGAGAGGCTTTTTTGCGCTTCGCCGGCAGCCCCGTGCTGACTTGGGTCTTTTTTCATCATGCGATCCAACTGGGCGTAGAGCATCTCATCAACCCCCAGGTTCCCCGAGCCTGAGACCACTTTTGCCACCTTATCGTAGAACATGTCCTGGTAGACGCCGCTCGCAAAGCTTGGATCATCTCCGCCCGAATATGCCTGTCGCATTGTTTTCATCATGTAGGAAACCATCATCGACGAGAATTCCTGGCAACTGTCGAACAGCCGCTTTTCCTGGAGTTTCGTTTTCGTGGAAGAATCGGCCTTGAGGACCGCACTGACTCCGGATTGCATGCTAACCCCCTCTACTGCCGCGGAACTATTCATAGTTCAAGCAGGCTTCAATAATTTCCTAGATTATCTGCAATTCCGCGCTCATCGCCCCCGACGCCTTGATTGCTTCGAGGATGTTGATGAGATCGAGCGGCGTAGCGCCTATGGCGTTTAGACCCGCCACGACCTTTCCTATTGTCACCCCCCCGCCGATGATCGCCAGGTGAGCCTTCTTTTCCTGCACCTTGATCCCGGTGCGCGGCACGACCTGAGTGGTGCCTTGACTGAATGGAAGGGGCTGGGAGACGGTGGGTTTTTCAGTTATCTGGACAGTGAGGCTTCCGTGAGCAACAGCGCACGGCGCTATCCGAACGTTTTCACCCATCACGATCGTGCCGGTCCTCTCATCGATTACGACCTTGGCAATAATGTCGGGGGTAACATCGAGGTTTTCCACCTTGGAGATAAGGTCCACCGTGTCATTTTTATCCGCAGACGGCACCTCGATCCGGACGGTCCCGGCGTCAACAGGCCTTGCCGCCGTTTCGGGAATAGCCCTGGCAATAGCCGCGGCCGTTTTCGCCGCGGTTGTAAAATCCGGGGTCTTTAGCACCAGGTCAAGCGTATGCAATCCCGCGTAGCTGACGGGAACCTCATTTTCTATTACCGCCCCGTTGCTTATAAGTCCGACTGTGGGGTGATTTTGCTGAACGCTGCTCCCGCTCGCCCCGGCTGCCGAAAAACCGCCGATGGAAAGCGGCCCCTGGGCGAGGGCGTAAACTTTTCCGTCGGGACCCTTTAGAGGGGTCATGAGAAGCGTGCCCCCTCCCAGGCTCGTGGCATCCCCTATCGAGGAAGCCTGGACGTCTATGCGGGAACCGACCCTGGAAAAAGCCGGCAGCCTGCCCGTGACCATGACGGCCGCGACATTTTTGAGGGTGGTCTTGGTCGGGTCTATCTGGACTCCCATGTTGTTGAGCAAATTTTGCAAGGTGTAGATTGTAAAAGGCGTGCTCGTGTCGTCGCCTGTGCTCTTGAGGCCGACGACGAGCCCGTAGCCGATAAGGTCGTTTGAACGGTCGCCCAGAAAGTAGGCGAAGTCTTTTATCCTGGCCGACCTGGCCGTACCGGCCCAAAGGAGCAGGGCTAAGATCGTTCCCGCAACGACAGCCGCGACTGGTCCCCTGTTTTTCATATAGCCCTCGCTTCGCTCAGAAAGGTGAAATGACGTCCCAGATTTGCTCGAGCCACCCAGGTTTCTGGAACTGTGAGACCGGACCTTTTCCAAGCATGTAAATCTTGGCCTCAGCCACGTCCTGTGACAGAACGGTGTTGCTGTTGCTAATATCCACCGGGCGGACCACCCCTTCGAGGACGATCTGCTGGAGTTCATCATTTACCTTGTTCCAGCGTGTACCACGAATGACGAGGTTCCCGCTGGGCAAAACGGTCACGACCGTCGCCGTCATATAGGCCGTCACCGTATCGGTCCTGCTGGTCGTACCTGTTCCAGTGATGCCCCTGGAGAACGAAGTGTTGTAAGGGCCAAAAGCAAGCGCGCCCTTGGGGTTTGCAACCCCGGTGGCCCCTACTCCAACCCCTGCGAAGGTGATGCTGCCCTGGGATGTCGTGGCCCGGTTCCCCGTTGTCGTAGCCGTATTGGATCCCGTCGAGTTTTCGCTCACGGTTATGGTGACCAGATCCCCTACCCTGCAAGCTTTAACGTCTGCGAAAAGCGAGTGGTCGCCAGCGCCCCAAAGAGATCCCGAAGGTGCAAGGGACGCGGGGGGCGCACCGGCGGGCGGAACGGGTTGGGGGCTCGACATGAGCGTTGGAGGGCTATAGGAAGGCTTCGGCATCTTTTCGGCCTTCGTCGACGCACAGCCCGAAACGAGCAGGAGAAGCATCGCGGACGCCGCGGCGGGACGAAGCAGGACCCGCAGCGGATCGAAACCCGTCCGGTGAAAGGTCGAGGATAAATCGGTTCTTTTTCTTTTTGAATCTTCAGCCATTTAGGCCTCCACCCGACCGCGGGCACGTCGCTATTGAACGGCCCTAACGGTTTGACTGTCTATAACCTTGCAATATATCGTTTTGGTCGACGCCGTATTGATTACCGCGACGGTGTCCCCGACCCCGGCATCGCTATTGGCGCGCCCTTTTGCGCTCACCAGAAGTCCCGGCACCTCGTAGACTATGCTCACCGGGTCTCCCCGCTTTATCACGAGCGGTTTATCGAGATCTCGAAGCTCCAATGGCTGATGCACCCCGACGGGAGAGTTCACCCGCCGGTTTTCAACCTGGTCGAGCCGGGTGGCATACCGGTCGGCTGTGTCGGTAATGTTCATTTTGTGCACTTCGAGGTCGGCCGCCGATATGATCTGGTCTCTTTTGAGCGGACGGGAGGCGAAGTAGACGTTTTCGAAGACCTGCACCTGCCCAAGCACATCCAAGCTTCGCACCATCTCCCCGTCAACGTAGAGGTCGACGCTTATGCTCACGTTGCCGATGAGATTCTGCGCCGAAGAGACCGGCCTCACCGTGTAAGTCAGCGCACCGGTCGGAATGGCCGGGATACCCGAATAGCGCACGTTCCCAATGGTTATGTCGCTGCGATTCCACCGGGTGTTTTGCATGACGTATTTTTTGAACAGGTCTTGGACCCACGTCTGAGACACGGTGGTCGATTGCCTGGTCACGACGATCTTCGGCGGGATATCGAGTTTTACAGCCTCAGCATTTATTCCGTTGGAATTTAGCAGCATCACCAGGAAGGAGCGAAGCTGGACCGGGTCGACGAACTTCTCGGACCCGGCCGGCGGCGCCTCACCGATGTCTTGGGCCCCCATGATCGATTTCCACTTTGGGGGCAGCGTTGCCTGATCGCAGATTTGCAGAAGCGAAACACTTCTGTCCCGGACCATGACGGAGCCAAGGATTCGGATTTGCCGAAGCGGCGCAACGGCCCCGGTTGTCTGCGCCGATGCCGGCAAAAGCAAAGCCATGGAAAAAACAGCGGTGAGCAGCGCGAAAACAACCGAACGCATGCCATCCCTCCTTGCTTTCTCTTCGCGTCGCGAATTCATCACGGCGCGATATTATTGGCCATCTGCATCATCTCATCGGCCGACTTGATGACCTTCGAGTTGGCTTCATAGGATCTCTGGCTAAGGATCATATTGACCATATCATTGACCACGTTGGTGTTGGACGCCTCGAGGTAGCCCGAGAGGATAGACCCGGCGCCTTCGGCACCCCCGGGGGTCGCGGTAGTCACATTCCCCGAGGCGGGGGTCGGGATGAAATAGTTGTTGCCAACGGCCTGCATTCCCGCAGGGTTCGGGAAAAGATAGAGCTGCAGGTTGGAGGTCTGCACCACGTTTCCCGAGGCGTCGGTGGCCGTAAGCACGCCCGAAGGGTCTATACTGACGGAGACGGCGGTTTTGGGCAAAGTGATTTGAGGCTGAAGCATATACCCGTCCGCATCGACAATGTTTCCGTTCTGATCGGTCTTGAAGCTGCCGTCGCGGGTGTAGGCCTGCTGGGTGCCGTGCAGAACCTGGAAAAAGCCGTTGCCCTGTATTGCCATATCCAGGTTGTTGCCGGTTTGTGTAAAGTTGCCCTGGCTGAAAAGCTTTTCGACTGAAGCTGTTTTTACGCCCATACCGATCTGGATACCCGTTGGCACCTGAGTGTTGTTGGCGTTGTTCGCCCCGGCGGGCACCAGAGTCTGATACATCAGGTCTTCAAAATTTGCGCGGCTTTCCTTGAAGCCCGTCGTATTCGCATTCGCGAGGTTGTTGGAGATTATGTCCATATTGGTCTGCTGTGCATCCATTCCCGTGGCCGCAGTCCAAAGACATCTCATCATGATAATATCCTCCTGGCGCTGTTACAGTTCTTTTAGAGGGAAGCGGCCGCCGTTGGGCCTACCCAGTTGTTTTGGATATCAACTCGGAGTCGAGATTCGAGCTGTCTTTAAATGCCTTCTGATCGGATTCGAATTGCCTGGTGGTCTCGATCAACAAGGCCATTTCTTTGACCGTGTTGACATTAGCCTCCTCGATGGCGCCCTGGTGAACAAAGCAATTGGTTGGCTGCCCAGGGTTGACATTGCTGTTGGTTGGCTGGAAGTACCCGCCCTTGACTTTTTGCAAGCTGTCGGGCGGGAAGTCGACTAGTTGGAGTTGTCCCACCGAGTTGTTTAAGTCAAAAACCTGACCATCTTCGGTAATGCGAAGGGACGCGACATCGGTTACTTTAATCGGGGAACCACTTTGTCCCAGCACCGGGTAGCCGTCTTGGGTGACGAGTTGACTCGAACTGTCCACCGCAAGGTCTCCGGCCCTGGTGTAGAGCGTCCCTGTGGGGGTTTGCACGGTTAGAAACCCGGTTCCCGAAAGGGCGACATCGAGGTTATTGCCCGTTTGCCGGGTTGGCCCCTGTGACATGTCGATATGGGCAACCTCACCCAGCACCGTGCTGAAGCTGAGGACGTCTTTTTTGTATCCTGGGGTGTTGGCATTCGCCATGTTGTTAGATATAATATTCATCTGTGACTGCTCATCCTGGGCCCCGGTCGATGAAAAATATCTTTCAAGCTTCATGGAATGACTCCTCTTGCTCTCTACGTCTTGCAACGAAGATGCCAGCAGGACGTTGTCTCTGGGTGACGGCGGGAAGCCTCTTTGACACGTTCAAATATTTGGGCCCAGGAAAATTTTGCCGCTAAGATGTGTTGAAATGCTTATTTTCTGACAGAAGGTTCGGCAGGGGTTTGACGTTACGGTGGTCCGCGCGGTTGAACGGCCGGCTCATCGGAAATTATTTCCTGCCGTTGGCGCAGTGCGAGTCTTTCCATGTCTGCCTGGAATGACTAAATTATCATGCGTGGTATGGGTTGGAACTTCATTGAACGGGGGTTTTCGATTCGGCCCTGCATCTTATCCCTTCCGAAGGGAGAAACGAGGAATGATGAACATCTATGTAGGCAATCTGTCTGCCAAGACCAGCGAGCAGGAATTGCGCGAAGCCTTCGAAACTTTCGGCGAAGTCGATTCCGCGAAGATTATCAAAGACAATTTCACCGGTAAATCGCGAGGTTTCGGTTTCGTCGTGATGCCCAGCCAGGAGCAGGCGCAGGCAGCGATTGAGGGACTAAACGGTAAGGAATTGGAGGGTTCGACCCTTACGGTCAACGAAGCAAAGCCGCGTGAGAATCGCAGCAGCGGCGGCGGAAGGCCGGGGGGCGGTGGCGGACGACCGGGCGGAGGCCGTCCGGGCGGTGGTGGTTTTGGCGGCGGCGGCGGCGGCAGGGACCGACGCGGAGGGTCAGGCGGCGGACACGGTGGTGGCGGCGGCGGCGGTGGCGGCCGGCGCTCATACTAGTTTTAAAATCCGGTAATCAGACGATATTTCAAATGGAGTGGTGGGCACGGTAACGCCGTGTCCACCCTACATTTTCGGTTTATCGGAATATCTCGTTTCTTTTTAGATGACCGGCGCCGTTGATTTGAAGGGGGAAACGCTAGGAAGCAATTTTGCGCAGGTTCAGGATCAATTCGACTTCTCCGATTGGCCTTTTGAGGCGTTTAGCTATCTCCGTGGCATTTAGTCCCTTTTGCGCGAGGGCGAGCACTTTTTGCTGCTCGGAGGCATAACTCTTGGACTCGGTGTGTACAGGTTGCCTTGCGGCGGGTCTTTCGGTTTCGATCCTTGAAAGCTGCTCCAGCCGCACGCAGAGTTTATTGCCTTCCTGAATGCGCTCATCCAGTTTAGAAGTAATTTGCTGGAGCATTTCCTTTCTTTTTTCAAGATTGAATTCAAATTGCCGGGAAATTTCGCCGGTTTCTTCCACTATCTTGTCGAGGGACGCAATCACCGCTTCGTCTTTTTTCGAGATCTTGGTCGTTTTACGAGCACGATGGCCGAAAGCAGCCCGAGGATTATCACGTCGATGCCGATCTGCAGGATCGAGTTAAAAGAAATCCGAGCTTCCAAAAACTTTAGTAAAGACTCCATGGCGCCGCCTCTTTAGTGGTTTTCGACCTGAGTCAAACGGATTTTGTCCGGACAGCTCTCGGGCAGTTTGACACTGAGGTAGTCGAGGAGATTTTTCCCCAGGACCGAGTGCCAGGATCGCGCCGAGTTGTCGGCGGCGTTTTGGTGGAGCAAAAAATTATAGACCGTATCGCGGAAGACCACGGTCTTTTTCTTAAAGTTGGCATATTTGACAAGACTCTGGAACCAGGTTTCCATTCTCAGGCAGGTAATCATATCCTGGCCATCGACTTTATAGACCAAGAGAAAATCGACCATTTCCCTGCAGTCGGGTTGAGGGATCGGACGCGTTATCCTGGGAGCCGACGGGATTTTGGGCAAGGGCGACTTCAGCCGCTTCAGCGGCTCTCCTCGTTTTGACGGTATAAAGACCCACCGCGGCGAGCACCAGGCATACCAGGGCGAAAAAGGCGATAAGAATAATCCAGAGCCGCGAGTTGCCCGGGGATTTTTTGTGTCCCCCTTGAGTTCCCGAGTCCTCGTCATGTCCTTTGGACAGCGAATCCTCCCCGGCGCCTCTTATGCCATCCTCAGCCTCAAATCCGCCTTCGTCCATTTCCTCGTCGCGTTCCATTTGCAAGACTTTCCTTTCGGCCTAGCTGAGACGACCGTTTCACGCCTGAGCCGATCGAAATTCGCTTTGAACAAATTCAGGCATATCGTCAGCCTTCAGTTTTTTCGACAGCCTTGTTTTGAGCTTCAACATCGCCTTGGTATGGATCTGGGAGATTCTCGACTCGGTATACCCAAGAGTCACCCCTATTTCCTTCATGGTCAGTTCTTCATAGTAATAGAGCGACAGTACGAGCTGCTCCTTTTCGGCCAAGCCGGTAATGGCTTCCGCCAGATGCTGACGTATTTCCTCTCTGTAGGCGGAGTTGAACAACTCCTCGGAGTCCGAGGAGAGCATGTTGGATTCCCTGTTCTCATGGATGATGTCGTGGATGTTTTCAGGCAAAAACGAGATGCCCTTTATTTCATCCATCATTTTATGGAATTCATCCAAGTCGACATTCAACTCCCCGGCGATTTCCTCCTTGGTGGGATCTCGCCCCAATCTCTGCTCCAGGCTTACGCAGGCTTTCTCCATCACGCTGCTTTTCTGACGCAGGGACCTCGGGATCCAGTCCATGGCGCGGATCTCATCGAGCATGGCGCCTTTTATACGAATCTTGGCGTAATGCTCGAACGGAATGCCCTGGGCCGAATCGAATTTTTCGATGGCGTCAATCAGACCCAACACACCGGCGCTTATGAGGTCTTCAACTGCAATGTGGTCCGGCAGGCGAGAGATCAGTCTAAAGGCGATAAACTTCACCAGGTCGCTGTGTTCCATTACAGCCCTGTCCCTTTCAGTCTGCACTGCAAAGGGATCGGACGCCTGGGCTCCATAGGGGTTTTTCCTGACCAAACAGGAGCTCTGTTGCATAGGGATCATCCCTTTTTCTAAACGTTGAGAAGACGCTTCCAAAAGAACTGAATCGTCCCCTGATTGGCAGTGGGACAACTTCTGCTGATTGTCTCAGCGATCTGCATGAAGGCCTTGGTTGCCGGGGCTTGCGGAAAGGCCTCGAGCAGGGGTCTTTGCTGCAGAACGGACTTGGTTACCGCGGGATCGTGAGGAATAGTACCCAGGTAGTCGAGCGAAATACCGTCCAGGAAGTGGTCCGCAACTTTACTGAGCTTTGCGAAAAGCGATTTCCCCGAGGCTTCGCTAGACGCCTGGTTGATCAGGATTCGAAAGTTGCGTTCGCCGTGCTTGGAGAAGAGCACCTTTATGAGGGCATAGGCGTCGGTCATGGAAGTCGGCTCGGGGGTCACGACGATGATTCTTTCGTTTGCCGCGAGGTTAAAATAGAGCACGGTATCGGAGATGCCGGCCCCGGTGTCTATGACCAGCATATCGATGTCTGTTTCCAACCCGTCGAGCAGTTCGAGGAAAAGGATCTTCTGGTCGTCGGTGAGCCTCGTTAGTTCCTGCACGCCGGAGCTGGCGGGCATAATCTTTACGCCGCCCGGGCCTTCGATCAGGACATCTTCGAGCTTTTTTTGCCCGTTTAGTACATGGCTCATGTTGTATTTGGGCGTAAGACCCAGGAGCACGTCGATATTGGCCAGTCCCAGATCGGCGTCCAATATGAGTGCCCGGAACCCCAGGCGGCACAAGGCGATCGAAAGATTTATCACCACGTTGCTCTTTCCCACGCCTCCCTTGCCGCTGCTTACCGTCATCACCCGAACCGGTTTTTGCAGCGCCGAGATGGCCGCGGGAACCGCACTGTCAATCTCCATTTCGTAGTCTCGCTTTTTTCTTAGTCCCACAGCCTGATCCATCTTTTCCCCCTCTTATGCTGCCTGATTCCCGGCCGGGAGCAGGAATGAAAGCAGTCTTTTCTGGGTGGCCGGCTCAATATCTTCGGGCACCCTTTGGCCGGTTCCAAGGTAGGAGACCGGGTAGTTGAACCTTACCAACTGGTTGACGATGCCGCCGAGGCGAACCGTCTCGTCGAGTTTGGTGAAAATGAGGCTATTGATGTTTATGTCCCTGAAATGAGATATGGTCTGCTGCAGGTCTTCATCTTTTGCCGTAGCGCTGAGAACGAGAAAATGAGAAAACCTGCGCGCGTTTTCAAAAAGTGAGCGCAGGTGGTCGACATGGTCTCGGTTCAAATAGTTTCTGCCGGTAGTGTCGACCATTACGGCGTCACAGTGGCTGAAATCGTCGAGCACGCTCCTTAGCTCGGATTTGCTCTGAGCCACGCAGAACGGGACTTCGAGGATTTCGGCGTAAGTCCTTAGCTGTTCGACCGCGCCGATGCGGTAGGTGTCGAGCGAAACAATGCCCAGTTCTATCCTGCGTTTAATTTTGAGATAAGCGGCGAGCTTTGCCAGGGTCGTGGTTTTTCCGACTCCGGTAGGTCCAACGAAAGTATAGACCGCGGGCCCGATCGAATTGGAAACAACCCTGAAAGGTCTGGCACAACTTATTTTCGACACGAGCCGTTTACAGAAGGCGTTGAATATGAGGGACCTGTCGTACTGGTCACCGTTTAGATCCGAGACCGCCTTGCTAAGGAGAATGAAGACCTGCTTTTCGTCAAGCCCGCGAACGAGGAGCGAATGATAGAGCTCGGCCAGCGGCTGATTGGACCGCAGTTGGGTCAACTGTTCCTTCGAAGAGATGAGCAGGGATAGAAAGCCCTTTATCTCCTGGAGATCGCTGATCATTTCAGCCGAGGTATCAACGGGCGCCGGCTTTACCTCAGAGGCGAAGCTCTGCTGTTCCCGGGCTGCATTGACTTCGAACCACGACTCCCCCGGACCCGCATCGGCCTTCCTGGTGCTCAGTATAATGGCCTCGGGCCCCAGTTCTTTTTTGACCAGGGCAAGTGCCTTTTCCATCGTAGGGGCCTTGTAGGTCTTAACTTGCATTGTCCATCCTGATTATGCCGATTGAACGGATTTCAAGCGAGTTGCTGAGTTCGCTGTGGCTGATGACGGCGACATCAGGCAAAAACCTCTCGAGGAGTTTTCTTAAGTGGCGCCTGATCACCGGGGAGCAGAGCAGCACGGGATGATACCCCATGCTGATCGAGCGCTTGACCTCGTCGCTGGTTGCCTGGAGAAACTGCTGGAGGAACCCCGGGTCGAGGCTGAGAAAGGCGCCGTGGTCAGATTTCTGGATGCCCCTCGCAAGTCTTTCTTCGAGCGACTGTTGAAGCGAAAGCACGGGGAATTTCTGGTCGTCGGTCTCATAGGGCCTGGTGATGGTTCTGCGCCAGTGCCTGACGAACATGTTCGGTTAGAACATCCGGGTCCTTGGTCATTATGCCGTAATCGGCCAAGGTCTCGCAGATCGTCTGCAGATCCCGAACGGTGACTCCTTCCCGAATGAGGTTTTGAAGCACTTTTTGAATCACTCCGGGCGAGAGGACATTGGGCACCAGTTCATCGACAAGCTTGGGCTGCTGGAGCGCGAGGTTGTCGAGCAATTGCTGTACGGTCTGTCGGGTGAGCATCTGGTCGGCGTATTTTTTGAACAGCTCCGTCAAATGCGTGGCGACGACGGTGGAAGGGTCTATTACCGTGTAGCCGGCCTTGGCGGCTTCCTGGCGCCTGTTTTCCGGAATCCACACCGCGGGCAGGTCGAAAGCCGGGTCCCTGGTGGGAATACCTTTTATTTCGATCGGACTCTCGCCCGAGCTAAGGGCCAGATAGTGCCCGACCATTATTTCGCCTTTTCCCACCGGGTTTCCTTTAAGAAGCAGCTTATATTCGGCGGGTTTTAACTGGAGGTTGTCCCTTACGTGAAGCGAGGGGACCAGAATTCCGTATTCGAGGGCGAGTTGCTGCCGTATGGCTTTTATGCGCTGCAGGAGGTCTCCATTATGGGATTCGTCGACAAGTGGTATCAGCCCGTAGCCAAGCTCGAGCTCCAGAATGTCGAGCATGGGCGGCAAGTCCGAACTCTGGGCCGATTTTTTTTGTCCGCCCTCTTCCGCCACGGGTTCAGGTTTATCGGACTCCTCCTTCATCTTTTTGGAGACATAGCGCGCCAGCACTAACATGATCGATCCAACCATCACCAGCGGCACCGCCGGGAAGTTCGGAACGAAGGCCAGCATGAACAGCATGCCGCCGGTTATGGACAGAGGTCTGGATTGCATGCTGAACTGCTTGCCAAACGCTTTGCCCATGCCCATTTCCGTAGCGGCGCGGCTGACCAGAATACCGGCCGAAGAGGAAATCACCAGGGCCGGAATCTGTTCGACGAGACCATCGCCAACGGCCAGGAGCGTATAGACCTGGAGCGCCTCGGATATCGGCATGCCCTTTTGCATGACCCCTATCGCCAGCCCGCCAATGACATTGATGATGGCAATCAGAACACCCGCTATGGCATCCCCGCGGACAAACTTGCTCGCGCCGTCCATCGAGCCGTAGAAATCGGCTTCCCGCCGGATGGTCTCGCGCCGTTTGCGCGCCTGCTTTTCATCGATGAGTCCCGTGTTCAAATCGGCGTCGATGCTCATCTGTTTACCGGGCATCGCGTCGAGGGTAAATCTGGCTGCAACCTCGGAGATGCGCTCGGTACCCTTGGTGATCACCATGAAATTTACAATGAGAAGTATTACGAACACGACGCAGCCAACCGCGTAATTGCCGCCGACGACAAAATTACCGAATGCGTGGATGACCATGCCGGCGGCCTCGGAGCCTTGATCGCCGTTTAGCAGGACAAGGCGTGTTGCGGCAATCGCCAGGGAGATGCGAAAAAGGGTAGTCACCAGAAGAAGCGAGGGAAATATGGCGAAGTCAAGCGGTTTGGCGCTGTATATGGAGGTCAGCAGGATCACGAACGCCCCGGCAATGTTTACTACCAGGAGTACGTCAAGAAACGTGCTTGGCAGAGGCAAAAGCATGACGGACAGGATCGCCACCATTCCAATTCCCAGCAGCGCGTCTCCATCCGAGATCACCTTCAGCCGGTCCGTCAAAAGGCCCCACCCTGCTTGAGTATTCTTAGCCATTCTGCTTCCGCTGCTTTCGCTGGTAGATGAATGCCAGTATTTTTGCCACTGCCCTGTAGAGCTCGATCGGGATAGTCTCGTCGAGCTTAACCTGTTTATACAAGGCACGTGCCAAAGGAGGATTTTGCACGATTGAAACTCCGTGCTTCCTGCCCAAATCGATGATCTTCAGTGCCAGGAAGTCAACGCCCTTGGCGATCACCTCCGGAGCCTGCATTCCCTGCTCGTAGCGAAGAGCTACGGCAAAATGGGTTGGGTTGGTGATAATGACGGTCGCCTTCTTCACTTTGCCAAGCATGCGCTGCCTGGCAAGCGCCCTTTGAATGGAGCGGATTTTTGACTTGACCTGCGGATTTCCCTCAGCTTGCTTTGCCTCTTCCTTCACCTCCTGTTTGGTCATTCTGAGATTGTGTTTGTGCTGCCAACTCTGGTAGTAGACGTCGAGCATACTGACGATGAACATATAGCCGACCACGCGGTAAAGTAGCTTGAGGGCCAGCATTCCCGTGAAGCTCAAAAAATTCTGGGTATCCCCCAAGGCGAGCTGGGCTATGGCGTCTTTCTGCGGCCAAAGGACCGAGTAGGCCACCGAGAAGACTATCGTCAACTTCACAATGGATTTGAGAAGCTCGACGAAGGCCATGACTGAAAACAGCCCTTTAATGCCGCCAAAAGGATTGAGCCTGCCGATGTCAAACTTCAGGATTTGAAAGGAGAGAAAAAAACCTTTCAATTGGATCAGGTTGATAATTACCGCTGAAAGGAGGATGGAGAGGACAACCGGGGCCATCATCAATAAAAGGGAAAGCAGGATATTGACGAAAAAACCGCTGGTGGCAAAAATGGCCGGATGGGTAAACGAATCTGGCGACCACACGAATTCGACGATCCGCCGGAAGTTGCTCAATATGAGATTTCGGGACAAATAGATAGACACCCCACCCGCCAGGAGGACGGTGACCGAGGTCAGATCCTTCTCCTTGCGATCTGCCCCTTGCTCCTGGCCTCCCCGAGCTTCTTTCCTGTGGGTTGCTCACTCTTCTGTTGGCTTGACTGCGCCAATTGGCTTCTCTTTCGTTTGAAACCGTGAAAAACTCGACGACATGGCCGGGGGGCGTCAGGGGGCGACAAAAAAACCGCAAGACGTCAATTTTTTGGCTGCCCTCGACGGCTCTCCGCATCCGCCGCTACCGAATGCACAACTCATCCGCCGCAACAGGTTTTCAACTGCGTCCGCCGCAGTCCAGGCCCGATCCTGCCCCTTAGGGATACCCGCCCGGTGCCAGGCTGATGATTGACAAGGCCCAGACGAGCCGGATTGTCGGACAGCAGACCCTTAATGCTCAAACCATTCCAAGCGGCTGCGCCGCAGGCGAGGCGGCTGCGCCGCGGGCGAGTGTGCCTCGCCTCCTCCATGAGGTCCGAATTGGGGACGGCTATCTAAGAAGCAGGATCACGGACTCGAGCACCTGTTTGGCAGGCACGGTGAGGCTCTGATTATTACCCACACATGCACCCGGGATAAAAATCAGGGGATAGGGGGTTGAGGGGGGTGTGCCAGGGCTGCGGGGATTTCAGACAAGACTCCATCCAGGGGAAATTTGGCCGCTTCCGAGTTCAACGATGAGTTTCACAGCCGGACAGTAGAAATCTACGATGTAGTTTCCAATGTTTCTTTGTCTGTAGAATAGGAGACCAAAGGGCGTGCCCGGCGTCTGTCGTGTTCTTACGAAGCGCTCTGGTAAAGGGTTTGAGGTTTCTGCCAAATGGGAACGCCATTAAAATCCCCCTGCCCCCAATGCTGTTGCTTTAAGAAAAATCACTCAGGATCGGGGAACCCGTTCCCCATACTTTTACTCTTCCTTCGTGCTCTTCGTGCACTTCGTGGTTGACTACCGACCCGCAGCCCTGAACGGACCGCAGGATTAAGATTCAACCACGAAGTGCACGAAGAGCACGAAGGAAAAAATGGGACTACGTGGTGGACGCTTCCCCTAAAGCAACAGCATTGCCCCTGCCCCTCTTTAGAAAAAGGGGGAAATTAAGATCCCCCCTGCCCCTTTTTAAACCCAATTGCAACGAGAGATTTAAGTCATTGGGTGGAAAACCTCAGGAAATCGAAAAGCCGGGCAAAGGCCTGGGAGCCTACTTCGCCCCAGCATATCAGGGTCAATCCTAAAAAGAGCATACCGAGGGTGATGGTTAGAGGAAAACTCGTAGAAAATATATTCACCTGCGGGGCAAATTTTGTCATCAGACCCATGGCGGCCTGTGTGAGTATCAGCACGGCAAGGACCGGCGAGGCCAGCTTAACCGCCAGGACAAACAGCATGCCCGAGAGCATGATCATTCTTCTAAACAGGCCCGCGCTAAGAGCGAACGAACCGACAGGAATGGTCTTGAAACTGTGCACCAGGATTTGAATGACCAAAAGGTGTCCGTTAACCGAAAGAAAGATCATGAAAGCGAGCAGCTGCGTGAATGCGGACAACACCGTGGTGTTGGCTCTTGTCTGTGGGGCGGCTGTTTGCGCAAAGCCAAACCCCATCTCGAAGTCGACCAACTGGCCGGCCAAATCAAAACCAGCCATTACAAGAAGGATAGAAAGAGAAAAGAACACCCCGAAAACCAACTCGCCGACAACTACGGAAGCCAATGCGGCGGGCTCGAAGGGAATCGGCTGGATATTTTGACGGACAACCGGAAAAAGCATTACTGAAAAGGAGACCACGATCAGAGCTTTAAACGAGGCGGGCACACTGCGTGTATTAAAAATCGGCAGCATGAAAAGAACGACCCCGATGCGAACAACGATCGCCAGCAATATCGCGAGGTCGGTGAGATTGATGTCGAAGGTTACCACGTCTTACCCCACGACATTCGGGATGTTCACGATGACATGGTGCAAAAAGGCGGTGAGTTTGGAAAGCATCCAGGAGCCGAAAAGCAACATGGCCAGAAAGGTGACGACGACCTTAGGCACGAAAGTCAGGGTCATCTCCTGGATTTGAGTCACTGTCTGGAACACGCTGATACAAAGCCCGACAATCAGACTGAAGCCAAGCACGGGCATGCTGACCATAAGCATTGTCTCGATTGCCTGTCTTCCAAATGAGATTACAAACTCATAGCTCATGTGGCTTTAACCCCTTACGGACATCTCGAAGATTTCATGCACGCTTTCCCGGCTCTGGCGCTTTGGAACTCCATTTAGTGAAAGCTCTTTACAAGCGAGCCGATCAGCAGGGCCCAACCGTCCACCATTATGAAAAGCATCAGCTTGAACGGCAGTGAGACCATTACCGGCGGCAGCATCATCATTCCCATCGAAAGCAGGATGCTGGCCACTACCATATCCACGATTATGAACGGTACATAGAGCATAAAGCCGATCTGGAAAGCCTTTTTCAGCTCACTTATCACGAAGGCTGGAATCACCGTCACAACGGAGAGAGATTGAGCGTTTTGGGGCCTTGTATTCCGGGAGAGCGATACGAACAGCGCAAGATCCCGCTCGTTGGTTTGTTTGAGCATGAAATCCTTGAGGGGCGCAACTCCCCTGTCGATGAATTCGTTGGTGGTAATCGTATGCTGTTCATATGGCACCAGGGCCTGCCGCTCGATCTTCTGCCACACCGGCTTCATCACGAAGAAAGTCAGAAACAGGGCCAGGCCGATTATCACCTGGTTGGGAGGGGCTTGCTGGGTCCCGAGCGCAGCCCTCATAAAGGAAAGGACCACGGCAATACGGGTAAAACTGGTCATGAGGATGAGCAGCGAGGGGGCAATCGACATGACGGTCAAAAGGAATATGATCTGAAGGGCTCCAGAGACCTGTTCGGGGCCTTTGGCGCCGTCCAGATTCAGTTGGACTCCGGGGATGTTGATGCCCTCAGCCAATGAGCACGGCGGGTGGGCCAGGAAAAAGAAGAGCGCGGCAAGGCAAAGGACAGCGATAAAAAGTGGCCGGATTTGCGGCTGCCGATTAATATTTTCATGGTAATGTTTCATATCTTCTCACCCGTGTCCCCGGGAGGCTTGCCTCCCTGCCCGGCCTGGTCGCCGACCCACAGAAGAGTCATGTTCTGGGGCGAAATGCCCACCAGGACATTGCGCTCACCCGAGACTTTGACCATGATCAGGTGATGCCGCTGCCCAAAGGATTGCCTGGACAAGACTTCCATTGCCTGAGAAACGGGCCTGCCAGACAGCTTTCCCCAACGCTTCAAGGCGTAGACAACGGCCATAAAGAGGCCAAGAACCAGTGCCAGAGAACCAACCGTCTTCAAAAACAGCAAACCTGATGTCATCTGACCAAGCTTTCGCAAATTGGCCCGGGGGCAGCCACGGGCCTGAAATACCGTTTTCAGTTCAGCCAAGCTGTCTTACACGCTCGGTGGGACTGATTATATCGGTTATTCGCACGCCGAATTTTTCATTGACCACGACCGCCTCACCTCGCGCTATGAGTTTCTGGTTTATCAGAATCTCGAGGGGTTCACCGGCGAGCTTGGAAAGTTCGACAACGGACCCCTGCCCCAGTTGGAGCAGCTCGTTTACGAGAATCTTGGTGCGGCCGAGTTCGACCGAAATCTCGAGGGGAATGTCCAACAGGAAATCCAGGTCCTTTAAGCTCTTTTGTCCATGACCCTTTTCGAGATTGGGGAATTGTGCGTCTTCATTCTCCATTTTCGTTTCACCTCGCAAGACAAAAATTATTTAAACACCCGGCAGGCGCGTCTTTGGCCCGGCGCCGCCGCCTCAATCCCGCAACTTATCTCAGCCGGCTTGCGTATCGTCCTCGACCTGGAAGGCGAACTTGCCGTGGCAAATCCCGGCCGTTGCAGCCAGCTTGGGAATTCCCGCCACCTTGACAACCATCGGTTTGGAGACGTCATTATCGAGCACGATTACGTCTCCGACCTCCATATTCATCAAATCTCCGCCCTTGAGTGTGGCGCCGCCGAGCTCGAGAGTAAGTTCCACCGGCACATCGCGAAGCAGTTTCCTCAGGCGCAATATCCACTGTTCGTCAATTTCGAGCTGGTCGCTTTGAAAGCTCGCATACAGCTTAGATCTGATGGGTTCGATAGTCGAGTATGGCAGCACGAGGGCCATCCGCCCCATCATACGGTCCATCTCGAGTTCGAACCGGACCACTATCACAACGTCGGTGGGCGGGATAATCGTTGCAAACTGCGGATTGACTTCCGATCTTATAAACACGAAAGAAACTTCAGTGATGGGCTGCCAGGCCAGTTCGAGATCCGAGAGGGCCTGCTTCACCACTTTGTTTATCACCCTGTATTCAATCGAGGTGAAATCCCGCCCCTCTATCTTGTAGCTGCCCTTGCCCGTCCCGCCGAAAAAGCAGTCCACAAGGTTAAAAATCAGACGGCTTTCGATCATGAACAAAGCGTGACCTCTCAGCGGCTCCATCTTCACAATGTGCAGGCTGGTTGGGACAGGCAGAGTCCGGATGAATTCGCCGAATTTTATCATCTCGGCCTGGCATACGTTAATATCGAGCATTCTGCGCAGGGAACCCGAAAGAGAAATGCGGTGGGTCTTGGCGAACCGGTCGTTGATTATGTCGAGGGTGGGCATACGCCCGCGTACGATCCGATCCTGATTTGCCAGATCGAACATGCGAAAGTTATCCGGCGTTGGAGCGGTTTCCTTGGTTCCCTCAATTTCGCCGTCAGACAGTCCCTTTAGCAGGGCATCGACTTCATCCTGGGACAGTATCTTTTCCATAGACGGACCCGACTTCCTCTTTTCGCTACCCGTTTCGAGCCTTAGCGCCCTTACTGGATTAGAAAATCAGTGAAATAGACCTTAGTAACCTTGCCCTTGGTCAGGTTTTGATTCAAGGACTCCAGCAGCCGTTTTTTCAATCGACTCTTATCTTCCGAGGTGACAACATCACCCGATTCCTGGCTGCTTAGAATCGTCAAAACGAGGTCTCTCAATTCCGAATCCTTCGCTTTGCACTCCTCGGAGACCTCTTTCGAGTTAAGCACCAACTCGATCGTTGCTTTGAGAAATCGCTTCGACCCCGCGTCGGCAAGGTTAACTATAAAAGTGCTCATCGGATAGGTAACCGATACCGCTACCATCTTGGCCGCTTCAGGTTTCTCCGGGGACTTCATGAACATGAAGTAAGCGCCCGCTCCTCCCGCCCCCAGCAACACGACCAAAGCCAACACGATAATCAGGAGCATGTTGGACTTGGGTTTTTCTTCTTTTCCTTCTTCAGACGCCATTTCCTTATAACCTTCCGCTTTCGATCGATCCGTAAACAAACCCAACCCAAGTAGACGCGTAAAATTGTTGCCGACGCGCCTCCGATCTTCATCCATCTTCAGGGGACCTAGTCAGCAATGAGCATGCCAGCAGCAGCATCATTGAAACCGATGGGGTTCCAAGTGGGGATTCTTAGCGCCAATCCCTCACCAGGAGCCAAGATGAACATCCTGCAGGACGGTGTCGGTTGACAAATTATCAGGTCAAGCTTTTGACTGCGGCGGCAGTGTCGCGGCGAGTGTGCCACGCCCCCACCACGGGATCCGGATTGCAGGGGTGTGGAAGCTTTTTTCTCACGCAGAGGCGAATAGAAGATTGGAAATCCGCGTGGAAAATTTTCCAGGGGGCGTGGCACGCAGAGCTTATGCGGGAAAGGGAAAACGGGTTTTTAAATATTTCCCTCTGCGCCTCCGCGCCTCCGCGTGATTCCGGTCTTTAAAAGCTTTTTTCTCACGCAGAGGCGCAGAGGCGCGGAGAGGTAGACACAAAATAGCCATCGACAGCGTATGGACCGGAAGATTGGAAATCTGCGTGAAATGTTTCCAGGGGGCGTGGCACACTTGCTGCGGCGCAGCCGCGGAAAAATGTGCAGGCCGGTAGGAAAAAAGTTTCGGGTTTTTAGACCGACCGCAGAGAGGCAAAATATGTAACTGCCGGAAATTACAATTGTTTTACTGGGCCAGTTTTCTGGCCCGACTATTGCTGATCGAAAGAAGCGACATTCCAAACCACTGACGGGTATTACCGGGATAATTTATCAAACCGAAATGCCCCCTAGGAGAAAGTGATGGCCACGACAAGCACCAGCACCTCATCAACCGGGTTGTTCCCGGGAATTGGTTCAAACTATATTGCCTCTTCCACGTCCAGCTCGAGCACCAGTTCATCGAGCACGCTCAACGAGAGCGACTTTCTGACGCTGTTCACCGCCCAGTTGCAGAACCAGGACCCGACCAATCCGATGCAGTCCTATGAGTTGGCCTCCCAACTGGCGCAGTTTACAACGGTCGAACAGCTCACGCAGGCCAATACGCAACTAAACGGCATCGAGCAGTATTCGGGCGGGATAAACAACGGGCAAATGACGTCGCTGGTCGGCAAGGACATCACGGCCCAGAACAACACAATGACCGTCAGTTCAGGGAGTGTCACAAACAGCCCCAACTACACGCTTTCGACACCATCCAGCGTCACCTACACCATACAGAACTCAAGCGGCACCACGGTCTATTCGGGAAGCGTGGGCTCAGAGAGCGCCGGCACCTACAGCGTGCCCTGGACCGGAGTGGACTCGAGCGGGAGCACTGTGTCCGACGGCTCGTATACCTGTACGGTAACGGCAACCCCGACCGATGGGTCCTCTGCCGCGGCGGCGGTCCCAACCACCATCACGGGCCAGGTCTCCACGTGCAACCTGAACGGCAACCCTCCAACATACACGCTCACTGGAACCAACGGAGCGAGCGGGATGACGATACCGGTATCGAGCGTATGCGGAGTAGGCACCACCACCACCACCAACAGCAGCAGCGGCAATTAAGATGGAGCGGAAGCGAAGGCCCAATGAATATAAGGATTACAACGACACGATCTGATTTGCATATTTTAAAACCAGAAAAGGGAGAAGCAGATGTCAGTGAGCATGATGTACACGGCAATCTCAGGCCTCGACACCTTCAACGAGGCGCTGACGCTGGTGAGCAACAACATCGCCAACGCCAATACGACGGCCTTCAAATCGGAGGAGATGGATTTTGGCAACCTCGTCAGCGGATACATGCCGACCGTATACGGAAACGATGAGACGTCACCGGGGGCAGGTTCGGCGATACTTTCAACCTCGGCGGACCAAACCGAGGGAACCGAAATGCAGACCGGTTTATGGTCGGACATGATGGTCCAGGGCCAAGGGTACTTCCAAGTCGAAGACCCCACGAGCAATGACACATTTTACACCCGGGACGGATCGTTCGAGGTCAACTCGGCTGACCAGCTCACAAACGCAAACGGAGATGAAGTGCTCGACACCTCCGGAAACGCGATCGATCTTACTCCGGCAGCGGGGACGACCTATGCGAGTTATTCAGTCGACAAGTACGGCAATATCTCCGGAGTCGAACCGGACGGCACCACGGTGTCGATCGACCAGATCGGGCTTACCACTTTCTCCAACCCCAGCGGGCTTGTGTCTCAAGGGAACAACCTGTTTACCACAAGCTCCAACTCCGGCACATCCGTATTGGGGGCGGCCGGCACCGGGCAGGCAGGCACACTGATATCGGGCGCGCTGGAAGGCTCAAACGTCGACCTGACCACGCAGATGGTAAACCTGATCAATTTCCAGGCAGACTACCAGGCAAACTCGAAATCCATATCCACCGGCAATACCGTGCTCCAGACCGCGGTGAACCTGATCGCAGGGTAATCCAACACCCACGCAAAAGAAACCGTCGCGCCGCGGCGGTACCCGTGCAGGTGTCGGGTGCCGCCGCGGCGCGAGTCACGGTCTTTCCTTACGCCTCATGTTATCCAGAAGCATCTTTTTTGCTTGCCCTATGGTCAGAGGGCAGGACGGAAACCGGTACTCGCCGTAGCGCTCCAACAACTCGGCGAGGTGGGCCACGCGGGGCAATCTCAAATTGTGAGCGCGAATCAAATCTTTTTTGGAAAAAACTTCTTCGGTGGATCCCGACAGTACGATTTCGCCCCTGTCCATCACATGCACGGTGTCGGCCATGAGCGGGACGCTATCGACGTCGTGAGTCGCGAAAACGAGGGTTATACCCATTTCCCGGTTGATGCGGTTTAGAAGCCCTATAATTTTTGCGGCGCCAATCGGGTCCAGGGCGCCGGTCGGCTCATCGAGCACCAGGACCTCGGGGCGCATGGCGATCACACTAGCCAGAGCGACACGCTTTTTTTCGCCGCCGCTCAAGTTGAACGGACTCTTGTTTTCAAAACCCGAAAGCCCGACCACCTCCAGCGCCCACCCTATGACCTCTTCCATGCGAGAGCCGGCCAGGCCAAGGTTTAGGAGCCCGTAAGCTATCTCCTGGCGAACGGTCCCGGAAAAAAGCTGATCGTCCGGGTCCTGGAAAAGCATCCCGATCGTTCGGCGCACCTCTTTCAAGTAAGATTTTTCAACAACCCGGCCTTTAACAGTCACGGTCCCGCTGGTGGGCATAAGAAGGCCGTTAAACATCTGGAAAAGAGTCGACTTTCCAGCGCCGTTCGGCCCCAGAACGGCCACCCTGTCGCCGCCTTGGACCGAAAGGCTTACGCCTTTGAGCGCCTGAGTGGAGTCGGGGTAAAGGTAGTCAACTTTGGACAGCTCTATAAGACCCAATTGAGCGACCAGCCCTTCCACGAAAAGGCGAAGTTGCAAACCAGCAGGGCGACGAGGAACAATCCGGCAAAGACCCCGGTGAGGATATCCCTTGCCGGGATGGGATCGGTAAAATAAGGCTGCGCCTTCTCGTCTTCGTCATAGCCCCTGGCGAGCATAGCTTTGTAGACCCTTACGCTGCGCTCGAAACTCTTTACCAGAAGGTTTCCCGCCACAATCCCCATGTCCCTTGCCTGCAGGCGCCACGGCAGCCCTTCGCCCCCCCTTGCGCGCTGGGCTTTTCGCATGGTCGCGCCAACTTCCCCGAGCGATAAACCGTAGCGGTAGATCATATCCGCCAGGTCCAGAATCAGCCCCGGCACCTTAATCAGGCGCAGTGTGGCCAGAATCTCGACCATCGGGGTCGAAAAAGAGAGCAGCATGGCCAGCGACACCGCCGCAAGGATGCGCAGCATGATCAGAAAACCGAGCGACATTCCCTCGAGATAAACGGGCAGGCTGAAACGGCCAAAACCTATCGTGCCGACAACCGTGTGACCGGTGGTAAACACCAGGCTTGCCAGCACCAGCCACCCTACGCCGAAGGGCACGCACATGCGCAGCAGCACCTTCTTTAGCGGCAGGCGAAGAGTGAACATGAGAAACAGGGCGGTGAGAAAGACGCCCGCAGCGAGGGGCCAGCCGGTGAGTCCGCTCACCACAACCACTGAGGCCAAAAGGACGCAGGTCTTGACCCGTCCGTCCAGGCCGCGAAGGTAGGGCGCCCCCCCTGAGAGCAACATATTTTCAACGAGTTCCATATTAACGGCAAGCCTCCCCTGCCCTACTTTGCCGGCTCCTCGAACAGCCTCTTCCAATTGTGCCCGACAATCATGCCGGAGAAAAAATTGGCCACGGAAAAAGCCCCCAACTCGGCATCCCCGGGCAGTTCGATAAACGGATGGGACTTGGCATGAGCGGCCACGGAAGCCATGGCATTGACCAGGTCGTCTGTGCCGCCGCCCGCCATGTTGTGCATGTTCATATATTTGGCGGCTATGAAAATTGCGGCCAATATGAAGAACATAATCATAAGCATACAACGGGTAAAAGGATCAAACCATGGAACGGACTTTTGAGTATTTTCATCGGATGTTGTCAAGGCGGTCATCCCTCCTCCCTTATATCAGCGGTTTGGCCGGGTATTTTCCTGGCGGCCACTCCCGGGAGCAAATCGGGTCTTCGCTTATACATAACCTGGAGCACGGCGGCAGTGAATATGGCTTCAGCAACTGCCAGAGGAAACTGGGTAGGACCGTAGCCGGCAAAAAAAATCATCCACTGCTTAAGCAACGGGATATGCCCGTGGAGGCTCAAAGCCAGCTCGAAGGCGGAAGTAAGATAAGTCATGACATCGCCGACAAAACCGGCGGCGCCCGCCGCAAGCCACAGGGGGGAATTAAACCGTCTTAGAAGCCGCCAGCACAGATACCCCGAGATAGCACCGACAATACCCATGGAAAAGTCATTTGCCCCGAGGGTGGTGATCCCGCCGTGGCCCAGAAATACGGCCTGGAAAAAGAGAACGACGAGCGAGATCACGGACGTGGCGAACGGCCCCACGATAATGGCGGCAAGCGGCGTCCCGCACGGGTGAGAACAGGAACCGGCGACGGGGACCGGCAAGTGCATGGAGGAAATGACGAAAACGGCCACCCCGACCATGGCGAGAAAAGGTTTGTACGAAAGGTTTTCCCTGATACGTTTTTTGATCTCAAGGAGCCCCGGATAAACGAACACGGCCGTGGCGCCATACCACATGGCCCAAGCACGGACAGGCAAGATGCCATCTTCGATGTGCATGCGCTTCCTCAAACAAGACGTTAAGGATTTTGGGCAAAAAAAAACCTTAGAGCTAAATCGCCCTAAGGATTGCACCCAGCTTCACTTGATCCTTATGGAGGCTGCCCGATATTTCCGCGTACGGGCTCACCAAGCGGCGCCAGGCAGGTATTCTGACTCACGGATCGTCCTACTCTCCGGGCCTTCCCCTCCCGCTCATGCGAAAGAGTGGCGAAAAACCGGATTTCGTCCCCGTTTACAGCGGCGGGACCGCTCCCGACTCTCACGGGATTCCCTAGCCTGAGGCTTAATATTTCCTAACAATCGCCTTTTTGCAACAAATTATCGCAGGTGTCAAATAGAAAATCTTTAAAAGATCTCCGAAACTCAGCTGTGACGAATCCGGGGGGTTGCAGCCCGCGACAGGCGCCCGCGCGTGTCGTCGAGCGCGGGAAGCGGCATGGGCATTTGGCCTCCACGTTTTCTTTTACGCGAAGAAGCTTATTCGCGACCGAACCGTCTGTGGAGCGGCCTGAACCGGCGCTTCCGATGTTTTCACAATGGAGACATCCGACATCCTGGACGCCCCCCGGCCCCTGCCGGCTGACTGGCCGTGATTGCCCGCTCCGGAGGAGTCTTTGCCTCCCTGCCCCACTCCTCCTCCGTTCACGTCAACCATGAATTTCCCCAGTACGAGCCCCTGGTTCCTGAGATCCTGGCGAAGTTCAACCGAATGATTCATCAGGGCCTGCCTGGCAGGTTCGTTTTGCGTCAGCGCCTCTACCGAGATCTCATCCTTTCTGGCCTCGACCTTCAGGTTGACCTTTCCAAGCCCATCAGAGACCATATCGAGGACCAGCGAGTGCCCGGCTCCGCCGGCGGCCTGCTCGCGCATGTCGTTTACCAGCTCCACGGCCCGGTAAGGATCGTACATGCCGGAGCCGTTCTGTGGCGAGTTATCGGCAGGGTGCATATTTATTGTCTGAAGATTTGATGCCGCAGCTTGCACGCCCTGGGCTCCGGCGACTGGATCACTGGTTGCGGCAAGATCTTCGACCCGCTTTGCAGCCACTCCCCCGCCCTGGGTTCCGACCACGAACTGTTCGACGGATGCGACTTTGTCGGTATCAGCCTTTACCGATGCGCTCGCCGCAACATTATTATCCATAGACGAACCAGGGGAGCCCGCACTTTGCTCATCGCCCGACGGTGAACTCTGATCCGTAACGTTTGCGGCCATGCTTGCCGCTTCCTGTTGTGCAAGGGGCGAGGCGGAGGCTGAAGCGGTCGAGGAGGAGTTTCCCGCACCGCTACCGCCGGCTTGTGCGGACTGCAAGGTTCGACCTGAGTCACCGGCAACCTGGGCAGTTTTGTCCGAAACAGTCTGCCCATCGGATTTCGCGCTGCCGGAAACATTTTGAACCGAACCTCCGGTTGACTTCTTCATCTTCGCAGCAACTGCCGCCCCCTGGCTCATGGACAGCAACTGGTCAATGGCTGTAAGACCTTCTGTACCGGTCTTTGCGGATACGGTTGTCGCAGCACTGTTATCCACCGACGCACCTGAACTCTGCCCTTCGCCCGCGGGAGGGGTCTGTCCGGAATCAGCGGCAACCCGGGTAGTTTTGTCCGAACCCTCCAGTCCCACGGAGTTTGCCCGGTCAGAAATATTTTGAGCCGAACCACCGGTTGCATCTTTCATATTCGCAGCAAATGCCACCCCCTGGCTCATAAACAGCAACTGGTCAGCGTCTGTAAGACCTTCTGTACCGGTCTTTGCGGATACGGTTGTCGCAGCACTGTTATCCACCGACGCACCTGAACTCTGCCCTTCGCCCGAGGGAGGGGTCTGTCCGGAATCAGCGGCAACCCGGGCTGTTTTGTCCGAAACAGCCTGTCCCACGAAGTTTGCCAGGTCAGAAATATTTTGAGCCGAACCACCGGTTGCATCTTTCACATTCGCAGCAAATGCCACCCCCTGGCTCATAAACAGCAACTGGTCAACGTCTGTAAGACCTTTTGTACCGGACTTTGCGGATACGGCTGCCGCAGCACTGTTAGCCACCGACGCACCTGAACTCTGCCCATCGCCCGCGGAAGAGGTCTGTCCGGAATCAGCGGCAACCCGGGCTGTTTTGTCCGAAACAGCCTGTCCTACGGAGTCGCGGCTCAAAACACCCGAGACGGAACCGGTTCCATTATTTGAGGAAGTGTAGGAAAAAAGGATGTTCGGAATACCTTCACCGCCGGGGTTTGCCGCCGAACCACCAGCGGTCTTTGATCCCCGCGACTGCTCACCTGATTGGCTCATCCGGTTCTTATCGTAGAATGCAAACCCGTCACCACTCGAATTTTCCATTTGCGGCGGAGTTATCAGATTGTCGTCGGTATTGGCCCCCGTGGTCTGCAAAACCACATTTTCGGAAGATTGAGTCCTGCCGCCGGCCAACTGCTCGATATGTTTTCCGAGCCCCGGGGCATCCTGAACAACAACCTGCGCGCGACCTTCCACTTCCTTTGGAGAATCGACCCCGGTTGTCGCGCCCAAAGCGGAGGAACCGCCCCGCGCGGTACCCATTCCGGACTTAATCAAGTCGGACAATTCGGATGCGACGTCCAGGCCGACGGCAGCAGTGACTGTGGCCTCGTCCTCCATGGCGTGGACCCCGGCAGCAGCAGACGCCCCAGATGAAACCGTTTGAGTTCCCTGACCCGCAGGGGCAATGCCGGCGGCAACTGCAGTGCCATTGACCGAGGACGAACCGGTATCACCCGCGCTCACTCCAGCCAGGGAGCCCGATTCGGCGCCCGAGACACCTTTTGCCTGGTTATCCGGGGAATCCGTTCCATTTATGGACGCTTTTTTCGATTCGCGCTGATTGTCACCCGTGTTCGCATCCAACACAGGTTGCGGCGAAACTTTGCGGCCCCCGGAGATGAACGAGGGAAGAACAGTGGCTACAAGTTCCTGGGTTTGTCCGCTTTGCAGCCCTTCGGGCGGATTGGTTTCCACAACAGACGAGGTTGAGGAGGCAAGAGCCGAGGTCTTGGTCTTCCGGCTGTTTTTTTGCGACGCATCGACAACCTTGCCCAGCAGACTGCGAAGCTCATCACGAGTATAGGAACCACCAGACTTTACCGCGATCGAGGATTGGACGTTGTTTCCGAGGGCAAGCGCATTCCCCTGCTGATTGCCTGAATCTTTGACAACAGATTCAAGCAGCGCGCTCACGGATTCGGCCGGAACTTCCCCCCCAGTAGTGGAACCGCTATCGGGCCGGGTGCTCAGGATCGAATCAAGGTCCTGGATGGACAGACGGCCCTTTTTGCCAAGCAGTTGCTGACATTGATCTCTTGTCGTTGCAGGATAATGCAGGTTGGCCAATATGGTTTCCAAAACGGCCGGGTCTGAAACAAAGAGGGATTTTTTCTCTTCCGCCCTGGAATCGCCCACCTTTGTCTTCGCGCCGGAAGTCGCAGAGCCAACGGAGGGCGAACCGCCGGTCCCGTTTTGCGACGTGACGGACGAACCCGTGGCGGAAGCCTTCGAATCCTCATTGGCCCCATCCGTTTTGCCGGTCCCTTCGAGCCCTGTCGTTGCATCGGTCGTCAGTTGCTTTGGCAGGTGTTTTTCGAGTTCTCCCGTAAAATCGTTATTTACAATTTTCTGCCCGAGGTTGTCTTTAACGCTTCCGAGAAAAGCCGCCATCAACTCTGACGCGTTTACCTGTCCTGATTGCATCTTTTATCCCATTCCGGCTGAACACGAGCGTTTACGCGATATGTGCATTGCCCACACACCCTTTACAATTCGTTACGGGAAGTGAGCAAACTTGATGCCACAGAAGCCATCGGAATAACATGCTATAATATCAGTTGGTTAGGATTACGATTTTGGAGCGCTTGAATATTTCGGCTCTTTGTAGGAATATTTTTCCCGGGTACTCACGCAAATTTTTCCCAGGGAGACAAAAGAGATGCCAAAACCTAATCACCTGGAAATCTACAAGCTACTGGACAAAACTAACTGCAGGCAATGCGGCGTTCCCACCTGTCTTGCTTTTGCCGCGGCGGTAATGCGGGGAGACAAGAATCTGAAGGATTGTCCTTTCCTGGATACCGCGGCGATCGAAAACTTCATGGAAAGCGCAGAGCCGGCGCCAACCGGTAAAGAGGACAGGGATGAAGCGCTGGAGGAGCTGCGCGACAGGTTAAGAGGGGCAGATCCCGCCCACCTGGCCGACCGGATCGGGGGTGTTTACGATCGCGGCAAGCTGGCAATAAAATGCCTGGGTAAAGACTTTTATATCGACCGAAACGGAAACATGACTTCGGATTGTCACAACAACCGGTGGGTATTGGTTCCCCTTTTGAACTACGTAATCCACAGCGCCGGGCTGGAACCCGCACGGAACTGGATGCCTTTCAGGGAATTAAATGAGGGTTCGGAAAGGGCCGGGCTGTTTGCCCAACGATGCGAAAAACCGATGAAAGAACTTGTCGATAAACACACAGACCTCTTCGAGCTGATCATCGATATTTTTGACGGAAGGCCGGCCGGAGGCAGTTTCGACTCGGACATCTCGGTTGTCATTCATCCGCTGCCCAAACTCCCCATGCTGATCAGCTACTGGAAGAAAGAAGCCGATCTCGATTCTTCCCTCAGCCTGTTTTTCGATTCGACCGCGAACGACAACCTCCCGACAGGGTCCATATACATTCTGGGAGTGGGGTTGCTGACGATGTTCGAAAAGATAGTCAGCACGCATGGCGCCCGGCAGGGTTCAAGATAACGTGCCGGGTTGCGCGCGAGCAACCCGTCACGCATATGCGTTTTGCAGCAAGATCATGCTCCCATGGTCTCTTTTGAAAGCATGGCGAGAGCGATTTGGCCTTCCTGCCTGAAACGGCTTCTGGCGGCCGCCCTGATGCCGGCCCCCGAGGAGCCGAAGCGAGTGGCCCTGATGTGGTAGACAGTGTCTATCAGTTTGGCCATCTTTCCCATCCCGGTCTGGTCGCTATTTTTCTCCACGCTCCCGATAGCCCGCGCAAAAATATTTGCCGCCCCATTGGAACCGTGCTGTACGGCAGTGCTCCAGAGCACCTCCTGGAGGGCCTGTGGAGCTTTTGAAATATCGACTCCCGTTCTGTCGGAAATTTCCTGGACGGTGGGAAGATAGAGGTTTTCTTTGATAAAACTGGTTTGCAGTTTCTGGAACCGCACAGGATCGGCCGAGGCTAACTCTTTCCAGACATGGGGCATTTTCCCCGAGCGGCCCCCGGTATTCGCAGGCCCCGCGGCTTCCAGTTTTTGCGCAATGTCCGGCGCACGCTCTGAAAGGTAGTCTATAAAGCTCTTCATCGTGCCCGCCCTGGAGGAGATCTGGTAGATCCCATAGGAGGTGCCGCCATTTGGGTCGTAGCCTACGACCCCTGGACCCAGTCCGCCGGATTCGAAGCGCTCAGACAGAGCGCCAATTTCCTGTCCCGGGGAATTTCCGCCCGCGATACTGTTCGTTTCCGAAATCCCGGCAGCGTTGGAGATCAAGCCGGCCAATCCCACGGGCATCCCCGCCCCCTGCCCGCCAACCCCCACAGGGTTGCGGCCTGAAGAAATGGCGGTCATGGCAATGAGGGCGGATGCCGCCATACAATTGACGTTCTGACTGTTCAGTGTTGCGCTCCGGGCGCCGGGAAGGGCAGCAGAGCCGTGCCGGGCCTGAGTGATAACCTGGGAGGTTGCCGGCCTGTTTCGCAACCCGCTGACCGGGGTCGCATCTTCTTCGGGCTTCAAAACATTTAAAAGGGCCTGGAACACGTTTTCGTGTTCGGAGTCCTTGCCTGAGGAGCCCTTGTCGACCTGAGCCTGATTTTGGCCGACAAGGCCCGCTTTTGTCAAATTACCAAACGTCACTGACATGTGCACACCTCCTGGCGGTTGTCCGGGAGGTAGGGAGCAAAAGCCATGCCAGAACAGGCTCATTGTGTGGAGGTTTCAGGGAGCGAAGGGGTATTGAATCGCTCACCCTCCCCACGTCCGCCGCAAACGTCCTTGACGTCCTCGGCTACCAGCACGGGGGTCCCCTTTTCGGCAAAACCGAAGAGTTTTTCCGCATTCCCATAGGGCATGGTTATGCAGCCGTGCGAGCAGTGGTGTCCGAACACGTTGCCGGCGTGAATCCACACGGCCCCGTAAATGTGAAGAGAAAACGGCATCCAGGCCTGCTCGCCGTAATCGTTGCGGTATGAACTCGAAGTGTGTTTTGCGTCCTTATCATCCACACGGTAGAGACCGGCAACGGTGTTCTGGCCCAGGGTTCCAAAACACGCCTGGCTGTCGCCGACCAGCTTGCCATGATCATACCACCCGATAAAATCGAGGTCTTTGACCACCATTATGAACTTTGGAGCACACAACTTTTCAGGAAGGCGCGCCGGAAGCGGGGTCCAGTTCCTGTAGGCGTTAAAGTCCACGGGGACCTTCAGTTTCTTTCCCTGCCGCATCTCTCTCAAGATATAGAAAGGCTCCGCCGTGTTGAGCCTGCTAAGGATATCGAGGCAGTCATTGAGGTCCGGGGCCAGGTTCGACATCCCCAGGCGAACCAGCTCATCTTCCGAAACGGAGCGCACGGTGAGCGAGAGGTTCTGATGGCCGGAAGCGGCGAAGCATTTTTGTGGGGGCTGGAGACAAAACAACAAGGCTAAAAGGAAAAGGGATGATGTCTTCATTAATCTTTGCCACCTGTTGGAGTTTAGCTGGATTTCGGCTATCGGCAAGCCTGAGCGAACCTTTTTGCCACATTCCAAAGGTAACCGCAAGGCCCGATAAATGCCCGCAAATATTTAGCAGCGGGCATAAGGAGCAGGTGCCCGCGGGCGGAAAACCTGTACCAATGCAGCGGCATAGCCTGTAGAGACATTATAAATGCTTATATTACGAAAAAATGCATTCAGACAGGACATACGTCATTGTTATCGGGGAGAGGCGATATGGAAAGGTACTTTATGAATATGCCGGAGGATATGTTTTGCGAAATATGCTCCGAGAAAAGAGGGATCAATCCCGAGACCCTCAAGGAAGTCATAATTCTCGCAGTGGAAATAGCCCGGGAAGGCAGGGAAGGACGCAGAATCGGCACGATGTTCGTCGTCGCCGATACGGAGAATGTGATGAAGCACTCCAGAAGCCTGATTCTAGACCCTCTTCTCGGGCACCCCGCTGAAGCAAAACGGATCTCCGACTCCGATATGCGCGAGACAGTCAAGGAACTGGCCCAACTGGACGGGGCTTTCCTGGTCTCCGATGACGGGACGGTCGTTTCGGCCTGCCGATACCTGGACTCGTTTTCAGAAGGAATAGACCTGCCGCTCGGCCTTGGCAGCAGGCACATGGCGGCGGCCTCCATCACCAAGATTACAAATTCGGTGGCTGTGGTGGTTTCGGAGAGTTCGGTGGTCCGTATCGTCGAGGACGGAGGAATAGTGTCCGAGATAATTCCCGAACTGTGGATGTTCAAGAGGTACTCGGCGCTGAGCAAGGGCAAGCTTATGGAGCAGGAGATAATCGTAAGCACAGTCGAAAATTGAGCGGCGGCTGCGCCGCGGCGGGTGTGCCTCTCCCCACCACGGGGTCAGGATTGCGGGGCGGCTATCTACAAAACAGGGTCACAGACCTGAGTCCCTGTCGGGTGGGCATGGTTAGGATACAGCCGTACAGAATCATGATCTGTGGGCGGGGCGTGGCACACCCGCCGCGGCGCAGCCGGTCCGCGGCGGCGTTGGGACGTCCGCGCCGTGGCATTCGACACAGTTGTTTTGTGCGGGGATGTGGTACATTTTGCCGGGTGAGACCCGGCCGGCTTCATAGCGGGCATCCTTCCAGGCATTCATGAGAACCACGACCCTATAGGCGACGCTTGCCGCGACCCGCGCGCATCTGTCTTTTCTTTCCGGGCTCTCCATCGGTTTATTTGCGACTTTCATCCATTTTCCGACCGAAATGTGGCAAAGGGGGGAGCCGCTGACGGTATGGGGTATTTGCGCCTTTACCCTCGGGTTTTTGGGGGTATAAACGGGCATGGACGCATCGCAGTACCACTGCATGATCTGGCTGCCCATCAACGTGCCGGCCTCCGAACCAGCGCTCTTCGGGCCGATTATCAGGTTTGTGACGATATTGGCCGCGGCGTTCGCCCCGCAGACAGTTCCCCAACCCGCAACGCCTCCCACCAGGAAAATAAAACCTTCGACGGGAAACGAACCGTAAGGTTCTCCCACCAAGTCTTTAAGCTGGCTGAAAACGCTGTTTATGACCGCCGCCCCACATTTTAGCCGGTACCAATCGCTGTAGGCGATTTCCGCGGTTTTTACCGGATCGAGTTTTTCGTAAGGCCAGGGCCACTTGGAAGCGTAAGCGCTCCCGGCCTCGGCACTGGACAAAAGGTCCATCCCGAGCGGCGCCATGGCGGCCGCTCCGGCAGTTCCGATAACGGTCACGGCCCCTTTGAGCAGGTTTCTTCTCGAGATGTTCTCACAGGACCCATTCCGCTCGCCCATAATTGATTCCTCCCAGATTTCAGCACGAATGTTATCAACAGTGACGTTCATCAGCGGCAACAATCAATACCGCGAGTCCACCGGTTTTCCACCCTTTGGCCAATCGTTTGCCTTCATCGCAAAATCGGGACGAGGCTGGTGGGAAAAATAACCAGCCACATCCACGGCCTCCTGGTCGGAAAGGCCTCCCTGACGGAGGGGAAAATTTTCCCGAACCCCGATGGGCATATTGTTCTTCGTAAATGCAGCCGCGGTATAGGTTCGAGCAAGCCCCGCGCCAATGTTAAACGCATTGTCCCCCCAAAGCGGCGGGTAAACATACCGGGAGCGGGCATCGAGAAGCCCTTCGCCTTCCTTGCCGTGGCAGGCGGCGCACTGCGCCAGATAGACTTTTTTGCCGTTTTGGATATCGGGTCTGACAGACATGGTGATCGAACCTACGCCCCGGCCGGGGCCTTTACCCGGTGACCCGGCTTCGGGCTTTAGCCAGTTGAAATACGCAACCATCGCCCTCATGTCCGGGGAATCAACCGGCAGCGGCCTTCCGTTCATCGAGCGCAGGAAGCAGCCATTTATCCGCTCCTCGATCGTGATGATTCGCCCGGCGCGAGGAGAGTAGCCCGGAAAAGAGCCCAAGACGCCGGTAAAAGGCGACGCTAAGGCGACTGTGCCCGCCTCGAGGTGACAACTCAAGCAATTAAGCGCATTGCCGACATTTTTGGGCAACAGGGCTTTGGTTTCGAGCAGCAAGCGCACACCGCGAATCAACTGCGCCGCATTGGGCCGAGCGAGCAGATCGGCCAGGCGCGGGACCTCAAACCCTGAAGAATCAGCGGCCTTTTCGCCGAAGTTTTCGCGAAATCCTTCCACCCCGGGCGCACTGTCAGACCCCCAGCTTTTACGCACAAAGTTCAGGATTTCGGACAACTCCCGATCGGACAGTTGGCTAAAGGAGGGCATGGCGTAAAGCTGAGAAAAGGGAGCAGTCCCGGATGCGGACGCATCGGAGGCGGCCACACCGTTTTTTGGGGCAAGAGGCGGGAATATCCCTCTTACTCCCGGGCCATCCTCACCGTGGCAACCGGCGCAGAATTGCGCATATCCCAAAGCGCCCCTGGTGGTGGAAAGCTTTTCACGAACCGGTGAGCCTGCCGGCGCAGGCAAGTTATTTTTCGCAAAAGACGATCTTACCGCGAAGGCGGTCCCGGCAATAGCCGGCGTTTCAACCGCCCAGTGGAAAAAGGTCAAAAGTATACTCAAAAGAACCGAGGGGGCAATTCTCATATAATGTCGATAAATGTTAACAACACGCACCGGCAGCGCACTCCGAGCCGATCAAAAAATGGTGCGTCTTCCCTGTCAGGCGCATGGGTCTTATATCGACCATCTCGACTCCCGGAACAGATTGCACGAGCTTTCTCATTTCATCGACCAGCCCCGTTTTCCCTTCCGAGGGCGGTGCGGGAAGCCTCGCCCCCACATACACCTTTCCGTCATCGGCACACACCCTCGCATCCGGCTTGATCTCGAAAAGAGTGGCCTTTACTTCGGCGGCAAGCGCCAGGTTCCAAACCGCCCTGCTGGACTCCTCGGTTGTCCGGAACCGCTCCATGCCCGCGGCGCGGCCTATCAGCGCGGCGGCATCGTCGACCGTCAGTTTCCCGACATTGACAACGAGGTCGTATAAGCCGGGGTCGGTCATGTCCGTTCCGAAACGGCGGCGCCCCCATCTCCCGAGCTCTTCGTCGTCGGCTCTAAGAATGCGCAAAGCCTGCTCCCGCGACGTTTTGTTTCGCTCCATCGCAATACTCACACGCGTCTCGGTGTCGGAAAAAATCCTGACCTTGAGGGTATGTTTAAGGCCCCTGGCAAAAAGAATGCCCCCGCGACCGTGATAGACAATGTTGTCAAGCCGGAATTGTTTCAACAGGGCCGCCCGGAAGCATGCGAAGTATTTTTCTTTCAAATCGGAAAATCTTTCGAAAACGGAAGGGGCATCATTAATGGCTCTTATGAGCCTGGTCTCCGGGATGTTGAATTGCCTCGAGGCCTCCGATACGACCTCACGGGCAATACACCTGTAACCCAGCCTCCCGGCAACCAGCGCGGCCACCTCTCCGCCCCTGCTATATGAATCCATCGAAATGGTTATAATCGCCACGGCTCGTCTCCTCTTAATGCTGCTTCCCGCAGGAAGGTCGATTATTGATTAATCGTATCACACGGTTAATCCACAATCCCGGTGGTGACAAACGATTATTTTCGAATTGTATGATCGAAATTATAGATAGCAACACGAATTGAGAGAAAAACTCCCGAGCGGGGTTGGGCGGCCCGGAATCAGGAACGACAACTACGCTGACAAATTTTGGCCCTTTTCAGCCAAAGAATTATGATTATTTCCAAATTGAGAAAACCTGAACGATTCGCAGAAATTCTCTTGCAATTTCTATTGCGTTTTATGAAAATTGAGCCGCACATTTAGGCAGTATCAAAACAGGGGCTGGGCACATATCGATTCGGAAGCCGTTCAAGCCGGTTTTCGTCCCGAAAGGGTTCCTTTTCTTAATCGCAGACTCGGCGTCACACCCGGTTCGCTACGGGTGAACGCAATGCTGAATTATTCCATCGGCATAATTAGGGAACTGATTGAGGGCGGTGCCTTCGACAGAAGCATGGGTGGATTTTTTTCCTTTCAATCAACTGCTCGAACCTGCGTCAGGAGAAGATATGGAAGTGAAATTGCTCAACATCGGTTTTGGCAACACAGTGATAGCCAATCGCGTGGTTGCGATCGTATCGCCCGCATCGGCTCCCATGAAAAGGCTAAAAGAAGACGCAAAACTCGGGAACAAGTTGATAGACGCAACCATGGGCCGCCGGACCCGCTCGATAATCGTCACCGACAGCGACCACGTAATTTTATCCGGGGTCCAGGCCGAGACCATCGCCCAGCGGCTTCTTCTCGACGGCAACGTCAAAGACGGCAATCTGTTGAAGTAACCCCGGGACATCAAGATTTCAGGACGGGTCTATGGAGCATTTAGAGACGTCAGGACAGCTCTTCATAGTGTCGGCCCCTTCAGGCGTAGGGAAATCAACGATCATCGGCAAAGTGATCCCGACCTGTCCGAAGCTGCGCTTTTCAGTTTCGAGCACCACCCGGGCGGCGCGTCCAGGGGAAATCAACGGCAAAGATTACCATTTCCTGTCCATCGAGGAATTCCAGAGTGGAATAAGTTCGGGCCGTTTTCTGGAATGGGCTCGAGTCCACAACCACTACTACGGCACCGACCGGAGCATCGTCGAAGAATGGCTCAAGACCGGTTGCGACGTGCTGCTCGATATAGACGTTCAGGGAACGAGGCTCGTTCGCAGCGCCCACCCGGAAGCGAAGACCATTTTCATTCTGCCTCCATCCATGGGTGTGCTCGAAGAGCGTCTGCGCAGCCGGGGAACGGAAAACCAGGAGCAACTTACCGTACGGATTGGAACTGCCAGGCGCGAGATATTCGAGTCGTCATGGTATGATTATCTTATCGTAAACGACGACCTGCGGGAGGCCGTAGAAGATTTCAGGGCCATTCTGCGGGCGTGCGGCCTGAGCCGCGCGGCGCGCGCCCCGGCAGTAAGAGCCTTTCTCATGTCGCTTCTCGATCCGGCGCTCAGTCTCAATCGATGAAAAAGATTAAACCGACCGAAGGCGAAATCTGGATTTCAGGCATCAACCCGGTAAGGGAAGCCCTGCTGGGAGGGCAAACCGGCGGGCGCGAGGTCCTGCTTTCCCGAAGCGATTCAAGGGGACAGGAAATCGCGGAACTTGCCGCCAGGAGGGGCATCCCGGTAGTCGGAAGCGACCGGGAGAGGCTGACGGGTCTTGCCGGGCATTCTCACCACCAGGGGGTGGCAATGAGAATGTCGGAGTTTCCATACGCGGATTTCGAAGGCTTGCTCGAAAAACCGCTTGCCGAACGTGAACCACTGGTTGTCCTGGACTCCATCCAGGACCCCCGGAACCTCGGGGCGATTCTGCGCTCCGCCTGCTTTCTGGGCGCAAAAGGCGTCGTGATTCCCGCAGACAGGTCCGCGAGCGTGGGCGCGGCGGTGATCAAGGTAGCGGCCGGGGCCGCCGTTTATGTCCCGGTGGCGAGAGTCACCAATGTGGTCAGGACCTTGCAGCGGTTAAAATCGGAAGGCTACTGGGTGGCCGGCCTCGAAGTCAGTGGAAGCAAGACATCTTATGAGACCGATTTCCGGGTCCCGCTTTGCCTGGTAATCGGAAACGAACAAAAGGGCATTCGCCCGCTCGTGAAAAAAGAGTGCGACATGCTCGTGAGGATCCCCTCTGCCGGCCCTCTGGATTCTCTCAACGCCGCATCGGCAGCCTCCGTCGCCCTTTACGAAGTTTTGCGCCAACGGCTGACCGTGGAGTAGAGGCGATGACAGGAAGCGACCTCACGCCTGAACAGATCGAAGAGATGGACAGGCTGCAGCGGAGGTATTTCAACGAAAACGTCGATCTTTTCGAACCACCACTTCCCACCGGCGTTCCGCAGCGGTTGGCGGCCACGGTGAAAGCGGCCCGCATCGGGCGTGGCGAAAAGGTCATAGACGTCGGGACCGGGACAGGAATTCTAATCCATTATCTTCTAAGACACGGCCCCTTGGAAATCCACGCCTGCGACCTGGCGGAAAACATGCTTCGCAGGGTCAGGGAAAGATTTCCGACGGTAATAACCCACCTTTGCAGCATAAAGGACCTGGCGCTTCCCGACAACAGCCTCGATGCGGCCTTCATAAACGCATGCTTTTCAAACATTTTGGACAAAGCTGCCGGCCTGAGTAACCTCCATCGTATTCTGCGCCCGCAAGGCAGGCTGGTAATCAGCCATCCCATGGGAAGGGAATTTATCGTGGAGCTTAAGAAACACACGCCGTTTTACCTGGATTTGCTGCCGGACGAGGCGGAGGCGAGAGAGCTTCTGGGAGGCCGAGGTTTTGAAATAGTTACTTTCCGTGACGACCCCCTGTTTTACCTCGTCGTTGCACAAAACCGAAAATCGCAATGACGCGCCGCGGAGTCCGGCTGGGGGGATCCGCGAGGGGCCCGGATGAGGTTTTTTTGTTGCACGGACTGGGACTTGACTTTGCGGAAGTCGCCATTGCCGACCCGACCGGTTTTCACGCAACCCGGGATGAATACCGGACGGCTTCCCGATCGACGGGTCTTTTCTACCTGTGTCACGGCCCGAGGGAAGGCGACCCGAACGACATCAAAACCCTGGAAGCGGTCTATTTTCCAAAGCTGCTCCAGGTCCTCTCGATCATGCCCGAACTGCGGATGAGTCTTCTGACCATTCACCTTTGGATGGACCCCAGGTACGTCTCCAAACAGACGATCGCCTACAAGATCGGCTTTCTCCAAAGACTCGTCGAAAAAGCCCACACCAGTGGACTGACCGTGTGTATCGAGAACCTGAGCGAACACGCATCCGACCTCGCAGAAGCTTTTGCCTGCGTCCCTCATTTAAATCTCACCCTCGATCTCGGCCATGCCGAACTCCTTTCGAGCGAGAACACAAGCTTTGGTTTTCTTGAAAAATTTCCCGACAGGATAAAACATATCCACCTGCATGACAATTTCGGAGGCTCATCCGCTCAAGACGACCTCCATCTCCCGGTGGGAGAAGGAAGGATCGATTTTGAAAAGATCTTCGAAAAATTACATGAGGCCGATTACGAAGGAACGATTACGCTGGAATTGAGTCCGGCAGAGATCGAAGGCTGTCTGGAACGTGTCAGTGCCCTGCTCGGGCGTTAGGACGTCAACACGAGCGCGGGGCGGTTGCCCCCCGCAGGCGAGTGACGGCTACGCCGCAGGCGAGTGTGCCTCGCCCGCCCCCACGGGGTCAGGATTGCGAGCGGCCGGCCCGCGATCACCTTTACTCCTTTTGCCCTGGCCTGAGCTACGGGCATCGCCACATAATTTAGAGAATAGTTAAAGTAGAATTGAAGAGTTGCCGATGTATAAAAAGCTGAGGAGTGTGATGTTTAACCATACCTTTTTCTAATGGAAAGCAACAAAATTGAACGCCGAATCAGACCATTTGTTGCTGATGAGAGAAGTTGGGGAAACCAATCTTCAGTTTCCCCGGACTGTTTCATCACCAAAAATTTTGATCGTGGATGACAGCCCGACCATCCGGTTCAGTCTAAGAAAGGATCTGGAGAAGATAGGGGCGATCGTCACTGAAGCCACAAACGGAAGCGAAGGTCTTTGCATGGCCGAGTCGCTGGATCTGGACCTTATCATAACGGATGTGGAAATGCCGCAGATGGACGGCTTCACCTTCTGCGCCGAGATCAAGAAGCACCCCACAAAGCATACGATTCCGGTCGTCATTCTCAGTTCGCGGGAAAAGGAAGAAGACATTGAATTTGCTTTCAAGGTGGGCGCTTCAAATTATATTACGAAATCCAACGCAAGGACCAACATAGGGGCACGCGTCAAGGAAATCCTCGACAGACGCTCCATGCTGAACGGTAGAACGGTCCTCGTGGTAGACGATTCGGCATCCATTCGCAGCCTGATCGATAGAGCACTCACCAAGGCCGGGTTCCAGGTGGTTATGGCCGAAAACGGCAGAGAGGCCCTCGATCTGCTCGGCAGATGCTCCCCCGATATGGTCCTGAGTGATTTGCACATGCCCGTAATGGATGGGCTGGCGTTGTGCAAGATCGTTCACAGCAACAAGGAGTTTTCACAAATCCCGTTTATCATCATGAGCTCCGACGACGACCGGGCCAAGATGCGGCAACTGCTCGAGTACGGGGCTTCGGCCTACCTTGTAAAGCCTTTCAATATCGACCAGCTGGTGGTTACCGCGGAGAGATTTCTAGCGGATCATTTCAACCGTGTCTTAAGCGAGAGAAAGCACCTGGAATCCGAACAGCAAATGTTGATTGCCAGCATAAGCAGCCTGGTGCTGGCGCTGGAAGCCCGCGATCAGTATACGCGCGGCCACTCGGAATCGGTTGCCGCGCTCGTTGTCGATATCGCCCGCGAGATGTCCATGGATGAGGTCCGCATAGCAAGGGCGAGAATAGCGGGCAAGCTGCACGACATAGGAAAGATAGGCATTCGTGACGATGTCCTGCTCAAAACCGGCCCTCTAAACGACGAGGAATGGGAAATAATAAAACTCCACCCCATCATCGGCGCCGATATTCTTGGCCCGATCGCGAGCCTTTCCGATATTATTCCGGCGATCCGGAGCCATCATGAAAGAATCGACGGCAAAGGCTACCCGGAAGGACTAAAGGGAGACGACATCCCTCTGCTCGCCCGCATGGTCGCCGTTGCGGACACCTATGACGCCCTTACGAGCAACCGCCCCTACAGAAAGGGATTTTCAAAGGAGGAGGCGCTCGATATTATACAAAAAGCCAAAGGCAGGCAACTCTGCCCGGAGTGCGTAGAGATCTTTTTGAGAGCCCTGGAAAAACACACCAGAGTGTGATCCGCAAGTCGGGATAGCCCCTTAACTCCTCCTGCAAACCGGCATATGCCCGGCACGGGCAATGCTTTTTCTTTTTCGCGGATTTATTTGCAGCCCTTTTCCCCTCTGCTTGCAACCGGCCATGATAGCTTATTATTTCAAACTCCCGACGGGGTTGATTGAAATCAAAGTGGGAAAGAAGTAGTATCCTTTGGCGGTATGCGGAGTGCGCACATGGAGTTTGAAACAATCGAGGTTTCCACCCGCGACGAGTACAAAGGGGCCCAGGAGCCTTTATCGTTTGTGTGGCGAGGCGAACATTACCGCATCGCGCAGATTGTCGACAGGTGGTATGAAGGCGGGATTGATCCCACCCGAATACCTCTTCTCTATTTTCGGGTGAAAACCGTCAGGGATGAAATTTTCCTGATCAGGTATCATGAGTTTTTCCGGGCGTGGAGTATAGCGTTGTGAACCCGGGGGAAGTCGATTGTCATTTTGCATGAGGGAGGTTCCGTGATCCGAATTGCGGTAATAGACGGACAGGGCGGTGGAATCGGGAGCGCCATAATCAAGAGGATAAAGGAAGTTTTCGGGGAAAACGCGGAAACTTGGGCACTTGGGACAAATGCCATAGCTACGGCGCAGATGATGAAAGCCGGAGCCAACCGGGGAGCTACCGGCGAAAACGCAATCCGGCACAGTGTTGCGCAGGTTGACGTAATAATAGGGACTATCGCGATCCTGCTTTCAAACGCCATGATGGGAGAGATGACTCCTCCCATGGTTTGTGCGATAGGCGAATCGAAAGCCGCAAAGCTTATCCTGCCGCTCACCCAGGAACCCATCTCGGTTGTGGGAACCATCAGGGAACCGCTCCCCCACATGGTCGACAGGCTCATAACCGAGCACCTGTCGCAACATGTGACATCGAGGGAGGCAAGCTAATGGCGGCGCCGGAGCCGGATATCAGAACGCCTTTGCTGGTCCTTGGAGGCGCCAGGAGCGGGAAGAGTTCCTGGGCCGAATCAGTGGTCGGCCGTTTCCAGCCGCCTTATGTCTATGTTGCAACCGCCCAGGCCCTGGACGAGGAGATGAAACTGCGGATAGAACTGCACCGGGAACGCCGCAAGGAGCTATGGGAGACAATCGAATCACCACTCGAGCTCTCATCGGTGCTCGAGGAGTTAAACGGAGGGCATAAACCGGTGCTTGTGGATTGCATAACACTATGGCTAAGCAACATGCTCTGTTCTGAATCCACCCAAACCGAACGCTCGGTAGACAGGCTTTGCGAGACCATAGGGTCTGTCGATTACCCCCTGGTTATCGTCTCCAACGAAACAGGCGGGGGGATTGTCCCGGAAAACCCTCTTGCCCGCAGGTTCCGGGATCTTTCCGGGTTTACGAACCAGAAACTTGCCGCTGTCTGCGCTTCGGTTTACCTGCTCGTAGCCGGCCTGCCGATGCGGATCAAGGGATAAGGAGACAGGGCCGATGAGCTCGGTAAAGTCCACCACTCACCTGGAAATCCTGAGGCTGCTAAGAGCCAGCGAGGGCAGCTTTGTATCGGGGGCGGTTCTGGCTGAAAAAGTCGCAATCAGCCGCCCCGGGGTCTGGAAGCATATCAACAGGCTAAAGCAGATGGGCTACGAGGTGCAAAGCCGATCGGGGCTGGGTTACAAGCTGGTGGCCGTCCCCGACTCGCTGGCCGATGGGGAAATCGTTCCAAATCTCACTACCAGGTGGCTTGCCCATTCCTACCGCTACCTCAAAACGATCGGATCGACAAACGATTACGCTTTGATTCTGGCTGCCGAGGGCGCCCCCCACGGCACCCTGGTGGTCGCTGAGGAACAGACAAAAGGGCGAGGGCGCCTCGAGCGGGAATGGATGTCGCGTCCCAACCGGGGGATTTATCTTTCCATACTGCTAAAAGACGTTCTGCCGGTCAGGGTCGCGCCTCAGTCGTCATACATCGGAGCACTGGCCCTCGTAAAAATGCTGCGGGAAGAATTCGGGATCGCCGCCTCGATCAAGTGGCCCAACGATGTATTGATAAATGGGCGCAAGGTCGCGGGAATTCTCACCGAAACGCAATCGGACCAGGATTTCTCGCGATTCAGCGTCGTGGGAATCGGAATAAATGTCAATCACAGCAGCGAGGAGATGTCCGAACCGTTTCGATACCCGGCCACTTCGATCGCCCTCGAAACAGGATTTGGAGTCAAAAGACAGAAGGTACTGCTGGGGTTTCTCGACCGCTTCGAGCGCGAATACGAACGTTTTCTCGACAGCGGCCTAAAGGCTCTGCTGCCCGAGCTCGAACAATACTCGGAGATGATGGGCAAAACCATTACGGTGGTGTGCGGAAACCGCGAAATCGTCGGAGAGGCCCGCGGCATCTCAGCCGAGGGGGCACTCGTGGTGCAGCTTTCCGACGGATCGCAGGAGCAGGTCTGGGCGGGCGATGTAATGCGCATCGAGGGAGGTTTCTAAGAAGCGGCCCGCCACGCCCCCCCGCTGCATGCAGCTTAAGCCCCCCTGGCACGCTCCACGGCTTCCTGCTTGCGTTTGCATTCTATGCACAATGTGGTGACCGGCCTTGCGCTCAACCGCTCGAAACCAATGTCGTCACCGCATTCTTCGCATTGACCGAAATTTCCGTCCTCTATTCTCTGCAGCGCTTCGCGTATCTTTGAGATCAACTTTCGTTCCCGGTCGCGAATCCTCAGCACGAAGTTTCTGTCCGATTCGAGCGTAGCCCGGTCTGTGGGATCGGGGAAGTTCTCCTCGTTATCGGTCATCCCGGCCACGGTCTTTTCGGCTTCCGAATAGAGCTCGTCGAGCCTTTGCAGAAGGTTTTCCTTGAAATACGCCTGGGTTTCTTTATCCATATTCCGACTCCACAGCGAAACTCAAAAGTACTCGACTAACATAATCTTTATAAACAGTAAAGAAAAACCGTCAATAAGGCTCGCCTTAAAGTCTCGACTTAACACCAACAGCATCCCGACGGTCAATCGCGCTGGAACACACCGCTCTTCCCACCCGTTTTATAAGTCAGACGGGCTTCCCGGATTGTCATGCCACGGTCGATAGCCTTACACATGTCGTAGATTGTAAGCGCGGCATTAGTAACGGCAACCAGCGCTTCCATTTCCACGCCGGTCCTGTCGTTGGTCTTGACCCGCGAACTGATCCGGATTTCGTTTTTAGCCAGGTCGGGGAAAAAATCTACTTCGATTCCCGTCAGCTGAAGCTGGTGGCAAAGAGGAATCAGCTCCCAAGTCCTCTTTGCGGCCATTATCCCAGCAAGTCTTGCGGCCTCGAACACATTGCCCTTGCGGATATCTCCCGAGCAGATTCGCCTGAGGGTCTGTTCCGCAAGGCAGACAAAGGCCTCGGCCGAGGCTTCCCTCCAGGTCGGCGCCTTCTCGCTTACGTCCACCATTCTCAGGCGCCCGTCGGAATCAATATGAGTAAGTTCACCGTTTGACATCTTTGAGCCTGCTTCAAATCCCTTCTACAATGTAGACGAACAATACCAAATCGCCAGGCGTCGCCGCAGGAACTATGGCATCTCCCGCCCCCGACACTCGAATCCTTGTGCCGTTGGCGATTCCCGCCGGGACCCACACTTGCAGCGAACATGCCTCCTCAATTTCACCAATTCCGCCGCACAGGCGGCACCCTGAGCGCACCGCCCCTTTACGGCACTGACACAGGACCATTCTTACATAGTTGATTTCCTCGTGAAAGCCGCCGTTTGTGAGTGCACTCCTCGAAATCTGCAGATCAAACCTGAGGTCGCCGCCACGTTCGGTTCGAATATGCCGTTTGCCTATTCCGAACAGGTCCTGAAATATCTCGTCGAAAGAGGATGCCTCGCCTCCCTCGCTGTGAAGGTCCGTCCAGGAGGGATCGGAAAACCTCTCCTTTTGCCTCCGATGGCCGTGCAGCCTGTCGTATCTACCCCGGGCAGCAGGGTCTTTGAGGGTTTCATAGGCCCTGCGGACTTCCCTGAAACGCTCGGCAGCCAAAGAATTACCCGGATTACGGTCCGGATGCAGCTTCATGGCGAGGTAGCGAAAAGCGCTGCGGATCTCATCATGGGAAGCGCGAACCGATATTCCCAGTGTCTTATAGTAGCAGCCTTTCTTCCTTGCCCCAGCCTGTGCTTTCACGTCAAATCCTTGTGCCGCAATTATTCGCTAATTCTATTAGGAATGCAGCCATAAGACAAGAAGCTAGTTAGCCGTCCGCCCCCCCTGAAGGTCCGGACCGGCTCAGTCAAACTTTTAAAAAATGGGGAAGACACGGCCCCTCCCCGGGGGTCGGGGCATCGAATTCATTCGAATTGGCGTCTTGCGGGATTTACGGACAAGCCTTCATTGCGGTTTTATAAGCCTTGCGGCGATATGCTTTCAGCAGCAAACTTTCACTGCTGGTTTGGCGCCGCCGCGGGGGCGGGCATCCCCTGCATGGGGCTGCCATTGGGAGCTGAATTGACCGCGCCCGGGTTGGGCTGCATCGACATGCGGCCATGAAGCGTCTGCGGACGGAAACCCTTCTGATACACGGGAGCGGGACGAGCCGGGTTTTTCCCAATCGCTCCCTGCGGCATGGGCAGCGCAGGCCTCCCGCCTGCGGAAGCAGGAGCCGAAGGGGCGGGTTGGGGCGAGGCAGGCGCGGCTACCCTGTTTGAGGAAAAAAGCCCCAAAGTATACATCTGGCCGCCTTTTTCGAGGGTGACGCTTTGGATCTCGATTTTTGCGACGCGGTAATCGTTAACCATCTCTCCCACACGAACCGTTAGAAAGGGCTGCTGCGGCTTGTCCGCCTGGCCGGTGGGGCCGACCGGTGCGTTTTTAAGCCGCAATACCGCTTTTCTCGTATTGTTGCGAAACACTACCCCGTCGAGTTGGATGTTTCCGATCGCCATTGCCTGCCCCGTCCGATCCGGGGAGGTCGATCCGTTCTGAGGAACCGGCGGCTTGCGATCCTGCGAGAAAAGGTTTTTTTCAACCATGATCGGGGTGGCGGCGAAAAGCGGGCTGAATGCAGTGACCAACAGTAGAAGAAAACAAATGATAAAGGTATTTTTTAACACCTGTCCTTTCCTGTGCCTCTCTCCCAAGGCCAGGGGACTGTCCCGGACCTCGAGCAAATAGTAATATTCACAAGTTTACACGACCCGGCCCAAAAATTCCACCCTTGAATAATGAAGAATTGAGAGTAATATGTTTAACTTGAAAAAGGCGAAGCGAACGACTCATCCGGCACACCGCTCAACGACGACTATTGGAAAGGCTGCTCAAGATGGATACCGGACTCATCATTTTCGGAATTGTTGTCATTTACACTGTTCTGAACAAATGGATATTGCCCAAGCTGGGAGTCTCCACCTGAATGTCTGACTCCTGCGGCGCGGGACGCCCAAAGGACCAAAGAAGACCACTGAAGTAGCTCTGTTTACAGCGCAGCGTAATAGATGCAGCTTAACGAGATTATCCCATCATCTGATGGGTAATTTCACGCGCGGTGGACCCGTTTTACTCTTTTAAGACGAATGACACCTGCGCCATATATTTCGTTTGGCTTAAAATGTTGGCTTAAACTTTAAATCTCATACAGAACTTAACTAATTCGCTTATCTTGGCAACCTCTTCAGGCGGTCCTAAAAACGTAATACCAATGTCTGTCTTTTTGTGAATCTGATTGTATTTCACACTCGATACCTTACATTGCAAATCTTTTACCGTCTGATCGTTAGGCAGCGTAAACGCCAACATACACGCAAGGCCTTTGAAAAGTGAAATAATCTTTGGTATTTGCACCGAACAGCCGGTTTCACTTATATCTTTAACAACCGCAGGCAATTTAATGTCGCTTATATTAGCCGTAGCTTGCAGACTTACCTTGACTCTATGCGCATCTCTCAGTTGCTCCACTTCAAAAGCCTCAGGATAATCGATGCAAATAATGTTCTTGATAAGCTCTCTGTTAAATCGGCTTTTGAATGTGAACAGATATCCGTCATGTAAATATGCAATCATGAAATCGTCTTCAACAACCGCCGTGATATTATCGCTAATCGTAAATATCGGCTTTTCGATAATTATGAATTCTTTCTCAAGAACCCCTATGATCTTGCTTTTCGTTTTATGAGCACGGTTCAGAGTCGAACGGAGAAGAAGCTCCGCGCCAAGTTGAAATGGGATTTTTTTATAATCGATCATACCTGTTTCCCGACGATGTTTGTTTTTGTATACAGCTTCAGCACTATAGTATTTATAGCACACTTAAAATAAGGAATTCAAAAGGAAATATTGCTCCGGCGGCTGCGGCTGCGGCGCGGCGGGTGTGCCACGCCTTTCCCACGGGTCCGGATTGGGGACGGCTGAGGATTCCGGCTAAAATCCGGCCGAAATGAACGGTCCCAGCGCCGGAGAGATCCGTCATGATTTATTCGTAAGGCATTCGCTTTGTCTGGTAATTGACGCCATGGCTTTGAGCGGTTAACAAACTTTGGAGACCGGATTTTCGAAAATTTTGCGTGATTTTTCTTAAAGAAACAGCATTGCTGAAGGATCGGGGCTCCGACCCGCAACGCACATAACGCCCCCAACATCAGAAGGACGGTTCATGCGCCTGACTTATCGGTTCGATTGGAACCGGCACAAGAAAGTGAAATTCCCAGGCAAGAAAGGGCATTCCGCAGGCTCGGCGGTGGCGTTAAGACCCTGGCCCGGCTTTACCGCTTTCCGCCGCACTGTAAAGATTGGCGGGGCCTGTGCGGTTTTGATTTTTTTAGCCGGCTGCCTGGCTACGGGCGTGCAGCCACCTGCCAAGCGGCCCAACCCGCCACCGCCAGTGCACCTTCACGCGGAGGAAGTGATCGAGACGGCGACGGGCCGCGCTATCGGCATGGATCAGCTTGCGGCGAATCTGTCGCGGGTCGCCGTCGTATATGTGGGAGAGGAACACACAAGCGTCCAGGACCATGGGGTTCAACTCGAAATTCTAAGGCGACTCTCCCGGAGCGGCAGATGCGTCGAACTGGCCATGGAAATGTTTCCGGCAAACTCTCAACCGGTCCTTGACAGGTATATCCATGGACAGATGTCCGAGCGGCATTTCTTAAGGGAGGTGAAGTGGAACGAAGTCTGGGGATTTCCCTATTCGCTTTACAAGGGTCTCATCGACTGGCAGAAACAAAACCACATGCCGGTCATCGGACTCAACGCCCCCTACCCTGTTGTAAGAAAAATAGCCCGCCATGGCCTCGGTTCACTAACTCCTGTCGAACGCTCACAGGTGGCCAGGGTATTTCATATGGACAATCCGGAGGACGGCAACGATTCGTGCGCCGTACTATACTGGGAGCCTCATTTCTTAGTTATTTTAGGTAATTATGCGTACCTTTCGATTGATTCTTCAATACCTCGAATGTCTCGATTGAATGGCTTGTATCTTCCTTCTCAACCTCGCGTGATGGGTCCGGAAGAAACTCTGTGCTCCGACATCCGCGTTCTTTTCGCAATACTCCCTGTACCACTCGTCTATGGACCCTGAAAGGAGGGACCATAGCTTGGGGGGAAGCTCCAGGACGGCGCCCATCAAGCAGTGGACTCGGTCTTCGCCGTCGACAGGGATTGCGCGGCCAACAAATATCGCCCTCAGGTCAAGGGCTCGCGATGTGGACTTGTCCCGGATTCGAAGGACTTCGTCTGGCGAAAGCAGGTCCTGAACGAGATAGGTGTCCAGCCTCTCGCCGGTTTCCCGGTCCTTCGTAAATTTTACTACCTTGTATATCGAGGGGCGATCCATGAGGCGCGGCCGCAGCATCGTCTGTTCGTCCGCCGGCAATTTGTCCAGTTCCGCCTTGGCGAAGGAATCGATTAGCCGTTGCGATTCCCCCGGCAACACGATGTCGTGCATGAACCACTGGGAAAAGGCTTCGCTTTCTTCGACCGGGTCCATGTAGACCGTGTTCCCGCGAACCGAGTCCTCCCCCGCAAATTCGCGGATCAATGCCAGGTATGAGGGACCGTCGATCTTGGTGATAGCGAATTGCATGACTCGATTCAGCAACCGCTGGTCTGCGGAAAAGGACGGATCGGCCCCCTTGCCGGACTTGATCGCCTTCTCGGAAACCACCGCGCCGACCGTGCCGACCGCCCACTGTATCCAGGTTTCCGCCTCCTTCAATACTTCATGAAGCTTGTGCGCTGAAAGGGGATCGCCTGCCTGGAGCATGGCCTTGATGTCCTCGAGCACTCGTGGGGCCGTTCCCAGAATGTGTTTGGCCTCTTCCGGAGCGTTCTGCGGAACGGCGGTTTCTGCGACCATCCGTTCGAGGCGGGAGATCCGCATCTTAAGTGTCTCAACGTCTATGCGCATTGCGAGACGACCTGCAAATCGTAGTCCACCACCGGGCACTCCCTCGTTTCATTCAGGGAGTAATCTCCGAAGCGGTTGTAACGCCCGGTGCGATAAGGGTTGGTCGCTTCCGCCACCTCGGGAGTGATCACATACCCCTCCAGCACAAGATCGCTCATGATGACGCTCTGATCGTAGACATTCATGAAGATCAAAATGTTGGCGACGAGGTGGCCGTATCTTATGATCTTTCGCTGCTGCTCCCTGGTGTTTTCAGCGATGATTCCCTTGTTTCCGAACGCTACGAACTGGATGAAATCGTTGAATGCCTCGCTCACCGTGGTCGCGTGATTTACCTTTCGGCGCATGTCCGGATCGCGGAGGTAGCGCAAAAGGTACGCGCTTCGTATGACTTTGCCCAATTCCTGAAAAGCGAAATAGAGTTTGTTCTTCCTGCTGTGCGTCCCCAGTCTTCTCAAAATCGTTGAAGGCGCCACTCTGCCCTCCTGGATGGAAATGACGATGCGGAGCATGTCCGCGCGGTGTTTCTCGATGAGGTCCCAATTGATCGTCTCTTGCGCGAAGAGGGCCTCGATGTGTTCATGCTTTTCCGAGAAGGGTTTGAATATTTTCAAGTTTTCCCATTTGGCAATGCGGGGCATCAGTTGGATTCCGAGCAGGAACGCCAGGCCGAAAACCGTCAGGCTTTGCCCATGAGTGTCCGAGTGGACCGTGTCGGGCTGGACCTCGGATTTATTCTCGAAGAAAGGATCGAGTATGTGGACGGCCTCGTATACCCCGCACGGAATGAAGCGCGAAAAGAGGGCGATGTAGTTGTCGCTTACGTGATAGTAGCCGATGCCTCCGTAGCCTCCGTAGCGGACATGGTACTCGGAGAGGAGATTGTTTTCGTAAAGGTCCCACTTCGTTCCGTCCGCGGATACGGAAGACGTGTCGCCCCAATAGGCGGGCAGGACGAATTTGCTGTAGGCGTTCACGACTATTTCAACCGCCTTCTGCAGGTTTTCCTCTGTGATGTGGCGCTGGTTTATCCATGCGATCTGCTTCCTGTCCATAACCGGCAAGGATCGGGCGGTTTGTGCCGGACCGAGATTGCAACCGTAGCAAAAGGCGGTGACGACGTAAGCGCTCGCGGGATCTTCGATCTTCGCCTGCAGGCCGGACACCGGGCCGAAGACGCGATCCCAGTTGAGCAGTTTTTGGGTGTCGACGAGGACGTCCAAAATGTTTCGCTGAGGCATCCGGTCCGATATCATTTCCGTTACGGCGGCGTAGCGCTCCGGTTGCGGCTTGGCTTTCAGCCTCTTAAGATGGGGCTCGCCGTTTTCCCCGATACTGAACTCCTTGTTCTCCGGGTATGACCGGTCGAGCCTTTCGGCTTCGTCCTTCAACATTGCGCGAATATGATCGACGAGAGCTCCGGTTTCCACCGGAATGCCCGTGGTTTCCGCATAGCGCGGGAGTTTCTCGCTAAACTCTTCCCACGAGATCAATTGGTCTCTAAAATCCGAGAATTTCTCGCTTTCCTCCACACAGAGATCGGCGCTTTTGAGTTCGATGGCGATTTGCGAAAAAAGACACGCTTCGAGCTGTCTTCGGTCGACCTCTTCGGGGAGGGGGCTCCGTCGTTTTCGACCCGTCACCAGATACCACCACGGGTCGGGAATCCAAGAGAGGTCGAGCAGTGAGGGTTTGTCGCTTCCGAGTTTGGGTTCAAGAGGAACCTTGTCCGCTTTCGCATTTTTGTGCGCCAACACAAAAACAATCGCCTCCTCGAGCGATTTATCCGAGCTGGTCGAAACGAATCGCAGTTCGGTCAGAATCCTGAAGAAGGCGGCGCGGTAGCCCTTGAACAGCGGCCAGAGAAAGCGGAAGTAATTCTTGGCGCCGTAGATGCTGTGGTTCCTCGCATATTCAACCAACTCGGGCTTGTCGTGGAAGACGGTTTTGATGGCGGCGAGCTGCTTCTCCGCAGGCTCGGGAGCCGAAGCCAGATCGTAGACGTCCTTGTAGTTGGCGATGATCTCGTCGGCTCTTTCGCTGTTTTCCTCGAGGTATTGAGCAAGCGCATTTTTCCCGTTGGCGTGTATCCTGCCCATTTTCCTGATCAGGATTTCACACAAGTCGTCAACGGCGCCGGCCAGCCTGAATTTGATCAAAGCGGCCGCCAGAACGAACCGTTTGCGCTTGGATACCGCCCGCATTCGCGCGGCGTCGAGGCTGCACGCCTCAAGGGCCAGGTGTCGAACCTTGATGTAGGGAACTTTGCGGAACGTGTCTTCGAACCGTCCGATCCCGCGCAACCAGGTCAATCGATCTAAAAGCCTGTTTAGCTCCTTTAGAGTCGGTTTTCCCGGATCTTGCCTGAGGTCGTTCCAGGGAGATCTTTTGGTCTCGGAATCGGTCTCGAGGATTTTGTCCGCAGCGGACCGGGCCTCTTCGCCCGCCCGCTCGTATATCTCGCGGTAGATCAGGCTGTTCGTTACAGCCCTCGCTTTCTTGGCTTCCCGAAGCAAGGTCTCGAACGCGGGAAGTTCGAAGCGATTGCGCACCAACTCTTCAATGCCGCCGTTTATGATATCGACGAGATCCTGCTTGATCAGGGCCGCCTGACGCATCGAAACTCCAAGGAAGTCCGCGGCCTCCTTGGCGAACGGCTTGACCTCCATCAACCGCCTGATGCGATCCACATGCTTCCATTTGTTGCTGGATCGCTCGTATTCTTTGATGGCCCGCACGCTGTAAGTGCACCCGATCGAGGCGGCGATGTGCTTTGCGATGTCTTCCGGGACCGAGGTCGCCGGTTTGAAATAGCCCAGGCGTTGAAAACTTTTGAGAAGGATCAGGAATCCCAGCTTCGCGTCCCTGTTTCGGATGAAACCCTCGACGTACGAAAGTTCCTCCTTGGTCGGCGTGTAAAATTCGACCAAGTCCTTGGCTCTCGTGCGTTCCCGGAAGCACGGATATGCCGTCTCCTGAACAATCGGCAAGGCTGCCCACCCCAACTCGACTCTCATTCCGGTGCGGGCCGGACTTCCGTCCAACCCGTGAAATAAAACGGTCATTTCTTGCAGACAGGGATTATATATGGAAAAATAGGTTTGTTGCAAACGGGAAACGCATAAAATAAATCGGATAAACGGTTTCCATCGACAGGGGCCAAAGATGACCATCGGCTATATCCGCGTGAGCACCGACCGGCAGGCGGCCGACAATCAACGGTTTGAAATCCTCAAATTCGCGGATGAAAAAAAGTGGGCAATCGATGAGTGGGTCGAAGAATCGGTCAGCGGCACTAAAAATGTGAAGGAGAGAAAACTTGGCTCTCTTCTCCAGAAAATGGAGGCCGGTGATATTTTGGTAGCGACAGAGCTATCCCGCATCGGCAGGAGCTTTATGGAAATCATGAGCATCCTTCACGATTGCATGGAAAGGGGAATTAGAATCTTTACCACCAAGGAAAAATATGAACTTGGAAACGACATTAATTCAAAAGTCCTGGCCTTCGCGTTCGGTTTGTCAGCCGAGATCGAGCGGCGCTTGATTTCTCAGCGCACTACGGAAGCCTTGGCCAGAAAGAAAAGCGAAGGCAAAAAGCTCGGAAGGCCGAAAGGCAGCCTCGCCAAGGTCACAAAACTCACCGGCAGGGAAAACGAGATCAAGTTGCTGCTTGAAAAGAGGGTGTCCGTCAGTGCGATCGGAAGAATCCTTGGGGTTAACAGGTTGACCGTTCGCCATTTCATCAAAACGAGAAATTTATGCTGTGACTAGCGGATATCATTAAACAATCGCACGCCTAGTAGAGTACAGCGCACGAATCGTTGCCGTCCTCCGAATCCGTTTTATCGCCTGAATGTCTTCGGTTCGCCGGAGAGGGTCCACCCGAATCTGCCGTCCATTCCCGGGGTGGTCCTGGGGTTTCTATTTTGGGTACGTTTAAACAAACGGCTCTAAAGTTCCATAGGATTTCGCGTAAACCTGTAACCGGCAAAGCTTTCATTCGTTTTTTGACCTCCCAATTTTAGTCCGGTTTCAGGCCCGGATTTTTGGGGGGTGTCAAACCCATCGAATCGACCATCCGCTCGTCCGAGAAATCGAACTCCCCGTGCAGGTTGAAATGCGCCCAGGTGGCGACCGAGCCGTTACGAATGGCTTCGATCAGCGCCGCTCGTCGCTCCTCATTCTTCTCCTCGGCAAGTCTCCGTGAGAGATAAAGGTAGTTCCAGCACGTGATGGCATTTTTGATCAGTCGGCGACATGCTTCGGCGATCTCCTGGTCCTCCTTCTCGCCCTGGAGGAACTCGTGACTGTGACCGAAGGAAACGGCCTTGGAGAACTTGTTCGAGTTCTCTCCTTTGTTGAGCTGCTTTTCGATGGCCTGCCTGAGCTGGAGATCGTCACAGTACTTCAAAATGAAGAGAGTCTTCGTAATTTTCCCGAATTCCTTCAGTGCCCGGTACAGTGGGTGTTGTCTGGAGTAGGAGTTCAGGCGTTTGAAGAGCTGGGAAGCCGTGGTGATTTTCAGCCGAATAGTCGCGATAAAGCGCAGCACCTCATCCCATTGGTTCTCAATCAGGGCTTCACGGATACGGTGGCGGGGTAGCAGTACGTGTCCTTGCTCCTGGTAATGCTGGCGTTGCTTGAAAGCGTAGAGATGCTGGCGGCCAAGGCCTTTGATGCGTGGTGCGAACCCGAAATGCAGAAGGTGGGTCGCCCCGGAGAGGACTTCGGAGAACCCGTGCGTGTCGGTTGAATGGATGTCGCTCCTGATCACATCGTTATGCATCAAACCATCAATTACGTAGGCAGCCTCCTTTTCGGAGGAGCTGATCACCGTCGAATGCCACATGAAATCGCGCATATCGATAAATGTGACCACGCTCACGCCCTTGTCCTTGCCCAGGTACTTGAAGGAATAATTGGCATTCAGGGAATCCACGGCTACTTCAAATTTTTGTCCGTCACTGGAAGTGTGGAGCACATCAGAATTTTGCCTGTAGATATTGGGCAAGTCCATCCGATCCATCAGCCGCAAGATGCGATCATTGGCGTCCTGTACGTTTTGGAGGGAGAAATACCAGTTGACCGTGTTGTCCAGGTCACTTTCGTCGATCTGCTTGGAAATCTGTGCCAGTTTGCGGTGACCTATATCGCAGCCAAAGCCGATAATACCTGCCAGGAGAAGCTTCTTGGCAGGCTTGGCGCGCTGGTACTTGACTTGCCAATGCTCGAATTCGTCGAGGAAGTTTGTGGCCTGGTCTACCGTTGCCAGCATTTCCAGCAGGGAGATATATTTCCGCTCCGGAAAAAAGGTCCCCAGCGACATGCATTCCACTTCTTCTTGCTTGGGCGTGCTCACATGGAAAGTGCCATTGGCACGAACGCTCAGATAAGGGTTCTTGCCTGACTTAAGGTTTTCGTTGGTTTCCTGGTAACGGGCATCAAGCGCCTGGTCCAGCGCCTCCAAGGCGGTCTTGCAGTCGGCGAACTCTTCGAGTTGTGCTCGGTGTAGATATTCAGCGTGGTGGGCGTCCCAATCCGCCTTCGGGATCAGGTATTCGTCGAGCGCACAGTATTTTTCCGAATGTGCCAGATTCAGCGCGCCGGATTTGATGGCGTCGGCGATCCCAACATACAGCAGCGCTTTGTACAGGGAGACGCGGAACTTGCCATCCGTGGCGGTCAGTGCCGCGCGTTGCTCGGCGGAGAGGAAATCGACTGGCGCGCTCTTATCGACATTGCCGTCTTTTTGTTGATAATGCCGCAACGCAGTCCACAGTGCCGGCAGGCTGCAGTTTGGCGCGAACTGTATCTGACGCACGATATCGGCAACCCGGTGTTGCAACTTGAGGGAGTGCGATTCCAGCAAGGTGAAATAGTCTTGACCTTGCTGAAGTTTCGTCACATTTTCCTTGAATTCGTCAATCTGAATTTCCACATTGGCTGTGGTATTTTCCGTATTCACGAGGGCATCAATCAAGGCAACCTTCTGGCTGTCGGGCATCTCTGTATCAGCCACGATATGCCTGATCGAGGATAACGTGTCCCGGACACTTTGACGCAGCTTATCGGCCAGTCCGGAGAGGGACTGGCTACGTTGTTCACGCTCCTGGAAATATGCTTCCTTTTGAGCCTTCACCGCGCTATTGACTGCCGCCTGCACAGCGGTCAATAGCGTATCGATCAGAGTGTCATTCAGTTTAAAAGTCTGGTACGCAACGAAGGCGATGAGGTACAATAAACGGTCGTGATCGGCACGACGTGAAACCTGGGGAATCTGGGCCTTGATGACAGAATACGCATAATAGCGGGCACATTCGTAATTCAAAGCCAAACGCTGCACCACCGGCTTCAGGTCGAGGTAGAGCGTTTGCAAGGTGTTCAGGTCGGCCAGATTGGCTCTGATTTTTAACGGCTGCGTGGATTGGAAAGGTCGCTTCAGCAATGTGAGGCGGTAGCGCCACCCCCCGCGTGTTCCATTGTCGGGCTCTTTTTCCAGCAACGCATTGAGCGAGGCACGCTGTTCTTTGTTGAGACCAGCGTCGACAATCGCACAGAGTTCGCGCCGGTGACGATTGATAGCAGCAATGATCAGCCCGGCCAATACATTGTAGCTGGGAATCTCAATTTTCTGGCGTGTCAGGATCTGGATGATTTCCAGCAAAACCAGCTTGGGCCGGTACTGGACGGGAATCAGAGAGGCAATCTCTCTGGCGGTAATGATCTTCGCCGTTTTGTCGAAAGGGCTGCAACCGAAGTAGTTCAGAATTATGGATTGATGACGGGCATAGCTTCCCTTGCTGTAAGCGCCGACGTGAACTTCCGCCGGATTTACGCCGATCTGGTGCGCAATGTACTCAAAATCCGCCGGATGAAATTGCCGAGCAAAGAATTTGTGCCGTACCTTGAAATAACCCGCCACCGCCAGGAAGCAGACTTTATTAGTAGGTGTACGCAGGTCGGTAATCGAGTCCTTGAGAAGCAAAGGCAAGGAAAAGAATTGCTTACGTTCCGCACTATTGAACACCGGCGGGGAATCGAAGGCCTCCTTCTCCATGGAGTTGAAAATTTTCATTTTCGGCATAGAGAGACCTTATACATTGCGGAGGCATAAAAGCAGCGATAGCTTTTGCTTTGAAGGTAAGCCCAGATCGGCTGATAAATTGAAAGCTGACCGGAGGTCTTGCCGTTTAACCGGTAAGAGCTCGGTAGACCGATGCTCGACCTATGCCAAGACGTTTGGCAATTGCGGTGGCGCCCAGGCCCTCTTCGATACTCAGGCGTCGTATGAGTGCGGTATCGATTGATGGTTTTCGTCCGCGATATACACCACGGGCCTTGGCGGCGGCTATGCCTTCAAGTTGCCGCTCGCGACGCAAATTGGTCTCGAACTCTGCGAAGACCCCGAGCATATCGAGAAATGCCTTTCCGGCGGCGTTATGTGTGTCTATGGGCTGCTCTGTTGCCTTTAAGGTCACATGCCGTGACTTGAGATCAACCACGATATCTTGGAGATCTTTGATGCTACGCGCCAAGCGATCGATGCGAGTGACTACCAAGGTGTCGCCGGGGCGCAAAAATTCGAGTAGCGTCTCCAGTTCAGTACGTCCAGCACGCTGGCTGCCACTAGCCGTTTCTGATCGTACCACGCTGCAGCCGGCGGCACGCAATGCCTGCTCTTGGATCGTCAGGTCTTGGTCGGTCGTGGAAACGCGGGCATAGCCATAGAGTGTCATATGCAACACCATCCGTCTCATTAGGGTTTAGACCACGGCAAAATATCGTCTCAGATATGAAAAGTCAATTTAAATGAGACAAAATAACGTCTCAGCGCAAACGCCTCTATAAGGTATACTCTAATGAAACGCAAGATGACGAACAATATAGTTTTTGGGCAGTTTGGGATGTTACAGGAGGGGCAAAATCCTATGGAACTTTAGAGCCGTTTGTTTAAATGCACCCTATATTCGGTAGATGACGCTGTAAATTCAGATGTTCGGCGATCACGTCCCCCCATTTCAGTGTCCATGTAGATGTCCAAAAGGAAGTGGGAGTCATGTTCACCCTTCAATGACCAAGTAGCTTTCTAACGTTATGTACGCCGGTTTCTGGAGGTCTTCGAATCGATAGATATCCAGACCTTGGTCCAACCAAATCGAAACGGCCCTATCCTTGGAACGAATCAGCGCCCTGCGGTAGTGGGGAAGCTCCTTGTTTGGGTTTTGAATGGAGTACCTGAGCTTGACCTTGTGGGGGGCGAGCTTTTCTTGGAGGGCATTGAACTGGTACTGAACGATTTTCGGTTCGTCGCTGGTCGTTGTACTTCGACCGTTAGTTCATCCTCCGAAGCGTTTTCACGCAGTGCGTCTATGAACATGGCTAGGCTTTTGAACTGGAAGCGATTACGCAGGTACCGGTCATATATACTACTGCCTCAATGGAAGAGGGGAGATACCCAGATAGAATATCTTTCCAGCTTTTCCTTTCTCCGTCGGGTATGCGGATTACCCTCCTCATAAACA
>CAWEZA010000008.1:0-19039 GCA_963813125.1 uncultured delta proteobacterium | reverse complement strand
ACTCGAAGACCAAATGGCGGAACGCAAGAAAGAAGACACGGACCACGCAATCGGGATTCTCCAGGAAATGCTGGCAAGGGAGCGCGAGAAGTCGTCTCAATTTGCCGCCCAGCTGATCGAACTCACGCAAAAATATAATAAGGCGACAAGAGATGCCGAGGCCAAAGCGAGTCAAGACGCTGTCGCGGCGGAGAGCAAGCCCCGGAAAAATACTAACAGAATCTGGAGATATCTTAGCCTTGAGAAAAGATAGGTTTACCTCGGCGGTTTTTGTCCTGCTGACATGTCTTCTCGTTCTTTGTGCGTGCGGCAGCAAAGAAGAAAAAGTTGCCGGTTTCCTGGCCCATGGGGATCGTTTGCTTGCGGCCGGAGACCCGGTGAAAGCGGTTTTGGAATACAAATGTGCGCTTCAGATCGATGTTAAGAACGTAAAAGCAACACTTGGGATTGGCAGGTGTTATCTTGCCGAAAAAGAGTTCGAGCGTGCTCTGGGGGCATTTCAAGGTGCTCTCAGAGCTAGATCCCGGCTGCGTCGAGGCAAGGGTTGAAACCGCCCGGCTCATGGTCATGGGCTGGAAGATGCAGCAGGCGCTCGATTGCTTGAAAGAGCTGAAGAACCCTGGCAAATACGGGCCGGATGCCGACTTCATAAGGGCGCGAGCCCTTGCCGGCTTGAAACGATACAAGGAATCCATCGATACACTGACAAAAATTAAGGGAATTGAAAGTAACAAAGAAGGCCAGATGCTCCTTTCCTATTGCTTCCGAGTCACGGGGCAGGATCCGGCGATGCAAAAGGCAGTCGAGCGGTGGCGCGGGCTCGCCCCCAAAGACCCTTCCTCTTATCTTTTTCTGGCCCAATACTATGCCCAAAAAGGACAGGCGGATAGCGCGATATCCGAGCTCAAAGCCATGCTCGACAGGGACCCCAATAACGAGAAGCTTGCCCTGCTCCGGGCGCAGAGCCTGGAGGCCCTCGGGTTTATAAAAGAAGCCGAGGCGGCCTTCGAATCCCTTAAAGGGGGCGGCGATATTCAAAGCGCCAGGGCGGCCTTCTGGTTGAGGCGAAAAGACACCGCCAGGGCGGCCTCGCTTCTTGAAAAAATAACGGCCGCCGACCCCAAAAACGTCGACGCCGTAAAGGAACTTGCCCGGATTTACCTCGATAGGGGGCAGTTCCCAAAGGCGCTCGAAATCCTCGAGCGAACTCTAAAGGAAAACCTGAACAGATCCGACCGGGCAAGGATTCTTCTGGCCAAGGCCGTTTTGGAAGCCCGTGAGCGCAATTTTGACGAGGCTCAGAAAATCTGCAAAGCCGTGCTCGATGATAATCAGAACGATCTCGATGCGCATTTGCTCTTTGGCAAGATCCTCCTCGGCCTGGGAAAGCCCTTTGAAGCTGAAATCCATCTAAACCAGGTCGTTACCGGCAGGCCAAATGACGAGGAGGCCCAAATCCTTCTTGCAAGAAGCCAGCTTGGAAACAAGGATGCCACCGTCGCCCTCGATACACTGAGAAATGCGCTCCACGCAAACCCTCGGAGCCTCGGTTTGAGAAGCGAACTCCTGCGGCTGTACCTGCAAAGGAAAGAAATGGCCCAGGCGTTGGAGCTTCTGGGCAAGGGCATCGTGGTTTATCCGAACAACATCATGCTTTTCAAGGCTCGGGGCGAGCTCGAGGCATCGCAGAAAAACTGGGATGAAGCGGGAAAGGATTTTGGAAAAATAATCGCGCTCCAGCCTAAAAACCCCATGGGATACATGGAAATGGGGCGCCTCATGTTCACACAGTCCAAGCCGGACCAGGCGGCGGCATGGTTCAAAAAGGCGGCTGCACTGGAGAACGGGTGGCAGGCGGCCGTACCTGCGCTTTTCCAGCTCTATATGTCCAAAGGGGACGCGACTTCCGCTCTAAATGCGGTAAAGGCGGAAGTCCAAAAGCAAAAGGATTCTCCCGTAGCCTATTTTATCCTGGGCAACGCGTATGAAAAAACAGGAGATCTTGCCGGAGCTGAAAACACCTACACAAAGGCATCACAACTTGCCCCGGAATGGCCGGCCCCCTATTGGGCCCTGGCCAGTGTCTTCTCCCGGGAGGCTAAACTCCCCGGCGCCATAACCCTGGCCGTGCAGGCGTGCAAGGCTCATCCCACTGTTGCGCTCCACACTGAACTCGCTGTCTTTTACCAGGAAGCCGGGCAGTATGAAGATGCCATAAAAGCTTACAACGAGCTTATCGGGCAATTGGGCAAGCAGCCCGCTCTAATGAACAACCTGGCCTATCTTTATGCCGAGAGCACAAAAGATAAGAGTAAACTGGCCAAAGCCGCTGATTTGATCAAGGATGCCCTCATCCAAAGACCCGACGATCCGCAATTTTTGGACACCGCGGGCTGGATCGCCTACAAACGGGGCGATCTTGAAAATGGTTGGGCCCTCGCCGGGGGCGCCCTGGCGGGTTCCCGGAAATCGGTTTTCCTTCTCCATGCGGCCGTAATTTTGAATGCGCGGGGAGAAAAGAAACAAGCGCTGAAATATTTGAATGAAGCCATGGAGAATAAAGCCGACGCGCTCGATAAGAAAAACCTGGAGACCGCAAACCAGCTAAAAAAAGAATTGTCGGGCAGTTAAATCATTTTGGAGGAGAAAGAAGGCATGGAAATTATCGATTGCGACGTGCTGGTAGTAGGAAGCGGCGCGGCGGGGCTTCGGGCGGCGATTTCCGCCCGCGAGGCCGGTCTTGACGTTATAGTGCTCTCCAAGGGGGCTCCCGGCAAGTCGACCTGCACATGGGTTAGCGGGGGGGTGATCGGAGGCTGGGGCTCAAGCGGCGAGTCGGTTAAAACCCACCTGGAGAGGACTCTTTTGGCCGGGCGCGGGATTAACCGGCCGGAGCTGGCAGAAGCCTTGTGCGAAGACGCTCCCGCAAGGATCGGGGAGCTGCTCGCCTGGGGCATGAAGGCCGAACTCCGCAAAGGCTTCGTTTATGCGCTGGGGCGCACGCCCGTTTTGGGCGAGGAAATCGTTCGATGCCTTCTGCACAAAAACCTCGAGCTTGGAACACGGTTCATCGGAAAAGCCACGGTGGTCGGCATGGCCGCTCAAAGCGGCACATGGGAACTGCTGGGGCTTTCCACATCCGGCGAGTGGGTCGCATTTAGCGCTTCGGCGGTAGTGCTTGCAACCGGGGGGGCATCATCGCTCTACCTTCGACACGACAACCCGGGCCACATGCTGGGCGAGGGCTGCCGGCTGGCCCTCGATGCCGGCATACCCCTCGAGGACATGGAGTTTGTCCAGTTTTACCCGTTATGCCTTGCAGAGCCGGGACACGGCCCTCTTCTCATCCCGCCCGTGGTAGCCGACAAGGGGCTCCTGGTAAACGAGAGCGGAGAAAATATCCTGGAAAAATACGAAATAGTCGAGCGCCCCGCTGCCGCGCTAGCCCGCGACCGGCTGTCGCAGGCGCTGTTTACGGAAATTATGAGGAACCGGCAGACCGTTTATATCGACCTGCGCGGGGTTTCCGAAAAGGAATGGCAGACAGACCCATTTTCGGCAGCATTAAAGCAGGTCCTGGGGGTGCGCTGCGGGGCTTTCGAAAAACCGCTGCGCGTTGCCCCGGCCGCTCACCACACGATGGGTGGGATCGTAATCGACCGCGACTGCGCAACATCAGCGGTTGGGCTTTTTGCGGCAGGAGAAGTCGCCGGCGGCCTGCACGGCGCCAACCGGGCCGGGGGAAACGGGCTGGCAGAGGCGCTGGTATTCGGAGCCCGCGCGGGAAAGTCCTCCGCGGACTGGGCCGGGGGAGCAGGCCCTCGCAGGCCGGTATCAGACCAGGTAGAAGAAATGCGCGAGGAGTGGGGCTGCCTGAGATTGACAGAACCAGGCCTTGTGAAAAGGCTCCAGCGGGTCATGTGGGAATACGGCGCAATATTAAGAGATGAGGCCGGCCTTGTCCAAGGCCAAAGGCAAGTCCTGGAAATTGCCGCGAGCATCCGGGATTTTCCCGGCGAGACCGGTCAGGGGGAAGCAATCGAGCTTCTTTCGGCGGCAAGAATCGCCTGGGTAATCCTCAAGGCGGCGCAGAAAAGAACCGAGACCAGAGGGGCGCACTACAGGGATGACCACCCCGGTCAGGACGACCGGAAATGGCGCGGGCGTCTCCAGGTTCGCCAAACCCCGAAAGGCGACGCATGGGAATTCGTGCAGTCCTGACCCAAGGGCTAAAACAGGAACTGGAGCACCGAGTCCGCCTTTCGCAACCGGTCTTCGATCATGCGCGTATGATCTTCGCCTATGGAGCCGGATTTATGGATGGCGTGCAACCGCCGGACCGCATCAAAGATGCCGGCAACAGCCAAAGGCGTGTCCAGGTCGTTATTCATCGCTTCCTCGAAGGAAACCTTGAGGGAGTCGATCAGGCTTTCAACCGTCTCTTTTTGGACCGTTTCACCATGCCCGCCGCGGCTAAGGAGGTCATCTACCATTACTTTTAGCTCGCTAAGCCTTGCGCCCTGCGCCGAAGCCGCGTCCATGTCGAGGCGGAGGCGCTTGCGGTAATGCCGGGACAGCAGGTAGAAGCGGATCTGATCCCATGAAAACCCACGGTCGACCATATCACCGGGATAGACGATGTTTCCGAGGCTTTTGGACATTTTCTTTGCGCCCGACAGGACGTGTTCGCCGTGCAGCCAGTAGCGCGCGAGTTCCTCACCCGATACCGATTCCATGACCGCGATATTATAGTCGTGATGCCTGTAAATGTTGTCTATGCCGCCGCAAAATATATCCAGCGAATAGCCCAGGGTTTCCGATATCATCGCCGGGTCCTGGATGTTCCAGGAAGGCCTTCCCCTGCCTATTTCGGTGTCCCAGCAGACCAAATCGTCCTGCCCGCATGAATGCCAGAGGATGAAGTCGCCAAGGTTCCACCTGCGCCCCGGATAGGTATCCTGCTTGAAACGCTTTTTTGTCCCGGGCCACCTGCTCATGTCCAGCCGGAACAGTTTTCCGAAATCCTTGAACTTGAGCGGATCGAAGAAAATGTCGCCCTGGTACCGGTAGGCATAGCCTTTTTCGAGCAACCGGCCAATGAGGTAAACGGCCTGGTCCACGCTCGTTGACGAGCGAGGTATGCGTTCGGGCAATTTTATCCTCAGCCGCCCGGCCTCACTCACAAAACGCTCGGCGTTGCCGCCGGTCAACTCACCAACCGGAACGCCCCGTCCAGCCGCTTCCTCTATGGCCTTGTCTTCCACATCGGTCAGGTTTATCACACGACGCACATCGTGTCCGAGGTACTCGATATATCTCAGGAGCACATCCTCCCAGATAAACGTTCTGTAGTTCCCGATATGAGGCGCGCTATAGATGGAGGGTCCGCAGGTGAACATCCTGACCGGGTCGTGCATCGGACGAAAGGGTTCCCTTTTGCGTGTCATCGTATTGTAGAGCTCAAGCATCGATTCGACTCCGTAGCACAGGCAATGGCAAAAGCCGATCCGCTGTCCTGTCAGGGACAAATTCTAAAAGGAACGGGCAGGCATTTCTCAGAGCTCTAGAATTTAGAACGATTCCACGTTTTTGTAAAGACGGGACTGGCGCCATAAATTGGTCAAGGTCCGCCGCAGGCACATTTCACTCTTGATCGGGCTGCGCCGCCGTGATTTTCTCTATCAAGATCTTCCTAACCCTTCGCCCCTCCATATCGACGACTTCAAAGCGAAAGCCGCAGCACTCGAAAAAGTCTCCCACAGCGGGGACTCTTCTCAAGTGGGTCATAACGAATCCGCCAAGGGTCCGGAAAAGACCGGAGTGTCCGCCCGGCAGTTTCTGGATATTTAGAAAGGCCATGAGCTCATCTATGGGGAGCATGCCTTCAACGAGCCAGGCATTTTGCTCCCTTGGCACAATGTAGGGCTCTTCGGGCAAGTCCGGCGATGCGATATCGCCAACGATGGCTTCAAGGATATCCGTAAGGGTTACGATCCCTTCAATCGTGCCGTATTCATCAACAACCACAGCCAGCGGCAGACCGGATCGTCTGAAACTCTCAAGCACTTTCAGTGCATTTGCGTCTTCATGAACGAAGATCGGTTTGTGCATGGAGGCCCTGAGGTCGAAAGGCTTTCCGGCCAGGCTGCGCACGGCGAGATCCCGAACATGAACCACCCCCTGTATACTGCTCCCCTTCTGCCCCACGGGGAACCTCGAGTAGGGGTACCTCGCGATTTTCTTTCTCGTTTTCTCCGGCGATTCGTTCATATCGAGCCAGACGACCTCGCGTCGCGGCGTCATCATCACTCCCACACGGCGATCTCCCAGCCTGAAGACCCGCTCGACCATATCCTGTTCGGCTTCTTCGAGGACTCCGGCGGCCGTGGCCTGGTCGATGATTATCCGGATTTCCTCCTCGGTTACCGGAGCCTGCTTCACTTGAGCGAAGCGCAAAAGCCGCAGAGCGAAGTCGGTTGAAATATTGAGCACATGGATAACGGGCGAGGCCAGCGTCACGAGTTTGGCCATCGGTTTGGCGATTGCCGAGGCTATGGTTTCGGGCGCGTAGACCGCGATTCTTTTGGGAATCAGCTCGGCAAGAAGTGACAGGTAAGTAATGGCACCCACGACAAGCGCCATTGCGACCGAATGGCTATAGGGGCCGATGTAGGGAACCGTGGCGAGCCTTTGAGCGAGGCTTCCGGCAAGGCTTGCGCCGCCGAAAGCTCCGCTCAGTACCCCGATGAGCGTGATGCCGATCTGAATGGTAGCCAGAAAGCGGTGCGGGTTGCGAGCAAGTTCGAGTGCCTCGGCCGCGTTCGGATTATCCTCCTCCGCACGTTTTTGCAAGCGTGTTTTGTTCGAAGACATCACGGCAAGCTCGGACATCGCGAGAAAGCCGTTTAGCAGGATCAGGACCAGGAGAATCAGGATGTAGACAACTACCCAGAGCATCAGCCTTTCTCCATCGGCGGGATGGGCTTGCAATAGAAAACGAGCATTTAAGGGCCTGGCAAATGGAATTCGAAAAGTCCCCCGGCGTTCATGCCGGGGTCACGGAAACTGCCTGGTCGCCCTTGTCCCCCGACTCCTCGACAAAGGTCACCGCGCTCCCCACGTTGAGGGATTCGAATTTTCCACCCAGGACGGCATTTTCGTGGAAGTAGACTTCACGGCCCTCGGGTGTGGCCAGAAACCCATACCCCTCCTCCGGAAATATCCTGACCACCCTTGCCACCGCCTTTTCTAAATGGGTCTTCACCTCGCCTCTTTGCCGCTCCGTGTAGTCTTTGAGACGCCGCTGCGCAATATCAAACGAATTGACTATCGCTACGCGCAGGTCCTGGTCCGATTCCCTTTTGACCACCAACTCCCCGCCGGGTATGGTTATGTCGATGCTGACGTTGTACGTCATCCCGGTTCGCTGGCTGCGGTGCGGCATGTCTATTTTGACTCGGCACCCAATGATCTGATCGTAGATTCTATCGAGTTTGGAAGCTTTATCCCGAATGAGCTCTTCGGTTTCCTCGTTCACGCGCACGTCACGCGCACTGATGTCCAGCGGTAATTTCATGAGTTCCTCCTTGGTGATTGTTATCTTGAGACAGCCTCCCGTGAGCCAGGGCGAACAGGAGGGTTCGAATCGATACTGCCGGCGCAGCATCATTCCTTGAGTTTTGAAACAATCGTGCTCCGCGATTCAAGAGTCTTGTGAACCGGGCACCGACCGGCGATTTCGAGCATCCTCTCCCTGGTTGGACGGTCGAGGTGGCCCTGCAGCTCGATTTCCCTCTCAATATAATCTATTCTGCTCTCCGGGTCTTCACAATCCTGACAGTCCACCACGTGTATTTTGCAGTGCGTCACTTTTACCACCGCCGCGTCCAGAGGCAGCTTTTTGCGGTCCGCATATAATCTGAGAGTCATCCCGGTGCAAGCGCCCAGGGCTGCTGCCAGCAGGTCGTAGGGCGTCGGCCCGGAGTTGGTCCCCCCCGCCTCCACAGGTTCATCGGCCACAAGATGGTGGCCATTGACCATGATCTCGGTCCGGAACCCGGATTTACCGGTACGGGCCGTCACGCGGTTATCAATCGGCCCGGACCCGGCGGATTTTTTCTCCAAAGCCCCTAGATATTTTGTCGCCCAAGCGGCCAGCACCCCCCCGGTATACAGGGAATCCTCCCGCCTGGAGAGCAGGTGATCGGCCTCGCCAAGCGAGACAAAACTTTTCGGATGGTTTGCCGCGGCAAAGATTTTTGCCGCTTGCTCGATCGAAACGATTTGGTCTGCCGGCGAATGGAATATCAAAAGGGGCTTACGGAGGTTTCGAATCGATTGATTCATATTTTCATGCCGGAGCGATTCGAGAAACTGCTTCTTTATTTTTAATTTCTTTCCCGCGATGTCGACCGAGGCTTCGCCGTCATTTTCCAGTCTTTCCAGTGAGACGGAATCCATGAAGCTGAAAAGGCCGCCAAGATCGGCCGGGGCTCCAATAGTTGAAACCGCCTCGACCGAATCGATTTTGCTCGCCGCCTGAATCACAGCCGCTCCTCCCAGGGAATGCCCGATCAGAAGCTTCGGAGCCTCATAGGCCCTGGCCAAAAACTGTGCCGCCGAAACGAGGTCGGCAACGTTTGTCGAAAAATTCGTCTCGGCAAAATCTCCCTCGCTTTCACCCAGACCGGTGAAATCGAATCTCAGCACCGCAATCCCGTGCAAAGCGAGCGCACGGTTGATGTTTACGACGGCGTTAAGGTTTTTGGTGCAGGTGAAGCAGTGCGCAAACAACGCAAAACCGGTCGGTTTTTCGTCAAGCGGCAGGTCCAGGCGAGCAGCCAGCCGTTTTCCGTCCCTGTTCTCAAAATAGAGTTTTTCAAATTGCATGATCTCCTCCGCTCAACTCGATAACAGATTGACTTTAATCATTTTACGATAGAACAAATTTGCTTGCGCAAAAAACAGAATACAACTAAAATGACTTTCTGTAACGTTGGCGTTTTCCTGTTGTTTATGCATATGGATGGCTTGAAAAAGGAGGTGTTCCGGGATGAAAAAAGGAAAGTTTATTTCGTGTCTGGCAATTACGGCCGCAGTTATCCTGTCGGCAACGCTGCTGGCATTGGCCGCGCAGCAACCGCCCGAAACCATCACCATCAAACCTTCCATTTGGAAAACGTTGACCAAACCGCCCGTCACATTCAGCCACAAAAAGCACGTTACCGAAGACAAGATCGCCTGCAACCAGTGCCACATGATCATGAAGGACGGCAAGAACGTATGGAAAGAGGGCGACCCGGTCGAAAAATGCGAGAAGTGTCATAACGAGCCGACCACGCAGATGGAATACAAACTCACCCCTGAGCAGAAAAAGCTTAACCTCAAGCTTTCTTTTCACAATCTTTGCATCACCTGCCACAGGAAGATGAAAAACCAGCACCCGACCATGAATGCCCCGATCGTTTGCGCAGGCTGCCATAAGCCCGCAGCGGCGAAATAGGGTCATCTGTTCGATACAGGCAGGTTTTTAAGCCAACCCAAGGCCCGCGTCATCACGACGCGGGCTTTTTTTTGCGCCCGAATTCGAAAAGTGCATAATCACAAGCGCCGCCGGAACTTGTCAAATCTCCACGATTTTTCCCGATAGACTCCCAAGTTCATGGAAGCACCTGAAGACTCCGGGATAGTCCTTCTGTAAGCTACACTATAATCCATCGCCCAAAAAATTGATGTTACGGAGGTTCCGGCGAAAAAACCCGGCGGTCCGGTCATTGACAAAATATATTTTGCTCGTTATTAGTAAAGATATGTTTCAAAATATCAGTAACTGCTTTGCGCGTCTGTAATTTCGATTGTGACCCACACTCCTCATTTAGCCCCTGCGGCGACTTTAAGAAGAACGGATCGGAAATGCGCACAGCTAATGTCTCACATTATTTGTTCAGACTGTCGGGCGCCGTCTGTTTTTTCCTGTTTTTCTCGATATCGGCCCAAGCGCAGAACTACGACTTTTCCGGAAACTGGAATTTCAACAGTTTTATTTCCGGCCCCGGTGCGCCATGGTGGGAAAGGGGCACATTGACGGTGGCCCAGGATGGGAGTTTCACAGGTTCCGGTACGCAAAGCAACGGCGCTTCAGACAGCCCTTCGGGTTCCTTATCTATTTCCTCAAGCGGGATTGAGATGAGCCTCGACGGTCAGTCTTCAAGCTCACTTTGCCTGACTGACGCCAGCAACTCGATTATGTCCTGCACGGAAACGCTCTCCGATGGCGCATCCAACCTCATCATACTGTCACGACAACCCTCGTCGATCACGTTATCCGACCTTGCGGGCACGTGGGAAGGCAGCCTCCTGTCGTCGGGGCCGACCTCTATGACGCAAACAGTGAGCGAGACAGTCAATTCCGACGGGACGTTTACCGGGTCTTACACAAGTAGCGATGGAGCCTCCGGGAGCCTTTCGGGGACCCTGTCGATTTCAACGGAAGGCATGGTCACCTGCGTCTCAGGCGCTTGCAAGGACCCGACATACGCGTCCTTTATCAACCCCACAGCCACGGTGATGGTCGGGACCAGCGGCGCGGCGGCGTCCTACCAAGACGCGAACCTCTTTGTTCTCGCAAGACAAGCCGCTTCATACTCGATCGGCAACCTGGTCGGCATCTGGGAAGAGAGCAGCCTGGCTTCAGGCCCCGGCGCACCGTGGTGGCAGAGCGGCCTTCTTATCGTAAACCCGGACGGATCGTGTTTATTATCCTACTTTGGAAGCGACGGGCAGCAAAACTCTCAAAGCGGCACCGTCTCTATTTCACCCAGCGGGGTGATAACCGTAAACCTCGGAACCACAGCCATGGGATATGTCGACCCGAATTTGGACGTCATGGTTTTAACCAGTACCTGGCCGGACGGGGCAACTCACGAGATTTCAATCCTGACAAACGCCAGTTCGGCCGCACTGGGCACGTCGCCGGCCGTGACATGGGGGACGGGCTCCATCTCACCGTCGACAAACAGCGGTTCCCCCTATGCGGCGAGTAGCCCAGGCACGACCGGTACGACCGGATCGACTGGTTTCCCTCATGGCGCGACTGCTCCAGGCAGTCTGCAAGGCGTGAACAAAACAGGCCAAAAGCCGGCAAGCGTGCAACCGGCTCCATCCGGCGAAACGGGCGGTTCACCTGGCCCGACCAACGGTTCGCCAGCCGGAGCAGCGCCCGCCCAAAGCGGGTCCGAGGCAAATCATCGTTCGACACATTCCACCGCTCCCGGAGCACCCACGATCGTGGTTGTAACAGCCGGAAACTCCCAGGCGCTGGTAAACTTCAAACTCCCCTCAAACGACGGAGGCAACCCCATAACCACTTGTACAGTAACTGCAAATCCCGGCGGCATAAAAACATCGCGCGTAGGAAGTCCCATACGGGTATCCAATCTACAAAACGGGACGTCCTACACATTCAATGTGACTGCGGCAAATAAGGAAGGAACGGGGCCAGCCTCGGATAATTCCCGGAGTATTGCAGTCGGCAGGGTCCCGGAGGCCCCCGAGATCCAGACAGTCACGATGGGAAAAGGACAGGCGCAGATAAGCTTTACTCCCCCCGCCTCAGACGGCGGCAGTAAAATTACCTCTTACACGGTGACGTCGAGTTCGGGACAGAAGGCTTCCGGCACTCGAAGCCCGATAACCGTGAGGGGTCTGTCTGCCGGGAAGGCGTACACGTTTACAGTGACGGCCACCAACAAGACAGGAACAGGTCCGGCGGCTGCGCCGCGGGCGGGTGTGCCGCGCCGCCACGGGGCGGCTGCGCCGCGGGCGAGTGTGCCACGCCGCCACGGGGGGGCCGTTGTATAGACGGGGGACATGGGGAAACAGTCCGTGTTTGGGGGCTGAGCATTCTGGGCTTCATAGTAAAGAAAGGCCGCAAGCCTCAATCGAGGTTTGCGGCCAATTTTTTTGCACTCGTCCAAACGACAGGACAAAAGCGAACTAGATTTCTTCCACCGTAATCGCGCCCGCCTCGCAAACTTCCACGCAGCTCTCACAGCCAAGACACTCATCCTCGTTTACCGCATCGGCTTTGCCGTCGACAAGCTCGTATACATCAACGGGGCAAACATCCACGCATTCGGCGTCACCAGTGCATTTGTCCTTGTCAACCAAAACTCTGAAGCTCATTTCTTCCTCCACTAGGTTTTATTGAATTCAAACACAACTTCCATCAGGAATTGGTGTCAATTCCGTAATTTCCGCTCCCTGGCACGCCTTTTCGTACCCCCATCGAAACTTAAAGTCAAGCCGGAAATAGCAAAATAAACTGACGGCACAAAGCTTTAGGAACATGCTAAAGGAACGGAGCATAAAACGGCCACAGTGACAAATATACCTCTAAAAGCCGCGCACAGCCGGAAGGGCGATAAGCTCATTGGGCTTTCGTTCAAATAGCAGGGACCTTACGGAATCCAACAAAAGGAGAGGGACAAACAGTCGAGGGCGAAAGGAAAACTACACACTGCCGCATTAAAAGACAGCGCGATCTTTCGGCGGAACAGCACACGTTTCCGCCGAAAGATCATCGCGTCAATAACCAGGGAGACAACTAGACGCAACCGGTCGGCTTCGGCAAACCGGCCATTTTACAGGCGCCCTTGCCCGGTCCCGATGGGAACAACTCATAGATGTACTTGAGCTTGTAGCCGGTAACCTTGGTCAGAATCCGGACCATCGGAGCGATTCCGTGTTTCCTGTAATAGTCCTGAAGCACGTGAATCACAGCCCAATGCTCATCGGTCAGTTCCGCAATACCCTCGGAGGTCTTTACATAATCGACCCACTCAGTAGTCCACGAGTCGAAGCTGGCAATAAAGCCGTCCTCGTCCACTTCAAAAGTTTTGCCTTTAAACTCAATCTGGCCCATTAATTATCCTCCTTCAATGAACAACAGGTAAGCTCCGGGACTCGGGCCGGACATGCTCCAGCCCGGAATCGACGAAAAATGTTGCTTTTAGCCTCTTGAATGACTCCGCAGCCCCGGCCACGGAGCGGGCCCACATTTCGTTGCCCGCGGCGTGAAGGTGCGAATAGGTAGCAAGAACATTCTTATAGCATAAACCGTCCCAACCAGCTACAACGCCATGGCCTTTCTCCAATTTAAAGGCGAAAGGAAAAGAGCCCGGGTCGATACAGCCGGCTATTCCCGAGTAATGGAATTCATGCCCTCGAAGGACAGTACCCAGCGGGAAAAACGGATTGGCGCCAACGCAACGCATCATCGTGTAGCCGTGCCCCTGCGGCTTTGCCCCCAGAGTCACCTCGAAGGGAAACACTCCGGTCATTGGGAAAAGCACGTCTCTGCGGCGAATGCCACGGCACAAAAACATCAGCCCGCCGCATTCGGCGTAGACCGGTAAGCCGGCCTCAACAGCTGATTTGACGGAATTGCGAAAGACCTCGTTAGCGGCCAACTTTTCCAGATGGGTTTCCGGGAATCCGCCCCCGATGTACAGGGCGTCAATATCAGGCAAGGGAGCGTTCTCAAGACTGGAAATCCAGACAAGGGAAGCGCCGCAAGCTTCAAGGGCTTCAAAATTCTCCGGATAGTAAAACTGAAACGAGGAATCCCGGATTATTCCGATTCGAACACCTCTCGCCGCCCTCGGCGCACAGTCTGCCGCCAAGGGAACGGGACAGGCTACAGGAGAAGCGGACTCGGCCAATTCCCACAACCCGCGCAGATCGAGGTGGTTGCCCATGACATCGGCGGCAGCCAAAACGGCTTCCGAGACATCGACGGCTTCCTCGGCTGGAACCAGCCCAAGATGCCTCTCAGGGAAAAAGTTTCGGGTCTGCCTTGGGACAACTCCCAGGACCGGTATCCCACAACACCGTTCGATCGATTCCCTGAGCACCTTTTCGTGTCTTTTTCCAGACACCTGGTTCAAAATAACGGCGGCAATGTTGACGCCCGGATCGAGCATCCGGCATCCCAGCACCATTGCCGCAGCCGTGCGGGTCACCTTTGCGGCATCGACCACCAGGACCACCGGGCAAGCGAGAAGTTTGGCCAGTTCAGCGGTCGAATAGCTGCCCTTGGCATCGACGCCGTCGTGGATGCCGCGGTTTCCCTCGATCAGGCTCCCGTCACTTTCCGCAGAACGCATGGCAAAAGAGCGCACGATCTGCTCGGAGCTCATAAGATACTGGTCGAGGTTGTAACAAGGCCCCCCGGCGGCCGCGCTCAGCCACCCGGAGTCGATATAATCGGGGCCCTTTTTGAACACCGAGATACGCAGCCCGAAACTCCGCTTCCATGCGGCGGCAAGACCCAGGGAGACAACCGTCTTGCCTGCGCCGCCGCGCATGGCTGCAATCAGTAGGCGCGATCTTTTAAGTTCCATGCAAAAACCTCGAAGCAGACCTTGCGGGGAGCACCAGGCCCCCGCAAGGTCTGCTTGCGAACTGACTAAAACTTGAACTGCGTGGTGGTTCTCCAGGTCGTCATGGCCAGACGGTAGTCGTCAATGTGCTCATGAGCGAACTCGAGACCGGTCGTTTCAAAGAAACGCTCCCAGCCGATCCGGTTGATCCACTCGCCAACACGCTCATAACGGCGGCCACCGGCAGCGTAGGCCTCGACGATCTTTTTGATCGTCTGGACCGTGGTGGGCCACCTTGGCGGCTCGTTGGGAATGAAGGGAACAGCCAGCTTCGAGAACATCGGAGCCGATTTCACGTTGGAAACCTTGCCGCCCACCCAAAGAGCGATACCATCACCTTCGGCGTCGGCCAGGGGAAGCGCCGGACACATCGTGTAGCAGTTTCCGCAGAACATGCAGCGGCCGTTGTTGATCTCGACGCTTTTGCGCTCGCCGAATTTTTTCGGCTTGATCGCGGCGGTCGGGCAAGCGGCGATTACCAGAGGAATCTCGCACACGTTCTGAACGCGATCATCCTCGACAAACGGAGGCTTTCTGTGAACGCCAAGAATCGAGATGTCCGAGCAGTGAACGGCACCGCACATATTGAGGCAGCACGCCAGAGAGATTCTGACCTGCGCGGGCAGCTTGTGGCTGCCGAAATAGTCGAACAGATCGTCCATTACGGCCTTGACAACGCCGGAGGCGTCGATAGCCGGGGTGTGGCAGTGAGCCCAACCCTGGGTGTGGACTATATTGGTGATGCTGTTTCCGGTCCCGCCGATGGGGAACCAGTTGCCTCTTCCGCGAAGATCGGTCAAGAGAGGCTGCAGCTTTGCCTTGTCGCTTACCAGGAATTCAATGTTGTTCCTGGTGGTCCAGCGCAGGTGGCCCTCGCAGTACTTATCGGCGATGGAGCACACTTCGCGGATGTATTCGGTGCTGATCAGGCGGGCGGAGCCTACTCTAACCGAGTAGATGGCGGCCCCGGACTCAGACACGTGCATCAGTACGCCAGGCTCAAGGATTTCGTGATACTTCCACTTGCCGAAGTTCTCCTTGATAACCGGAGGAAAATACATGTCATACTTCGGGGGACCAATATCCGTGATTCGATCTTGCATCACATTTTTTGGATCAAAAGCCATTTTTCACACCTCCTAAGCCTGATGCCGTTTGCGATATTCGGTGGCGTCATGTTCCCAACCGCCGGGGACCTTCGCTGGATCGTAGAAAATGTAGGGGTTGTATCTCGGGGTATTGACCATGCGTGGATCGGGCTCAAGCTCGAGGGCATTGAGCAGTTGGCGCAGGCCCATGCGCTGGATAAGCTCGCCGAGGCGTTCACGGTTTTTGCCGTTTTCCATCCAGTAATCCCACAGTTTCTCAACGAATTCCTTGAACTCGGTGTAGGGCGCTTCCATTTTGATAAACGGAATGACAACGCTCGAAAGCTGTGCGCCCTCGAGGATCGGGGCCTTGGCGCCAAGAAGGATCGTAGCTCCGCAATCGACACCGGGCCGAAGCGCCCGAGGCATTACGCGGATACAGTGCATGCAGCGAACACAGTCACTGTTATAAATCTTAAGAGTCTTTCCGTCGTATTCCATACACTTGGTGGGGCAATGATCGAGAACTTCAGCCTTGATATCGAAATCTTTGCGCTGGCCGCCCGCGCCGCCGTGAGGAACGATGTCGCCGCCGACGTAGCCCTTTACGGCTTCCTGGTCGATGCGGATATCGTCACGCCACGTTCCGATAATCGAGCAGTCCGCGCGCGCGATGGCCGCAACGCAATCCATCGGGCAACCCGAGGACTTGAACTTGAACTTGTACGGGAACATCGGCCGGTGAAGAGCATCCTGGAATTCCTGCGTGAGATCGTAGATGATGTCCTGGGTGTTGATGCAGGACCACTCGCAGCGGGACATTCCAAGGCAGCCTTCGGGCGACCTCAGGTTGGAGCCCGAACCGCCGAGATCCATTTTGAGATCATGGGTCAGTTCGTAGAAGATGGGCTCGAGCTGGTCGGTGGTGGTGCCAAGCAAAATGATGTCGCCGGTCGAACCGTGCATATTGGTCAACCCACTGCCTTTTGCGTCCCAAATGTCGCAAATCTTGCGCAGTATGTCCGAGCTGTAATACTTGCTCGCGGGCTGGTTGACGCGCATGGTGTGGAAATGGGCAACATTGGGGAAAAGGTCAGGCCGGTCGCAATAGCGGCCGATAACGCCTCCGCCGTACCCGAAGACCCCAACGATACCACCATGTTTCCAGTGCCCTTCCTTTTCCTGGAAGGACAACTCCATCAGGCCAAGCCAATCCTCGCACATCAGATTGCCTTTAGCCGCCAGTCTTTTCACATCACTTACGAAGCTAGGCCATGGGCCCTTTTCGAGCTCATCAAGCATAGGGGTTGCATGTTTCAGCGCCATTCGTATTCCTCCGTTAGTGTCTCTTTAGACTTCCACTCTTACACGATTTGCCACAGGACCCGTCGGGTAATCTCTCCTCACCTCCCTTTCGCAGTGCGTATTTATCTTCTCGAATATCTCGGTTTCCGGTATCCGTACAAATACCCATTGGAAAGAACTCATCGGCAGGTTTGGAAGGGCAGGGTTAATTCATTCCCTCTTCTTCTTTCGATACATCGCCTTCACTGGGCAGCATGTACATCGTCGTGCTGCCGCTCGACCAATACTTGAGCTTCCCTTCGCTGACCAGTTCATTTACGACCTTTTTGGCCTGCATCATCTTGATTTCAGGAACGGCCTTGCAAAGATCGTTAAAATAATGCTTGGTCTTTTTCTGCTGCTTCACCCACTCGATAATTCTTTCTTTTGCATCTTCGCTCATTTGCAGATCTCCTGTGCCGTTAGCCATGATAAAAATGGGGCCAACACCGCCAACCCCAGCTTGGAGTCTATATCAGGACGGGCCAATTCCAGCCCGCAGTCATGCCGCCACTTAATCCCGGGACAATCCTTTGTCAACAAAATAATCCCGATATTTCAGTACGATCAAAGATATTAAAAAAAGAGGCTGTGGCGGATCGCCGTAATGAACCACCGAAAAGCTTTCCAACAAGGCCCCCTTGAGTTAAAATGCCGAACTTTACGCCTCGAAGAGGCGGCGGACAAACATCCGATCAGCGCCCATGAAGGGCCCCTAATTTCATGGTTTTCCGCCTCTTTTCATCCGAATCTTGGCTATATACCCCATAGAGAAAGAAAACACAATGGCAAATACCGGCAATGAAACCCATGCAAAACTCAACCTCTACATCAAGTTTTTGAAAGAACAACTGGCCTTCGAGCCGCAGTCGGCTGCCCTGCACTACAATCTCGGCCTGGCGTACGTCCACAAGGGTTTGTCCGCCGAGGCCATCTCCGAGTTCAAGCAGGCAATCGAGTGCGACCCAAACCTGGCCGAGGCCTATGTCAACATCGGCGGCCTGTGCGCGGACACCGATCCCGAAAAGAGCATGGAGGCCAACATGAAGGCGCTGGAGATAAACCCGGACCTTGGCGCCGCTCACAGCAACCTGGCCTTCGGATACCTCCGGGACGGACAACCGGAGAAGGCGGTGCTCCACGGGCAAAGGGCCTTCGAGCTGATGCCGGGCTCGGCCAAGGCGTACCAACTGCTCGCCGCCGCCTATATAGCGGCCGACCAGTTGGAAGCGTCCGCGGAGCTTTCGACCAAAATGATCGAGGAGGGTGTATCGCCCGCCGCGGCACACTTCAACCTGTCGATAGCCCTTCGGGCCATGGGCAGAGAAGAGGAATCCGAGCAACACGCGCGCGCGGCAAAAGAGCTCGGCTATCAGCCCGAAGCGAATTAAGTCTCAGAAGAAAGGGACAAAGAGGCAAAAAATGCAGATTAGCAAGGATAGCTTTGTAGTCATCGAGTACAGCCTTAAGCTTGACGACGGTTCATACGTAAAAGGCGAAAACGGGCCGGCTTCCATGAATTTCGTGGTCGGTTACGGCCAGCTTCTTCCCTCGCTGGAACAAGCGCTCATCGGTCTTTCACAGGGGGATCACAAAGAATTGACCATCCCCGCCCCGGCAGCGTTAGGCGAGCGCGACGAAAGCCAGGTGCAGACCGTCAAACTCTCAGACTTCCCGGCCGGCCGAGACCTTGTGGCCGGTAGATGGGCCATCGCCAAAAACAGCTCCTCGGGGTCGCAGTACAGCTATTTTGTTCGGGAAAAAACCGATTCGACCATAACGCTCGACTACAATCACCCCCTTGCGGGAGAAAACCTCCATTACAGCATAACAGTGGTGCTGGTAAGGCCCGCGCTTATCGAAGAGCTCGAATACCTACGCCCGTGCGAACACGGGCAGAATATGGAGTGAGCGGGCGGCGGCGGCTGCGCGGCGGCAGGTGTGCCACGCCCCCCCCGCGCGCGCTGGGTCCGGATTGGGGGGGGGCGGCTGCATAGGGGTAGGGACTGCGTATTGGCATTGCACCGCGCCTCAGTTGATCGTTTATGCGCACAGGGTCAATCTCGGCTTGAATGTGCCCAGATTTTCCGGTCTCGACATTCTTAAACATAGCGATGGTGTCTTGTCTGTATTAGACGAACGTACCCAAATCCCCCCTGCCCCAGC
>CAWEZA010000007.1:0-124810 GCA_963813125.1 uncultured delta proteobacterium | reverse complement strand
GGTTCCTTGCCGAGTCTTCTGACAAAATCGGCCGCAAGCGCAAAGGTCTCCTCGCCGGTACACATTGCCCGGATCACTTCGGCGGCACCATCATCGGAACGGGCGAGAAAAAGTGGATGCCGACGACCTTGTCCGGCCTCTGTGTCTCCGCCGCCAGGCTGGATATGGAAATCGCGCTGGTGTTGCTCGAAAGAATCGTGTCAGGGGCCGCTGCCCGATCGATTTTCCGGAACACCTCACGCTTTAGCTCGAGGTTTTCAAATACCGCCTCGATGACCAAATCGGCTTCGATTTTGACCGCGTCGAGGCCCGGCGCCTTATGGATGCGCGACATGATCTCTTCGGCGGAACCGGTCACCAACCCTTTTTCGACAAGCTTTCCAACCGACCAGGAAATGGTCTTTAGCGCCTTTTCGACCGCGTCTTCCCGCAGGTCGCAAAGGGTGACGTCGAGGCCGCTCTGTGCGCAAACCTGGGCGATTCCGCCTCCCATAAGTCCGCTTCCGACAATAAACACCTTCTCTATTTGCATCTTTTCTCCTTCAACGAACGGACCTTTGCACCTTCACTTTCTTGCTTTTTTTGTCTCCATCGGCAACTCAATGGTCACATCTGGTCTTTCCAGCTGGAGCGGATGTTTGAAAAATGTGACCGCATGGCCCGTTCGGCTTTCTCCGGATCATGGGCGATGATGGCCTTCAAGACTTCCGTGTGGTCGGCTATCGAACAGCGCACCAGGGAAGGGTCGTTGTAGAACGCCCTGGTTAGCCAAAACCATCCCGGGGATTTCATGATGCTCGATATGCTCTTTCTTAAGACCGTGTTTGCGCTCGCCTTGATAATTGCACTGTGGAATTCGAAATTTAGCTGGGTGCAAACAGTCAGGTTCTCTTCCCGGTATCCTGTTTCCATCTGACGGATGTTTTCTTCGAGCGCGGAAAAATCGGCCTCCGTCATTAGCGCCGGGGCAAGGCTTGCGGCAAAGCCCTCAAGGCAGCCGAGCACCGAGTAAATCTCTTCCAGCTCATCGTGGCTTAGTTTTCGGACGTATTTTTTTTTGTAGGCGTTGACCACGACAAGCCCTTCGGACTCGAGCAGCCGGATGGCCTCCCTTATGGGCGCCCGGCTCACCCCGAACCACTGCTGCAGCTCGACTTCCTTTAAGGGCGTTCCGGGTTTTAGCTCCTGGTTTAGAATCGCGGCGGAAAGCGATTTATGTATCTGTTCCACCACGGTGGACGGCTTGGTGATATTTTGTGGTTTCATGACGATGCATCTTTTCTTGACAGTGGAATTGTCTAATGGTAGATTGTCGACAATCTTTATATTCGACATCGCGCCCCCTTGTCAAGTCCAAATAAGACGATGGGGCGGTCGATAAGCACAGTCCAGGCCATCCGATGCCGGGTGGTCACACCCCATATTTGTGTGGCCCTGGAGGTTATGCTATAATCCAGAAGGAACTGGACTGCATTGAATGTTTAAACACCGGTTGGCTCTTGTTTTCGCTTCCTCCTCTTTTTCCAATACTTCCTGCTGCCATTGAAACGAATTTTCAAATAGGCGTAATGCAATCAAATTTTTACAAAAGGATGCATCGGGATTTGACTACCACATTTAAATTGCTGGAGGGAGCTTTAGCCTTATGATGGACTATCCGCTTTGCTTACAAAACATCTTGTACCGGGCTCGCAACATTTACCCGAAAAAAGAAATCGTGTCTCGGGATTTTTCGGGAATCTTCCGCTACAATTACGGTGAAATGGCCAAAAGGACCGGCCGGCTCGCCAACGTGCTAAAAGAGCTCGGTATTGGCCCGGGGGAGAAGGTGGGCTCGATTGCCTGGAACACCCACCGTCATCTCGAGCTCTATTTCGCGGTGCCCTGCTATGGGGCGGTTCTAAATACGCTAAATCTGCGGTTGTCCGAAGAGCATCTGGTGCATTGCATCAATTTCGCCGAAAACAAGGTGATCTTCGTGGATGAAGACCTTGTTCCAATGGTGGAAAAGATTCGTGACCGGCTGACTACCGTCCGTGCCTACGTGATTATGACGGATAAACCGCTCGCCGGGACGAGTCTTGCCCCGGTATACTCCTACGAGGAGCTTCTGGCGGCTCAGCCCGAGGACTACGACTTCAGCCTTCCAGACGAATGGTCCCCGGCTGTTATGGCCTACACCACCGCCACCACGGGGCTTCCCAAGGGCGTTGTCTACAGCCATCGGGGACTCTTTCTGCTCAGCCTGACCAACATGACCGGTGAATTCGGGGTCTTTGAAAAAGACGTGGATCTGCCTATTGTCCCAATGTTTCACGTAAATGCGTGGTGCAGACCCTACACGGCCGCAATGGCTGGGGCAAAGCTGGTGCTCGCGGGGGCTCGTCCACGGATGGAGGACTACTGCGGGCTCATCCACCAGGAAAGAGTCACCCTGAGCGCTGGAGTGCCGACCATTTGGATGGGGATACTTCAGCACCTTTTGGAAAATCCCGGCAAGTATGATTTGAGCTCTGTCCGGTATTTCGTCTCGGGTGGTGCTCCACTGCCGCTAAAATTGGTCGAGGCCTTTGACACCCGTCTGGGTATCCCGTTATATCAGGGCTACGGGCAGACGGAAACCTCTCCGGTCACTCTGGTTTCCGTGCCCAAGAGCTATCTGGCCGATCTGCCCCCCCCGGATAGTTATCGGCTAAAGATCAAGTCGGGTCTGCTCCTCCCGGGGCTCGAGATGAGGGTGATAAACGAAGAGGGCGTGGAGGTCAACCACGACGGCAGGGAAATGGGGGAATTGCAGCTCAAGGGGCCTTGGGTCTTAAGGGAATATTATCGGAATCCGGAAGCGACTGAAGCGGCCTTCTCGGACGGTTGGTTCCGCACGGGGGACATCGTCACCGTTGACGAGGAAGCCTATGTGCAGGTAACCGACAGGACAAAGGATCTCATCAAAAGCGGCGGGGAATGGATTTCGTCTGTGGATATGGAAAACGCTCTCATGGGGCACCCCTCGGTTGTCGAGGCGGCGGTTATAGGGATTCCGCACGAAAAATGGCAGGAAAGGCCGCTTGCCTGTGTGGTCTTAAAGCCCGAAGCCGAGGGTAGGGTTACAAGGGATGAGCTGCGTGAGTTTTTGAGCGGGAAACTCGCCAAGTGGTGGCTTCCCGATGACTTTGTTTTTTTAAACGAAATCCCCAAGACCAGTGTCGGCAAATTCTCCAAGCGGGTTTTGCGCGAGTGGTATAGAGAAGGCAAACTGGTTCATGATGCTGTAAAATAGTCAAATCACCCGAGCGGAATTGTCTGCATGGTTTTTGCCGCTGATTGGAGATGGTATGAAAATTATGGTAGGCTACGATGGCTCAAATGCCTCAAAAGCGGCCCTTGAGCTCGCCAAAAAACACGCTTTGGCTTTTTCTGCCAGTGTCTATGTGGTTACATCTCTTGTTGGAGACGCCCAAACATCGGCGGAAGACATAGAAAAGGCTAACCAGGACCTGGAAGAAATCAAGGAAAACGTGGCACAGGACGAAATTCCTGTCGAAATACATCTTCTCGTGCGTGGCCTTAGCGCCGGCGAGGACCTTGTAAAATTTGCCGTCGAAAAAGAAATCGACGAGGTCGTGGTGGGAGTGAAAAAAACCTCGGCTGTGGGAAAAATCCTTTTCGGCTCCAATGCCCGTTACGTAATTCTTCACGCTCCCTGCCCGGTGCTTACCGTAAAACAGGATAGCGGGCGTGCTGTTCCTCTGTGACCGCTACGCTGATTTTGCGCACGACCTGGTGAGTCGCTGATGTTTCTTCACGCTGGAACCAGGACGAAGGGGTAACATTGACGGTGATGCGACGAGTCGAATCGGTCGAGGATGAGGCTAAAAGACCTGCCGGCCAGACCGGCCCCTCCACCCCGGGTAAGGATGCGGGCGATTCCGACCTGAATTCTCTCCTGCGTTTTGAACGGCTGCTCTCGGAGCTCTCGGCAACCTTCGTCAACCTGCCCTCCGACCAGGTGGATACGGAAATCCAACGCTGGATTGGACGAATAGGCACGTTCCTCGAGATGGACATCGGCACGGTGGTACAGTCATCGGAGGACTTTACCAACGCTCGATTTACTCACCGGTGGGCTGCCGAGAGCCTGAGGTTGCCTCCAAACGGGCCGCTCGCGCGCGATTTCCCCTGGCTTTCCAAACAGATATCCGGTGGAAAAATTGTCCTCGTGGCCGACGTGCGGGATCTTCCCGGGGAGGCCTCGGCCGACAGGGCACACTTTATCTCACTTGGCATACTGGCCAATATCTCAATCCCCCTGTCCGTTGGCGGCGCCGTTGTGGGCGTGCTTAGCTTCAACTCGCGCGCACCTGCGGAAAGCTGGCCCGCCATGTATCTGGAACGCTACAAACTGCTCGGGGATATCTTTGCCAACGCATTGATGCGCAAAAGATCCGACAAGGCCTTGCAAAATGCGTTTGAGGAAATAAAAACCCTCAAGGAACTGGTCGAGGCCGAAAACCTTTACCTGCGAAGGCAAGTGCAGTTTTTTCAACATCATGAAGGCATAATCGGTGAAAGCCCGGCTGTGCGCCAGGTGCTAAGGCAGGTCGAGCAGGTGGCCGCGGTCAATTCGACTGTTCTAATACAGGGAGAAACCGGCACTGGCAAGGAACTGGTTGCCGACGCAATCCACAAGTTGAGCGGGAGGCGCGACCGGGCGATGGTGAAAGTAAACTGCGCGGCCATTCCGCAGACCTTGATGGAAAGCGAACTCTTCGGCCATGAGAAGGGGGCCTTCACCGGCGCCTCTTCAAAAGAGTTCGGCCGGTTTGAAACCGCGCACCGCGGGACCATCCTGCTCGATGAGGTGGGCGAGTTGCCCGTTCAGCTCCAGTCCAAACTCCTCCGGGTATTACAGGATGGCATGTTTGAAAGACTTGGCAGTTCGAAAACGATCAAAGTCGATGCTCGGGTCATCGCCAGCACCAATAAGGACCTCAAAAAAGCGGTTCAGGAAGGCAGCTTCAGGCCCGATCTCTACTACAGGCTAAACGTCTTCACGATTACCGTCCCACCCCTTCGAGACCGCAAAGAAGACATTCCCGCCCTGATCTGGTGGTTTACCGGCAAGTATGCCAAGAAAATGGGCAAGCAGATCGAAACCATCCCCAGGCAGGCAATGGCTGCGTACCAGGAGTACAACTGGCCCGGAAACGTCCGTGAACTCATGAACGCCGTGGAGCGCTCGGTTATCGTCACCCAGGGGCGGGTGCTCGATGCCTATATCCCCGCCGATTCGGACGAGGTCGCCTGCGAGGTTCTTCCTTTGGCACAGGCGGAGCGAAACCACATACTCGAAGTACTCGAGATGACCCGGTGGCGTATTCGCGGTCAGGGGGGCGCCGCCCAGTTGTTGGGGATAAAGCCGACCACCCTGGAATCCCGGATGCTGAGGCTCGGGATCAGGAGGTCTGGATAGTCCGATATATCGGATAAACCGTGTCCGATATATCGTATATAACCCCCCAAAAATCTACCCCCCACATGCTCGTTCCTTTAAAATCCTTTTCTATCTCAACTACTTATGGCCTTGGAACCGGTTGCTGCAAATAGGCACACAACTTGCTCCTCTTGATTGAACGATGTCTTTTAGGGAGGTAAATGTTTGCAACCTCGCGGGTGCGCACGTTGAAGTCAATCTGGTTTGCGCTCTTTTTCGCTTTAAGGCCTTGCGGCTTTAATACTCTGTGGAAATCTCCATGCCCGAATTCCCGTATATAGAACCCGCCTGCTGTTAACCCGGCTGACGCCATTTGAGGGAGGCGACATGAATCAGATTCACTACAAGTATTGGCCAAACCATTTGCCCAAATCTTTTGTCTATCCCCAGACCCCGGTCTTTGAATTTCTCGAGACCTCGGCCCGCAGGTACCCGGATAGCCCCGCGATTATCTACTACGGCCGGCGCATCGACTACTCCGAGCTGTGGGCCGAGTGTCTGCGCATGGCGGGGGCGCTGGCCGCTCTGGGGGTTGAAAGAGGAGACCGTGTCGCACTGTATCTGCAAAACTCGCCCCATTTTGCCATAGGCGCCCTTGGGGGGATTCGCGCGGGCGCGGTTGTCGTGCCGCTTAATCCGATGCTTGTAGCCGGGGAATTCAAGCATTTGCTGGCCGATTGCGGGGCTAAAATCGTTCTCACTACCACCGATCTCTATCCGCGCATAGCCGACCAGTGCCGGGAAGCGGGGGTTTCGGAGGTAATCGTTGGGTCCTACGGCGACTATCTGCCGGAAAAGCCGGAGATGCCCGTGCCTGAATTTATGCTGCAACCGTCCGCCGGGATCGACGAGGCGCGCGACTGGGCTGCCACTCTCGCAAAATCGCCTGCCCCGCCCGAACTTTCCTTGTGCCCGGATGACTTGTGCCTTCTTCCCTACACCGCCGGCTCGACTGGTATTCCCAAGGGTTGCATGCATACGCATGCAACCGTTACGGCAAACTTTCTTGGCTCAATGGCATGGAATTCGATGACTCCGGCCTCGGTTAGCCTGTCCGCTTTGCCCTTCTTTCACGTGACCGGGATGATTCACTGTCTTCTCGCCCCAATCGCCGCCGGGGCGTGCTCCGTTCAGCTGACGAGGTGGGATCGTAATGCCGCTCTTGCCGCCATAGAAAAATATAAGGTCAGCCATTGGATAAACATAACGACCATGTTGATCGACCTTCTGGCTGCCCCCGACATGGATAAACACGACATTGGCTCTCTTGGCGTGGTGGGAGGCGGGGGGGCGCCGCTGCCCGCGGCCGTTGGCGAAAAGCTTAAGAGTATGACCGGGTTGACCTTTATGGAAGGCTATGGACTTACCGAGACGATTTCCCAAACCCACATGAATCCTCCGGACAGGGCCAAGCTGGGATGCATCGGCATGCCTGTTTTCGGGGTCGATGCCCGCGTTGTGGATCCCGTGACGTTGGAGGAGATGCCCGCTGGCGAACAGGGCGAAATTGTGCTCGACGGACCCTCGGTCATGAAAGGCTACTGGGCAAAGCCCAAAGATACCGAGGCGGCTTTCATGCAGCTTGGAGGCAAGAGGTTTTTCCGAACGGGCGATATAGGCTTCATGGACGAAGAAGGCTATTTCTTTGTCTCCGATCGGCTGAAAAGAATGATAAACGCCGCGGGCTTCAAGGTGTGGCCCGCGGAGATCGAATCCATCCTCTACCACCACCCGGCCGTCCAGGAAGTCTGCGTGGTGAGCGTGCCCGACGCCGAGCGTGTGGAAAACGTCAAGGCCATTGTCGTCCTTACTCGCGACGCCGAAGGCAAGGTCACGCCCGAGGAGATCATCAAGTGGTCCAAGGAGCAGATGGCGGCATACAAATACCCCCGCATTGTCGAGATCGTTCAAGCCCTCCCCAAAACCGGAACCGGCAAGATCGCCTGGCGGCAGTTGCAGGAGCGGGAGAGGGAAAAACATCCACAATCCGTTGCGGCTAAATAGGAGGAAAAACCATGAGCTCGGTTAAAGTGAATACCGTACTGGGTCCGGTCTTGTCTGCGGATATGGGGGTAACCCTGGTTCACGAACACATTCTGTTTGGCTACCCCGGCTGGGAAGGCGATCAGACCATGTATCCGTTCGATCACGGCCGCTACGTGGGAACCGCCGTGGAGTTTCTCAAGCCGCTAAAGGACTTTGGTCTGAGGACTCTTGTCGACCCCACCCCACTTGACGGGGGAAGAAATATCGATGTTTTAAAAGAGGTTTCGGAAAAATCCGGGGTGAACATAATCTGTTCGACCGGATACTACTTCGAGGGGGAGGGCGCCCCGGCCTACTGGCATTTCCATTCCCAGTTCGGGGATGTGACCGAGCAGCTCTACGAACTCTTCATGAAGGAGGTGACGGTCGGCATAAGGGGCGGCTCCCTAAAGGCCGGCGTCATCAAGGTGGGTACGAGCAAAGGCGCCATAACCGACTACGAAAAGCTCATGTTGAGCGCGGCGGCGCGCGCCCAGAAAGACTCCGGGGTTCCCATCGTCACCCATACGCAGGAGGGGACCATGGGGCCCGAGCAGGCTGAATTCCTCATAGCCGCCGGAGCTGACCCGAAGAGGATTCAGGTCGGTCACATGAGCGATAACCTCGATGTCGAATATCAGATCAGGACGCTCGACCAGGGGGTCTACGTATCCTGGGACCGCATGGGGCTCGAAGTCCTGGCAGGCTGTCCGACCGACGCCGCCAGGTACCCGGTCATTCTCGATCTCATCGCCAAAGGGTATGGCGACCGGCTGATGATTTCTCATGATGCGGTTTTGTCGTGGCTTGGCCGCCCGCCCCAGGTCCCTGCCGGGGCAGTGCAGTTTATCGCCAACTGGCATCCGGGCCACCTGTTTAAAAACATCATCCCTGCCCTCAAACAGGGGGGCGCGACAGACGATCAGATAAAAACCATAATCGAAGATAACCCGCGCCGGCTCTTCGAAGGCGCCTGAAGCAGGCTTTAGTTCTCCGCCGGGTCCACTTCCCGGCGGTTTTCCAGTGCTTTTAATATCGAACGCGCGCCGGGTACTTGACGATCCGGTATTAACTCAGGGAGGCGAAAATGAGAACAAAGGAAGACTACATCAAGGGCCTTAACAAGATGAAGCCCAATATCTACTTCAATGGGGCACTTGTCGACCGTACGGATGAAATCATGATGGACTGCCTGAACACCATGGGCACGACCTTCGATGAAGCGGCCAAACCGGAAAACCAGGATCTTTTGACCGCGGTCTCGCATCTTACCGGCGAGAGGATCAACCGTTTTACCCACATCCATCAGAACGCGGAAGACCTTCATAAAAAACAGGACATGACCCGCATGCTCTGCCAGAAGGTGGGCGGCTGCATCCAGCGGTGCATGGGTATCGATGCGACAAACGCGATCTACAACGTGTCCTACGAAGCGGACAAGATGAACCGCGGGTCCACGCAGTACCATGAAAACTTCAAAAAGTGGCTTGAGCGCTTCCAGACTGAAGACCTTGTCGGCTGCGCGGCCCAGACCGATGTCAAGGGCGACAGGATGCTCCGGCCTGCCGAACAGCCCGATCTGGACTCCTACGTGCGGATAAAGGAGCGGAGAAGCGACGGCATCGTTGTCAGCGGTTGCAAGCTCCACATCTCGGAGGCTTCCGTGGCCGACGAGGTGCTGGTCATCCCCACCCGGTCCCTTCGCCCCGAGGACAAGGACTATGCCGTGGCTTTCGCCGTCCCCGGCGACTGGGAAGGGTTAACGCAGGTCGTAACCGTTCACAACCTCAGATCGAGGGAGCATTTCAAGCGCGGGTTCACCCAGGGCGCAACCGATTCGTACATGATTTTTGACGACTGCTTTGTCCCCTGGGACCGGGTTTTCCTCGCCGGCGAATGGCAGCACGGGGGAGTGTTGGCCCTCCTGTTCGCCCTTTTTCACCGCCATTCCTATTCGGGCTGCAAACCCGCCATAGGAGATCTTCTGCTGGGAGCCGCGGCGCTCGCAGCCGAGGTTAACAATATCCACAAGACGCCTCAGGTAAAGGAAAAACTGGCCGAGATCATCACGACGATAGAACTCGGCTACGCGGCCGGCTATACGGCTTCCTCCCTCGGAAAACCAGAAGTCTTCATGCCGGGCATGGGCGTTGTTCCTTACGGGCCGGGCTCCTACATTCCCAATTCCATCTACTGCAACGTCGGCCGCTGTCTCTCGGGTGAGGCCGTCTACAGGGAGGCGGAGATCCTTTGTGACATCTCCGGTGGCGTTGTGGCCACTTTCCCCCACGAAAAAGACTTCGTCAACCCCGAGACAAAAGACCTTCTTCTCAAGTACACCAGGCGCAATCCCAAGATGGATGTCGAGGACCAGGCACAGTTTTGGCGCTACCTTGGCGATGTGCTCTGCTCGGCCACTGGAGGCATAACCAACGTGGGAAATTATCATGGCGGGGGCTCTCCCATCATGGAGCAGATCGCCATTACCAGCCAGTATGATATCGAATCGAGGAAAAAACTGGTAAGGTTCATCGCGGGCATGAGCGGCGGTGACCGTGAGGCCATGAAAAAGACCAAATAGTGTCCCTCCGGGGTGTCGGATACCAATTCAAATTCCCCCCTTTTCCAACGGGGGGCCAAATTCCCCCCCCCTTTCTAAAGGGGGGCAGGGGGGATTTTGGCGTTGGGGCACACGCGCCAGGCGCGTGTGCCCCAACCCGGGCGGCGCGGGGGAGCCGCTCCCACCGGGCGCTGACTTAAACCTCTCACTGCGATTCGTAGGGGCGGGGTTTATCCCCGCCCGGCCTATCTTCTGTTGGAAAAAGAGGATGCTATGGCAAAGGAATTTGACGGAGGGATCGACTCTTGCGCGATGCGCCCCGAACTTGTCGAGGTGATCGAACTCCATGCCTTCGGCCAGGACGAGCTGCGCCCCGAAGTGGTGGAGCGGCGGCGGCAAAAAGGCCAGCGGACTGCGCGCGCAAACCTCGCGGACCTGTGTGACGAAGGCAGTTTCATCGAATACGGGCCGCTTGCCGTAGCCGCTCAGCGCGAGCGGCGTCCCATCGACGACCTGATCAAAAACACCCCGGCCGACGGACTCATCTCGGGGACGGGAACCGTAAACGGCGCTCTTTTCGAAGGCGGTAAACCCTGCATGGTGATGGCCTATGATTATTCCGTTCTGGCCGGCACGCAGGGCTATTACAACCACAAGAAGATGGACCGCATGCTAAGACTCGCTCGCGAGCAGAGCCTGCCCCTTGTCCTTTTTGCGGAAGGGGGCGGAGGAAGGCCGGGCGATGTCGATGCCGGAAAGGTCGTGAAAACCGGGCTCTCCCTTTCCACCTTCGGCCTTTTTGCAGGCCTTAGCGGCAAGGTCCCCCTTGTTGGCGCCGTATCGGGGTTTTGCTTTGCCGGCAATGCGGCCTTGCTCGGCTGTTGCGACGTGATCATCGCGACGAGAAATTCCAGCATCGGCATGGGCGGGCCCGTGATGATCGAAGGAGGCGGCCTCGGCGTTTTCAGGCCCGAGGAAGTCGGCCCGGTCGATGTGCAGGAGAAAAACGGCGTCGTAGACATTACCGTTGCCGATGACGTCGAAATGGTGGCTGCGGTAAAGTGCTACCTTTCGTATTTTCAGGGCCCCACCCTCCGGTGGGAAGCCTGCGACCAGCAGATTCTCCGAGGATTACTGCCGGAAAACCGAAGGCGCGTCTATGACGTGCGGGTCGTTATAGAAGCGCTGGCCGACACCGGCTCCTTTCTTGAGCTTCGCGCCGAATTTGGGCCGGGCATCGTTGCCGGCTTAATCCGCATCGAAGGAAGACCCTTGGGCGTTATCGCCAACAACTGCATGCACATGGCCGGCGCCATCGAAGCCGAAGACGCGGACAAGGCGGCGCGCCTCATGCAATTGTGCAATGTTCACTCCATTCCGATCCTGTCTCTATGCGATACCCCGGGATTCATGGTGGGGCCCGATGTCGAGCGGCGTGCCCAGGTTCGACATGTCTGCCGGATGTTCGTGGTGGGTTCCCATGTGAGCGTGCCCTACTTCACGGTCGTGTTGCGCCGGGGGTATGGCCTCGGAGCCATGGCCATGGCAAGGGGCGGTTTCCACGAATCGGTCTTTACCGTTTCCTGGCCGACAGGGGAATTTGGCGCAATGGGACTCGAGGGGGCGGTTAAAGTCGGGTTCAGAAAAGAACTCGAGGCGATTTCCGACCCCGCGGAGCGCCAGGCGCTCTTCGATAAACTGCTCGCCAGGGCTTACGAGGGGGGCAAAGCCATAAATGTCGCCGCCTGCCTGGAAATCGACGGGGTCATCGACCCTGCCGATACGCGCAAATGGATCATGCGGGGCTTACGTTCCACACAGGCTCAGACGGCCAAAAGGGAAATCCAGCCATTTGTCGACCCCTGGTAGTGTCGATCTCTGGCAGGGAAACGACCGGCAAAGCGAGGGCTCCAATTTTTGCGATGACGGGGAGACTGTCTCATGGAACGGATATGGATGAAGAACTGGCCGGCATTTGTCCCTAAAGAGGTAAGCTACACTCGAGGCAAAAAACCTCTTTTCGAGTATCTCCGGGAAAATGGAGCCGCATTTCCCGATAGGCCCGCGGTTATATTTTACGGCAAAGAGCTTACCTACGGCGAACTCGACAGGATGTCCGAGCGGTTCGCGCACTTTTTGATCGACTCGGGCTTCGGGAAGGGGGACCCCATTGCGCTTTTTCTGCCAAGCTGTCCCCAGTATCACATTGCCCACTACGGCATAAGCAAGATGGGCGGGGTCATCGTTCCATGCAGTCCCATGTTCAAAGACTGGGAACTGAGCTATGAACTGGGCGATGCAGGCGCAAAGGCCGTCTTGTCCCTCGATCTCTTGTACCCCACCGCGGCTGCCGCATGCCGGGAGTGCGGAATTGAGAAAATCGTCGTTACGAGCCTGCGTGATTTTCTGCCCGAAACACCGGCGATGAACCTCGTCCCCATGATGAACATGCCCCCGGCGGCCTGTCCCGGCGCAGACCAATTGATGGACATTCTCTCCCGCTTTCCTTCGGACCCGGTTAAGGCCGATGTGGGCTTCGACGATATCGCTCTCCTCCAGTATACCGGGGGAACCACCGGACTTCCCAAGGGGGCGGTTTTGACCCACGGGGCCAAGCTCTTCAAGGCGGCGACTGTTTCGTCCGTTCTCAAGGCAAACCTTGAGTACCTGGGCCATAAGGGACCCATTTCATCTCTTGCGACACTTCCCACGTTCCATATTGCGGGGATGCTCGGCAGCGTGGATTCGGCGATTTCCGAGGGTAACACCCAGGTCCTTTTGACCATGTTCGATCCGGTTGCGGCAATGCAGGCCATCGACAGGTACGGGCTTCAGTTCTTTCAGGCCACCGTGCCCATGAACATCGGGATCATGGATCACGCCGAGAGGAAAAACTACGACCTCTCATCCCTTAAACTGTGCATGACGACAAGCTTCGGGATTCAAATAACCGGGGAAATCGCCAATCGCTGGCAAGCGGACACGGGCGGCTGTCTTATGATTGAATCCGCTTACGGTCTTACCGAGACACACACCTTCGACACCTTCATGCCTCTTGATAAGCCCAAATTTGCGCCTGGCTGCCAGGGTATCCCCATTGCCGGACAAAATATCAGGATCGTCGCCTTCGAAGACAAAACCCGCGAGGTCCCTTTGGGAGACATGGGGGAAATCGCTCTCAATAACCCCTCGGTGTTCAAAGGCTATTTGAATAAGCCCGATGAAACCTTGGCATCCCTGGTCGATAACTGGGTGTATACCGGGGATATGGGAAAGTTCGATGAAGACGGCTACCTCTATTACCTGGGAAGACGCAAGGAGATGATCAAAATTTCGGGCTTTAGCGTTTTCCCCGAAGAGGTCGAAACGTTCCTTGTCCGGCACGAGGCCGTGGCAAATGTCGCGGTGATCGGAGTCCCCGACGGCACAAAGGGGGAAGTGCTCAAGGCTTTTGTTGTTCTAAAGCCCGAATTCCGCGGGAAGATCGAAGCCGGGGAGATCCTGTCCTGGACAAAAGAGAGAATCTCTTCCTACAAAGTCCCCCGGTATGTCGATTTCATAGACGCTCTCCCGATGAGCGGCGTGGGAAAGGTGCTCCGCAGGGTCCTGCTCGAGGGGGAGCTGAATAAAGGAAAGGCTGGGAAATAGGGATACGGAAGGGGCCTCATAGCAAAAGGATAATGAGGACGCCCGCAGCGACGCTCATCCGAGTTCGAACGAGAACTCATTCGTGAGCGTATGCGATCCGGACTGTGGCTAAAACCGGTAATGCCCTCTCATCTTTTTTTGGGACGGAAGTGCAAAATAGCGTACATACCAATAATGAAGACGGTTACGGCTATAGGCCAACGAAAAAGACTAAGCCACAAAACGTATCCTACGATATAACTTGATAGCGACACTATGCACAAACCACCTCCCAAAAACCACCTAAAGTACGCTGGAGGTTTTACACCCAAAGCGTAGTCTACGCGCCCGGAAAGCATTAGGATGATACCTATTACCATCAAACATGGAACCGTATGCTACAGGCAAAAATCATGTATCATATCGCTATCATCTATTGACTCCCCAAAAAGTTGGATCGTCTTCGTCAGGCATGTATAAGCCGCCACCGGCCTGAATGTTGATATTAGGATCGATTCTTTCCTTTTCTTTCAGTCATTACCCTCCTTTCTTTTTTTTGGCGTGGACCACAAATATCATAATGTTTGCGCGTATCGCAATAGATGAGGTATTCGGCGATTGTACGTCATTGAAAGACCTCAAAGGCAGGCTTTTGTTGTCCTAAAGCCCGAATTCCGGGGGAAGATCGAAGCCGGGGAGATCCTGTCCTGGACAAAAGAGAGAATCTCTTCCTACAAAGTCCCCCGGTATGTCGATTTCATAGACGCTCTCCCGATGAGCGGCCTGGGAAAGGTGCTCCGGAGAGTCCTGCTCGAAGAGGAACTAAATAATGGCAAGGCGGGGGCGTTTTCGTAGGGGCATTTGTTTATCCCCGCCCGATTTTGAACGTAACCTGGTCTCACAAAAAAACGACACGGCCCGCGTTTATCTCACGCGAGCCGTGCCGCCCGACGGGTCGATCCCGTCTCTAAAGCTTGACTTGAGAAGACCTTTTGTTATTTTCCGAGCATCTTTTCCTTCAGATTCGACTGGACAGGTTTTTCCCCGAGCCATATCCCATAGAGGGCCTTTTTGAAATCCATGCCCTGGATGGTGGTCACGGCCTTGCCGTTTCTCGATATCTCCACGCCTTTGCCAGGGGTATAGGCGAAGTCAAAGATATCGAGTTTTTTTAGTCCCTTGAACGCATCCCCGAAAGCTTCGATTTTCGATTGGAGGGGAGTTATATCGCTTGTTGCCGAACTCTTGAAAGCATCCTTGAAGCCGCCTTTGATATTGTCGGCGGTTACCAGGACTGAAGTGATCTGGAGCTTCACGTCAATGGGCTGGTCGGCGCCAACTATGCTGCTTGCCGCATCGGATTTCTGCTTTAGATAGAGCGCTGCCTGATATATCCCGATACCGTAGTCACTTCGCTCGCCGCCGCCGTTTAAGATCAGCTCCTGCCCGCCGACATTTACCTTGTCGGGGAAATCCAGCCCTCCAATTTTGGCGGCAAATGCCGGCGAACTCAGAATGATCAGCGAAACCAGAACAATACAGGCCTTTTTTGCAAACATAACACCCTCCCTTTTTTTGTTGAAACTTCCGCCCGTTTAATAATCGCCCGACAGGAAGGCCGTAATTGAGAACGACCTTTCTGTCGAGGCCTCTACTCTCTAATGGAATCCTACACCAGGTAGCCGCCGTCACAGACGATGCAGGCGCCGGTCGTATAGGAGGACGCCTCGGAAACCAGGTAGAGTACCGCGCCCGCCATCTCGGAGGGTTCGGCATGCCGTCCCATGGGGATTGCGCTAACGATCTTTTCGTGTACCACCTCGCTTTTAAATAGCGCCGAGGCGAAACGAGTATCGGTAAGGCCGGGTAGAAGCGCGTTCACGCGGATTTTGTGCCCTGCGAGTTCTTTGGCGTAGGCCTGCGTCATGGTGATCACCGCGCCCTTGGTCATGGAGTAGACGCCCTGAAGGAGCCCCGGGCGAATCGCGTTTACGGAACTGACGTTTACGATCGCCCCGCCGCCCGCGGCCTTCATCATTGGAATTGCGCTCTGAATCAAAAAGAAGGGACCCTTCACGTTTACATCCCAGGTCTTGTCCCACGCGGGCTCTCCCACGCTCACCATTTCCCCGAAATGGGGGTTTGCGGCGGCATTGTTTACCAGGATATCCAGCCGGCCATATTTTTCCTCTATCGTGCGGCATAAATCCCTGATCGCCGATATCTCCCCCATGTGGCAAACCACGGGCAGGGCTTTTCCCCCCGAGGCGGCGATCTCTTCGGCCGCGGCGGCAAGCCCCTCCATCTTGCGGCTCACAAGTACAACCTCTGCGCCGTGGTCGGAAAGTGTCTGCGCGATCGCCCGGCCAATGCCGCGGCTCGCGCCGGTTACTAATGCAACCTTGTTATCGAGACGAAACGACACCATGAATATCCTCCATCCTTTTGATTGATTTATCCCTGTTTACTGCTTCACCTCGGCATAGCCGTTGCTCAGCACCAGTCCACGGCTGGTGCGGGCGCGCACCAGGTACCGGCCCCCTTTGTCACTGGTCGCGGGCAACGTCATCTGATTCGTCATTCCGGCAGGCTTTAAGCCGGAATCCAGCGCTTTCCACCCCTCGGTCACAAGGGTGTCGCCCGGGTAAACTACGCCTGAGAACCTGGCCTTGAATTCCGTAAAGCGCGGGACATCCCCATCACAAATGCTGGTAAGGGCCGCCCTTGCCGCATAGCCGTAAGTGCATAGACCGTGGAGGATGGGCCGCGGGAAACCGCCCCCCCTGGCAAAATCGGGGTCTATGTGCAGTGGGTTGAGGTCCCCGTTTAGACGGTACAGTGCGGCCTGGTTTTCGGGAATGTGGCAGGAGACGGTAAAGCTGGGTTCGACGGCCTCGGGAGGTTCCAACACTTCAGCTCTCGGCCCCGGGTCTCCGCCAAATCCGCCCGCCCCGGCATAATAGATCCCGTACTCGACTTCGGCCAGAAGCTCCCCGGCTTCCGTTTCGATGAGCATGTGGCAGATAATCAGAGCTCCTTTGACCTTGTCGTAGATATTGGGGATTTCCCCCCTGACGTGGAACTTCCCGGAGGGCGGAATCGGGCGGTGGAGCTTTATCCTCTCCTCGCCGTGAAAGAACCTGGAAAAGTCGATCTCCATGTCTTCGACAAGCTTCCAGAGCATGCCGCCGGACATGACGCTGACAAAGCCGGGCAAAACCTTCAGCCCGCCCTTCGCATTCTCGTAAATGAACTCCAGTTCGTGCGCCCCAACGCTTAAGGCGTATAACACCACGTCCTTCCACTTATGTTCGCACTGGATCGGACCGCGCTTTCTGCCCACAATGTCCAGATCGATCAAGATGCTCGCTCCCATCCCGCGGCCGAAGATCTCTTAATGGGTGCCTTTCGAACAGGCTGAACCCCTCGTATAAAGACCGCCAAAGCCATGCGATTTTCCGAATGCTATTCTCGTATCCGGAAGGTGAATCAAATTTTTTAGGCCACTTTAACCGCCGGAGTCTCTTTCGGCTCAAACTTTTTCAGTAAGACGCGTGCACCGAAAAAAACATGGTATAACAGCAATATGTCCGGCTCGTGCAAATTTTGTTGCCCCATGAAAAAACTTTTTGGTCGTGAGGAGTTTAAATCAAAAAATGCCTTTTTCGTCTAGAATTATATTCGGTATTAAAAACATTCTTTACAGCTATTCACTAGCACGCTAGAATATTTTTTGTCAAGGTTATAGATCGCTTGACACTTGTCTTGATACGAACCAGTGCCATTCACCTACTTAAACGATATATGACGGTTATGCAGACGACTCTTGAACCCGAACAGCCAGACAGCCAGGCGGCAACCACAAAGTTTAAAATTCTTGCCGCGGCCGAAGAAGTGATGTCGCAAAAAGGTTTTGCATCTTCCTCGATATCTGAAATCGCCCGCAGAGCCGATGTTACAGACTCCGCCATTTACCTCTACTTCAAAAACAAGCAGGACCTCCTCTTCTCCGTTCCAGGCGAAAAACTAAAAAACCAGCTTGCGCTTCTAAACGAACACCTCGAGGGAATTCCAGACATACTCGGCCAGCTGAGAAAGATGATCTGGCTTCAGCTCCGCTATCACGATCTCCACAGGGGCTATGCCCGGCTGCTGGTCATGGAATGCCGCTCGTTTAAAGCCTTCTACACTAGCCCCGCCTATGAAATCGTCAGGCAATATTCGCGCGTGATCACTTCGATTCTCTCCCGTGGGGTGGAAGCCGGAAAGTTTCGCTCGGATGTGCATGTGAGAATCATTCGGGACGTGGTCCTCGGCACCCTGGACATGGAAACCATAAGTTGCATTGCCACGGGGGAAATCCCCTCCGGGGTCTCCGATTTCGAAGATGTCGTCGATCTCGTCGACGCCATGGTCGTGGCCAATGGGCCCCAAGAGCGCAAGATGAGCCGCATGGAGGCCATCCTCGATGCGGCGAAAAAAGTCTTCGCGCAAAAAGATTTCGCCAGGGCGACCATATCCGAGATCGCCGGTTTGGCGGGGGTGGCCGACGGAACAATCTACGAGTACTTCCAGAGCAAGGAAGACATCCTCCTTTCCATCGCCGCAAATCAGCTGGGCTCATACCTGGACCAGGCCTCCGGGGCCTTCGACATAACCAACCCCGAACGAAAGCTTCGCCGGCTGATTAAGTACAATTTCTCCTGCTTTCTGAAAGACCGCGAGTTTCTCAAATTGTTTCTTTTGAGCCTGCAGGTAAATGAAAAGTTTTATGGTTCCAAGGCCTTCGAAATACTTCGCAGCTACTGCGCTCTGATCGAAGGCGTCATAGAGGAAGGCAAGGCCGCGGGGGCCTTCCGGGCCTCAGTCAATCCGCGGGTCTTCCGAAATATGTTTCTGGGAGCTTTTGTCCACATGTCGCTTCGGTGGTTTGTTTTGCGCGAATCGGCCCGGGTGGACAAGGTGGAGGAAATCGAACAGGTGACCGAACTTTTGACCTCGGCGGTAGCCGCAAGACCGGGAGGCTATCGGACTCAACGGGGATAGGGATTTGCGGGGCGATAAGCCGATTCGTTCCGGCGAAAGGAGCAATGCTTAGATGAAGTCTGAGTTCAAGACCCTCAGGGTGGAAATACAAAATGGCACAGCCGTGCTCATCATGGACAACCCTCCCGTAAACCAGCTTTCGACCCGCTTTGTCATGGAGTTGGCCGAAGCTGTTTCGAGCGGGTTTCAAGACCCGGAAATAAAGGCCCTCGTCCTTACCGGGACGGGGAAAAATTTCATCGCCGGAGCCGATCTTACGGAAGTCTATGAGCAGACGGACAAAAGCTCCCTTTTGCCGGGGGTTGAGGCGATGTCGGGTTTTTTAAACCAGATCGAAACTGGTCCCAAGCCGGTCATAGCCGCAATTAACGGAAACGCGCTCGGAGGCGGCCTCGAAGTCGCCATGGCCTGCCACTACCGGGTGGCGGCAAAGGGCGTGAAGCTCGGGCAGCCCGAGGTGAAGGTCGGCCTCATCCCCGGCGCCGGCGGCACCCAGCGGTTGCCAAGGCTTATAGGCCTCATGAACTCCCTCGAGATGATGACGGCCGGGGAGCCCATAGGCTCGGATGCCGCCCTGTCAAGGCGCCTCGTAGATGAGACCTCGGAGCCCGAAAAGCTCCTCGATGCGGCCAGTGCTGCGGCTTCCCGCTTCGTTTCGTCCAATCTCTTGCTTGAGAGCAGGCGGACCCGCAATATGTGCGGCAGGCTTCCGAGCTCGGCCGAACTCAAGGCGATCTCGAACGGCGCGAAGATGATGGCCGCAATGAAAGCCAAAGGCTATCCCGCCCCGCTCAAATTGATCGAGGCAGTGGAAAAAGGTTTGTCCTTCGATATAGAAGCCGATATCCGGCGGGAAGCCGACCTTTTTTGCGACTGCGCGGTATCGGATGTCGCCAAAAACCTTATCGGCATATTCCTCAATACCAGGGCCGCCGGAAGGCTTCCGCGCATCTCCGGCGTAAAGCCCCTTGCGGTCAAAAAAGTCGCGATGCTTGGCGGCGGCGTCATGGGGTCGGGGATCGTAAACGTCTTACTGAAAAGCGGCTTTGACACGGTCCTCTGGGACATAAGTCCGGATGCCGTGGATAAGGGCGTAAACGGTGTAAGGAAGTCCTTCGATTACGCCATCAAGAAAAAGAAGATGTCTGCGGCCGACCTCGAGGCGATGCTTGCCCAAAAGCTCAAGGCGACCGCTACCCTCGATGATGTCCGTGACGCGGACCTTGTCATCGAAGCTGTTCTGGAAGACATGAACATCAAGCAGGACATTTGGAAAAAGATAGAAGGGTTCTGCTCTCCTCAAACCATTTTCGCAACAAATACTTCCGCCCTTCCGATAACCGAGATGGCTTCGGTGCTAAAAGACCCGGGGCGCATGATCGGGCTGCATTTTTTCAACCCGCCCCCGCGCATGCGGCTGCTCGAAATCATCTGCACGGGGCAGACCTCCGACCAGACCCTTTCGTCCTCTGTTGCTTTTGCGCGCTCTATCGGGAAGGTCCCCATCGTGGTAAACGATGCCCCCGGTTTTTACGTCTCGAGGCAGCTCGGCGGCCTCTTCGGGGGCTCGACCTACCTTGTGGCCGACGGTGTGGACGCAAATCGGATCGAGAAGGTGATGAAGGATTTCGGTATGCCCATGGGGCCAAGCGAGCTCGCCGATCTGACCGGTATCGACATAAACTACCACGTGAACAAAACTTTTGAAAAACGGCTCGGCGAAAGATACCGGGTGCACCCGCTAACTGAGCGGATCTACCGCACGGGCTGCTACGGAAGAAAGACCGGCGCGGGGTTCATGGACTACAGCGGCCCCAGGCCCGTTCCCAATAAAAAGGTTGTCGACTGCGTCCAGGATTATCTGAAGGAAAACAATGTGTCTCCCAGGACGCTGTCCGATGCCGAAATAGTCGACTCCATGCTTGCCCTCGCCATAAACGAAGCGGCTCTCATGATCGAGCAGGGAGTTTGCGACAGGCCCCGGGACATGGATCTCGCGATGATCTACGGGGCGGGTTTCCCCCCGTACAGGGGCGGGGTCTTGCGCTATGCGGACAAGTGGGGTGCGAAAAACGTTTACGAAAAACTCACCCAACTAGAGAAAAACTACGGGGTGCGATTTAAACCGGCGGCGCTTCTAAAGGAAATGGCGCAGTCCGGCAAAACCTTCTACCAGGCATGATGGAGACTTGGCATGGCTAATAAATTCGCCGGCAGGCGGAACCTCGATTTCCTGCTCTATGAAGTCCACGATGTTGAACGGCTGTTCAAGCTGCCTTACTACGAGGACCATTCCCGTGAGACCTGCGATCTGGCGATCGATACAGCTTTGAAGCTCGCGCGAAATCTTCTCTATCCGTACCTGCGCGAAATGGACGAAAAGGAGCCCTACCTCGAAGACGGCGCCGTAAAGGTCCACCCGATAGTCAAAACCATGATGAAGGAATGGGGCGAAGGCGGCTGGCTTGCATCGTCCTTGCCTTATGAAGTCGGCGGCCAGCAGCTGCCTATGACCGTTCACATGGCCTGCGAGTATCTTTTCGCCTCGGCAAATTTTCCCGCCACCGGCTACTCGGGTCTAACTACCGGGGCCGCCCATCTCATTTTGTCGTTTGGTTCCGACACTATGAAGGAGACCTGCATTCCGAAAATGCTTGCCGGGGAATGGCAGGGAACCATGGCCCTTACCGAGCCCCAGGCCGGAAGCTCCCTTTCGGACATCACCACCCGGGCGACCCCCACAGACCAGGGATACTACAAGGTCAGGGGCCAGAAGATATTCATCTCCGCCGGCGACCACGACGGCGTGGAAAATATCGTCCACATGATGCTTGCCAAAATCGAAGGCGGCCCCCCCGGCGTGAAAGGCATTTCTCTTTTCCTCGTTCCGAAAAAAAGGCTCGGCCCGGATGGCGCGCTCTTGCCAAACGATGTGACGGCTGCGGCTGTCTATCACAAGCTCGGCTATCGCGGGTGCCCCATCACACAGCTTAGCATCGGCGAAAACGACGACTGCCGAGGCTACCTTGTGGGAGAGCCCCACAAGGGCCTCTCGTACATGTTCCAGATGATGAACGGGGCGCGCATAGGCGTCGGCATGCAGGCGACAGCCGTAGCCACGGCCGCCTATTACGCCTCCCTCGAATACGCCTCCCAGAGGCTCCAGGGACGAAAGCTTTCGTCCAAGGACCCCGCCCTTCCGCAGGTCCCGATCATCGAACACGCCGATGTCAGAAGAATGCTCCTCTTCCAGAGGGCGGTAACCGAAGGGGCCCTGTCCCTGATCCTTCAAAGCTCGGTTTATGCCGATCTCGCTGGAGAAGGCAACCCCGAAGACAGGGAGCGCTACGATTTGCTGCTCGATCTGCTTACACCTGTCGTAAAGAGCTACCCTTCGGAAAATGGAATCATGTCGGTTAGCCAGGGGCTCCAGATACTCGGGGGCTATGGATACTGCCGGGAGTTTCCCCTGGAGCAATACTACCGCGATATCAGGATACACCCGATCCATGAGGGCACGACCGGAATTCAGGGCATGGACCTGCTCGGGCGAAAGGTCCTCATGAAAAACGGCAGGGCCATGGAGCTTTTTTGCGAGCAGGTTTTGACCATGAGCAAGGTCGCGGCCGCCTTCGAGGAACTCGCCCCCTATGCGGCGAGGCTCGAAGAGGCGCTGGAAAAATGGCGGACCGTTACCATGCACCTGCTCCAATTCGCCCTGGCCGGAGAACTCGAGAAGTTCCTCGCCGATGCGACCCTTTACCTCGAGCTTTTCGGGATCGTCGTCATCGCCTGGCAATGGCTCTGCCAGGGGCTTGCAGCCACAAGGGGCATGAAAGAGAACTGCTCGGAATTGAACAGGCGCTTCTACGAGGGCAAGCTCCAGACGATGCGGTACTTTTTTCACTATGAAACGCCAAAAATCCTGGGGCTCGCCGCGAGGCTCATGGAAGCCGATGGCCTTCTGGTAAATATGGAAAGTTCGGTTTTCGACGACTAAATAGAGTGTGTGTGAAAGGAGATAAAAAGATGAAAGAAGTGGTCATTGCCGGGTACTTGAGGACAGCTCAATCCCGCTGTCGCCCAAAAGACCCGGGAAGAGATGTCTTTGCAAAATTACGAGCCGACGAACTGCTGGCAAAGCTTCTCCCCGAAGTCGTTGGCAGAACGGGAATAGAGCCTTCCGAAATAGACGATTTCATCTTGGGGTGCGCCACAGCCGTTGGCGAACAATGGGGTTATGGGGGCCGTTTTCCCATATTTCTCGCTAACTTCCCCGATACGATCGCTGCCAAATTCGTAGACCAGCAATGCGGCTCCTCCATGGCCGCCGTACACATGGGCTTCATGGAAATTGCCACCGACAACGCTGACGTCGTGATGGTCGGTGGGATGGAGCACATGACCAGGGTCCCGATGGGAGGCTCGACTTATGACGGCGGACTTATCGCGCCAAACCTCGCCCTCTACTCGGCCCCCGAATATCTGCACTGGGACATGATGACCTCGATGAACATGGGGCTCACTGCCCAGAAACTCCTCCTTAAGGCCGGACTCACGCGGGAGGATATGGACAGGTGGGCCGAGCGGTCCCACTTGCTCGCAGCCAAAGCCCAGTCTCAGGGGTTTTTCGAAGGCGAGATTCTTCCCGTCGAAGCGCAGCAGGCCGATGGCACGCTCGCCGTGGTCAAAACCGACCAGGCGGTCCGGGCGGACACCACCCTCGAAGGGCTTTTGAAACTCTCCCCGGCTTACAAAAAAGATCACCAGATCACCGCCGGAAACTCCTCACCCTTAAATGCCGCTGCCTCCTCTATGATTCTCATGTCCAAAGAGAAGGCGAAGCAAAAAGGCATCAAGCCCATGGCGGTCATAAAGTCGATCGGCTTTGCGGGGGTAGACCCCACGATCATGGGCGAGGGGCCCGTGCCCGCCAGCAAAAAAGCCCTTCAAAAAGCGGGGCTTGAGGCAAAAGACATAGATTTCTGGGAAATAAACGAAGCCTTTTCGATCGTCGCTCTTAATTGCATAAAAGAGCTGGGGATCGATCCGGACAAGGTCAACGTGAAGGGCGGGGGGATCGCCATAGGGCACGCCCTGGGAGCTACCGGCATACGCCTTGTCGGCACCCTTGCACGCATTCTCGAAGACAGGGGCGGCCGCTACGGGTGCGCAAACGCATGCGTTGGCGGGGGCCAGGGCGTGGCGACGATAATCGAGCGAGCCGTTTGACAATCGGCCGCAAAAGACAACGTTGCATTCAAGATTCCACCGATTTGAGGGCGTAGAACCCTTTCCTGTGTAGGGGCGGGGTTTATCCCCGCCCGATCTTGAACGCAACTTGGTATAAGACCCTTCCACACGGCTGTGCGTCTGACATGCGCACAGCCGTGTGTGGAAATTTCCTTGAGATAAGGCTTGCATGACCATACAAAACGCAGAGAATGCAGGTTGCGTCCATGCTTTCTTCAACAGGCGGCAAATGGCCTGGAAGTGGTGATGGAACCGCTTACCATTTCATTTGAAGACTCTTCTTCGGCGGCTGGCGGCGTGACCTGTAAAATCCTTTTCGATACAAGTCTACCAGTTCGATCTACCACAAGTGCGACTTCCACCCGAAATCCTCCTCGGTCCATACAAGATGATTCTCCCATTTGCATCCTGAAGCTAGTTTTAGCTGTAGGCAAAATTGAGTCGATAAAGCCTAAGCGCAAGGTATTGCCGGAAATGCGATAATAAGATGTATTATCAATTATAATTGATATATAAGAGTAGTACGCGCCAAGTTCGAAAATGACAAATCTGTTAAAATGTGAATTTAAAATTTGGCCTGTCTTAAATCAGGTCTTTATGTGGCTTGACATCGGTTGAACGCCCGAGTTCGAGTGTGGCGTTTAAGCTTGAAGTTGTGTAAGGCTGACGCCATGTGCAGACCCGGTGGTCTTGATAGGGGCTGTTGCAGTTAACCGGATTGGGAGGAGGTGGTGTATCGATTTGTCCTGGGAACAGGATCGATTTGGGGTTTGATTGACTGGAACTTTATCAATTAGAGGAGGAAGAGATGAAAAGATTGGCTATGGCGCTTTGTGTTTTGCTTGCGGTAATGACGATCGTAAGCTCCGCTGTTGCGGAAGAAGTGTGGGACTATCATCTGCGCGGCTCCGACGAGGGGCTGGCCTCGGGCGCTCTGCCGCCTCCAGGCGCGTATTTCATAAACGACTTTTTCTGGAGCGGCAACTGGAAAGGTTACGATAACCTCGGGAATGCCACCGGCACAAAGTCCAACGGTTACGTCGATATCCCGATCCTGTTGTGGAACCCCGGCGTTTGTCCCATCCTCGGCGCGACCTACGCCTGCGCCATGGCTCAGCCGTTCCTCGAAACGACCCTTAGGTCTTCGGGTTCGGGTCCAGGGGAGAGCGGCACGCAGTGGGGCGTCTACAATACCGTTTTTACTCCGATCATCCTGTCGTGGAGAATCCCGTGTAATTTTTACCTCTCCGCATCCTTTGCGATCGGCTTCAACGATGGTACGACTTCGCCGGCGAACAGCCTTGCCGCCGTGCCGGGTACCCCTGCTTCTAATTTTTACCTGGCTCGTTTTAGCGGTAAGGATAACGCCAATATCTATGCCTGGTCGAGCAACGGCAGCTACGAGTTCACGCCCGAAGTTGGCATCAGTTGGCTGTATGCGGGCTGGAACCTCAGCGCCGAATTCCAGTACACCTTCTATACCAAGGACGACGACATCGACTACCAGAGCGGTCCCGAACTGGCCATGGACTTTACGGCGACCTATACCTGTGAGAGATGGACCTTTGGCGCCGGAGCCGAAATCGAGCACCAGACATACAATGACAAGGGCTTTAACGGCCTTACCTACGGTACGCTTCCCGGGACCTGCAGTAACAACGTCGGACTCGGTCCTATCCTTGGCTACAATTTCGGACCGTGCAGCCTGTTGTTTTCATACAACTTTGCTGTTACCACTCAAAGCGGTTCCGGCGGCGACTGGTTCCTGATGCGCCTCGTCGTCCCGCTCGGAAACCCGACCGATTGGTGGAAATAGGCCTTCTTTGAATAAGATAAGCGTGGCCCCGGGGACGTTTACCGACCCGGTGGAAATATCAGGAAGGGCGGGGCCATTGACAACCCTATAGGCGCCGGCTCCATGATAAATCCGCGCCCCGCGCTGATGTTGGACGGGCCCTGGCGGTATCGCCAGGGCCCGAACCCCTTGCCGTAAAAACTCGTTAGACCTTCCATTTTTATATCCAACGCATAAGAGGCAGCTACAATGGAATCCAGACCCTGGCAAAGGCATTATGACTACAACGTTCCGCTTACAATACGTTATCCTCGTATCCCGCTCCAAAATTTGCTGGATGTCCCGGCAAACTCCTTTCCGGACAAGGCGGCCCTCAATTTCTACGGGACGGAAATGACCTTCCGGGAGTTGCGCCGCTCGGTGTGGCGTATGGCCAACGCTCTTGCTGCCATTGGCGTAAGGAAAGGCGACCGGGTGGGAATAGATCTGCCCAACTGCCCCCAGTACTTAATCGCCAACTACGCGACGGCATGCCTTGGAGCTGTCGCCGTAAACCTTAACCCCATGTACACGGCCTCGGAACTAAAACATGCCGCATTGAAAACCGGTATGACCTCTATTTTCACCTTCGATATGGTTCTTCCGGCAATCCGCGAGCTTTGCCGGGAAGTGGACATGGATCGGGTGATCGTGACCAGGCCGCAGGACTTCATCGGCGGGATGGGCCGGAGCACGGCTAAAACCCTCGATCTGGAACCGGGGTGGCATCATTTTTCGGACCTTCTTGATTCCTGCCAAACGAACGGGCGCCCCCGGGTCCAGGTGTTACCCGAAGACCCGTGCATGATCCAGTTTACCGGCGGGACAACCGGCCTGCCAAAGCCGGCGGTTCTTACGCACGCAAACCTCGTTGCCGCGACTTTCCAGTGCGGCCTGTGGGGTTCGGCCACGAGCGGTCTCACGCCCGCCGAACGCCGCACAGTGGTGGCGGCGCTCCCGTTTTTCCACGTCTACGGAAACATCGTCGTGATGAACTGGGGGATACTCAACTGTGCAACCCAGATTCTGATCCCCCGGTTCCAGGTCGATGAAATCATGGGGATCCTGGGGCAATTCAAAGAGATTACCTTTTTCCCCGCCGTGCCCACAATGATAACGGCGCTGATAAACCATCCGCGGGCCGAAGAGATTGCCCCGACCTGGGCTCTCCTTAACTCCGGAGGTGCTCCAATGCCCCAGGAACTCATCGAGCGGGTTAACGATTTGGGCATCTTCTTTACCGAGGGCTGGGGGATGAGCGAGACAACGTCCCTTGGCATCAGCACCCCGATCATGGGCATGAAGAAAGTGGGCAGTATCGGTGTTCCTCTTCCCGACACCGACATCAGGATCGTCGACGTTGAAAATGGGCTCGAAGATGTCAAAAAAGGCGAGCCGGGCGAACTTCTCATAAGAAGCCCGCTGGTCATGAAGGAATATCTGGACTGCCCGGAGGAAACTTCGGGGCAGCTAAAGGACGGGTGGCTCAGCACCGGCGATATCGTAACCCGCGACGAAGACGATTACCTGTTCGTCGTGGACCGCAAGAAGGACCTGGTGATCGCCGGCGGATACAATATCTACCCCAGGGAGATCGACGAAGTGCTCTTCGAGCACCCCAAGGTCCTCGAAGCGGTGTCTGTCGGAATCGCCGACGAGTACCGAGGGGAGACCCTCAAAGCCTACGTGGTGCTAAAACCGGGCGAGACCGCGGCGGGTAAGGAGATCGTCGATTTCTGCAGGGAACGGCTTGCCGCCTACAAAGTTCCCGGATCGATCGAGTTTCGCGACTCTCTCCCGAAGTCCGCGGTGGGCAAGGTGCTTCGCCAGATACTTAGGACTGAAGAGGAAGCCAACCAAAAAAAATCCTGACCCGATCAGGTCATGTTTAATCCGGTTGGAGTGCGTAGAGGCATTTCCTGTGTAGGGGCGGGGTTTATCCCCGCCCGGTCTCTTCGTTCAAACCGCGTTCGAGGACATGGCGGCATCGCTTGAACGCAACCTGGTATCAATAATCCTTGACACCGGCCCTTGCTACTCCTTCCGCCTCTATTTTGCTCTATTTAGCCGAAAAAATGGCATGCTAAGCCAATCGTTTATCCGTGTTTGTCTTCTCGTATTTCACTAAGCAAGTCGGGATGCCGTTGCACCAGTTTGAGGAGCTTGACAAGGGGGGCCGGAGGCCGGGTTTTACCACGTTCGTACCGGGAAAATGCCACCTTGCCGATACCGAAGGCCCTTCCGGCTTCTACCTGGGTGAGCTTCAGGTCTTTGCGGATGCGCCGAATGTCAACGCTCATGTCTCCCTTTGCCGCGCGCAACAGTTCCGCCTGCGCCTCGATGTAGCGCCCGTAGCTTTCTTCATCCCAGACGCCCTCCCCGCAGTTCGGACAAAACTCCCCACGCAAAGCATTCAGGGTTAGCGAGCGCCCTCCGTAAGAGAGCGTTTCGTCGAGGGTCTTTTGCACCATTTCCGGTTGACCGCATGCGGGGCATTTCATCGCTCCACCTCACTTTTCCTTGAACTGGATGACCTGCGGTCGGCCATCGGTAAACCCTGTGACTTTAATATAGACGGCAATGCCGTCCGAGGTCGTTCCATGGTAGACATCCTGCCACAATTGAGGGGCCATCTTTGTGGTCATGGCTTTGTAAAAATCATGGTGAGAGAGCGCGAGCACCACCTGCCGCATTTCCTGTTCCGTCAAACCCAGGGCAAGCCCCCCGCGTAACGCCGTGACGGTGAATGGCCTGGCTGCGGGGTCTGAGACAATCTTCTGTATCTCGGCCAGTTTGTAGTGTGGCTTGCGTTTCTCCATATCTTAGATTAGTCAATATGATAATTTTAATCAACTTGCTAAATCGAGAAAGGATTTCTCTTTTCGGGGGAAGAACGGGGGGCGCCCGGTGGAAATCACTTCGCCGGAATCGAGCGATCATTGGCGTTGCTGAACGCCAAAACGCAGGGTGGGCACAGATTCACCGTGCCCACCAGGTCATTTGAAAATCCTTAAAAAGCGTCTTCCGGCATATCCAGGATCTCTCGTCCCTGCCTGAGACATATGTCCATGGTCGCCAGCGTGTGCGGCATCGTGACGTCTACAAACCAGAGGGCCTGGAGGGTTTTGGCCCGGTGGAAATCACTTCCCTCCCCACGCTCGGACGCTTCACAGGCAATCCGCGCCATGTCGAGAAGCCTCCACGCCATGGTCAGCTCACCATACGCCTGAAGGGCAGGGTAGGTATACGACGCCCACTGTCGCGGGTCGGATTTCATTCTCTTGCACATTGCCATGGATGTCTCCCACAACCGTGCGGCAACACCTTCGAGCGTTTCCACCCTTTCGCCCAGCACCGGGTGGGTGCGGTTCGCGGTGCAAAACTTCTCGATCTCGGTTTTGAACGCGAGGAAAGGAGCGCCCTCTTTTATCGTCATCTTGCGCCCCATGAGATCGATGGACTGGATGCCGTTTGTGCCCTCGTAAAGAGACATAATTTTTGAGTCTCTCAAGTACTGTTCCAGGGGATAATCAGAGCAATAGCCATATCCGCCCAAACACTGTATGGCCGTCTCGCACACCCTGAAGCCCATGTCCGAACAATATGCCTTGATAATGGGGGTCATCAGGTCGACCAGGTTTGCGTAATGCGTCCTTAGACTCTCTTCCGGGTGAGCCTCCGAAAGGTCGAGCCAGTAAGCGCCGGCGTAGATCATCGAACGCATGCCGTCGACCATCGCCTTCATCCACAGAAGCATTCGACGCACGTCGGGATGTTCTATGATCGGGACCCAGCCGGGCTTTTCCCTGGTAAGGTCCCCACCCTGTGCGCGCTCCTTGGTGTAGGCAAGGGCGTTTTGATAGGCGGTGCTCGCAAGCGACATGCCGCTTACGCCCGTGTTTATGCGCGCGCCGTTCATCATCTGGAACATGTGCGCCAGTCCATAATTTTCCTTGCCGCAAAGCCAGCCGATGCAATCGTCGTTTTCACCGAAGTTTAACTGGCTGGTGGGAGAAGCGTGCAAACCGAGTTTTTTCTCGATCCCGCCGCACTTCACGTCGTTTGGCTCTGCCAAAGACCCGTCCGCATTGACCCTGATCTTGGGTACGACGAAAAGCGAAATCCCCTTGACTCCCTCGGGCGCCCCTTCGATCCTGGCCAGGACCAGGTGGATGATATTTTCGGCCAGATCGTGCTCACCCCAGGAAATAAAAATCTTCGAGCCCTTGATCTTGAAGTGATCGCCTTCCCTGTGGGCCGTGGTGCGAAGCGCCGCAAGGTTTGAACCGGCGCCCGGTTCCGTCAAAACCATGGTGCCCGCCCATTGCCCCGAAAACATTCGGGGAATATACAACTCCTTTAGTTCCTCGGTTGCGAAGCTGTCGATAAGATGAGCGGCGCCGTTGGTAAGGCTTGGGCACATGTTGAAGGATTGGCAGGCCCCGGCCATAAAGTCCTCGAGGATGGTGTGCATCATGTGGGGAAGCCCCTGGCCGCCCCATTTGGGGTCGCCGTTGGGGGAGAGCCACCCGTTTTCGGCATGAACCTGAAAGGCTTTCTTGAACTCGGGGGCGCACTTCACCACACCATCTTCATACTTTGCTCCCCATTTTTCGCCGATCTCCTGAAGAGGGGCAATTTCGGATTTGGCAAACTTGATGGCCTGCGTCACAGTCATGTCCAATACTTCTTCGTCGAATTCGCTGTATTTTTCGAGCTTGCAGAGATCCCCGTAGTTGAGTTGCTCCTTGAGAATGAAAAAAATGTCCTTTTCATTGAGCTTGAGATGCGACATGAGTTGTCTCCTTTAAATATCTTATTGAATATCTTGTATTATATCGAATGTTATTCTTCTTTCAGGTGGGCAGGCTCGCCGTGCAGGCGGCCTCCGTCGATCACGATGGTCTCACCCGTTATGTAGCTCCCGGCGGAAGAAGCCAGCAAGACCACTGTTCCGGCTATTTCCTCGGGTTCCCCTAAACGCATGAGGGGAATGCGCTGGATCGCCTTTTCCCCGACTTCTTGCTCCTTCCACAGCGCTTCGCTTAGACGCGTCTTGATGATCCCCGGCGCAATGGCGTTTACCCGTATGTTATATTGCCCCCATTCCTTGGCCATGACCTGGGTGAGCATGATCACCGCGGCCTTGCTGACGCAGTAAATGCCGAGATCTCCGGCCCTCAGGCCCCCGATGGACGCTGTGTTGATTATGGACCCGCCGCCCTGTTTTTTCATCTCCCTTGCCACCAGCCGGCTAAGGATGAAGACTCCCTTCGTATTGACGTTCATCGTAATATCATAGGTCTTTTCATCCTGATCCATGATCGGACCGTAGTAGGGATTGGTCCCCGCGTTGTTTACAAGAATATCGATGCGGCCCAAATCCTTCACTACCCGTTCGACAAGCATCTCGGAGTCTTCGGTCCTGGCATTATGGGCAGCGATTGCAAGGCCTCTTACGCCTTTGGACCTGATCTCCTCGGCAACCGGCTCGAGATCGGCTATCTTTCGGCTGCTCACGACAACATCCGCCCCGGCCTCAGCCAGTGCGAGGGCGCAGGCTCGTCCTATCCCGCGGCTTCCCCCCGTAACCAACGCCACTTTTCCTTCACACGAGAATCTCGATAGATCCATTGCTCTCATCCTGATTATGGTAGACCCAATGACGACATTTGCCAACGCGCACACCGAATGCGCCCCTCTTATACCAAGTTGCGTTCGAGATGACACCGATGCGAAGCCATGAGGCTTTCTCCTGAGTAGGGGCGGGGTTTATCCCCGCCCGATCCCCAACGCAACAAGGTATTAACCATCTATGTAGTGCGCCTGTATTCGGCGCATTCCTCGAAGCCAACCCTCATAGTCGTTGGCCTTTTTTTGAAAATAACCGGCAGCTTCCTTGTGCGGCAAAATCAGGAACTGCTCCCTGTCCAGGCCGTCGATCACCGATTCCGCAACCTCTTCGGCGGAAATGGCGGTCTCCATGAGAAGTTTTCCTATCCCTTCGGTTTCCTCAGACAACATGCCCGTCTTTACTCCCAGGGGACAAAGGCAGCTTACCTTTATGCCCTGGCCGGCATGGGTTATCGAAAGCCATTCGGCAAGGGCTATGCTTGCGTGCTTGGTGACCGAGTAAGGTGCTGTGCCAAGAGTGGTGAGCAGGCCTCCGGCTGAAGCGGTCTGAAGCAGGTATCCGCTGCCTCGCTCGATCATGGAGGGTAAAACCGCGCGGGCCGCATACACATGGGCCATGACGTGGACGTCCCAGGAAAGCTGCCAGTCCGAATCAACCGCTTCGGCGCCGCCGGGGCGGGAAACCCCGGCATTGGAGCAGAATAAATCTATCGGGCCGAAGTTTTGGGTTGCGGTCCGGGCGAGCCTTATAACCTCGGCCTCTTTGGACACGTCCGCGGTCACGGCCAGGCCCCCGATTTCGCCCGCGACCCTGGATGCCGCTTCCCCGTTGTAATCCGATACCACTACACCCTTCGCCCCCCCGGCCGCAAACCTTCGGCACAGAGCGCGGCCGATGCCCGAACCGCCGCCGGTGACTACAACCACTTTATTTTCGATCTTCATGCAAAAATCCTCTTTTCCCCGGGATGCCCAATGAAATTCATTACGCCAGGTCCTTCACGACCTGGCGTATCGGCGACACCCTGGGCAGCGCTCGGAAATCATCTGCCCTGCCATCTGGGCGGACGCTTTTCGACAAAGGCCTTGGGCCCCTCGATAAAATCCTCGGACCCGTACATGACATCCTCTGCTGGGAACCGCGTGTTTATGGCCTCCTGCAAACTCATCTCCAATCCCCGTAGCGTTGCTTGCTTGGCAGCGCGTATCGAAAGAGGAGCGCCAAGAAGAATCTCGGATGCTATTTTTTCGGCGGCTGGAAGCAATTCCGCCAGTGGAACCACTTCCTGGACAATCCCGTATTGCAGGGCCTCCTGGGGAGTGATTCTCTTCGATGTCATAATCAGGTACTGGGCCAAATGGTAGGGTATGTGTCTTGGCAAACGATGCACCCCGCCGGCGCCGGGTAAAAACCCTACCCGGGGTTCCGGAAATCCGAAGGATGCGTTTTCCGAAGCGATGATGATGTCGCAGGCAAGGGCGATTTCAAACCCGCCTCCCAAGGCCAGCCCGTTAACGGCGGCGATGAAAGGCTTGTCGCAGTCAAAACGCGAGGTTATTCCCGCAAACCCGCCTTTTGCTTTCCGCATGATCTCGGTCACTTTGGCCGTTCCGTTGACAGCCTGAAACTTCAGGTCGTTTCCGGCCGAAAACGCCTTCTCCCCTTTGCCCGTGACGATGCAGACCCATTGCCGCGGGTCGGCATTGAATTCGTTGAATGCATGGTCCATTTCCACGCTGACCAAAGGGCTTATACAATTCATTACTTCCGGACGGCTTATTGTAACAGTGGTTATATGTTCCTTTATTTCAACACTTATCAGTTCATAATTCATAGTGCGGCCTCCAAGGGAGTTTTACCTGTGACGGCGATACCGGTTAAACCGGGGCCTGCCGGCTATTTTTTATAATTGTACCAGCCTTCACCCGTCTTCTGGCCTAATTTGCCTTCGGTAAGCTTTTTCACGACGCTTGGGGTGGGAAGGTCGGCCCTGTCGCCGGAGACGTAAAAATGGCTCATCCCGATGTCATAGGTCAGGTCGATACCCGTAAGATCCATGAGGCGGAAGGGGCCCATGGGGTGGCCTGCCCCGTAGACGCACGCGTTGTCGATGTCTTCGACCGTGGCGACGCCCATCTCCAAAATCCACTGGGCCTCTTTGGAAATGGCGGCAAAGATGCGGTTAAGTAGGAACCCGTCGACTTCTTTTCTCACATGAACGGGCATCTTGCCGATCTTGCGGCAGAAGTCGAGCATGCACTGCGCCGTTTCGTCCGAGACGTGAGGCCCCTGGACCACTTCGACGAGCTTCATTACCAGCGCCGGGTTGAAGAAGTGGAGGTTGCAGACCTGAGGTGTGCGGCAAGTCGCGTCGGCAATGCGGGAACTGACGATGTAAGAGCTGTTCGTGGCCAGAATGGCTCTTGGCGGGGCAAATTTATCGAGGTCTGCAAAAATCTTGCGCTTTAGATCGATCCTTTCCAGGACGGCCTCGATGACCAGGTCGGCGTCTTTTACCGCGTCTTTTAGATCGGCCGTAAAGGATATCAGGCTCCGGGCTTTTTTGGCCTCCTCTTCGGTTAACTTGCCCTTCTTTACCCGTTCGGGCAGATAGGTGTCGCAGAATTTTTCGGCCTTCTCGAGCACCGGCCCGCTCACGTCGGTAACTATGGTCTTGTAGCCGGAAAGGGCGCACTGAAGGGCTATCTGGTGTCCCATGTTCCCCGCGCCAATCACACTTACATTCTTCAGCTCATCTATCTTCAATTTACACTCTCCCTTTTTTTTATTTACTTGTGTCTTCGGATCCCGGGGCGGCCGGATTTTCAGAAAAAACTTCCCTGTCGCCTCCACTCATGCCCGCAATATATCTCACCAGCTTCTTGCGGGATTCTATGTCGTACTGGGACGTAATTGCAATCTGCTCCATGATGGGCGACCCGCCGCCGTGATAGCCGCCGACATTGTGAATACCCCCCTTGGCCGAACAGAGAACGTCTCCTAGATACCGCCAGAATTGAGCCTGGTCCTCGACGGACATCTTCGGGCTGCGTTTGGTGTACCTCAGGAGCTGTTCGCCCGTCTCCGGGTTGAGGAAGTCTTTTTCATGAGGAAACGTGGCCGTAACGCCCCCGGAAATATCGCACAGGATCTCGGTTTCGCGGTAGACGTTTTCGCCCGAAAGGCAGCGGCCCACGTTGCAGTATATCGAATGAGGGATAAACGATCCCGGACCGTAGGCAACAAGGCCTTTTCCCGGCATGTAAAGCCTCGGGCCGCCCAGATCCGATGCCGTATAGCCCGCCGCATAGCCAAGCTCGGCTACCATGATCAGCTCCGCAAGCTTTTCCCGCACGTGGGGCTGCTTGTGTACGTTATTGGCCTCCGCCGCCAGAGCCGCCGCCCCGAGGACGATGTCGCCTATTGCCGGCTTACAGCCCGAGTAGGAATGACGGTGGAAAAGTGCGAACAAAAGGGCATTGATGCCCCCCTGCTGATATTCGCCGGCAAGAAACACCCTGTCCCACGGCACAAAACAATTCTCGAAAATCAGGTAGGAATCCGTAGACCCCGGCATGTGCCCCCGTTTGAAATGCTCCCGTTTCCTGTAAGCGTGGATCGTCACGACCTGCTTTAGTCCATCACAGTCCGCGGGAACGGCGAAGGCCACCGCATAGTTTTTGTCCTGTTCTCGCAGTGCCCGTGTGGGAACTACAAGCACTTCATCGGAAACCGAAGCTTCGGATATGTGCAGTTTGCATCCCTCAACGACTATGCCGTCCTTTAACCTTTCCTTTATATAGACATAGGAGCCGGGGTCCGGCTGGTCGGCGGGCCGCAGCATCCGGTCGCCCTTGACATCGGTCTGGGCGCACGCGGCTATCATGTCCTCTTTCTGAAAACGGGTGAGCCATTTTTTGAAATTCTCATGATACTGCGTACTGCCCCCGTTTTGCCTGTCGGCCTCGTAGGAGACATTGTAGATCGCATTTGTGGCGTCGCAGCCCATGCAGCGCTGGATGCAGCCGCCAACCTTGCGGCAGAGCATGCGCGTCATGTCCTGTTTTTTGTGAAGGTCTTCCTTGTTTTGATGGATATGAGTAAAGCGGTTTATCCGCTCTCCCGTAAGATGCGAGACCGCCGTCAGCAGTTCCTGGTTCTCGGGCTTGGCCGCTTCATCGTAAGTCGTCCCGATGTTGTTGATGCAGTCCATCTGCCTTTCGTCGGTGCGCTCGATCTTCTCGCCGTTGAAGTAGAGGTTGCGCTTCATTCTGGATAGTGCGCCGATGTAGTCTTGCTTGGTTCTCATGGTGTTAACCCCCTGTCGCTTTTGTCTGTTTTAGCGTTGAAGGTTTTCGATAACCGTGGCTACGCCAAGTCCGCCTCCGCAGCAGGAGCTGAAAAACCCATACTTTCCTCCCCGGCGGATAAGCTCTTTCATCGTAAAAAGACAGATACGGGCCCCTGAAGCACCGTTGGGGTGCCCGAATGCAATGGCGCCGCCGTTGGGGTTCCAGTTCTTCTCCATGTCGATTTTTTCGCCCGTCTGCTTTTCGAGTTCCCTTATAACGGCGAGGTTTTGTACCGCAAAGGCCTCGTTACATTCCATGACTTCCATGTCGCAAAGTTTTAGCCCCGCGCGCTTCAATGCCTGAGGGACCGCGTAGGCCGGACCGATTCCCATGATCTTTGGGTCGACACCGTAATCGCCTCCGCTAAGCCATTTCGCCATGGGCGTATATCCCAACTCGCGCGCTTTTTCTTTGGACATCATGAGCACGAAAGCCGCCCCGTCATTTCGCCCCGATGAATTGCCCGCGGTTACCGTGCCTTTGGGTATGAACGCCGGCGGCAATGCCGTAAGGGCCTCCATCGAGGTCTGCCGGGGGTGTTCGTCAACCTTGAATTCAACGGGAGGGGTCTTTTTGCCTGTCGGGACCGTGACGGGTACGATCTCATCGGTAAAGTAGCCGGCATCGATCGCTTTTTTGGCCAAAACCTGGCTCCGCAAACCGAATTCGTCCTGTTCCTGCCTCGAGATGTCATACATCTGCTGCAGTGCTTCGGCCGTTAGTCCCATGTTCCAGGTGGCGGCGTCCCTGGTGGGCGAAAGGCTGCCCGCGACCGGCATGGGGGCGACGAGTCTAAACGGCTCGGTTGCCATCGAGAACCTGCACGTCGCCTGGCTGTAAGACTCCATTCCGCCCGCGATGACGATGTCCGCCTGGCCGGCGATGATGCGCCATGCCGCGTGATTTATGCTGTCGATCGCAGATCCGCACTGCATCTCGACATAAGACGCCGCGGTGCTGACCGGAAGCCCTGATGCGAGAACGATCCACCTCGCCGGGTTGGTCGCCGAGGTCCCGCCAATCGCCGATCCCGCAAAGACCGAGTCTACGTGCGCCTTTTCCCTTATCCCGCTTTTTTCGACCAGCCCCTTTAAGGCCAGCCCCCCAAGCTCTTCCGCCGTAATTTGCCGCAATGTGCGTCCCATCGTCCCAAAGGCCGTGCGCACACCGTCTACGAACACCACTTCTCTTCTATCCACTGTGATCTCCTGCTAATCGAAACACTTTGACGGGATGCTTCGCAGAATGGTTTCCGCCCCGCCGACAATATTTTGCACCAGCTCTTCGACCAGGGGCAAGTCGTTTATCCTCTGCGCGACTTCGCCGGCCGCCATGAGCGCCTTTTCCTTGTTGCCTTCATACACCGCACGGATGGACTCGATTTCAAACTGAATGAGCGACATGTCTATCGTCGTATAATCGTCGGGTGAACCCAGGAAAACGCCGGGGGATTTCTGCAGGGTATTTTTCGCGTGCTCGACGCTCCGGGGGGTCTTGAGCCATCGGGCAGGCCCCACGAAGCCGCGCGCAACCAGGGTCCCCCTGTCTTGGGCTTCGACTACGCCCTCTTTCCATATCTGGTGAAAATCACTTTCCCGGGTAGCCAAAAACCGGGTGCCCATCTGGGCGCCGTCCGCCCCGAGGACAAGGGCCGCGGCCAGCGTCTTGCCGTCGCAAAACCCCCCCGCGCCGCAAACAAGCGTATTTTCGTCCGAAACCGCATCGACCACCGCCGGCAGCAAAATCATCGAGTGCACCGGCTCCCAGGACGTGTGGAAGCCCCCCTCGTGGCCCGAGGCAACGATCACGTCCACCCCGGCCTTCTTGCAGCGAAGAGCCCCCTTTACCGATGGAATGACATGCATCCAGGTAAACCCCGCACCCTTTATCTTTTCCTGCCACCCGACTGGGTCGCCCGCGGAAGTGAAGATCACTTTGAAGTTTTTCTGAATCTCGGGGTTTTCCTCGCGGACCCGGATCGCCGTGTCGATAATGACTGCCGCCTGCTCCTTTAGTTCGGCGGACACCATGACGTTCATGCCGAAGACCCCGCCCTTGTCTTTTACCAGCCGGTAGGTCCTTTTTATGACCTTTTCGACAACCGTTGCCATGTCGTCGTCGCGCTCGGCTTCCGCGGAGTCCACAAAGGCGTTGTAGATCCAGGGCTGGGTCGCCTTGCTCAAAAGCCCGCTCGTCGAAAGAAGCCCCAGGACCCCCGCGTTTGCCGCCGCCACGCATAGATTATTGTTGCTGAAAGGGCCCATGCCCGCCTGGATGATCGGGTGCTTTATCCCCACCTTGTCGCAAAGTCTTGATTTTATCATGCTGTGTAAATCCTCTCGGTTTTGGCTGAAAACATGCTCAGAATAACGCCGAAGGTGAACAAGCATTTAGTATGCCATGCGATGCCGAGGGGGTCCAAACGCCGGATAACAAGGCCGGTTATTGCTATTGAGCTAAATCTCTTTTGCTGATATCTTTCCGTTATTTCGCATAAAGAGAAGATGTTTTGCATATTGCAAATCAAGGAGACCCTCATGCCGGCCGGAAGTTTGGACATCGATTTGCTGGCCCCTGAAAAGAAAAGTTCTCAGAAAAGTCGGCGCCGTGAGAAATATTTCGCCATCTTGCGGGAGTGGGAAAAGTTTATGCGCTCCGATGAGTCCGTCGACCGCAGGCTCATTCCCCGTGACGTCCGGGATTCGTGGCTGCGGTGTCGCGCCTCGGGCCTCGATCCGCTTTGCGCCCGGAAGCAAAAAAATTTGACCAAAGAACAGTTCGATGCTTTGTCCGAAAAAAACAGTGGACTGGTCCGAATCAGCAAATTCTTCTTGAATCATTACCACCATTTGATCTCCCTCACGTCCTTTGTGATCAGTTTTTTCGACCCCCAGGGCTATCTCATCGAGATCAGAATTGCCGAAAGGTTCCAGGAACTGGCCAGGCAGTGGTATTCCGAATGGGTTCTCGGAGCCTTGTGGAGTGAAGAAGCCGTTGGAACCTCCGCCATCGGGTTGGTGATAAGGACCAAAAAGCCGGCCTGCGTATTCGGGCCTCAACATTATCTGAAAGATTCCCATGGGGCGACCGGGTATGCCGCTCCAATTTTTGACCCCGACGGAACATTTCTTGGCGGCATCGTCCTTTGGTGCCGCTACGACCGGGCAAACAATCATGCCTACGGCATGACCATCGCCGCCTCCCACCTGATCGAAAACCAGCTGAAGATCAATCAGTCCCTCGATGAGGCCAAGGCGGCCTTCGCCGGAAGCGAGATCGCCTACAGTTATCAGCAAACGGTGATGGCCTCGATCCCCGAGGCGCTCATAGCCATCGACAACAGTGCGATGATTACCCTCATAAACGACCCGGCCAAAAAAATCCCCGCCCTGGCCCGCAAAAAGATCGTCGGCCGGGACATCCGCGACGTCCTGGGCCAGGAGAATCGGCAGATACTCTCTCTTGTCGACAAAAACGACCACCTGGTCCACGTCGAGGTCCGGATATCCTCGGGCAAGACGTGGAGCGACTATACTCTTACCTGCAATCCCATAATTTCCGCATCCGGGGGCATAATAGGAAAGATCCTGATCCTTACGGAAATAAAAGACGTAAAGAAACTGGTGGCCAACATGATCGGGGCCAAGGCCAATTTCACCTTCGAGGCCATTTGCGGAAAAAACCCGAAATTTCTCGATACCCTCGAGCAGGCAAGGCTTGCCTCGAAGAGCCGCTCAAATGTCCTGCTCCTGGGGCCTAGCGGTGTCGGAAAAGACGTCTATGCCCAGGCCATCCACAACGCAAGCGAGCGCAGAAACGCCCCCTATGTCGCCATAAACTGCTGCGCCATCCCGAAAGACCTCATGGCGAGCGAGCTCTTCGGACACGAGGAGGGCGCCTTTACCGGCTCGCGCCGGGGCGGCTGCCAGGGAAAGTTCGAACTGGCCGAAGGGGGGACGATTTTTCTCGACGAAATCGGCGAGATGCCCGTCGAAATGCAGCCGATCCTTTTGCGGGTAATCGAAGACAAATGCGTCATCCGCATCGGCGGCGCCAGAGCACGGCATGTCGATGTCCGGATCATCGCCGCAACGAACAAGGACCTGCTCGAGGAGGTCTACAGGGGAAATTTTCGAAAAGACCTCTATTACCGCCTGAACGTTTTCACCATTCATTTGCTCCCCTTAAACGAGCGGCCCGACGACATACCCTTGCTTCTGGACTATTTCGTCGGGAAATACTCCCAATCTCTTGGAAAAAGAATCGATCGGATCGACCGCAAGGTGTTCGACATTTTTCAGCGATACGGGTGGCCGGGAAATGTCCGTGAATTGCAAAATGTGGTCGAACGGATGATGAATTGCGTTCAGTCAAACCATCTGAGCGCCGATCTCATTCCGATCGATATGGCCTCTCAGGCCTCGGAAGCGAAATCGAACTTTGAAACCCAATCGGCAAAGGACTTTGAGAAGCTGACTATCGCTAAGATGATGGAAATGAATTTGTCCAAAAAAGAAATCGCCGAAAAAATGGGCATCAATCTGAGCACCGTCTACCGCAAGCTGAACAGGTACAATCGTCAACCCGCCGAAAACCGTTCAGTTCCAAAAACCGGGAAAGCCTGCTTCCTCGGTGCTCCCGACCCAAGCCGTCCATTTATCGGCAAATCCCGCCCCGAGCCCGACCCCAAAAATACCGGCTGACACAAAAGGGGCTGCTCCTCCACGCAAATCTTTGCGCCTCGTGAAGGGTTCGTTTGGGCTCACACTTCGGAGTGGCCGTTGCCGTTCGCATTTTGCAAAAGATTTTCGTCAAGAAACGAGCCTCGGGACGGGCGATTTTCACCTGCCGCCGCAATAGGCCCTGTTATCCATTAGTTATTATTTGGTTGGCCGATGGCATGATAAATGCTCATCCTCATATCCCGAAGTGAAAACCAATTTATTCATATGCCGCCGGGCCGAGCTTTTGAGTTGAACTCCGCCCGGTTAAGGCGTATCAACTCTAGACAGCAGTTCCACTGCTAACTCTTCTTTCACGCTGGCAAGAATTTCCACTCACTTTTACTCGCTGCGCTTCCCTGATCGCAAAGACGGCCCCTGTGCGGGCGTGGCGGAAAAGCGTCTTATCTTCGGGTGAGCCCTTTCCCGCCTTCCGTCCGCGCTGCCTTTGGATGTGCTGGTGTCTTGAGTCGAAAAACGCTCCAACAACCAACAGGAGGGAAAGCAATGAGAAAGATGAGGCTTTTTTCGTCGGTGTTGCTGATCGTCGGGATGTTTTTCTGGGGAGGGTTTTCAAGTGCATCGGCAGACGAGGTGGTCATAGGTTTTACCGGCCCCTTGAGCGGGCCGGGAGCCGGCTACGGGCGGGACAACCTGAACGGGCTCAAGATGGCCGCGGACGATATCAATAAGGCCGGCGGGATCACCGTGGCGGGAAAAAAGCACACGCTTAAAATAGTTGCCCTCGACGACAGGATCGACCCGACCGCGGCCGTAAACAACGCCCGGCGGCTTCGAGCCCAGTATGGGGCGCGGGTGATCTACAACCCGGTCTTCAACACCATAGCCCCTCTCATGCATATAAACCAGCAGAAGGGTTCGCGCTTCCTCTTGATGGCTTACAGCAGTACGCCCAAAATAGACCAGATTCCAAACGAACTCACACTTTCCATTCCGCCGCCGTTTACGGCCTATGTCAATGCCTTCTCGGACATCGCTTGGAAAAAGGGCTGGCGAAAGGGCGCAATGGTGGTAACTCTCGGAGGGTATGGCGACGAGTGGCGCGAGGCATTCAAAAAGCATTGGCTTAAACTGGGCGGTACGATTTCGGCGGACAACCCGGCCAATTACTACACACAGACCGATTTTTCCGCGCAGCTCAGCGCAGCCCTCGCCACCCACCCGCAGTTCCTGCTGATCGGCGGCCCCTCCGAGCCTACCGGACTTGTGATCGAACAGGCCCACAACCTTGGCTTTAAGGGCGGCTTCATCCTCGTGGACCAGGCCAAGATGGACTACATTACCGACGTCATCTTCAAAGGCGACGTCTCAAAGATGGGCAACGTCATCGGCATAGCCTCCGTAATGGAGTCTCCGGCCCCTGCCGTGGCCGGGTTTAACGGGGTCTACGTCAAACAGTTCGGCGTGCACAATACCTTCGAGGATATGATGAACTACTCCTCTCTTTATCTTGTGGCGCGCGCCATGGAAAAAGCGGGAACGGTCGATGACCCCGCGGCGATAAAGGCCGCCTTCCAAAAAGTCCTGCCCGAAAGCATCAAGACAGTGCCCACCCCCTTTGTCGGTATTGTCGGAACCAAGCTGCTGCTGCCGGCCCTCGCCGGTGAAATCGAAGACGGAAAATACAGTAAAGTCTATCAATGCATCTGGTGGCCGAAAAACGAAGCGGCCTATCAAAAGGCGCTCAAAAGCGTTCCCGTTAACAGCAGGGTCCAAAACGAATACATGCCCCTTGAGGGCTATCTGCAATAATCCGGCTCGGGTTTGAGAAGATAAAAGGGCTTGTGGCGGGGGCTTTCACGCAAAAACCGGGCATTCGGGCCCCGGCCCCGCCGCACATGCCCGCTCTTTTCCGCCCGCTCAAGCGGTATTCCGGTAAGTTGCGCCCGGGAGGGGGGATTTGAATAAATGGATTTGTTCCTGCAACAGGTATTTAACGGCATCATGTTTGGCAGCACTTACGCCATAGTTGCGCTGGGGCTTACGCTGGTCATGGGAATTCTTGACATCCCAAACTTTGCCCAGGGGCATTTGTACATGCTCGGGGGATACGTCACCTATTTTTTCTTTACCACCTTGTCCCTTGGTTATTGGTTGAGCCTGCTCGCTTCGATGGTTGTCCTGGGTCTTGTCGGGGTGCTCATGGAGCGCATCGTTTTCCGCCCCCTCCACGGTCAGCCTCCGATAAACGACTTTATCGCCGCCATCGGGGCCCTCCTTTTCCTCGAAGCCTTCGCCCAGGTGGTATGGGGACCTCAGGCATTGCGCATCGCAAATCCTTATCCGCAGAACCTGCATTTCCTGGGAATTATAATGAGCGTCCAGCGGTTGCTGGTGATCTTCGGGGCGGCCGCGCTGATAGTGGGCCTGCATTTTTTCATGAAAAAAACGATCCTCGGAACCACCATCGAAGCGGTCGCCCAAAACCGGGAGGGGGCAATTCTTGCCGGAATAAACGTAAACCGGGTCTCCGCCATTACTTTCGCCATTTCCACGGCCACCGCGGCATTGGCTGCGAGCCTGCTGTCTCCGATCTTCATGCTCACCCCTTCGATGGGCGCCATTTTGGGCATGAAGGCCTTTATCATCGTCATTCTTGGCGGCCTGGGATCGATTCCGGGCGCCATACTGGGAGGCTATATCCTGGGGCTCATCGAAGCGCTTGGAGGCGGCTACATTTCCGCGGCGTATAAGGACGTATTCGCCTTCGGGGCGCTCATCGCGATCCTGTGCGTAAAGCCAACGGGGTTATTTGGCAAAAAGGAGGCCTGATCCGTGTTCACAAAGCCGATCCATGCCATGCTGCTCTACGCGGCGATGCTTTTTCTCGCGCTGCTTGCACCCGGTTTTGCACCCAACGCCTACATCTTTCAAATCGTTATCATGAGCCTGATTTACGCCATAGCCGCTTGCTCCATGAACCTGATTGTCGGATACACCGGGCAGGCATCCCTTGCGCACGGCGCCTTTTTCGGAATCGGGGCCTACGGGGTCGCCATTCTGACCAGGGCTGGAGCGGGCTTCTGGCTGGCCCTGCCGGCGGGCGCCGCAGCCGCGGCCGTTATCAGCCTGCTGGTGGGGGCAATTTCCCTTAGGACTCGCGGACATTATTTCGCCATCGTGACCCTTTGCTTTGGAGTCATCTTGATGATTGTGGCCGATAGCTGGACCGGGCTCACCGGAGGGGCCGACGGGATTTTCGGGATTGCCCAGCCCGGCCCGATCCCGCTGCCCTTTCTTGGTAAAATCGAGTTCTCCGGCCAGACCGCCCAATATTACCTGGTGCTTGCCTTCCTTCTGCTGGTCATTTTCGCGCTGCACCGGATCGTGCATTCGGTGTTTGGCCTGACATTGATGGCTATCCGAAACAACGAACCCCTTGCCGACTCCGTGGGCATCAATACGTTTGCGGCAAAATTGATTTCCTTTGTCGCGGCAAGCTGTATCGCAGGCCTTGCGGGAGGTCTCTACGCCGCAGTGATCGGGACCGTCAGTCCGAGCGCCGCAAGCTACCTGCTGACTTTCAACTTCCTTGTCTACCTCATCCTGGGAGGCATGGCGACCCTGTTGGGTCCTGTAGTCGGGGCTTTCGTGATTCCCATCGTCATGGAGTATCTCCAGTCCCTTGGCGACTATCGGTTGATGATCTTCGGCGGGCTGCTGGTTGCGGTCATAATTTATGCGCCGAGCGGGTTGGTCGGCGGGCTTATCGGGCTTAATAGCAAACTGGCCGCCCGGCGCCGACAAAAAGTAGCGGAGAGCCGCCATGTTTACGGTTAAATCCCTTACCAAACGTTTTGGCGGACTCATAGCCATTCGAGACGTCAGTTTCAGGATCGGGCCGGGGGAAATCCTCGCGGTCCTTGGTCCCAACGGGGCCGGCAAATCCACCCTGTTCAACATGATGACCGGGACGTGCAGGCCGACCTCCGGAAACGTCTACATAGGAAACGACGATATTACCGGTCTAAAACCCTGGCAGATCGCGGCCAGGGGTGTCGCAAGAACCTTTCAGACCACGAGCCTTTTCGATCAGCTGCGCGTGATCGAAAATCTTTTGATCGCCTATAAGTGGCGTACGGGCCTGGGGTTTTGGAACACCCTTTTGCATACTCCCAAATGGAAGGCCTGGCAGGCCGAGGCTTTCGAGCAGGCTGTTAAGACCCTCGATGTCATCGGGCTTGCCGAAAAAAAGGACTCCTTGGTCCCATCACTTTCCCAGGAGGAACAAAAACGTCTGGCCATAGGCATCGCCATGGTGGGCAGGCCCCGTATTCTTCTTCTCGATGAACCCACCGGCGGCCTCATTCAGGCCGAAACCGACCGCATTGCGGGACTCATCGGCAGTATCCGCGACCAGGGCGCCACCGTTTGCATAATCGAGCACAAGATGCGGATGATCATGGGGATGGCCGACAGGATCGTCGTTTTGAACTACGGGGAAAAAATCGCCGAAGGACGGCCCGGGGAGATTAAGAGCAACCGGGCAGTGATCGAGGCCTACCTGGGGAAGGATGGCGATGCTTAAGCTAAACCGGGTGTGTACGGATATCGGTGGAATGCGGATCATCCAGGACGTGTCCCTGGAAATCGGAAAAGGGGAGTGCGTGGCGCTGCTTGGCAGCAACGGCGCCGGCAAGACCACGCTGTTCAGGACGATCGTCGGCCTGCTAAAACCTAAGAGCGGTACGGTCGAATTAAATGGAGTGCCCGTTCATCGGCTGCCCGCCCACAAGGTCGTCGAGCAGGGGCTGGTGCTGTGCCCGCAGGGGCGCCAGCTTTTCCCGGAAATGTCGGTCCTCAAAAACCTGCAGCTCGGCGCCTATACGCTCAGGCGGGACAAAAGACGGGTTCGAAAAAACATGGACAGGGTCTTTTCGCTCTTCCCGATCCTAAAAGAGCGGCTGCACCAAAGGGCCGGCACTTTCAGCGGCGGTGAACAGCAGATGCTCGCCATCGGGCGGGCACTCATGAGCGAGCCGGGCCTGCTGCTTCTCGATGAGCCCTCCGTGGGGCTTGCCCCGATGATCGTAAAACTGATCGGGGAAGTGATTTCGGCTATCAACCATGAAACGGGCACTACCGTTTTTCTCTCCGAGCAGAATGCCAACATGGCCCTCAATATCACTCACAGAGGGTATGTAATGGAAAACGGCCGTAGCGTTTTGTCCGGAGACTGCCGCGACCTGAAGATGGACGAAAAAGTCCGGAAAGCCTATATCGGGGCTTAGATGGGGGCTTCGCCTCCAATCTTTTATAATTTTGCCAAATTGAAAAATTTGCCTCAAGGCTATGAATCATACGATTTAGCGTCTTCCGTCTTCGTAAATAATCTGGTAGCCTGTCGACCTTTGCTGTTTAAAAGAGATAGGCGGTGGTCCATGGGGCCGGGTGGATTGGCTGCGAGCCGTTCCTGCGGTCTTGATCCTGACGAGACCGTGGTTTAGCGCCGTAGATTACCCCGCGGCTCGCTCCAGCGTACTTCGGGAAAATGAGGGGGAGTATCTATAATGAGATATCGCTTGTCTGCTTTGTTGGTCGTATCCGGGTGTATCTTTTCATTTATGACCGGGTGCAGTCTTCTGCCCCAAAACGAGGCTGCGTGTCCCAAAGCGTTCAAGCCTATTGTTCAGATTCTAAGTATAAAACCGGTGCCGCCCTCCGTCAATCCCCCCAAAGACAAACTGCCGATACCCGACCATCGGACGATCTGTACCGCTGTGGCGAGATTCCAAAGAGGCCACAGAAGCTTCCAAACTGAACTCGACAGGGCCTGCAATTACGTCGTGCCCGCCAAGCAGGTCTTCAGGAAAAGGGGGCTGCCCCCCGATCTCGTCTATGTCGCGCTTGTGGAAAGCGGCTTTACTCCCAAGGCAAAATCCCGCGCAAATGCCGTTGGGATGTGGCAGATTATCTCGAAGGACCGGCGCCCGGCTGGGACTCACGCAGAACAGGTGGGTCGACGAGAGATGCGATCCCATTAAAGCCGCAAAGGCCGCCGCGGATTATCTGTCAACTCTCTACGATGCCTTCGGCAACTGGCCCCTCGCCCTTGCCGGCTATAACGCCGGCGAAAAGACGGTGCGGGATGCCCTCGACAAAAGCGGCCTCAAGACTTTCTGGGAACTCGCCGATGCCGGCTGGCTGCCTGCCGAAACACGGGCTTACGTTCCGGCGGTCTACGCGGCCGTAGCCATTGCCAGGAGCCCGGTCCGCTATGGGTTTTGGTACAGGCCCGATCACTACATCGCACGCTATGAAAAAGTGGCTGTGCCGGGGGGCGTAAAACTTGCCTGGGTGGGCAAGCAGATCGGGGTGTCCAGGAATGAGCTTCTGGATTGCAACCCCGAATTGTGTAAACCCGTGACCCCTCCCTGCTGTTCGGAATACGAACTGTGCGTGCCGCGGGGTTGCCGCGACGATCTTTTGAGCGCGATCGCGACTCGCTTGCCCTGTGAAAGAGAGCAGCAGCGACAGGAGGAGATCGAGCGCAAGTCGGTTGTAATCCGCACCCCTGTTGCCCCTCACAGGGTTTCGCACGGGGACACTTGGGCCAGCCTGGCCCGAAGGTACAAATGCTCGACGAAAGAGCTCGCGGCCTTGAATCACACCAGGACTTCCAAGCTTCTCAAAAGGGGACAGCTCTTGAGAGTCCCGGCCTCATCCGGACGTGTTCGCCTCTCCATGACAAGACCCTCCAAAAATAGCTCTCAGACGTTTGTGCCTGCCAAAAATACGAGGACGGCCTTATCCGGACATGTTCGCATCGCCATGACAAGACCCGCCCAATATGGTGCCGCGACGTTTGAGTCAGCCAGAAATACGAGGACGGCCTCCTTGCGGAGGATCAACGAAAGACCGAAAAAGGCTGCGGTGGCCGTGACCCTCCGCTATAGGGTGAGTAAGGGAGATACCCTCTGGACTATCGCCGAAAGGTTCCATGTTCCGGTAAAAAAACTTTGTTCGCAAAACGCCATGAAGCCCAACCAGAAGATCAAGCCGGGGGCGCAGCTCGCAATCTCCTCCAGCCGGCCCGGGGCCTCACGCATCGCCGGAAGGAGATAGCTCCGCTTTTCTAAAGCGGCGCGGCCGTGGAAGCGGCGGCGAAGAGTGCTTATCTTCAGATGCCGGAACAAAAGGAGGGGTTTGCATGTGGGGACTGGAAGAGCTGAGGATGCACAAGGAAATAGTCGACCGGCTCGATTGGGAGATGACCCCGGAGCTGGCCGTTGAGACCTACCTGGAATGGGGCACGGGATGGGCGCGAAAAGACCGGGCCGTTAGGTTTCCCGACCAGGAGGCCTTATATTTCGTAATCTATGAGTGGGAAAAACCTCCACAGGTCACACTGATCCGCCGGACAATGAAAGACGCCGATGAGATCGCCAAGATCCCGGTGCCGGCCGAGATGGTCGCAAGGGCTGTCGAAGCCGGCGGGCGCAAGCCGGGAGTGGGGGTTTACGCCATTACCGAAGAACTGGAGCAATGGCTTAAAAAGGAACTCGGAGCCTGAGGCCGCCTTTTTTTATCCGAGCCTGCCCCGGCCCCTCCCAAATCAATATCCCGACTATGCCCTCCTTATTCTTTCAATCAGAATCTTTGCCTTTTAAACATTGGAATTTAGCTGTTTTGACCGGTGGCGAAAAGTATTAGGATAATGTCCATGCGTAAACCAGCGACATTGAGGGTGGTGGGCTTAATGATGCCTGTAACCACCCTGCACCATGAAGTTTCCGTATGGAAACCGGTGATCCGGTATCGTCGCGGTTGCTTATGGCTTCGCCCACACACGCAACGCGTGTGGCTTATATTCCGGGGGGCGCGGGGGAGAGGTTCCAATGCTGTTGCTTTAAGAAAAATCACTCAGGATCGGGGAACCCGTTCCCCATACTTTTACTCTTCCTTCGTGCTCTTCGTGCACTTCGTGGTTGACTATCGACCCGCAGCCCTGAACGGACCGCAGGATTAAGATTCAACCACGAAGTGCACGAAGAGCACGAAGGAAAAAATGGGACTACGTGGTGGACGCTTCCCCTAAAGCAACAGCATTGGGGAGGTTCCCCCGCTCTTTTGAATTGAATGGTCTGGTCGAAGGAGAAAAAATGTCGTCTAAAAACGGGTTTCGCATGTTGACTCCTGAAGAGGCGGTCACGCACATCCCCAATGGGGCGACCGTTGCTTTTAGCGGGTTTTCAAATGCCGGCGCCGCCAAGGTGGTTCCAAGGCAATTGGCGCTTCATGCAAAGAGGTTGCACGAAAGGGGCGAATCTTTCAAAATACGTGTGCTTTCAGGAGCTTCGTGCGGAGACGATGTGGACGAGTCACTGGCGCTGGCCCGTGCGATCAGCTGGCGTGCTCCCTACCAGAGTTCCCCGCGCTGCGAGAGCAGATCAACCGGCAGGAAGTCGAGTACGTCGATATGCACCTGTCGCACCTCGGTCAGACTGTCTCGTCGGGATTTTTTGGAAAGGTCGACCTTGCAATAGTTGAAGCTACCGAAGTCACGCCGGATGGGAGAGTTTATCTTACGACTTCGATCGGGGCGACGCCTACCTTCCTGAAATGCGCTGAGAAAGTAATCATAGAAATCAACAGGCATCACTCAAAGCGTTTGCGGGAGATGACAGACATCACCATTTTACCCACTCAGCCGCACCGCAACCCCATCCTTATTCTCGACCCAATGACCAGGCTTGGATCGAGCTTCGCGGTCGTTGACCCGAATAAGGTTATCGGGATCGTGGAAAGTGACGAACCGGACCATATCAATTCTTACGGTCCGGCGGATTCTGTTGGCAACAGGATTGCCGAGCACATCGTAAGGTTTATTTTTGACGAGATGCGTGCCGGTCGTATCCCGGAAGAATTTCTGCCGGTTCAGACCGGGACGGGCCGGGTATCGAACGGGCTGTTGACCGGGCTGGTGGAAAACCCTTACATACCTCCGCTTAAAATGTTTACGTTAGTCATCGAAGACGCGCTGATAGATCTCATTGAGCATGGCCAGGTTTTCAGTGTCAGCGCCAGCAGTCTTGCCCTTTCTCCGGAAGTGCTCAAACGAGTCTACGCAAACATGAATTTTTTCGTTCCACGAATGCTGCTTCGTCCCCAGGAGATCTCCAACAGCCCGGGCGTCATCCGCAGGCTTGGGGTGATCTCCATAAACCCGGCGGCGGAAATCGACATTTACGCCAATGCGAACTCCTCGCATTTTTTCGGGACGGATATCATGAACGGAGTGGGCGGATCCGGGGAGTTCATCAGAAACGGCTACCTGCCGATAATCGTGTGCCCTTCCACAGCTAAAGGTGGGAGAATATCTTCAATTGTCCCCATGACGCCGCATATAGACAGCAACGAACATTCGGTCAAGATCGTCGCCACTGAACAGGGGCTGGCGGATCTTCGGGGACTCGGTCCCATTCAACGCGCCAGGGCAATTATAAACAAATGCGCACACCCTATGTACCGGGACTACCTTAATCAATACATCGAAGACTCCAGGGTTGGACACATCCGCCATAACCTCAAGAAGTGTTATGAACTCCACAGGAACTTTATCGAGCACGGCGCTATGTTGCCCGGTCTGGACATCTCAGAGCCCGCCTGATCCTGGCATACGGCGGCTACGACGCAGAAAGGAAATAGGCAATGGCAAAGATCGGAGTCTTCCCGGTTCTGAGTCCTGAGGAGGCGGCGGCACAAATACCCCACGGAGCTACCGTGGCTTTCAGCGGTTTTGGGCATGCGGGAGCAGCCAAGATGCTGCCCAGAGCCTTGGCGGTTCGGGCCAACAATGAGCATCAGAGCGGCCGTCCTTACCGGTTGCGAGTAATGACCGGGGCATCGTGTTCCGAGATCGACGAACCTCTGGCCACGGCTGACGCCATAAGCTGGCGTCTCCCTTACCAAGCCTCTTCCACCTTGCGAAAAAAGATCAACAGGCAGGAAGTCGAATATGTCGACATACACCTTTCCCAGGTCTCGGAAATGGTCTTGGGCGGATTTTTCGGGAAAATAGATTTTGCGGTTGTAGAGGCTACCGAGGTCACCTCCGATGGTCGGGTTTACCTGACCACCTCGATAGGGGCATCCCCCACATACCTGAAATATGCGGACCGGGTGATAATCGAGTTGAACCATTATCATTCCGTGCGCTTGCGTGAAATGACCGACATCACGATCCTCTCGGCCCCTCCGCACAGGGGCGGACTCCTCATGCAAAGCCCCCTCTCCAAGATCGGCTACCAATATGCCGAAGTCGATCCAAGAAGGATCGTTGGCATCGTGGAAAGCAATGAGCCGGACCCCATCGGCGAGTTTACGCCTCCGGATGAGCGAAGCAAAAAGATTGCGGAGCATGTTGTCGGATTCCTGGTCGAAGAGTTCCGGTCCGGGCAGATCCCGCCCGAATTTCTCCCTCTGCAGGCCGGGGTCGGAAACGTTGCCAACGCTGTCATGGCCGCACTGGGCGAGAGCGAGGAAATCCCCCCGTTTCAGATGTACTCGGAAGTGTTCCAGGATTCCCTGGTCGACCTGATGGAGCGCGGAAAGTTGCAGGGCGCGAGCACCACCGGGCTCATCCTGACGCCTGATAACCTGCAGAGGATTTATGACAACATGGATTTCTTCATCCCCCGGATCGTCCTGCGCCCCCAGGAAATTTCAAACCACGGCGGCGTGGTCTTGCGCCTGGGGGTAATCGCCATGAACACGGCCCTGGAGGTTGACATTTACGGAAACGTCAACTCCTCTCACGTCTACGGGACAGACGTAATGAACGGGGTGGGGGGAAGCGGGGAGTTTACGCGCAACGCTTTTCTTTCCATATATGTGTGCCCTTCGATCGCCAAGGGCGGCAGGATTTCTTCTATCGTCCCCATGGTGCCCCACGTCGACAACAACGAACACTCAGTGCAGGTTGTTGTAACAGAGCAGGGGCTCGCGGACCTTCGGGGCCTTGGCCCCTTGCAGCGGGCAAAGGCTATAATCGAAAACTGCGCCCACCCCGCATATCGCGATTACCTTCATCGTTATGTGGAAAAATCCAGGGTCGGGCATATCCGGCATGATCTCGACTCATGCTTTGAACTCCATATCAACTTGCTCGAACAGGGCGCCATGCTCCCGGATCTTGATTTTACTAAGTTTTGAGGCAGTGGTAGCCGGTTAGGAATATGCCGCCGGACTCGGACTGGGCAATCTTGATTACGATCTCATAAGGGTTGGCGACTGACGCAGCCGCCCCATCCATTCCGGACACGTGGAGAAGGCGAGGCACACTTGCCGCGGCGCAGCCGCAAGGGGGGTTCCATGGAGCTTTTCAGAAAAGTCCTGTGGCCGTTCAGAATGCTCGGGGCGGGTATTCTTTTTGTACTCCGTCCGCTTTTTGGCAGCCTCTCATGGTCCCCTCCGGCCTGGCTTGGATATCTGGATGGAAAGCTCCAGGCGCCGACCGCTCGCCGTTATGCGGCTCTTCTGGGCGTCTTGCTGCTCCTCCTGCTCGCAGGTTTGGGCGCCGGCGCCTATTGGTACAACCATCGTCCGAGACCGGTGCAAACCCGGTTCACCGTAACAGCCCCCCCGCTTACGCAGCGGCAAGACGAAAAGACGAAGGTCTTTCCTTGTGTCATAAAGTTCTACAGGTCCGCCGCTCCCCTCGGGATGATCGGAAAGCCTGTAAGCCGGGGGATCGAAATCTCACCCCGGATCGACGGCGTCTGGACTTGGACAAACGATAGCGAACTCAGATTCATGCCCAAAGGAGATTGGCCGGTAGGCCGGGAGTTTACCGTTACATTCCCGGAAAAGGGCCTGGTAGCCGAACACATCCTGTTGTCCCGCTATGAGTTCAAATTCGACACTGTCCCTTTTACCGCCAAGATCGGCGAAGCCGAATTCTACCAGGACCCGCTCGACCCCAACATCAAAAGAGCCGAGGCTGCCGTGACCTTTTCCTACCCGGTCGATCCGGGGGAATTCGAAAAGCGCGTCAGTTTGCAGATGGTCGCTGACAAGAACAATGTTTGGACCGGGCCCGCGAAATTCGGCTTCAAAATCACCTACGACAAGTTGAAGCTGCACGGCTATATCCATTCCGACCCGGTCGGGATTCCAGAAAAAGACTCGAGCATCCGGGTCATCGTGGATTCAGGCGTAAGGGCCGCTGCCGGAGGGCCTCCGACCGGCGCCGGGGCCGAAAAGCTGATCGGGGTCCCCGGTCTCTACAGCCGGCTTCGAATTTCTTCCGCTCAGCTGACTCTTGTCAGAAACCAACGGTCGGAACCCGAACAGGTGATGATTTTAACCACGTCCGCCCCGGCCGGTGAGAAGGAAATCAAAGCTTCCGTCAGCGCCTTCGTGCTGCCCCAACCAGCTCCCGCGGGGGAGCAGTCCGGACGCAAAACCCCTTTCGACTGGACCAGGCCCGAGGTAAGCGTTGACTCCAAAACGCTCCAGGCATCGCAACCGCTAAAGCTCGACCAGATCACCAACGAAAAGCAATTCGGCACGGTTTTCAGTTTCAGACTGAACGCCGATGTGGGCCGCTACGTCTACATTCACGTTGCGAAGGGAATGAAATCCTTCGGAGGCTATATCCTCGCCAATGATTCCAACACCACCGTCAAGGTTCCCCCTTTCCCCAGTGAGACGAAAATTCTGGCCCGGGGCTCGCTTCTCAGCATGAGCGGTGAGAAGAAAATATCGGTTCTTTCGCGCGACAATGCAGCCGTACTTTTCGAAGTGGGCAGGGTTCTTCCCGACCAGTTGCAGCAGCTGGTCTCCCAGAACTCGGGTAGTTTCACAAAGCCGGGCCTTGACTCCTGTATCGGTCAGGACGATATTTCCGAGCGTTTCACTGAAGTGCGCCGCACCCCTTCGGACATCGGTCCCGGTAAGGCGGTCTATGAACCTTTCGACTTTTCGAAGTATCTCGAAAACGGCGGCCAGGTGCGGCGGGGTTGTTTTCTTTTCACCGCAGAGGGCTACGATCCCGTTAATAATCGCATCCTTGGCCAAAGGGACACGCGTCTCATCCTTGTGACCGACCTCGGGCTCCTCGTAAAAGACAACGTGGACTCCACCCACGACCTGTTCGTGCAGTCGATTCACGACGGGGGGCCGGTTGCCGGGGCGGTCGTCAAAGTGATCGGCAAAAACGGCCTCGCTGTTCTTTCCGAAACAACCGGACCCGACGGTCATGTTCATTTTCCGGTCCTTTCCGGCTTCCAGCGTGAAAAAGCCCCCGTTATGTACCTGGTGGAAAAGTCGGGAGACATGTCGTTTATCCCCGTCGACCGCGAGGACCGGCGTCTCAACATGTCCCGCTTCGACGTGGGGGGTGTTGCCAATCCGGAAAAACCAGACCGCCTGGGCGCATATCTTTTCTCCGACCGGGGTGTGTACCGGCCGGGAGACGAGTTTCGAATAGGCTTGATCGTAAAATCCGGTGACTGGAAAACAGATCTTGGCTCCATACCTCTCGAATCGACGGTAACCGATGCGCGCGGGCTTGTCGTAAGCAGGCGGAAGCTGAAGCTCTCCGCCGGCGGTTTTGAACAGATACGCTACACCACGCAGGACACCGCGCCGACCGGGACATACACCGTAAGCCTTTACGTGGCAAAAGACAACGAGCCCAAAGGCCTGCTCGGGTCGACTGCCGTGCAGGTGCGGGAATTCCTTCCCGACCGTCTCAAGATCAGTGTCCATCTGTCCTCGGAATCCCCCGACGGCTGGGTGTCGCCGGAGGGTCTTAAAGGGCTGGTCACCTTGCGCAATCTTTTCGGAACACCTGCGACCGGGCGCAAGGTAACCGCCACTTTAAATCTGGACCCGGCGAGCCCCGAGTTCAAAAAATTCAAGGCCTACCACTTCTTCGACCCGAACAGGGCGAAGCAAAACTATCAGGAGGACCTGCGGGACGGTAAGACCGACGGAAAGGGGGAATCAAGCTTCGATTTCAAGCTGGCCCGGTTTGCAGGGGCTACCTACCTGCTTAGCTTCGGCGCGGAAGGCTTTGAGGCCGAAGGAGGCCGGGGGGTTGCAGGAGAAGCCTCCGTGCTCGTATCCCCGAATCGTTATCTCATCGGCTACAAACCTGATGGCAACCTGGGCTATATCGACAAGGGCGCGGGCCGCTCGGTAGAACTCATCGCTATCGACCCGAAGGTGGAAAAAACTGCTGTCTCCGACCTCAAACTCGCGCTGGTCGCCTGCAAATATGTCTCCGTCCTCACAAAGCAGAAATCGGGCCTCTACAAGTATCAATCGGTAAAAAAAGAAGAAACGCTTAAGGTTGAGCCGCTTTCCATTCCCATCGGGGGTTTTAACCGATCCCTCGATACCTCGAAGCCCGGCGACTTTGCGCTCGTCGTAAAAGACGGCCTGGGTAAGGAGCTAAACCGGATCGCTTATACCGTGGCCGCCCAGGGAAACCTCACGCGCTCCCTCGAAAAAAACGCCGAATTGCAGCTCGCCCTGAGTAAGACCGACTGTGTTCCGGGGGAGGAAATCGAAGTCTCCATTCGCGGGCCCTACACCGGCTCGGGCCTCATAACGGTCGAGCGCGATCACGTCTACTCGTACCAGTGGTTTAAAACCGACACGAACAACACGGTCCAGAAGGTCCGAATCCCCGAGGGTCTCGAAGGAAACGGCTATATTTGCGTCTCGTTTATCCGGGACATCAATTCCAAAGAGATCTTTATGAGTCCCCTCAGCTACGGTGCCGTGCCGTTTTCGGTCAGCGTCGAAAAGCGAAGGGCTAAAGTTACCCTTGAATGCGAAGACCTTGCCAAGCCGGGCCGGCCGTATAAGATCAAGTACAAAACGGACCGTCCCGCGCGCATCGTCATTTTTGCAGTCGATGCGGGCATCTTGCAGGTGGCGCGCTACAAGACCCCCGACCCCCTGGGCTACTTTTTCCAGAAACGCGAACTTGGCGTAAAAACCTTGCAGATTCTCGATCTGATACTTCCGGAGTTTACGCGCCTCATGGAAGTGTCTGCCCCCGGCGGTGGGGGGGAAGGCGAGCCTCCGGCCTCGAACCTCAACCCTTTCAAGCGCAAGCACGAACCCCCCGTTGCCTTCTGGTCGTCCATAATCGATTCGGGTTCCACCGAGCGCGAGATCTCCTTTAACGTTCCCGACTACTTTAGCGGCACGTTGAAAATCATGGCGGTTGCGGTTTCCCCCGATGCGATCGGTACCTTCGAAAAAGATGCCCTGATCCGGGGCGATTTTGTGGTGAGCCCCAACGCTCCGACCTTTGTCGCGCCGGGAGATGTTTTCGACGTCAGCGTTTCCGTTGCCAATAACGTCAAGGGGTCCGGAAAAGACCCCGCTGTGACCGTGGGCTTACAAACGAGCGAGCAGCTCGAAATTATCGGCGAATCGAAGGCAATCCTCACTATCCCGGAAATGGGCGAAGCCGCTACGCGCTTCCGGCTCCGGGTAAAAGCCGCTCTCGGGGCGGCGAAGCTTGACTTCACGGCCTCCATGGGTGAAAAATCGTCCGCCTATACGACCGAACTCAGTGTGCGGCCGCCTGTGCCCTACAGGAGTTCGCTGCGGGCCGGCTTTTTCAGGCAGGGTGAAAAGGAGGTGGTGATTGCCCGAACCCTCTACCCGCAATTCCGCGTCCTTCGCGCCGGGATATCCAGCCTGCCCCTCGGTCTTGCCCGCGGTCTCCTCGGGTACCTGGAGAAATTCCCCTACGGGTGCACCGAGCAGCTGGTCAGCCAGGCCATGCCCGCCATCGTATTGTACGATCGGCCTGAATTCGGGTTTGCCCCCGAACAGTCGCAAAAGACCCTTGAGAAGATCATCGGAATCCTTCGTTCCAGGCAAAACGGCGACGGCGCCTTCGGACTGTGGGCCGCCAATTCCGAAGTCTCGGACTTCGCCTGCGTCTACGCGGTGGATTTTCTCATGGATGCAAGAGATCGAAACTTCCCCGTCCCGCCCGATATGATGGTGAGCGCAATGCATTACCTCGCGCAGCTCGCCGCCTCCGAGGGAAATGACCTTCCGGGTGAGCGGGTTATCGCCTACGCGGTATATCTCATGACCCGCAGCGGCCTCAACACCTCCAATTACCTGGCGGCCCTCCAGAACCGCCTGGAAGCCCGGTTCCCGAAGGTCTGGCAAAAGGACCTCGCCGGGATTTATATGGCGGCCTCCTACAAGCTGTTAAAACAGGACGGTCTCGCGGACAGGCTGATATCTCTATCCCGCCCCGGGGACCCGGTGACCCCCGACTACGATAATTTTTACGATGGACTCGTTCGGGACGCGCAGCTTGTCACCATCCTTGCCCGCTATTTCCCCGACCGGCTGAGCAGCCTTGGCGGCCAGGACATTCTGACTCTTGTCAAGCCCCTTCAGACCGGCTCGTATAACACCCTTTCATCCGCCTATACCATTCTGGCTCTCGATGCCTATGCCAATGCGCTAAAAGCGGGGCAACCGAACAGGTTTGCCGCCTCGGAACTGCTGGCCGGCGGGCAGGCAAAACCGCTGGCTCTATCCACGGGGCTTTTCCCGGAAACCGCTTTTTCGGGCTCCGCCGCGAAGGTCCGATTTTCGTCGAGCGGCGACCTCGATGCGTTCTACACGGTCATGGAGTCCGGCTTCGATAAAACCCCGCCCGCCGAGCCGATAAAAAACGGCCTGGAGGTCGTGCGGGAGTTTACCGACACCAGGGGAAAGCCGATACAAATTGTGAAGTTGGGCTCGGAGATCGAGGTCCATTTGAGACTGCGCGCAATAGATCGCGACTACCTGGATAACGTGGTGCTGGTCGATCTTTTGCCGGCCGGCTTCGAGGTGGTGCTAGGCCCGCCTCGGTCTTTAGGAAACGACTCGAAATGGTCTCCACCGATTGGCACCGGCAAATCCACCTGGCACCCCGAATACGGCGACGTTCGCGAAGACCGCGTCGTACTCTACGGGGCTGCCGGTGCGAAGGCAAAAGAGTTCGTCTATCGCATAAGAGCGATCAATTCCGGGACATACGCCGTTCCCCCCGCATTTGGGGAATCCATGTACGATCGATCCGTTCAGGCAAGCTCGCCTGGCGGAAAAATCGAAGTCGTTGAATAGAACACCTACCGGCGCGGGCCCTTTTCCCCCCTCTAAAGGGAGGCCCAAATTCCCTTCCTTTTCTAAAGGGGTGCCCAAATTTCCCCCCTTTTCTAAAAGGGGGCAGGGGGGATTTAAATCACCCCCCTCGTATACTTCGGACCCTCGTATACTTCGGACCCTGTGGAGGAGGCGAGGCACATTCGCCGCGGCGCAGCCGCCACACTCGCCCGCGGCGCAGCCGCCAGGGGGGATTTGGCGGCTCGCGCCGAGACCGCGGGTGTGAATGACCAGGCTCAATTGGCTTAAATTCGCTATCTTCTTTCTAGCATCGTTATTCGTGCTCCGGGCGGCCGCACGCATCGTCACGTGCGCGCCGCTTTCCAGCCGGTTCTCGTCGTCTGTTGCGGTCTATGACGCAAACCATACGCTGCTGAGGCTGACCCTTTCGGCCGATCAAAAGTACCGGTTGTGGGTGCCGCTCGAAAATATTTCGCCGCTGCTCGTCCAGGCTATTGTGCTGCATGAAGACGACCACTTCTATCGCCATTTCGGCGTAAATCCCGCCTCCATAGTTCGGGCCGCCTGGGAAACTTATGTCGCCCGCGGGCGGCGCATAGGCGGATCGACCATAACCATGCAGCTCGCGCGCCGCCTCTACCATATCAATTCCCGTACGCTTTCCGGGAAGGCCCGACAGGTACTGCGGGCCCTGGAGCTGGAGTTCTTTTATTCGAAAGACGAAATCCTCGAAGCCTACCTCAACCTCGTTCCTTACAGCAGGAATATAGAAGGCGTTGGCGCTGCGAGTTTGATCTACTTTGGCAAAACCGCCGAAAGGCTTACGCTTCCGGAAGCTCTAAGCCTTGCGGTCATACCGCAGAGCCCCTTTCGCCGAACCCCCGACCGCTTGTCCGGCGGGCCGCTTCTTGCCGCCCGAAAAACCCTCTATGCCAAATGGAGGGCGGAGCATCCAGGCGCCGCAAAAGATGCGCCGCTCGTGAACCTGCCTCTTGTTGCCCAGGATGTCCAGGATCTGCCCTTCCTCGCTCCCCATTATGTGAACGCTTTACTGGCGCTCGATCGCTGCGGCGCGGCCCCCGAAATAGTCGGCACGCTCGATTTGAAGCTGCAAAGACTCGTTGAGCGAAACCTTCGGGAGTATGTGGCGCGCCGGGAGCGTGTAGGAATTCGCAATGGGGCCGTGATGATTGTAGATTATCGGACCCTCGGGGTTAAAGCCCTGGTCGGGTCGGCGGATTTTTTCGCAAAATTGATTCATGGGCAAGTAAACGGGACCCGCTCGAAAAGGTCTCCGGGTTCTACGCTAAAGCCTTTCATCTATGCGCTGGGGCTCGATCAGGGCCTGATTCAGCCCATGACGATGCTAAAAGACGCGCCCCTTTATTTTGGCGCCTATAGCCCCGAGAACTTCGACAGCCGCTTCGAGGGGCCGGTGAGCGCGGAAGATGCGCTGATAAGGAGCAGAAACATCCCGGCCGTGTGGGTCGCCTCCAAACTCTCACACCCGGACCTCTACGAATTTCTCAAGACCTGCGGGATATCCCGCATGGGTCCGGAAAAACGCTACGGACTCTCCCTGGTGCTTGGCGGAGGCGAGGTCACGATGGCAGAGCTGGTGAGCCTCTATGCCATGCTCGCAAACCGCGGTGTGCTAAAACCTCTTCGCTACCTCCAGGGCGACCCGGAAGGGGAGGGGGCCCGGGTTCTTGGCGCCGAGTCGGCCTTCGTAACGCTGGACATGCTGAAGGACAACCCGCGCCCGGGTTTTGCCCGTGCCGGCGCCCGGCCCTCCGGTTCTCCGCCGGTATCCTGGAAGACAGGGACCTCCGAAGGTTTTCGGGACGCCTGGGCGGTCGGCGTTTTCGGGCCTTACGTCATGGCCGTCTGGATTGGAAATTTCAGCGGGGAAGGCAACCAGGCCTTTGTGGGTGTAAAGGCGGCGGCGCCCCTGTTTTTTCAGATAATCGATGCGCTTAAGGCCGAAGGCTGGGAGCTTGAAGAACCTTACCGCCCCATGCCCAAAAACCTGAAAAGAGTCGAAGTCTGCGCGGTCTCGGGAGATCTTCCCGGCCCGAATTGCCCCGACAAAAAATGGACCTGGTTTATTCCCGGAAAATCCCCCATAAAGGTCTGCGATATTCACAGAAGAATCGTGATAGACGACAAGACGGGCCTTGTCGCGTGCCCGCCATACCGTGGGCCGATCCACACGGAAGTTTTCGAGTTCTGGCCCTCCGACATGCTCAAAATCTTCGAGGAGGCGGGAATTCCCCGGCGCCTTCCGCCTCCGCCGTGTCCCGACTGCCCGGTCGACATTACGGCTTCAACCGGCAATCCGCCAAAAATCATCTCTCCCGCAAACCGCCTCACCTATGTGATAAGCTCGGCCGGCGAAGAAAACCGCGGAATTGTCTTTCGGGCGGTTACCGACGCGGACGTCCGGGAGGTCTACTGGCTCCTCGATGAAAGCTATGTCGGAAAATCGAAAAGCGGCGAGGGTTTTGTCTGGACCGCCAAACCGGGCGACTACGTCCTGCGGGCGGTAGACGACCGCGGCCGCTCCGATTCGGAAAAATTGAAGGTCAGTCTGGTTCAATAAAGAACAATTCGTCGGAATCATGGTGGACATGCCAAATGAAGTCACCGGAGAATTTCAGCAGCTTTCAAGTCAATGCGGCCCTCCGAACTCTAAAACCATTATTCTCCAGCACGATCAAAGTCCCTCGAATGGTAGACATATCAAACTGCATTAAAAAATAAGCGAGGGCCTTGGTAACATCCCCAAGCACGGGTGGATGGATGCGAATTCGAATCACCCCCCAGTGGGAATTGGTCGGATAAAGAACAACATCGGCGAAATGTTTGTCGAAAGCGATCAAAGTCCTTTCTTCGCGCCCGGCCACCTCCATAATCTGATCATCGGACGATCCAAGCATTCCCGGATCTTTGACGTGAATGACATCGAAGCTCATGTTCCGTAAGAAGTCCCCGATAGCGGCAGGGACATTTTCATCCAGCAGTAACTTTATCATCCGGCTGATCTTTCGAAAGGAACGTACTCGGCATCACGTATCAATCCAGCTGCGTAGTGAAGACACGCCTCGATGTCTTGCCTATCAATCTGAGGATAATATTCCTGAATAATTCTCTCCGGCGCTAGCCCGGCCTCCAGAAGTTCCAAGACCAGATAAACCATCACCCTGGTACCCTTAATACAAGGCTGGCCATGGCATACGTGCAGATCAACCGAAATGCGCTCCATGAGTTGTTTCATATGACAAACCTCACTTGGTTATCGTCTGCCTAATACCAAGTTGCGTTCAAGATTTCACCGGTTGGAGGGCTTAGAGGCCTTTCCTGTGTAGGGGCGGGGTTTATCCCCGCCCGATCTCTTATGAAACTCGAAGTTTCATTCCCGTTCAAACCGCGTCCGAGGACGTGGCGGCGGCGCTTGAACGCAAATTGGTATAAGTTCCATTTTCAGACCGGTTCCTTTGGACAATGCTCATAACCGTGTTTTCGCTGACACAAAGCTCTTTTGTGAAAGATAGTCATTTAACGAACAAATGGTCCCCGTATCCCTACTCAGCGGCAGCCCCAAGAAATATCGCGACCACCTTTCCGTTTTTGAACGTGAAGATCACTCCGTCATAAACGGAGCCGGCTACGAACTTCTGGCCGGCAACCGACCCTTCAGGGTCGCGGTACGGACCGTAGACTTTAATGACTTCTTTTTCCGTGCTTCCGATGTGAATTCCTTTACTCGTCTTGAGATCGCTTGGGGCTTCTATCGTAATAATGGCGACTGTTTTCGGCCCTGCCTTGCTCGCGGAACTCATTTTAAGCGTAACGCCGCACCTCGGGTATTTCCAATCCTGTACATACTCGCCCGTTGCACCCTCTAATAGTTCTTTCCCTTTTTGGGGCTTGCAGGAAATGGCACGGCTCAAGTCTTTTGCGGCCATCTCGAGGTGAAGCGCCCCGATCCGCTCTTCTTTGGTGTTGAACTGTGCATTTTCACTCTGCGCCAGGCCAGGCCACGCCATAAGACAGCAGCAAAAAACGAGCATCACGGTGGTCCAAACGCTTTTGAACATAGCGTATTCCCCCTCGCATCAGCTTTGAAGTTTACCTGCCCTCGATATCGGCTTTCATTCATCTTATTACATACACCTGAATAAAAACAATATACATCTATTGCACACTAACAACATTATTTGGGTTGCAGGTCGCCTTTTCGATGTTTTGCAATTACCGCGCATGCAGGGATTGAGCGAGGCTTAGGAGATTTTGTGGGGTCACCTTTATAAGTCCACCGTGAGGACCGTCGATGTCTGCTATTAGAAGGAAGGCTACGGAGACAACAAGCGGAAGAATCAGAAGCCGGACCGTTTTCGCTTTATAGGCTCTTGTACAAAAGCCAACCATCGCGTTGGCGCAGGCAGCAATCACAGCCATAAGCGCCCATGCCGCAATAGGGATTCTATTCCACCATGCCGCCTGCGTGAAGCCTTGCGAGTTGAACACATCGTTCATGCCCGAAACCGCCAGGGCGACTACAGGTCCAGGTTGCTCAACAGAGGGAGTACGGACAACGGACCACAGTTCAGCCTGCAACTTGCCAGTCAAGGCATTGTTCCGGGAAAACTGTTCCTCATCGCTGGTTTCATAGAACACAACACGCTGGTCGAGGTAGTTCAGAAGCAGCGCACGCACTTTCACAGCATCGGCCGAAGGCAAAAGACCTGCCCGGAAGTATTCCGTGCCGATTGCATTAGCCTCTGACTCCTCGTAGTTCTTACGCTGATCATACCGACCTACGGCCATTGAAAAGCTGAATCCAATGACTAATCCGAGCAATGTCAGCGTAGCTGCCTGAATGATGCCAAGACCTTCACGATCCTCAATGTCAGTGAGCCGTTGCCTCTTACTAAGAGCCCCCCCGATCAAAGCCGAGAGGGATAGGCCAAAAAAAGAGACGGCAAAGACGAGCAGTGGATGATCCATTACATAAGTCATTCCGCATCTCCAGGATTAATCCGTCAATTGTGCGTTATGCATTCGACAAAAAAACGCCATTTTGTGATCGTATTATACCTGGAAAACTTTCGGGAAGAACCTCTAAAACTCTCAAAGAATATTATGTCACGATAGAACTCGCAAGTGATGCCATCGATTAAAATTGCTCGGAGACCTTGAACTTTTTCGATGACATCGCGTGAGCGTTCAGTGAAGCCCACCTTGCATTGAGTTTACACTTACGGAAGGTCAGGGCGGAGAGGCAATGCTTTCGACTGGAACAGCGTATTCGTCATTCCGGAAGGCTTTTAGCCGGAATCAAGAGCCGCCTCCCCCCAATCCGGACACGTGGAGGAGGCGAACGCACACTCGCCCGCGGCACACCCGCCCCCCCCAATGCGAACACGTGGAGAAGGCGAGGCACACTTGCCGCGGCGCAGCCGCTATTTTTTGTTCGCCCCATAATTCGAATTTCCCGAACGCCTCCCGGGCTCTTGCCCTTTGGGACGGGGCCTTCCGCCGCCGAATCGCGGCATTCTACCCTTTGGAGTGGAAACCTTGGGCTTTTTTATGCCGGTGAGTGCGCGAGTAGGTTCCAGGCCCGGGATAACGTGAATATTCAGGTTTTGCCCTATGTAGCGCTCGATCCGTTCCAGGTAGGGAAAATCGGCGTGGGAGACAAGAGAAATGGCAATCCCCGATTCTGAAGCGCGCCCGGTCCGCCCGATGCGGTTTACATAGTCTTCGGCCGATCTTGGCAGGTCGAAATTTATAACATGACTGATTCCCGTGATGTCTATTCCACGTGCGGCCACGTCCGTTGCCACCAAGATTTTGATCTTGCCCCGTCGCATGTTGTCCATGGTCCGGTTGCGTATGATCTGGGTCATATCGCCATGGAGAGCCGCAACCCCGAAGCCTTCGCTCCTGAGTTCCCTGGCCAGGATGTCGGCATCCTTTTTTGTGGCGGAAAAGACTATGGCCCGTTTCAAATCCTCGCCCGAGCAAAGGTGCCTTAAGATTCGACCCTTGTGCTGGAGGTTGTCGGTCATGTGCAGACGCTGCTCGATCTTGTCGTGGGTTATTTTACCATTTTTGGCCAAATCCACGCGGTCCGGGTCCTTCATGAATTTCTGGGCGAGCTTGCTCGTCTCCTGGTTCATCGTCGCGGCAAACAGGAGGGTCTGACAGCCTTCCGGCATGGCGTCGGTGACGAATTCCACATCGTCTATAAAACCCATATCCAGCATGCGGTCGGCTTCATCGAGGATTAACATCTCGACATTGGACAAATTTATGCGGCCGCGCCATATATGGTCGATAAACCTCCCGGGCGTTGCGATTATCATATCCGGTAACTGGGCAAGAGCCCGTATCTGGTCGCCGAAGGGCATTCCCCCATAGATGGCGACGCTGTGAAACTTCATGAACCTCCCATATTGCGAGGTCGCCTTGGCGATTTGATCGGCAAGTTCACGGGTGGGTGTGAGGACCAATACGCGCAAACCCTTCTTGGAAGGGTCTTCGAAAAGCTTCTGGAGTGCCGGCAGAACGAAGGCCGCCGTTTTCCCCGTACCGGTGTTTGCCGAAGCAATCAGGTCCCTGCCCGAAAGCGCCCTGGGAATTGCCTCCTTCTGAACGGGAGTAGGCGCGTCATGGCCGCATCTGGCCAATGCTTTCAGGATGGGCGGTGCAAGCTGCAGTGCTTCAAATGACATAAAAGTTGTATTCCTTAATAAAATTGTGGCTGTAGATGTGATCCGAAACCCTGGTGGGTCTGGACGAAAGGGCAGGCCTGAAGCTGCGGTCCTGGGCTGCGACTCTCTAAAAGAATCCGTTGGCCGTTTAGCGACGCATAAATTGTTTTCGCAGCGGTTAAGCGCCATTTTGTGCGGTCGGCACAAATAAACATCGTCGCTAACCGGTATGCGGTGCAGTATGAAAATGCGGGGTGCAAGGAGGTCAGTGATCGATGGAGGTCTCTGCCAATTCGGGGAATGAACCCGCGCTTTCCGGCAGATAAACCTAAACAACCGCACTCATTATATAACTTGAATCTGGAATAGCAAGCGAAAACATCCGGAAGCCAATTTGGGATAACCTGTGGTGCGCCACTAGCCGGCAAAAACTTTCTGCAGGGCTTCTATCCTTACCCTTAGCGACTCAAGCGAAGCCATCACGGAGCGCCGCTGTTCCGCGTCGAGTTCGAGCAGCAGCATTTCATGCATGCTCTTGATATATTGATCCATTTCTTCGCATTTTTTTTGCCCGGGCTGGGTTAAGCTTAACAGTTTGACCCTGCCGTCCGCCGGGTCTCCCGAACTCTTGATGAGCCCCTTGTTCTGCAGTCCGACGGTGACCTTCGTCACGCGGCTTTTGGCAACCCCGAGCTTGTGGGCGATCCCCTTGACCGTAAGGTAGCGTTCACCCCTGAAGAGCAGAAGGCAACGGATTTCAGCCTCGTGGACACCGAACTTTCTGGACAGCTTGCCGGTTTGAAACTGGCAGCATTGCCTGATGCCTTCGATGAGTTCTTTTAGACGCGCCGCCTGGCATTGCAAAAGCTGGTCGTCTGACAGTGGAGTAGAACTGTTCATAGGTGAGTAAGCATATACGGCGCAATTGATATTCGTCAAGTCAAATTAACGTATGTCCACGACGACTGTTTTGCATAGCTTCCGGTTGCAATATCGGGTTATATTGATATTATTTCGATGAGACGGTGCCCCATGAAAAATGGGGTTCTTTTTTTATTGACTGGGGATGGGTATGGCCGCCAATCGATGGTTGATCTTCTCCTATTTTGCCAATATTGACGGCAAGGCGAGTTCGCAGCATATTGACGACCGTTTATCCCACCTTGAGTCTTTGGGCGTGGAACCGGTCGTCCTGTCCAGTGTCTGCGGTGAGCGCTCCAACGCTCGAACTCACCGGAGAGTCTGTTCCGTTGCCCCCTCGGGCATCAGGTTCGAGTTGCGCTATCTAAAACGCGGGAAAACCATATTCAGGTTTTTCGCGCTGCCGGCCACCGTTGCCGTGCTGCCTTTTTATCTGCTGGAAAAGCTCCTGATAGACCTGGATAGCCAGTGGTCCTGGTTTCCGCTTGCCTTCCTGTTGGGGGCTTTCGTAGCCTTGCGCCGAAGGCCGCAGGTCATATATTCGACGGGCGGGCCGGCAAGTGCGCACGTTGCCGCGGGCCTTGTCGCGCGAACGTTGCGAATACCCTGGATAGCCGAGTTGCAGGACCCCCTGGTCTTTAAAGGCTTGAACAGGCGTGGGCGAGCCCTTAAAGTCCAGTCCCGCATTGAGCGTTTCATACTTCGGAAAGCTTCAGTCGTCGTTTTTCTGACCGAGGGGGCACGGGAGAGCGCGATTGTCAGAACGGGCGCCCAACCGTCGAAATGCCACGTTATCTATCCTGGTGCGCCTGAAGAAACCGATGAAAAACGAGATGAACAACGCCGTCCCGATCCGCGTTTCTGCCGCTTCGGGCATTTTGGCTCCATGGGAGGCTCCCGCAACGCGGCAACGTTCCTTGAGGGATTGAGGGCGGCTATTGCGGCCGACCCTGATCTTGCCCGGGTTGTGCGTTTCGATCTCTACGGAACAACGGATAGATACTCTCGCGGTTTGATCGAGCAGTTTGAATACCCGGGGGTCGTTACGGACCGGGGCAAAGTCTTGAGGACCGATGCCCGCGACGAGATGAAAAACTGCGATGTGCTCGTTATGATAAATAATCTCGACGATTTTTCCCGCGAGACGATCCCTGCAAAAATCTACGAATATTTGCTTATGAACAGGACGGTGTTTGGACTCGTCTACAGGAACACTTTCTTGAAAGAGATGTTGCTTTCGCGTGGACATTTCGCATGCGAAGCCGATGCACCCGACGATGTCTGTAAAACTATACTGTCCGTAGTGGACAAATGGCGGACAAATTCTTTGAGACCGGGTCAGTCCAGCGGAGAGGACTACACCGTTCGGGCCGCCGTGGAAAGGCTGCTCGCTCTTTCGGCCGCCTTGCCCGCGGAGTAGCGGCTGAAAATGAAGTCTTCCGGGGCAAAGGCCGGACCCTAAAATGCCTATGGGACGATGGCGGGCAGATTTACCCCCCTTTTCTAAAGGGGGGTGCAGTTTCCCCCCCTTTTCTAAAGGGGGGTAGGGGGGATTTTAAATTCAGCGGGTAGCCAAGATACTTACTATCCGGGCGCTGGAACCACCGCCGGGAAACCAGGCGAAAAACAGAGAAGACAAACCTCGTATATTCCGGACACGTGGAGCAGGCGTGGCACACTCGCCCGCGGCGCAGCCGCCGGCCTGCTCCTCCGAATCGCAGCCGGCCCTCGCCGATGCTCACCGTGTCGGACTTCCAACCGGTATGGTCAGCAGTGGGCTCGTCGTTGGCGGGTTTCCCGCCTGCAGGGAAAATAGATTCAGCAGCAAAGTGAATGCGTGCTTTGAGCGTCTATCGGTATCGTCGATATAGAAATAGTTATTGCGGTAAGGCAGGGCAACAAAAGCACCTTTGGGAAAATGACGGCTGAACTTGACTTCTATCATGGGTCTTTCACCTGGCAGAAAAGTCGCTGCCGAAATCTCGGCTTTTTCCTTATCCTCCGGCGGCACATCCACCCCTCCGGCAAGAAAAAATAGCGCTTCCTCGAAGCTGCGAAGCCTGAGCGTTAGAACCGGCAGTTCTTCACTACCCTGATATGTTTCATAAACGCCTGTGGTTGCCAGCAAAAATGTTTCCATGTACAAGTCGTTCGCTATCTTATGTTTAACTGCGTGGAGCTGAAGCAACTGATCCAATTGTTCCAGTTCTTCACCGGTGCAACGCACTTGCATTATCCAACGGGACTTGTCTTCCGGCTGTTTCTGCGGCTGCGGTTTGGGATCACTCTTTTTGGAAAGGTGCCTCATCTTGACCGGGGCGTTAACACTTTTAACCGTCTTGGGTGGAGCCGGAACTTTTGTTTTAGTCGTTTTTGTTGATTTATTTGAAGTACTGGGTGAAGTACTGGGTGGATCACCTGGTGGATCACCTGGTGGATCATCGGCTTCCAGGCGAGCCAGGTCGGCTTGCGACACTGCGACAAAGTCGATGCCTCCATCGTTTGAAATCCGGCTCAACAAGCGGGAGAGTTCTATGAATTGCTCGTAATTTTTAGGCCGGTGGGTGGCTCCGTCCAATTTAGGATAGTTTGACAGCGGTCCGATTTGACTCACCAGCAGTCGGAGAATGGAATCGAAGTTCCAACCGGTGCGGTGGAGCAGAGCGATTCTTTCCAGGGTCGTTTCCGCCAGGATGTTGGATAGATACATCTCGCCTTCGAGAGGCGTGTATGTCGTCGTCGGGCTCACTGAAATGCTGTAGTTTACGGTGGGCGTCAAGGTGTTCGCGGCGTTGGATAGCGTTCGCAAAACGAAAGAGGCGCCGAAGCTGCCGCTCGCGGTATAGTTGAGACCCGATGTAATCGATGGGGCCTGGATAAAAAACGGCACCTCGGTATATCTTTCCCGCACGAGGTTTAGCACCATTTGCTTGTTCGTATTGTCAGCGATCAGAACGTTATATTGAAGCTGTTCGTTGTTGACGACCGGCGGCCGTGGCAGCGCACAGCCTGACAATGCGGAACACAAAAAAACCGCGAAAAGCAAAACCCCCAAATGATCCTTTTTCATTATTGTCCCCCCCCGGGACTAAAAACCTCAGCCCTGTAATACCGTTATCAGTTGTCCCAGCCTGTTTTCTTCCACATAGCCCCACCCCTGAATTTGCGTAAGCGATGCCAGGGTCTCCTGTTTTACCCAGTCCGGGGCCTTTTTCAGCTGTTCCCGCATCGATGCCAGCTGGTCGATTCCAATGGCGATATCCGCACCCCGTTCCTTTTTACCGGCTTGGTGAACCGTTGCAATCATGTCGGCCAGGCTCAATATCATTCCGATATGGTTGCGCGACATTCGTCCATACGAGTAAGACTGCTTGAAGTATCCAATAGCCTTCTCAAAATCCTTGCTCTTCCAGGATATTTCCCCCAGCTCGCGGCACGATATCACCATCCCCAGCAAATCACCGCATGCCTTGGATATTTCCAGGCTCTCCCGGTGGTGTTTCAAGGCTTCTTCATTTTCGCCGAGCTGGCTGCGGCATACACCCATGCCCCGCAGGGATATGGCCGTTCCCTTGACATCGTTTATCTCGGGAAGGCATTTTAGCGCTTTGGCCTCCTCGAAGTAGGCAATCGCCAGTTCAGGCCGCTTGAGGTCGACAGCCAGGGTGGACCCAATGCTGTTCAATGTTTCGGACTTGAGCTGCAGTACTTCGATTGCTTCTTTTTGGCTTGGTCTGCCCGAGCCGAGGAACTCATCGATATCGCGAAGCAGGTCGTCATGCGCCTTTTTTCTGCTTTCGCCCCTGGATCGCTCCAGCGAGGCGGCGATATAAAATTTGGCCCGGAGCACCTGTCCCGGGCTGGCGTTGCCCAGGCCGAGGACCTTGGCCGAGCACTCCGATGCCGATCGGAGATATGCGCTGTTTTGCCTTCCGAGTTTGTAAAAGGCGATAGACTCCATCAGGAGCAACTCCGCATCCTGGACCGGGCTTGTGGAAAAAGACCGCTCGCGGATCTGGCGGATCCGCTCGATATTTCCGGGGGCGAGTTCCAAATCCGCTTCCGAATCGAGGATGCTTTGAGTGTAGGACACAAGCAGTCTGATTTTCTCGCCGTCATCGATATCGCGCCGGTCGCAGAGACAAACACCATTTTCATAAAAAGTCCTGCCCTGCCGATACCGCCCCGACCGATAGGATTTCTCCGCCGCTATACGGTTAAAGGTGATGCTCTTCCTGGGGAAAATGGTGCCAATCACGTTTGCGCGCTCGGCCAGGTCGGCCATCTCGGCGGCGGGCGCATCCTCCAGGGACCCGTATCTAACGAGAAGATTTCTTTCGAGCAGATCGACATATCTCGCCAGGTACTCCTTCCCCAACTGGGTGAGCTTGAGGCTTCCCGAAGCCGGCACGAGCAGCCCGTCCTGCAAACAATTCCTGATTTGAGAGGAGTCGAACATGAATATGCCCAAATCGTGCTCCCCGTAAACGATTTGTTTATCTTCGGCCTCTCTTAGCAGCCGAAGCAGTTTTAGCCGTTCGACTCCGTAGACCTCCGCCAGGTAGTCCGCCCGAAAAGACATCCCCATCAGGGCGGCTGCTTCGAGCACCGAGATCAAGCTTTCGCTAAGGGTCGATATCTGTTTTTTGGCCATCCCTTTGAGATTGTCGGGCATTGGGACGGACTTGAGGTCCACCCCCCGTTTCAACCTGAACTCCCGGCCGTCCAGTTCTATCAATTCCTGCTTTTGGAGTGTTTTGATGAATTCGATTATATTCAGCGGGCGGAATTCACTGCAACCGGCAAAGTAGTCGTCAAGCTCTTCTCGTGAATGCTCATCGAAACGAAAAGCTTCGCATATCTGCGTTGCAATTTTGTCGTCCTTTAGTTCCTCTTCTGTAACTTCATAGACGCGGTTGCCGGTTTGTTTGCTAAGTTCGATTGCAATTTCCCCGAGAACACCTGTCGCGGGGTATTCTCCATGACTCCTGGTGATCAGGAAACAAACCGGAAGTTGCCGGTCTTCATATAAAAGCCTTTTGAAAACCGATGAGAAAAGCTCTGTTGTAGCCTCATCCATAAATTCGATATCTTCGATAATGAAAACAACCGGGGCCGTTTCAGCTCTGGATTTCAAAAATTCAGCCACGGCCGAAACTATTTCGTGGGGACTGGTCCTCGTTTTTTCGCTTTGCTGAGTCCGCAGGTTAAAAAGCGAAAGAAACGCCTGTATGCCTATTGCGCTCCCTATTATTTTCTCCAGCCCCGGCAGCGATTTACTCAGTCTTTCAGCCTTTTTCTCCGACTCTTCGAAAGTGCCGATACCAATGTGTCTGCCCAAGGCCAAGGCGAAGGGTTCATAAGAAATCACCGGGCTTAACTCCGAAGCTTGACGGCATCTGCCCCGGAAAACGGAGCAGTCGCTCACGCCGCCCTCGATTTCGTCCACCAGCCTGCTTTTCCCGTATCCCGGCCCTGCCGTAATAACGGTGATATTGATTCCGGATATCTCCGCGATGAACTTTGTGCATCTGTTGATTACTCTGATTTCCGCGACTCCAATGAACTGCGGTTTGGATATCGACTTCGAAAGCCATTCGAGGGAGATTTCCTCCATCTCTTTAATTTCGTTGCCGGTGCTTTCCACGTCCTTTTCCCGGCTGCCGAGCAACTCGGGCACAGAATGGATCAGCGCGAGCACCGCAAGGGCCAGGGCCGCGCAAAAAACCTGCATGCACGACTTGAACGTTATCCCCCCGGAAGGGTCCTGGAAAAATACCGACGCCGAAAAGAAAATTGTCACTATAAGGGATGCCCCCAACTGGGGGATCGTCATCCGTGGTCGTTGCAAAAGCTGATTGCCACCCGATTTACCGATCGCCGTGGCCTCGCTGTGATAGAACTTCTGGTATGATTCGAAGGAAACCGCAATCACATGGGCCGCAAAAAAATTCACGACAAGCCATGACGATATAAGAACCAGTGTCCCGGGCGCCCCGAAGCGCAGCAGGCAATGATAACCAAACAGGGCAGGGCCCGAAGCCATCGCGCCGAAAGCAAGAGAAGCAAGCGGGGTACTCCTGCGCACGGCCGCCTTGTCCGGATAGTACCGAACGCATCCGTAATAGCACGCGATTAGCGGCAGCGCGGAGACGATAACTCCAGCGGTCAAAGCCCAAAATAGACTCGACGGGTAGAAATAGGTGGTGTCCTGTGGCGAAATATTTCGAAGCGCCCTGAACGCGGGGATCACCAGAATCAAACCGCAGGCAAACCCGGCCCCCGACAAAAAGAAAGACTGGCGGCCGATATTTTTTTCTTTCGCTTTGATACCGTATAAGAACGGAACCAGCACACTCAATATAAAGATCGATACTACGAACAAATCGGCAAGAATAGACCTCCCGGCTACGTCCTCACTAAAGCCTCGGACAATGAATCCAGGGTTTACCCATCCGGCTTTGTACATATCATACCATGAGAAATATGCATCCCATCTGTGTATGTCATTAATCGTGTCCTTATCGACCAGTCTCACAATAGAAACATCGGTGCTCCTGTTGGCGGCTAGTTTTTTAATTATTGCCGGTGGGATGGTTTGATCATCTTTCAGATTTTTCAATGTGCCCAGTTCTTCGTGCGATAAAATAGATCTAAGCTCAAATGGGCTCATTACATCATATACTGTATGTTCACTCAAATATGCGTACGCAATTTCTTCTATATTCAACCGATTCGACCGGTCCGGCATGACAACCACCAGCGGTTGCCTGAGAATAAATGTTATGCGACCATTGAATTGATCGACAAGTTTCTTTATTGCGTTGCCCGCAGCGGCCTGGTCCGGGTCGTCCATCGATTCGTATAAGGAGATTCGCCCCAGAAGATCCTTGTAGAGAGGCAACCGGTTCGCGATGTTTCTGTTGGCTATCTGAGCCTGGGCTCGCGCATACGCAAGTTCCGCATCTGCCGCGTTTGCCAGCCTGCGTGTCGTGTCGTTGCGATCTGTGGGCTTGATCTTCTGTAGAACTTCTTTGGCCTTTTGCGCATAAAATTCCGATTTCCTCAGCTCGAACAGCGACCCTTTTCTGGCTCTGGCAAGCCAATAAAAGGTCTTGGCGTGTTCCAGGCTGCTTTGCGCACTGAGGATCTGTCGATCGGAATTTTTCGAATCGGCGTCTGAACTGGTGGTAAAGAAAATCAGGAGTGTGACCATTATTATAAAAAAAACACATGTGGGAAGGTATTTCCCGGATGTCATGCCGGAACGTATAAATCGCGGAAATTGTGACCACTGGAGCAGGTGATGGTTGTTCACTAGCCACCCTTTTTGTCAGGCGATCAGAGCCTTCTGAAAAAGATTGATACTGCCGCCGCCCATGGCGGATGCCCACCTGAAAAGTCCTGTTAGTGTTTCAACGGCTTGATCGTCTCCAATACAATTTTCAGCGCTTCCTGTGCTTGTCCGTCACTTTTGTCTTGCGCAAGTCTTTGGGCAATGGTCAGGGCCTGCTCGTAGCTTTTAAGGGCGCCCGTCGTGTCTTTTACCGACTCCAGCGCTTTTCCGATTTTGAAGTGAGTGATCATGAGGTCCCGTTGGGCATCCGAATTTTCCGGGTCTCCTTCGGCCAGCTTCTTTCTTATCTCAAGGCCTTGCTCGTAGGCCTGGAGCGCAGCCTTGCCGTCGCCAAGGCCCACCTTTGCGTCGGCTATCTTATCCCAGATAACGGACAGTATTTCGTTGGGCCCCTTTTTTTGCGGATCGTCCGGCCAGCTTCCTGCTGATCTCCATGCACTGTTCGAAGGCTTTGAGGGCCGCTTGGATATCGCCAGTGTCCAGCTTGATGTTGCCAAGTTTTTCCAGGCTGACGGAGAGATCTCGTTGAACATCTTTATTTTCCGGGTCGTCCGCGGCCAGCTTTTTAGCTATCTCCAGGTCTTGTCCGTAGGCTTTAAGGGCCGCCTGGGAGTCGCCGATAATCAACTTCACATTGCCGAGCCTCTCCCAGGCAATGGATAGATCGCGTTGCGCCGTCGAATCTGCCGGCGCTTTTTCGGCCGGCTTTCTGCTTAGCTCCAGGCATCTTTCGTAGGCTTGGAGGGCCGCCTTGGTGTCGCCAATGCGCAATTTGACGTCGCCGAGATTACCCCAGGCAACGGCAAGATCTCGTTGCGCATCTATATTTTCCGGGGCTGCCGCGGCCAGCTTCTTTCTGATCTCCATGCATTCTTCGTAGGTCTGGACGGCCGCCTGGATATCGCCAATGCGCAATTTGACCTCGGCAAGCTTAGTCAGGGCGACGGCAAGATCGTGTTTCGCCCCTTGATCTTTAGGATCGTTGCCTGCAAGCTTCCTGCCGATCTGCACGGCTCGTTCGTAATCTAGAAGGCCCGCCCGGGTGTCGCCAATGCGCAGCTTGATATTGCCGAGTCTGTCCAGGGTGACGGCGAGATCGCGTTGCCTCTCCTTATTTCCCGGGTACTTTTCTGCCAGCTTCCGGGTTATCTCCATGTCTTTTTCGTGGGCATCGATGGCCGAGGGAGTATCGCCAAGAGCGAGGAAATTATCCCCCAAAAGATTTAAATTCACACCTTTTTCCCTCATTGCGGCAGGGTCGGGGTCCAGGGCGAAGAGCCTGTCCAGAAGCTCCATATCCGATTTGAGGATCTTCTGGATGGCTGGGTACGTGCGGGGAAGTTGTCTCAATTCGCCGACCAGCCCGTAGGTCATCTGTTTTATGGCTTGCAGTGCCAAAGCTTTTTGTTTCCGCGCTCTATCCCTTTCCGCGGAGACTCTTCTTTCCGCAAGAATACTCAGAATCAGCCCGCTAACCGAAGAGATCGTCAAAAAAACCAGGGCGGCAATTACCACCCTTCTCATCCACACAGCCTGTGCGTGCTTTCTGACAGAAGCGGTGTGGAAGGCCGCCTCGAACTCCGTCATATCGCCGCCGTTTCGACCGTGGAAGGCTTTCAGTAAATCGAGGTCGGGCCTTCGCCAAAGAGAGCCGTCGGGCCTGCCGCGGTTGTCCCAGTTTCGGGCGGCTTCCGAGAGGCTCCGTTCGAAGCGCAGGTCTTCACGGCAGGTTTCCAGCCACTCCCTTAAGCTCGTCCAGGTCTCGAGAAGCGCCTCATGGGTGACTTCGGCGGTCTCCAGGCCATGCTCGTTGGAAAGGGTGAGCAAACGGGCGCTGTGGCCGGAAAACTTGTGCAGAACAGATCTCACGGTTTCCGCCGGCTCGCCGCGAGCCACCATTTCAGAGACGGGAAGGCGCCGGCGGGTGTCTTTTGCGCCCTCGCCCAGTTGAACGAGCTTTAGAAACACCCTGCGGGCAACCGGTTTTACTTCGGGCGAAAGCCCATCGAAGAGCATCTCCGCACGCTTGGCAAGAGCGCCCCCCACGCCCCCGATGTCGCTGAGCGTCAGGGCCGGGGGAGTGGACCGCGTCATCCCCTCCCAGATCTGGTAAAGAGCGAACTGGAGCAGCGGAAGCGCCCCCTCCCGCTCGTGCGCCTGGTCGATCAGAAGGCGCACCGTGGCGTCGTCGATGGGACTTGCGGCAAGCTGGGCCGGTTTGGTGACAGCGTCTCGGAGTTCCTCATCGCTCATGATCGGCGTGAGCGCGCCAAGCCTTGTCAATGCCTGGTTAAAGGCCGGGCTGCGCTGTGTTTCGCCCAAAAAGTCGCTTCTCAAGGTCAGGATGGCGGAAAATCGCCCGCCGGAAGCAGTAGAGCCCTCCATCAGGTTGTCGATAAAAGAAGCGATCTCCTCGGGGCCCTTGCACAAGGTGTAGAGTTCCTCGAACTGGTCGACCACAACGACCAGGGGCTTGGCCTCGATTCCGGGCAGGGTGTCCACGATGCGTCGAAGGCCGTCCCGGTTCGCAAGAAGCAGTTGTTCGAACTCCATGGATTTGGCCACCGGAGATTGCTCCCCGGTGGCGATTATAGCCAGCATGTTGGACAGGGTCTCGATTGGCCGCTGGGTGGGCTTTATAACTTCCACCCTGACCGAGCCCAGTTCCCTTCGAAGGCGCGGGACAAGGCCCGCTTTTACAAGGGATGATTTCCCGGACCCCGACGGGCCGATCACCGGCAGGATGCGCACCTCACCTCCGCTATCCAGCAACCCTCTGAAACGGTCCCACAGATCGTCTACGAGTTTTTCCCGCCCGAAAAAACGGTCCGCGTCCTTTTCCTCGAAACTGTCGAGCCCCATGTAAGGGTTGGCTACGAGCACCGGAGCCGTGGAATCGCTCGTCGAAACCTTATCGCTGTCTGAAAGAATGCTCCTGTAGTTGACTACGTACCAGTCGACCACGGTTGCCAACGCAATGAAGGCTTCTCTTACCTGTTGAGTCGAAAACGGCTTGGGGTGGCTTCCGAAAGTCCCGAGCCGGTTCAGGTTCTTCATCGAGGCCACGATGTTTTCCGGTATCGCTTTTTCCTTGTTGAACCGGTCGAGAAGACCGTCCATGGGCTCGGTCCCACGGTCTCGCTTTAGCTCTTTTTCGCAGACGTCGATTACGATGACTTCCAGTGCCCGCCTGGCGTAGGTGAGGGCCGCAACTTCCTCCATGTTGTTAAGAAGCCGGCCCAGTTCGGCTTCGAGGTCCGTGGACTTGCCCCTTAGCCTCTCGTAGTATGCCCGCAGATGTTCGCGCTCCGGTTGTAATTGAACGCGCAATCCCTCGCTTCGCTGGTCCATGGCTCGCCCTCCAGGGCTCGATATTTTCCAGATAATTCATCGCCTGGGATGAGCCGGCATAATTTCTCCCCTGGCGGTATCAAATCGATTGTATGAATTCGGTAAGGAAAAGTGCAAATGTGAGTGGGAGTCAGTGTACCCGAGGTGGTGAGCCTTTTCAAAGCAATTAAACCACCCCGGGAAACTGTCGAAGAAATTAAAAAAGCGGTGGAGCGGTTCATGCCGAGTTGAGTTCAAGATGATACCAATGCTAGAGCATGAGGCTTTTTCCTGCGTAGGGGCGGGGTTTATCCCCTCCCGATCTCGAACACAAAGGTATCACGCCGCCCCATGCATCTTCTTGATCTGCGCCCTGTCCGGAGAACCATCGGCCAGCACAGGGAATTCTTCCACCAGTTCGACGTACTGGGGCTTTTTGTAGCTGGCGATTCGATCGCCTACAAATTTTATCAGCTCCCTGGGCGCAAGCGATGCTCCCTTCTTCAACTTGCAGACAGCCTTGATGCCCTCTTTCCATTTAGGGTCCGGAACGCCAAAAACCACGGTCGCTTCGACCGCCGGATGCTGGAGGATGACTTTTTCCACCTCCGCGGGATAAACGTTTTCTCCTCCGGGCTTAATGAGTTCCTTCTCGGCCTTGCGCCCGGCGTACCAAAGATACCCGTCTTCGTCGAATCGCCCCAGGTCTCCCGTATGGTGCCACCCATCACGAAACGTATAAGCGTTGTCCTCCGGCAGGTTCCAGTAACCTTGGAAGACCATCGGGCCTTTGAGAGCGATCTCTCCTGTTTGGCCGGCCGGAACCTCGCGGTCGTAATCGTCGAAGAGCGCGATCCGACCGAGACAAATGGTGCTGCCGGCGGAACCCGGCCTCGCGTCATATCTCCCCAGGGTCGCCAGGCACGATGTCTCGGTCTGTCCATACATGACGTAAAACGCACCCCCGCAGACTTTCTGGTATTTTTCTATCGTTTCCTGGGATTCGATCCCCACGATTGCCCGCAGTGACTCTATGGACTTACCGCTCTTTTCCCGCTGCTCGAGGATCAACGAGAGAATAGGCGCGAAATCAAACATTACTGAACATTTCTTTTCATCAATCAAATCGACTGCTTTTTCGGCGTCGAACTTACTCATATTGACGTTTAGCGCACCGGCGTGGAAGCTTTGGAAAAGCATTGAAAAACCGGCAATGTGAAACATCGGCAGCAGATTCAAATGAACATCGTCGGGCGTCATGTTCAAAGCCGTATGAAAATGCAGGCTGGAACAATATATGTTGCCGTGACTAAGCAAGGCTCCCCTCGGTCTCCCGGCAACCGCCGCCGTGTGGATTATAAGGAACCCTTCATCATCTGAAAAATCCATTGCGACCGCATTCGCATCTGCTTCCATGAGGGAACCGAACGAAACGAAGCCGCCTTCATCGGATTTCAAATTGAAAAAAACTTTTACAGATTGAAGCTCCGTTCTGATTTTTAATATCAGATCCTGAAACTCACCATCCGCAAAGACTATTTTTGGTGTGCAATCATTTAGGATGAAACAAATCTCATCGGCGGAAAGTCTCCAGTTGATCGGCAGCATGATAGCTCCAATAGCTGCCGCCGCGCCGTATAGCAAAAAGTACTGCAAGCTGTTTTTGCCGAGAACGCCAATGCGATCGCCTTTTTTAATTCCCGCTTTTCGCAACCCGAATGCAAGACGATCCACATCTTCCTTGTATTCGAAAAAAGTCAAAGTCCTGTCGTCATCGACTTCGAACCATGCGGGACGATTCCCAAAGCAGAGCGCATTTCTCACTATGAGATCATAAAGAGTAAAATCATGCGTTCCCATCTACAGTCTCCCTTTCGCTGGTATGCATCTGGATACTTCAGGCGGGCAAGATAAAGCTTTTGCCCACTGGAGCCGCACCTGGTGTAAGGTCGAGTCTATCGCCCCGGTCCATGCTCAGCCAATCCGGCCCGTAAGCCGCAGCAACCCCTCGAGTATGGTGAGAGGGTTCGGGGGCATCCTGGTATGTGGAGATCCACGGGCAAAAACCCTCCGGCCCCGTTATGGACTTCTTCATGATCGATGAACGGCCCACCGGATATGGCGCAGGCTCCGACCAGGATGACCACTTTGGGCTCCGGCACTGCCCGGTAGGTCTTTAGCAGGGCAAACCGCATGTTTTCCGGGACCGGCCCGGTTATGAGCAGTCCGTCCGCGTGTCTCGGGGATGCTACGAACTGGATTCCAAAACGTCCCAGGTCCCAGCCGACCGTTCCCAGCACGTTGGTGTCGGCCTCGCACGCATTGCAGCCTCCCGCGCTGACCTGTCTTAGCTTGAGAGATCTCCCGAAAAGACGTCTGGCCTTTTCATTTATCGTCTGATCGGGCCCCGCGGGTTGCCGAGCCGACCACCAGGTTTTCACGGGCGGCTTCGGCCATCGCGTACTCGTTTGTAAACCGTATGGATTGCGCCGGGCATGAGGCGGCGCAACTCCCGCAATAAATGCATTTGCCAAGATCGATTCTAAGCGGGTTAATCATGAGAGCGCCGGTCGGGCAGATTTGCTCGCACCGGCCGCAACCCGGATCGCACATCTCCGGATAAACTATCGGCCTTCCCTGGTAGCGGTCGGGCAGGGGGGGCGCAGGTCCGTCAGGGAACCCGATGGTCCGATGTTTCTGCTGAAGCCTTGCCCAGATTATATCGAACATACGAAACAACCTTCTATGGTTAACTCAAAGCCTGGCCGTGAATTGTAGCAAGCCGTTCCGGGTCGCGTGCTGTAAGCACGCGACCCGGAATCCCGTGGGGGTGCGGGGGCACAGCTCCCGCGCATTTTGCTTTTTTTCTTTTTCTTTACAAATCATGGCCGCAGTAAGACAGGTTGAAGCTCTTGTTGCAGAGTGGAAAATCGGCTATCTGCCGGCCTCTTAGCGCGAAGGCCAGTCCGAACCAGTTGTGAAACGACGGGTCTACCACCTTGTAGGCGCCAAATTTTCCATCGGAATCGGTAAGTGCCACGTGGCAGATTTCCCCCCGCCAGCCCTCGACGAGCGATACGCAGATGCGGCCGGGCGCAAGCGGCCGGACATCCGTGCGCTCGGCCCCGCCGGGAAGCCCCTTTAGCTGCTCGCGGACAAATGCGATAGACCTCTGGATTTCCAGCCACCTCACGTAGCCGCGCGCAAAAACGTCGCCCGAGCGGCATGTCGAAACGGGAATCTGGCAGAGTTGGAAAATACCGTGGGGCATGTCGCACCGGATATCCCTTTCGACTCCGCACCCTCGCGCGGCGGGCCCGACCAGGCCCAGTTCCACGCACTCTTCCTTTCCGATCGCCCCCGTGCCTTCGAATCGGGCCATGACGGAGGAAGATTCCCAAAGAAGACTCACTGCGACCGTGAGGTCCTTTTCGAGCGCATCGAGACGCCGGAGCAGTTCATCGCGCATCTGGTCGTCTATGTCGAAACCCGTTCCGCCAGGCCTTACCAGACCACGGCCGAAACGGTTTCCGCAGATGAGCCCGGTCATGTTGAGCGCGTCCCCGCGTATCCGCCCGCAGTAGGAAAGCGTTGGGAGGTATCCGACGTCTCCGGCGAGCGCCCCGAGATCTCCAGTGTGGTTTGCGATCCGTTCGAGTTCGAGGGCCACGCCCCGGAGCACCTGGGCCCTGGCCGGCGCATGAGTCGCGCCAAGGGCCTCCACAAGCTCGCTGTAGGCCAGTGTATGCCCTATTGTCGTATCGCCCGAAAGGGTTTCCATGTAGTGGACCGTGCGTCGGTCCGGACCTCCCGCGAGCTTTTTTTCCACCCCGCGGTGCTGGTAGCCAAGAGATATCTCGAGATGAAAAACGTTTTCCCCGTGGCACTGAAACCGAAAGTGACCGGGTTCTATTATACCCGCGTGAACCGGGCCGACGGCAACCTCGTGGACCTCCTCGCCCCCGACTCTGAAAAAATCCGCCTCGCCGATCCCCGCGTAGGCCTTGCCGGACTCTTGCGCCACGCCCCCCCTGTAGGGAGCGTGAAACCTGATGGGCTTAAGCCACGGGTGGCCGCAGGGCAAAACCGCCCACTGCTCGAAGATCTCGCGCTCAAACCAGTGGGCCTGCGTGCAATAAGGGGTCATGGCGTCATACCGGTCGCCCTCGATATCGGTATAAAGCAGCAGGATGGCCGACTCGACGTCGTGAGACAGAACGGCCCAGAGCCTTATCCGGCCACCTTCGGTTGGCTGTCCGAAAAGAGCCGATATCCTGAGGCCCCGTCCTACCGCTTCGATTACTGACTGGCAAAAATCGGGGCAGTTCATCCCTGTGGCGTTTGCGGCGTCAGCGGCCTGGCCGTTGCTGATGGAAAATATTTTTGAAGTCGGGACCACCATTCCAGTAAAACTCCAGGGAAAATGGAAAAAACTATTACCTTGCGGACAGTAAGCGTTCGCCACGAAACCCCATTATTTTCTTCGTGCTCTTCGTGCTCTTCGTGGTCGAATCTTGGTCCTGCAGACCGTTCAGACCTGCGGGTCAGTAGTCGACCACGAAGACCACGAAGAAAGAGCAAAAGGTCGGACTAAAAAGCCCCGGCAGTTCTTCGTGGTGAACGATTACTGCGGACAGAGCCGTTATCCCCCGATGGCCCTTGCCGCGTGCGCTATCAGATGCTTTAGTCCAGTGGGCAGGTACATGCCCAGGACCAGCACCGACAGGCCGAGCACCAGCGGCGGTATGACGGCGAGTGCCGATTCGCTTTGGACCGCCTCCCCAGCGGGCTGAGGGGAGGGCGCCCCCTGGCACATCTTCAAGACGATCGCCGCCATGCCGATAAAAATGACGCTCAGCAAAGCGAGGAAAGCTACCGCAATAACGATCCTGCCCTGGTCGATGGCCGATTTAAGGATGATCAACTCGCTTAGGAAGGGGCCGAAAGGGGGCGAGCCGGTTATGGAAAGAAAACCGGCTACCCAGAGGACCCCGGAAATCGGCAGCAGTTTCGCCGCCCCCCGAACGGCGGGGGCGGACTTGGTTTTGTACGCGGTGAGAATGTTTCCGGCGACAAGAAAGAGCATGCCTTTGGTGAGCGAGTGGGTCACCGCGTGGAAGAGTGCGCCGAAATAGGCTGCCCCTCCAAGTCCCACCGCAAGCGATAGAATCCCCATGTGCTCGATGCTGGAATACGCCAGCATGCGTTTGAAATCGCTCTGGCCCAAGATAAAGACGGCCGCAACGCTCATCGAAAGAAGCCCGAAGCCAAGAAGGATCTGCTGGCCGAATTGTCCCTGCCCCGCGGCAAAACATACCTGCTGAATTCTTAGAACCGCCAGGAAGGCGCAGTTTAGCAAGGCTCCGGAAAGCAGCGCGGATACCACCGATGGCGCCTCGCTGTGCGCGTCGGGAAGCCAGGTGTGCATCGGGGCAAGCCCCAGCTTGGTTCCGTACCCCACGACCAGAAAAAGAAAGGCGGCCTTGAGCCAGAGCGGGTGAAGAAGCCCCGCGTTGGAGACAAGGCTGCTCAAAAGCATCGGGACATGTTTATCCGGGCCAAGAGTGGCCGCGACGGCCAGAAAGAAATTCCCGAGCAGTGCGAGTCCAATTCCCACCGAGCAGATCATGAGGTATTTCCAGGTGGCCTCAAGCGACCTGCGGTGCCGGTGAAAATAGATAAGCGGCGCGCTGGCAAGGGTCGTCGCTTCGACCGCCACCCACAAAAGGCCGAAGTCCTGGCTGAGGCACACGAGGGTCATCATGGCCAGAAACAACAATAGACAACAGGTGAAGGTCGCCTCCCGGGCGTTGGTGAAAAGGAAGCCGACCTCGAAGTCCTGCCGTTTTCCCCAATCCTCTCTTTGAAAGTAGCCCACGGCATAGAAGGAAGTAGCCAGGAACAAAAAGCTCAAGGTGCTGAGGAAAAGCAGCCCGAGGTCGTCTAAGACCAGCCAGCCGTCGAGTGCTGCGGCAGGTCTTTGGACCCAGGCAAATCCCGTAAGAGCCGAATGGCCGATACTGCTAGCAAGTAAAATAAGTCGTCGTAACCTGTTGGACCGCACAAAAAAGGCCGCTGCGCCCGCAATAATCGGCAGGAGAATCAAAAGCAGAATCATCGTCTTTATCAATCTTTCAAGGCGCTCAGCCGGTCTGTGTCCATGTGGTCGAATTCCCGGCTGATATGGAAGATCGTTATGCCCATGACGAAAACGGCCATAAACGCGTCGAGCAGGATTCCCAGTTCGACCAGCAGAGGCTCGCTCATGGCGAAGGCGAGGCCAAAAGCATAGATGCCGTTTTCCATTACCAGGTATCCCAGCACCTGGGTGAGAGCTTTTCGCCGGCTGATAATCACGAAAAGACCCGCCATGATATTGAACATCGCCAGCGGTACGACCATCGGGGAACTGGCCGGAACGGGCAGGGGCAACTGCCTGCCGAGCCACATGGCGGTTGCGAGCAGAACTGCCCCGATAAGAAGAGACGGCGTGTAGCCGACAAGGGGTTCCATCTCCCGGCGGACGTTTGCCGAACTAAGGGCTCGGAGCAGCAGCCAGGGAAAGAAAACCCCTTTGAGCATCACCGTCGCCCCTGAAAGCGCGCATGCCCGCACCGTCAGGTGCTGGGGGCCGACGACCAGGGGCAGGATACCCAGCAAAACCCCCTGGCAGGCCACCGCATAGATGCAGGCCGAAATCCGGCTCGATGCTATGAGCCGCACATTGGTCAGGATCAGGACCGCGATAACGGCATCGGTAAAGATGTTCATCTTTAGCTCCAGATTATGAGCGCAAGGGCGAACGTGGAAAGAAACCCCGCGCTTACGAGCAGTTGGGGGACTCTGTTCAGCCTCAGCCTCGCCATGACCGATTCGACGATTCCTGTCAAAAAGGCCAGAACGAATTGGCCAAGTACGCACGCCCCGGCATCCAGCCAGAAGTTGCCGGTCCTTACCGGGATCAGCAGACCGGCGAGCAGTGCGCCTAGAGCCCACATCTTGAGCGAGGCCCCGTAGAGGATCATCGCGAAATCCGGCCCGCTGTGATCGAGCACCATCACTTCATGGATCATCGTGAGTTCGAGATGGGTGTTCGGGTCGTCAAAGGGGACCCTCGAGTTTTCAGCCAGGAAAACCACGTAAAGCGCCCCTGCGACCATGAGGAGCGCCGGGCCCGAGTGCATCCAGGTGGAAACGGACAACCGGCCATACATCGCGGAAAGCGAGAAAAGAACACCTTGGGCCGGCGGCAGCGAACTTCTGGCGGCAAGCCAGATAGCCGCAAGGGCCATCAGGAGGACCGGCTCGGCAAGCGCCGAAAACTGCACCTCGCGGCTCGCCCCCATCCCCTCGAAAGCCGAACCGGTGTCGAGGGCGGCGATCACGGTGAAAAACCGCATGAGTCCAAGCAGGTATGCCAGAAAGATCAGGTCCCCGGAAAAACCGGCAAGGGCCGCGGCCCCCCCCAGAGGAAGGACGGCGAGCACGGCCGCCGCCGAGGTCAGGCCCACTGTGGGGCCGGCCTTAAATACCCAACTCGTCGTGTGGCTGTAGACCGCGCCCTTCCTGGCAAGCTTTGCCAGGTCGTAGTAGAGCTGGAGGAGGGGCTGTCCGTCGCGGCCTGCAAACATGGCCTTCGTGCGGTTGATTATCCCCGGTAGAAGTGGGGAGAGCGCAAGGCCCAGCACCGGAAGCGCCAGTGAGCGGTAGTCCATGTCGTTACCTCAAACACCAGATAAGAAGTACAAAGAGAGTGAGGGCAATATAGAGAATGTAGAATTGCACGCGGCCCGCCTGCAAAAACCGCAGCTTGAGGGCGAGTCTTTCGACCGCCGCAAATATCGGCCCATATACGCTCTTTAGGAAAAAATCCTCCGAGTGTGATTCGAACTCTCCACTGGCGGGGAAGAACACGGCTTGAGGCTGATCGCCGCCTCCCGGTTTCCCGCCTTTCATGAAGGAGGGCTCGTGAGACCGGATGCGAAGGATCGCCTGGAACATCGAGGTAAGAGGTTGGGCAAAGGAGGACGCGGTGTACTGCATACTTGCCGAAGGCCTTGCATAGCCGCAGTCCCACGTTCCTTCGCTCGCCGTACGGCCGGCGATAATTGCGCCCCGGACCCGGGTGAGCAGGATCACGCCCAGGGCCAGGACCCCGGCAATGATCGCGACCCGCGAAAGATCGCTCGAAACCGGGCCAAGATAGCTCTGAGCCTCGGCGAAAGAAAGGCCGGAAACCGTTGCCACGGCGTGGCCCGTCAGCCTTACCGCCCAGGGGGCGAAAAGTCCTATCCCGACGCACCCCGCGGCCAGTATCAGCATCGAAGCGCGCATGCTCCAGCCGGCTTCGTGAACGCTCTCGGCCTTGCCGCTTCTTGGCTCTCCCAGGAAGACGACGCCGAACGCTTTTGCAAAACAGGCCGCCGCAAGGCCGCCTATCAGAGCCAGCCCGATTATGAGCAATGCCCCGGCTGAGGCCGTCTGTGGACCGTCCACGGCGTGAAGGGCCCCCATATAGATCAGGAATTCACTTACAAAACCGTTTAGGGGAGGCAGACCGCATATCGCCACCGCGCCAACGAGAAATGTCGCGCCGGTCCAGTTCATTCGTTTTAGAAGGCCCCCCAGCAGGTCCATTTCCCGCGTCCCCGTGGCATGCTGGACGGAGCCGGCGCCCATAAACAGAAGCCCTTTGAATAGTGCGTGGTTTACGACGTGCAGCAACCCGCCGCCAAATCCCAGCACCGCGAGGACGGGCATGTGCCGGGCAACCCCCAGGACGCCAAGCCCCAGCCCCAGGGCTATGATTCCTATATTTTCTACGCTGTGGTAGGCAAGCAGCCGCTTGAGATCATGCTGGGCAAGAGCCATCAGCACGCCGGGAATCCCCGACGCAAGTCCCGTTACAATCAGCAGCCATCCCCACCATAAATGCGGGGGGCCAAGGAAAGTCAGTACCCGCAGAATGCCGTATATCCCGGTTTTGAGCATTACCCCGGACATGACCGCCGACACCGGGCTGGGCGCCGCCGGGTGAGCCTCGGGTAGCCAGATGTGAAAGGGAATGAAACCGGCCTTTGCCCCGAAACCGACGAAGGCCAGAAGAAAAACGACGTCCGCTCCGACCGTGCCCATGTGCGCGCCCGCCGCAAGGAAGGCGTCGAAATCTAAAGAGCCCCGCCTGCCGAGAGTTAAAAACAGCACGAGCAAAAAGGCCGTCCCGATGTGGGTTGCGGCCAGGTAGGTCCAGCCGGCGCGCTGGACGCTTTCATCCTCATTTTCAAAGGTCACGAGAAAAAATGAACACAGGGCCATCACCTCCCAGGAAATCAGGAAGAGAACCCCGTTGGCCGCAACGGCCACCATTGCCATGCTCGCCGCGAGCCCGTTGAAAAAAAACCAGTAGGCCCCAAGGTTTTTGCGCCCGCGAAAACCTTGCATATACCCAAGGCTGTAAAGTCCGGACACCCCGCAGAGGATAAAAATCGGGATCAAAAACAGTGCCGAAAGAGCGTCGATTCGGACGAAAAACGAACCGTACGGCACATCCCACGCGCACCGCAGGACTTCGGCCTGCCCGGTGCACAGCACCCGGACGGCGCCAATCAGCCCGGCGAGGCTCCCCAGAATTGAGCCGAAGGAGCCGACAAGATTTGCCGCTCCACCGTTTCGGCCGGCCGGAAGTGCCCCAAGTCCGCAGAAAAAAAGAATCCCAGTTGCCACGAGGACGATCAGCATAAAATACTTTCGATATCAGCCTGTGTTTATTATGGGGCCTTCGTCATTCCGGCTGGCCGGAGAAACCTTCCCCCAACCGTCGGGCCTCCTCCATTATCTCCTCGACGGAAGCCTTCCGCGTGAGCGCGGATCGGAAGCCGCTGTCCTTTAGCCCCAGGGCCAGTGCCGCGAGCAGGTGCTGATGGGCTCTTACCGTGGGACTTACCAGCGTGAACAAAATGGTCACCGGCTGGCCGTCCTCGGCCCCGAAATCGATTGCGTGTTCGAGAAAACAGAGCGTCAACGTCGGATGCGGCGTCTTTAGCACTATCGGGTGGCGCACGTGCGGGATGGCGATGCCTTCTCCTATCGCTGTCGAACCCAGCGATTCGCGAGCCGACAATAACGCGTAAAAAGAGGTTCTGTCCACTTCGGGCGGCAGGTTCATCATATCGACCACGCCACTCAGAACGGAACCTTTGTCCGTTCCCCCTATATGGTGGAAAATACCTCCGAGTCTAAGCGCCTCATCGAGTCGAACCGGCGCCTGGCCCTCTTCGACCTCGATGATCTGCTCGGAAAGGGCCACTTTTCGCTCTGTCGCCCATTCGAGCAGCTCAGCCCGGTTAAACCAGTATTGCCCGTCTACCTGGTAGCAGGGAAGGTCTTTTGTCTTTATCCAAAAAAGTATGGTCTTCTGCGAAACGGAAAATAAACCGGCGGTGCCCTTTACATCGAGTTGCATTTCGTTTCTTCTGCTTCCATTTGAGAATACAAATGTGGACTATTCCCGGCGGGGATAAATGCTCCCGAACCCACTTTGTGTCAAGAAGTATTTTGAAAAAACCTCAAGCGCCATCGAAAAAGCGCGGGGGGCATGCCGCCCGCAACCTGATCTGGTGGGCACGATACTGCGTGTGCCCTGCAGCGGGCGCCCGATTTTATTTTTTCAACTTTTCCCGATTTCCTTCCGATTAACCTGTGGAATCTCATAGACCGCGCCCACCATGGGTGCCCACAGACAGCTGAGTGTGCCTGCTCGGCGTATCTGATCTTTAATTATAAATCATGGAGAAATATTGTGGTTCTTAAAATGGATACGTTGCTCGGCGCAAATGTCAAACTAAAGGCCAAGCTGTTTTCAATGGTCTGCATTCTTCTCATCCTCGCCTGTGGGTGCCTGGCGGTGGTGGCGAACATTTCCTTTAGAAACGGAATGACCCGAAACACCGGGGAAGCCCTCCTTAACATGGCTAAAGAGGGGGCTGGCCTGGTGCGAAGCAACATGGATGTTAAACTGACCGCACTGGAGGGAGTAGCCGCCAGAAACGTTATTCGCGGCATGGACTGGGACAAACAGAAAACCGCCCTGATGGAAGAGACCAAAAGACTTCACTTCCTCGCCATGGGGGTCGTCACTCCCGACTACGTGGTCCATTATTGCGACGGCGGAAAAACCGATGTCTCCGATAGGGATTACGTAAAGAAAGCCTTTGAGGGCAAAACCAATATGTCGGATCTGATCGTTAGCAGGGCGACTCATGAGTCCGCCATAATGATTGCGACCCCAATCCGAAATGAGGAAGGAAAGATAATTGGTGTCCTCAATGCCCGCCTGCCCGCCACAGTCCTTAGTGATATCACCGACCACATCCGCTACGGAAATGGTGGATACGCCTACATCATTGATGGACAAGGGACGCTGATTGCTCATGACAATCGCAAGTTCGTCCTGCGGCGGAGAAACTTCATCAAGGAGGCCGAAACCAACCCCGAGTTTGCTACTGTGGCCGGCATGCTGAGGCGCATGACACGCAAGGAGACTGGTTTTGAGGAGTACAATTTTTTCGGAAAAGATCGCCTCTTCGGGTTTGCTCCAATCGAGTCCACCGACTGGTCGATCGCCGTCGGGGCGATTCGGGATGAAGTGCTCTCGTCCGTTGACACACAAACTCGCCACATAGCCTTGATCACCGCCCTTCTTCTGATTTTTGGCGCCGTAACGGCCTGGTTGGTCGCTATCGCCATAACAAAGCCGATCAAGACGGGAATAGACGAATTGGAAAGAATCAAGGATGGGGATATGACCCGGGAGATGCCCCCTTCGCTATGCGCGAGGAAGGACGAAGCCGGGGAGTTGGCCAGAGGCATACAGAGCATGGTCGAGCGGTTGCGTGAGATGCTGGGTGAAATTTCAGGCGGGGTTGAAGCCATGTCCGCCTCATCGACGGATCTTTCGGCTGTATCGGGCCAGATGGCCGCAAGGGTGAGAGAAATGTCCGAAAGAGCCAATACGGTTGCCGTGGCCGCGGAGGAGTCCAGCGCAAACACCGCCTCCGTATCGGAGGCAATGGAGCAGATGGCCGAAAATATCACCTCCGTTGCGGGCGCCACCGAAGAAATGAGCGCCACCATAGGGGAAGTCGCGTCGAACTCCGAGAAGGCAAGAAGCATCAGCAACGAAGCGATGCAGCAGGCCGATGAGGTGTCGGCGGCGATGCAGGAACTCGGAAGAGCCGCCCGGGAGATAGGGCATGTGACCGAGACCATCACCAACATCTCGGCCCAGACAAACCTTCTGGCCCTCAATGCCACGATAGAGGCGGCCAGGGCGGGGGCGGCGGGAAAAGGCTTTGCCGTGGTGGCTGGGGAGATAAAGGAACTCGCCCACCAGACGGCTTCGGCAACCGAGGACATAAAGGCCAGGATCTCGGGAATTCAGGCCTCCACCGAGGGCGCCATCACCAATATCGAAAAGATAGGCGGCGTAATACAGCATGTCAGTGAGATCGTCTCCACGATTGCGGTCGCCATTGAGGAACAGTCGGTGGTTACAAGGGACGTTGCCGGCAACATCTCTCAGGCATCGGCCGGGGTGAGGGACTCCGGTGAGCGGGTTGCCCAGACCGCCGAGGTCTCCCAATCGATAGCCCGGGACATCGCTCAGGTGAATGCTGCCGTCTCTGAAGTCGGCCGAAATGGCGAAAGTGTGCAGTCGAGCGCCATGGACCTGTCGAATCTGGCTCTACGATTCCAGCAGCTGGTCGGGCGCTTTAGATTGCAAAAGGCGGGGTTCTTTGATCCGGGCCCCATCAAGGTGGCTCACCAGGGGTGGGTTTCACGCGCGGCAGGTTTGCTTGCCGGCAGGCAGGCTCTTACTGCAAACGAGGTCACCGATCACCACCAGTGTATGCTCGGCAAGTGGTACTATGGCGATGGGATGAAACAGTGTGGAAACCTTGCGGTCTTCAGAGCCCTTGAAGCCCCTCATGCCGAACTCCACTCCAGGGTCCGGGAGATCGCCAATCTGATGGCTGCGGGCAAAAGGAAGGAAGCCTCTGACGAATTTGAGGCTCTTGTGGAATTATCACATAGCTTGTGCCGGCAGATCGATCAGCTTGCCGAGGCCGCAAACAGCAGCGCCCGGAAGACTCTATAATTTGACCGGACTTAAATTCCAGGGCATGGGGACTTCAATTCCCCCCACCTTTTCTAAAGGATTTGAAATTTCCCCTCTTTTCTAAAGGGGGGTAGGGGGGATTTTAGTGGCGCCCCCATTTAACACAAACCTCAAACCCTTTGCCAGAGCGCTTCGCAAGAACATGACAGACGCCCAGCACGCCGGGTGCGGATCTTGGAAATATTGTAGATACAAGGGTGGGCAAAAGCGTAGCGTTGCCCACCATGAAGTTTCCGGGGTTTGCCCTGCGCAATGATGGTCGCAGCGGACTGGATTGGTCATTGTGGAATTATTCCAAAATGATTACAAAAGAGTTACGAAACGGTTACGGCAAGTTAATTTTTCAATCTCGAGGAGACATGAAATGAAGCCGAACAAAAAGTTGTTCCTCGTTTTTTTGATAGTGTTCTCACTTGCTTTTGCCGCCGGGGGCGTCTTCGCCATTAATGCAAATGCGCAGTGTGGATTGAGTTCATGCGTGCCGATGTCATTTCAAAGTCCCTGTGCTTTGGGCGTCCCCGCCTGCAATTGTGGTCATTACGTCTCGAAATATCCGATTGCTCTGTACTGGCAGTCTCACGATAACGCTTCACCATAGAGTCCTTTCGTGGCCTTACTGGTGGGCATTGCTTGTGCCCACCAGTTTTTATTTCCAGGACATACGGATCATTCATTGCTCGAGCGGTTGCGACAGAGAGTCTATCAGGTTGGGGCAAACTATTCGGGGTGGTTTACCATGCGGGAAGCTGTCCGAATCGCGGGCTGTAAGCCCGCAATTCGGACCCGTGGAGGTATGGAGGCTGGGGAGACAACAAGTCCCCCCGCGCTATTGAGGCTTTCTGAGCAGCACAGGGGCCGCCTAAAACCCATCAAACCGGCTTTAACGGCCGATCTGCATCCCTTTCCAAAATGACTTCATCTACCAGCCCGTAATCCTTGGCCTCGGCTCCCGACATGAAGAAGTCCCTGTCGGTATCTTTCTGCAGCTGCTCGATCGGCCTTCCGGTATGGGTGACCAGTATATGGTTCAGCTCGTCTCGCAGCCTCAGGATTTCCTTAGCCTGGATATCGATGTCCGATGCCTGCCCCTGGAAGCCTCCCAATGGCTGGTGCAGCATTATGCGGGCGTGGGGCAGGGCGAACCTTTTGCCCTTTTGGCCGGCGGCGAGAAGGATCGCGGCCATGCTGGCGGCCTGGCCCATGCACAGGGTTTCGACTTTGGGCTTTATGTACTGCATCGTGTCGTAGATCGCAAGGCCGGCCGTAACCAGGCCGCCCGGTGAATTGATGTAGAAATGAATGTCCTTATCCGGATCTTCGGATTCGAGGAAGAGCATCTGGGCGATGATAACGTTCGCAATATCGTCGCTTATCCCGGTCCCCAAAAAAACGATCCGGTCTCGCAGCAACCTCGAGTATATGTCCCATGCTCGCTCGCCTCGGCTGCTCTGCTCGATTACAATTGGAATGAGTCCCACTTGCTTATCCTCCTGTATGGCTCTCAGGCCTGCTCGTCTTCGGGACCCGCCTCGGCTTCAACCTCTTGTGTCCCCTCGATTGTCTCCTCGGGCGTGTCTACCATGACGGCCTGCTCTTCTATTAGTTTAAATACCTTGTCTTCGATTCTTCTTTCTTTTTCCCGTTCGACGATGGCGCTATCCGCTAATTCCTGCTTCACTTTCTCGAAATCCACGCGGTAGATGGCGGCAATGTCTCTATAGACCTGCTCCTCCTCCTCCGAATCGAGCGATACCGCCTCGGCCTCGGCGATTTTTCCGATCAAAAGGCGCGTGCGCACTTCCTTTTCAGCCTGGAGCCTTGTCCCCGTTTTGTATTCTTCCTTATTGAAGGCATCGACGTCGAACCTCAGCCCCTGGCTTTCGAACTGGAGCTTGAGGTTCTGCAGGATTCTATCCGCCTCCGCTTCGACCACTCGTGGAGAAACTTCAAATTCAGCCTGGCTCATGAGCTTGGAAAGGACCTGATCGCGGATGATCTGCGTGTTCCTTTGTTGGGAGCGTTCGAGAAGGGTGTCCCTGATCTTGTCTTTTAGAGCCTCGATCGTTTCGAACTGGCCCGAGCCGATCGATTGGGCAAACTCGTCGTTTAGCTCCGGCACTTCCTTTGCCTTGATCTCTTTTATCGTCACTTCAAAGCGCACGGACTTTCCGGCAAACTCGGCAGGGGAGGCGTTCTCCGGGTATTCCCGGTCGAAGGAGAAGCTCTCGCCGACCTTTCGTCCAATCAGCTTTTCATCGAATCCGGGATGGAAGTCCCCCTTGCCGATCTCGGTCAAAAACTGCTCGGATTTTCCCTGCTCGAAGGCCTGGCCGTCCACGTAGGGAGTCATATCGATAGAGACGACATCCGCCTGGACGATGGGCCTGTCCTCTTCGACTGAGCGAAGCTGAGCATGGCTCTGGACAAGCTTGTCCAACTCGGCCTGGATTTGCTCATCGGTTGCCTCAGCCGCGGGTCTGAAGATTTTGAGCTCTTTGTAGACGGGCAGCTCGAAGGGCGGGCACACGTCGACCATGGCCGTGTAGGAGAAAGCCCCGCTTTCTTCGAAATGCGAGTCGCTTACATCCGCCTGGGTAAGCGGCTTTAGATCGGCTTCCTTTAGCGCATCCCCAAAGGTGTCCTGGATGAACTGGGACGAAACTTCCTGCTGTACGGCCTTGCCATAGTAGGATTTGATTATGCTCAAAGGCACCTTCCCCGGGCGGAAACCTTTGACCTTGGCCTTCTTGGCCAGATCGCGGTACTTTTTGTCCAGCTCCTTGGCGACCCTGGACTCGGGGATTTCCACGCGGAGTTTCTTTTGACTCGGGCTGATGTCGGTTAAGGAAACGTTGATCTCCACTCTTTCTCCCTTTCTACGCAAATAAGAATTTCAGGAACTGCAAAAGCCCGCTTTGCTGGTGCGAGAGGGGGGATTTGAACCCCCAAGGGTCGCCCCGCTGGATCCTAAGTCCAGTGCGTCTGCCAGTTTCGCCACTCTCGCAAAGAAACCGGTCCAATGCAGACTTTCCCTTAAACTTTTCTTTATATATCTTTAATGCCGCTTTGTGAAGCACAAGCTCCGGGGGGGCGGCCTTTTTTGACTCCGATTCGACTGAAAACCCCAGGACCTATGCCTCGGGCCCGTCCGGAACCAAACGGCGCGAGCCGTCCGCTTCCTCCAAAACCTTGAATCCGAAAAGAGAGGCCATCCGTACAAAACTCCTGCCCAGCAGCAGATCGAGGTATTGGGGCGGGATTTGAAACTTTTCGCTCACAAACCGCCGGAAATGATCCTCATAGGACAACAGGCCAAGTACCTCCTCTACGTTTTCTCCCTTGCTGCGGGCAAGTTCCTCGAAGGCTGCCGAAAGGGCCTGGAAACTGCACCGGCTTTCGTGCTCCTCCATTACGTTGACCAGCAACTCGATCCCCTCGAAAATATGTCTTCTCAGAAGAAAATCCAGCTCGGCGGTGTCTCTTCCGGGCATCGGATCCCAGCATGCCTGCGCCCTGCACTGAAGCGGCCTGTCCGAGTAGATGGAGCATTCGCTGGCTTCCCGGTTGAAGAATACGCATTCGCGCGTACCCTCCCTTTCAGCGACTTTAATTCTTTCCTCGGACAGAATGAAGGGGGTTCCATCAAAAGGCGAGCGCGCCGGTTCACCAATTCTTAGCGCTATGAGATATTCCCAGGGGATTTTGCCCGTCTTCAACAACTCCAGGTCTTCCACGTGGAGGGTAGGGCTTCCCATCCGGCAGCAATCCCCGCACCGAATGCAGATGGGCAGCATCGTCCGGCAGGCCTCCTCGGAGGCAACCAGCAGCCGCTTCCAGGAACTGTGCCTGGCTGCCGCATCCATGTTCCCCCAGTTCGAATGAACCTCGACGAAGACCTCGTTTTGCTCGAGTTGCCGGCGGATGCGGGCCGAAGGGATCAGCAGGCTCGCTTCTTCCTTCATGAGAGTTTCGACAAAAAGTGACCAGTTAGCCTCGAACTGATCGATATCCCACATGGCTGGGTGGCTTATCGAAGGACCCTGCGGGCCTGCCTTGCATTCTGTCATAATCTTTTCCTGTCAATTAATCCCCGCTTGTAATTCACTGTCGTGCCCATTGCCCGTCAGGGCAAAACGTGGCGCCACGGCAATCTTAGCCCATTTAACTCGATTAATAAACAATCGTGGAAAAAAACGCCGTTTTGTGCGCACGAGGTCTTTCCGAAGGGCCGAAAACGGGAGCGTCCTTTTCTATAGCGTCTTCGAAAGCTCAAGGAGTTGGAAACCGGTCTGCGGGTCTTTTTTACGAAATCCTTCGATTCCCTCGATTTCCAGAATGATCACTTCTCCTATCAACCATACGTCCACGCCCGCCCTTACGCACCCGGCGGTTGCCCTTCCTTCCCTGCCGGCGGCGGCGTGCATGTGCAGTTCCGGGTTTCCCTCTTCATCGGGGAAAAGCGTCCCGATTGCCACGGCCTCGTGAATTGCGCCCAGTTGGTGAATTATCGGGATGATCTCGTCTCCCCGGTTTTCCTCCGGGCCGACCACGAGCCGGCTCGTACCGTCGGCCCCCCCGACATACATCACCATAGCGCTGCGGACCTTGTGCTTTCGGGCAAATTCGACCACACTGTCCGGGAGCCTGTCCCCGGAATCGAGCCTCAAGGCGAAGATGCGACCGATACTTCCCTCGCTGTACTGCACGAGCGAGCCTCCTTTGCATAAAAAAATCCCGGGCGATTTAAACCCGGGATTTCACAACATTTATTTAATGGCAGGCTTTGACGGTCAATACACCGGGCGCGCCTTCCCACTTCCGAATGGAAAACCGCGGCCAGGGCAGCAAATCATGCCGTGCGCATCATGCGCCTCTCTCGGCGCTGTATGCGCTTAATCGCTTTTTTCTTCTTGATTCGCCTGCGCTCCCCCTTGGAGAGGTAATAGTTGTGCCGCCGCAAGACAGGTTGAACGTTTTTCTGAAAGTCTTTACGGAGCTTGCGAATCTTTTTTTCTATGTTTTCTTTCGGTTCGGCCTCATTGCTCACCAATGAATTTCACCTGCCTTTCGATACGGCCCCGGGCTTGAGGCAATAAAATAATCCGGCCTGGGTAAAGCCGCTACCCGGCCGGTAAGCTAGGAAATCTACCTCAGAGTGGGGATCAAATCAAGCAAAATACTTTTTACCCAAAAATTCTATTGCGAGGCCAGGTCGTAGTGGGAAAAATGCATCGTGAAGGTCGCACGGCCCTGGGTCGATGAACGAAGCGACGTCGAATAGCCAAACATCCTCGATAGCGGCACGCTGGCGCTTATCACCTGGAGCGCTTTTCGAGCCGTTATCTTTTCGATCTTGCCCTTCCTCTTGTTGATATCATCGAGCACTTCGCCCAAAGACTCGTCGGGCGTAAGGATTTCGACCAGCATGCAGGGTTCGAGCAAAACCGGGTCGGCCTGTTCGAAAGCGTCCCGGAAGGCCATGGAACCAGCCACGCGGAAGGCCAGCTCACTCGATACCCCGTCCTGGAAAACGCCGCTGAAAAAGCTCGCTTCAACGTCAACGACCGGGTAGCCCGAAACGGTCCCGCTGCCCGTCGCGTCCTGAATTCCCTGTTCGATGGATGGGAAAAACAGCTCCGGGATGGAACCGTCGCGCACCTTGTTTAAAATGCTGTTGCCAAGGCCCCTGTCTCTTGGGGCAAGACTCACCTGGACCTGTGCAAAGTGTCTCGTCCCGCCGATCTCCCGGTCGAACACCCCGGTCCCCTGCCTCTTGCGGCTGATCGTTTCGCGATAGACCACCTGGGGCTTTCCGGCGTTTACCGCGACGTGGTAGTCTCGAGCGAGCCTGTTTAGAACGATTTCCAGGTGTAGCTCGCCCATCCCGCTGACGATTGTCTGCCCGGTATCGGTGCTCTCCGTGAACCTGAAAGTGGGGTCTTCTTCGGAAAGCTTCGCGAGGCTGTCCAAGAGCTTCTCCTGGTCGGACCTGGTTTGAGCCTCCACCGATACCGATATTACCGGCTCATAGATTTCGACCGGTTCGAGCAGCAAAGGCCGGTCGGGATCGCAGATCGAGTCCCCGGTCGTCGTGGTCTTTAGCCCGAGCACCCCAACGAGGTTTCCGGCCCCCGATTTTTCGATTCTCTCCCGCTTGTTTGCGTGCATCTCGAATATGCGCGACACTTTCTCGCGGGTCCCCTTGCTTACATTGACTATATCGGCCCCGACCTGCAGAACGCCCGAATAGATCCGCAGATAGGTGAGCTTTCTGCCCTGGTCCATGAAGATCTTGAAGGCAAGGGCGCAAAGCGGTTCCCGATCATCGGACCTGCGCTGCTCGACCGCCCCGGTCGCGGGGTTTTCGCCCTCTATCGCCGGCACATCGACGGGGGAGGGCAGAAAGTCGACGACGGCGTCTAGAAGCGGTTGAACGCCCTTGTTTTTAAGAGCGCTCCCGCAAAGCACCGGAACCGCCTTTAGCTCCAGGGTGAGGCGCCTTATCACCGAAACCAGCTGCTCCCGCGTGATCTGCTCGCCGCCCAAGTAGCGTTCCATGAGTTCGTCGTCGAATTCGCCAAGTTTTGCGACCAGGTTCTCCCTCGCCTCGCTTACCTCGGCCATGAGGGCGGGGTCTATTTCCTCGATCTTGAATTCGGCCCCAAGGGTCTCGTCCAACCACAATATCTGCTTCATCGAAACAAGGTCGACGACGCCCCTGAAGTCGGATTCCATCCCTATCGGCATCTGCAAGGGCAGAGGGATGGTCATGAACTTGTCTTCGATCTGTTTTACCGTATTATTGAAATCGGCCCCTATCCGGTCCATTTTGTTCACAAAGGCGATCTTTGGCACATGGTGCCTGTCGGCCTGGTGCCAGACGGTCTCCGACTGGGGCTCCACACCGTCGACCCCGGAAAAAACCGCTATGGCGCCGTCGAGAACCCTTAGCGAACGCTCCACCTCTATCGTGAAATCCACGTGCCCCGGGGTATCTATCAGGTGGATTTCGTAGCCATCCCACCGGCAGGTCGTAACCGCCGAGGTGATGGTGATGCCGCGCTCCTGCTCCTGCTCCATCCAGTCCATTACGGCGGTGCCGTCGTGGACCTCGCCCATCCGGTGCGAACGGCCCGTGTAGAACAGGATGCGCTCGGTAAGCGTGGTCTTCCCGGCGTCTATGTGGGCTATTATCCCGAGGTTTCTAAAAAGTTTCAAACGCTTTGGGTCGGCCATGAAATTCACTTCCGGGCTGATTTGTTGTTTTGCCTGCAACCGGTTTTTAACAAAGTGTGTATATTTAGAAAATCGGGCAGGATATGTCAAGTGCGGCGGATGCGCCGCTCCGCTCCGTGACTTGTAGTTTCTAGGGCGGGCACAGCATCACCCTGACAGTTACCCGCACGATACCAATTTAAATTTCCCCCTTTTTCTAAAAGAGGGCAGGGGGGATTTATTTTCTCAGGGGCAGAGGGGATCTTATTTCCCCCCTTTTCTAAAGGGGGGCAGGGGGGATTTTAATGGCGATCACATTTAACACAAACCTCAAACCCTTTGCCAGGGCGCTTCGCAAGGACATGACCGACGCCGGGCACGCCCTTTGGTCCTAATTGAGCTCTTGTCGGGCGGGCAAAAGCGAAAGCGTTGCCCACCAAACAGGTGCTGGGGTCTGTGATCCAGCCGTCCCCACCTGCGTCGCCCCCACTCCGTCATTCCCGCAATCTCCTGGCCGCAATCCACTGCCGATCTACTGCGTCACCCCCCGGTCTCTTGCATGAAATCCATTGTATTCCTACTATCTAAATGTATATTACGAAATACATCGTATTGCTTAGATTTAATGAAAAACGAAGAGAACGCGCGAAATACGGATGGAATAATGATTAACCTTAACCCAAAGCCGGGCGCCCTTGTTTTAATTAGCCCGTACCTCACGCTACTTTTTCGGATACATCCATATGGGCCGTTTAAACATCCTATTTTTTGGCCTAATCGTTTCTAATCCTCGATAATGGACAATTACGCGGTTTGATCTTTCCGGGGCGAACTGCTAGGATTTGTGCAATTCCTATTACTCTTGCGGGTTCGTGAGGGCCATAGGGGCTTCTTTGAAAAATGTGAGGAGAAACCAGTATGGCGCCTGATTCAAGCCTTCAAGGGCTCCATGCGGCGGTAGGCGAGGCGAGCCTTCGCGGATTTTTCGTGAAGATCACCGCCTTGCTTTTACTATCCCAGTTGTTTTTTCCATTTGCAGCTCAGGCTGGATCGGAGAACATGGAAAATCCGGGGAAGCTGGCATCCTTGTCGGTGCCCGAAAATCCGCTCAGTGCGGAACCTTCCCCAGCGACTTCCATCCGGCCCGCTCTTGCCGAGCCGGCTGAAGGGACCGCCGCGGAACTCTGGAGAAACAGAATCCAGATACCCATCCAAGAACCACTTGTCAAAAGATACATCCGTTTCTATGAGGCAGAAGGCCGAACGACTTTTTCGGCCGCCCTCGCAAAGGCGGGAAAATGCCTCCCCGAGATGACTGAAATACTGGAAAGCCGGGGGGTTCCCGGCGAGTTGGTCTCCATAGTTTTCGTGGAGAGCGGCTTCAGTGGGAGAACCGAGTCCTATCGAGGAGCGGGTGGTTACTGGCAATTGTTGCCGGCGACAGCAAGAAATATGGGGTTGAGGGTCAACCGTTGGGTTGATGAAAGGTTTGACCCGATCAAATCGACCAAAGCTGCCGCCAAATACCTGAGAGAACTTCACGATCATTACAATTCATGGTTTTTGGCCATCGCCGCGTATAACGCGGGATCGATGCCAATTCGTTGCGTGGCTGGTAGTTGCCGCGTCGTGGACGGGATGCTTTATGGGCGAAAGATGCCCGCGTATTCCGCAGTCTATGTTTCAAAAGTACTGGCCGCGATAGACATCCTTCGCGACCCGGAAAAGTACGGATTCAAGTATCCCCACCTCTGCAGGCCTACGGCCTACGATCCGGTTTTAGTGACCAGAGACCTCTCACTCGAGAGGGTGGCCCAATGGATCGATGTGCCGGTCGACCGTTTGAAGGAACTTAATCCGTCGCTGCGTCAGGATACGATGTCTCCCAGTTCCGGATTTGCACTGCGTTTGCCTGTCGGCACCAGAGAAAAATTTGACCTCGCCTACGAGGTCTACGCCGGAGGGTAAACCCCTAGAAAGTAACCGTGGCGCCTCACGATAATCTTCACAACATGGAAAAGTTGTCCGCATGAGTATAAGGATGGTGGCTATAGAGCTCTACCGGGCTGTAAAGCAGGTCGAAGAGCTCGAAAAGACGCTTGAGAGTTTGCCGGAAAGCGCCCTTGATGAGAGGGATGATATCCGCAATAGGCTAAGGGAAGCCTGTGCCCTGAGGGATCGGCTTAAGAAAATGATCGACGGGGCCAAGGGTGGCTAGATGCCTTCTAGAAGGCTTTCGTAATCGGCGGCTCGAATTTCAACTGCAATACGACAAAAGGCCTTCCGGAAACGGTGGGCCTTTTGTCGTATTGCGCTCCTTTATGCACCTTCCAAAACGCGGCTCACGGTTCCCCGCTTTTTTCGGGAAGCCTCACCTCGAAGGTGTCGAGGTCCCGCCCGACCGTTACATGCTCGAACTTTTCGCGCGCCTCGTCCTCGAGTGCTTTTAGCTCGCTATTTTCATACCTTGGGCTTATGTGGGTCAAAACACACCTTGCAACACCGGATTTTCGCGCTACCTTCGCCGCCTCAACAGCCGTCATGTGGCCCTTCTGTAAGGCGTGTTCCGCGTGCTCATTAAAAAACATCCCCTCCAAAAAGGCGAGGTCCACCTCTTTGCACAGGGCGTAGACGCCGGGGGCGGGCCTCGTGTCAACCACAAACGCCACGTGTCTGCCTCTTCTCGGGGGCCCGAGAACTTCGGAGGGCAAAACCATCCTGCCCGAAGCCGTCTCCACAATTTCGCCTTTTTGGAGTCTTCCCCAAAGCGGCCCCATCGGTACTCCCAGCGCCTGCGCGCGCTCGGGGCTGAATTTGCCGGGCCTTTCGAGTTCTTCGAACCGGTATCCGAGGCAGAAGCGGGTGTGTTTTACCGGTTCCCACCGTATTTGCGCCTGCTCGTCCCGAAATGGAGTGCCGTGGCTTTCGGCCGACCACTCGATGACCTCGACCTCAAAGTTGAGCCTGAAATCGAGAAGCTTCCGGCTCTGTGTGACAAACTCCCGTATGCCGGGGGGGCCGATAATCACCAGAGGGGCGGGTTCTTCCATCTGCGCCTTGAACATCATCATCCCCGGCAACCCCAGGCAGTGGTCGGCATGAAGGTGCGTTACGGCGATAAGTTTCAGGCCCCGCACCCCCAGTCTTGCCTTTTTCCAGTTTATCTGCGTCCCTTCCCCGGCATCGAACAGGTACACCTCGCCGTTTAGCCGTATCGCCATCGAAGAGAGCATTCTGTAGGGCATCGGCATCATCCCGCCGGTCCCGATCAATACGCATTCCAATTCGTAATCCTTACTCGTCGATGAAAGGTGAAGATCCAAAGCCGCCTTTTGATGGAATTTTTTCCACTGGTAAAGTATCATTAAACCGATTCGATTAGAAACCCGCGTTTTAGAAGGGAGCATGAAAATGACTGATGATACCGCGTGTGGCACGGGTTACGAAAAGTTGCCCGTCAGCCGGCTTGGCAAGGGGGAACTGGGTGTTTTGCTGGCTCGGGCCGGGGCGGGAAAAACCGCCGTTCTGACTCATCTTGCCCTGGGATACATTCTCGATCGTGAAGCCGTGCTCCATGTATGCGTGGATGTTACTCCGGACAAAGTGAAGCTCTGGTACAGCGAACTGTTGAGGGACACCTTTTCGGCCGCGCCCCAGAGCAAACTGAACGATCTGCAACATGAGATCGAACCTTTGAGATTCATAATGTCGTTTCTCAACCAGACGTTCAGTCCCGAAAAACTTGAAACCAGCATCGAAAACCTCAAGAGTCAGGCCAAGTTCGATCCGGCGGTGATCATTTTGGACGGTCTGGACTTTGGGCGGGAACGGGAGCTTTTCGAAAAAATAGGGGAGCTTGCCCGAAGGCAATCGACCTCTGTGTGGGTTTCCGCAAGGTCTCACCGGCACATTCCCGACGTCAACCAAAGAGGGATCCCGTACCCGATCGATGCGATGGACGATCTTTTTAGCTCGATTTTTGCCCTCGAACATGAAGACGCCGGGATAAGACTCAAGGCGCTTAAACAAGAGGGCAACTACAATGCCGTCGATACCGGCTTTGTTCTTGACCCCATAACTTTTCTGCCCAGGAAGTGACTCCGGCCCCGCTGCGGCCCGGCAGGCCGCGGACAGGGGTGAGGTTTGCGGTTCGCCTATGGATGACGATCTGATTTCCGGCCTGACGCGACAGGTTAAACAGGAGGTAATTGAAAACTACCTGATGGAGCGTCGCCTGATCGAGCTTCAAATCGAACACCTCGACTCGCTGGCCGATCTTGCAATGAAAGAGGCGCAGTCCGTGGGGCTGCGGCTGGCGAGGCTTTCAAACCTCATGATCGAGCCCGAGATGCGGCGAAGGCTCGATGTGATTCTGGGTGTGAAGCTCTGTGACTTCTGGGCTTCGTGCCTCGATGTCAATTTCGCCGGGCGCGTGCGCTTTATCTCGGCCAGTGCCCTTACCAAAAACTCCAAGTACCGCAAGGTGGTGCTCGAGTCCTACGGCCGGCTCCATTCCAGGATGACTCAGTATGAAGAAAAGTATGCGCGGCTTGTCGAGGAGTGCTCCGCGGTCAACACGAACATAGAAACCTTTCGAAGGAATTTCGATTTGCTCTCCATAATCAATTTCCTCAAAGGGTTGGATACGGTAGGCATCGAGAGAAGGCAAATTCTGGGGGAAAATTTCACCCCGCAGGAAACGGCCTCGCTGGAGCAAAACCTCTACATCGGCTCTGTGTCGGTGGAAAAATTTGAAGTCCCGGTCCCCCTGCATCTCCCGGCTCCCGATTCGATCAGGGGAAAACTGTGTATGCTGGCCGACGAAATATTTATGCGCTACCCGGAAAAAGTTAAAAAAATCCTTAAATGACGCCTCCCGGGCGATCCTTGCCGTGCGGCTCCCCGCTCAAATTTCGATTTGACGGCTTGCCGGTTTCGGTATATCTCTCTCGTCGCTTGCTGATTTTACTGCCAACAGTTAAACTCTGAAGAAGTGTTTTTGCTCGAAGTGTCCGGTTGCAAACCGGAATTCCTTCGTTGTCGCTCCGCGCTTATGGTTCCAATGGCCGGGGTGATGACGACTCGATTGTGGAGGCGTGTTGGGTAGCATAGCCACTCGGAAGAGGTTCTGGATCGCCGCTGTTTTGGGCGTCATTATCCTCTTTTATACCGTCAAGCAGGCCAACTTTCACCGGTTAGTGGAACACTTGGGAGATATTGAACCCTTCTGGGCCGTCATGGTGCTCGCCATGGCCGCCTTGAGCTATGTCTGCATTGCGGGCGTTCTGAAAAAGTTGCTCGTGGGAATCAGCCTGCCGATCTCTTTCGGGTCGTGTCTAAAGATCTCGCTTCTGTCAAACACGCTAAACTCTCTGATGTCGGTAGCGGGTCTTAGCGGCGTTGCCGCCAAGGTCTACCTGCTCTCGCGCGAAGACATCCCGCCAAGCAATACGCTTTCCATCTCGATCATTCACGGCTTTCTCACCAACACCATAGCGGTTCTTTTCATCTATCTGGGGTTTTTCTACCTCTACAGCCAACACCAGATAACGGACCGCGATCAGGTGGTCTTCGGCATCCTCGTTTTGATCGTCGCCTTTCTTTTGACCCTTCTGACCATTCAGACGATCATCCATGAGGGTTTCAGGAAGAAGGTCTGGCAGGTCGGCATAAGGATGGTCACCGCCTTTTGCAAAAAGATCGGCAAGTTGCACTGGATAAAGGCCGAGCGTGCCGAGGCTTTTTTCCAGAACTTCAACTCCAGCCTCAACATGATCATGAATGACAGGGGAGTGCTGCTCGTCCCGGCAACTCTTGCTCTTTGCGACTGGATGTGCATGTTTCTTTGCCTGAAGTTCGCCTTTGTCGCAACCGGCTACCCGGTGAGCAACAAGATTGTTATGGTGGGCTTTTCGGTTGGTCTTTTCACCAGCATGTTTTCCTTAACGCCCGCGGGAATTGGGCTCATGGAGGGTTCCATGGCCGGGGCGTTCTACCTGATGGGGCTCGATTATGATCTGGCGCTTCTCGCCATCCTGATCTACAGAATCGCCTACTATTTCACCCCGATTGGTGTGAGCGTTCTTTTCCTCAAACGTTTGTTCCCGGGTCCGGACCTGAGGGGCCAGAGCAGGGAATGCAATAAAGCCTAGAAGAGTCCCCGATACCAATATTTGTATTAACATCGTAACTTCATGTTTTCATTTAAACTATCCGTTTATCTCCCCCAAATATCGTCCCAAGCCCTTCCATTTTCCCCAAACAAGCTTAGGTTGCCTTTAGCGGGTCTTTCTAAGAATTTTGCTTTTTTGTCCAATTGCCGAAACGAATCGGACAGACAATATCAGGTTGGGCGTATATCCGTAATTACGTTAATCTCGCCACAGGGGGCTCTCATGAACACTGGCAGAGATGAATTTCTTAGGTCCGTGGAAAATCTGATCCAAAAATCGGGGTCGGAAAAACTGATGTGGGAAGGGAGCATGAAAGATTACCTCGCCATGGTCGCGGAAAACCCGAAGCTGACTCAAACCGCGCCCGCCCGCATATACGATATGATCGCCTCCCGGGGTACGACCGATCCCGATGTGTCCGATAAGCTGCCTCATTATGAAGACCTGGTTCGGTACAATTTTTTTTCCGGGGAGATTTTCGGTATCGAGGAATCTCTCCACGACCTGGTCCGGTTTTTCAGGGCGGGGGCCAATCGCACCGAAACCGGCAAGCGGATCCTCATGCTGGTCGGGCCGGTTTCATCGGGCAAATCCACCATAGCCACCATGCTTAGGGCTGGACTGGAGAAGTTGGATGTTCCCCTCTATGCGATAAGGGGTTGCCCGATCCACGAGGAACCGCTTCACTTGATTCCCCGCTCGCTTCGGTCCGAATTTGAAAAGCTCCTGCGGGTTAAAATTGAAGGAGACCTTTGTCCGGTTTGCAAATACATGCTGGAAAACGAGCCCGGGGAAGGGGCCCCTCACGGCCGCTTCAGCTGGCAGGACATGCCGGTCGTACAAATCGCTCTTCGTGAGCGCGACAGGGTGGGTATAGGCACTTTTCAGCCCTCGGACCCCAAAAACCAGGATATCTCGGAGTTGATCGGCCACGTCGACCTCGGTAAAATCACCCGGTACGGTGAAGCTCACCCTCTGGGCTATAAATTTGACGGAGAAATCGAGATCGCCAACAGGGGGCTCATCGAGTACATCGAAATTCTAAAATGCGACATCAAGTTCCACTATGTCCTGATCACGGTCGCACAGGAGCAGTTGATCAAGGCGCCCGGTTTTCCCCAGATTTATATCGACACGGTGATCTTGAGCCACACCAACCAGACCGAGTTCGATAAATTCAAGTCCAACCGGGAAAACGAAGCCCTCCACGACAGGATGTACCCGATATACGTCCCCTACAACCTCCGCATCGGGGAGGAGGTCTCCATTTACAGGAAACTGACCGAAAGAAGCGAATTCCATGAGAAGGTGCACATCGCCCCTTTTACTTTCGAAGCGGCGGCGATGTTCGCCGTGCTCACTCGCCTTTCACCCTCGGGCCTTTGCCCTGAGCTGGTCAGGAAAGCCAGGTATTACGACGGCCAGGTTATAATGGAAAAGGAAAAGGACCCGGTAAACGTCAAAAAGATGCGCCTCGAGGGCAGGGAAAGAGCCGAGGGGATGAGCGGCATAAGCCCGAGGTTTGTTATGAACGCCATAAATATCGCCTTGGGCTCGGCCCTGGGGACGAGCGGCTGCATAAACCCGGTCGACATCATTCGCGCTCTTACTCACCAGTTTGAACACCACATAGGCTTTAGCGACGAGGAGAAGTCCAGGTACATCGAGCTGCTGAAGGGCGAAAAGGGCAGCGCGCTCTCCGAGTACCGCGCCGAGGCCAGGCGCGAGGTAAACCGCGCCTTTCTTTTCGCCTATGAAGATCAGGCCCAGGCTCTTTTTGAAAACTACATGAAAAACGCCGTCGCCTATTGCCTCAAACGCAAGGCGGTGGACCCCGTGACCCAGGAGGAGCAGGAGCCCGATGAAAAACTCATGCGCTCGATCGAGGAGATGATCGGGATATCCGAATTGGCCAAAAAAGAGTTCCGCCAGGGGCTTTTCGTCTTCAAGTCCGATGCTCTCGACCGGGGCGGTAAGTTCAGCTTCGATACCTATCTGCCCCTCCAGGAGGGCATTGAAAAAAAGCTCATGGCCGATCTAAGAAATATCGTCTCGCTCACCCTTGCCGATGAGGACATCAAGGGAGACCCCAAGAAGCGCAAGCGCAGGGAAGACGCCCTTTCCAAACTGATGGAGAAGGGATATTGCCCCGTTTGCGCAAACAACCTGCTCCATTTCGTGGGGGAGATGCTGAGAAAGGAGGGGTAGCGTTATGGGGGTTCATAAACCCGACTACGATTCGGTCTCAGAGGGGCCACCGACGCGGCCCGCCATCGGGAAAAGATAAAGGAGACCATCCAGAGGAATCTGCCCGACATCATAAGCGACGAATCGATAATAACCAGGAGCGGCGATCGGCTGGTCCGGGTGCCCGTTCGGGGAATAAAGAGCTACAGGTTTATCCACAAGTATACGGACGGGATCCAGGGAGGCTTTGGCAGTGGTGAGTCCGAGGAGGGCAAAATCATCGGCTCGCGCCCCAAGCCCGGCAGGGGAAGGCCCGGAAAACCGGGCGAGGAGCCCGGGGTCGATTACCTGGAAACCGAAATCGAGATTGCCGAACTGGTGCAAATGATGCTCGACGACATCGGGCTGCCCAATCTGCGGCGCAAGGAAATCATGGAAACCGCGGTTGTCGGAGGCTGGAAGCAAGACTCGATAGAAAAACACGGGATACTTCCACGGCTGGAAAAAAAGCGCACCATAAAGGAGGCGATAAAAAGGGTGGAAGTCCTCGTGCAGAACCTGATGCTAAGCTCTGCGATGGGCGAGGAACTCTGCCGGGCCGCCCTCGAGGATGCCAACGGAGATTTCGATGATGCCCTGGAGCGGCTGCTATCGGCAAAAAACCTCAACCCCGCGCCGGTCCATGAGGATTTTTCCGGCGCCGGGGGCCTTCGCATCGAGAGTTCCGATCTGCGCTTTCGCACGATCGAAGAAGATACCCAACTGCGCTCAAACGCCGTGGTCATCGCCATGATGGATGTCTCGGGCAGCATGGATGCCATGAAAAAATATCTCGCGCGCTCCTTTTACTTTTGGATGACCTCATTTTTGAGGGTCATCTACAAGCGGGTCGAGATACGGTTCATAGCGCACACGACCGAGGCAAGGCTCGTCGACGAACACCAGTTTCTCCACCAGGGCGAATCCGGCGGGACCTCGTGCCACTCGGCTTACGAACTGGCAACAAACCTCATAGACACCGAGTATCCGACCTCCAGGTGGAACGTCTATCCCTTTCACTTCTCCGATGGCGAAGACTGGGACGTCGACCGGACAGTCCATGCGCTTTTGAAAATGCTCGAAAGAGGCGTGGCTAATTTCGGCTACGGTGAAATCCAGGCCGAACACTCTTCCTCCGTGCTCATGGAAGCCTACAGGAAAAAGATCGGCCTTGAAGCCGAACGCTCGGAGGGGTTTTCCTTCTTTCGCGGTTTGCGGGGGCCCTCTCCGGTGCTCGGAGTCATAATCCGCGGAAAATCCGATATCTATCCGGCCCTCAAGGTGTTTCTCCATTCGGCCGATCGAAAGGTGTGAAGCTTGAGTCATGAAGGAACTCGATCTAAAAAAACTCGACGAGGCCGACGGGCTCATACGGGAAATAGGGGCCGAATTCGGACTCGACTTCATGGAGCAGGAATTCGAGGTCGTTCCGGCCCGCAAGATGCTCGAAATCATGGCCTACCGTTTGCCTGTAAACTATTCTCACTGGAGCTTCGGGCGGGATTTTGAAATCGAGCGCACCAGGTACGAACATGGGTTTTCGGTTCCCTACGAAGTCGTTTTCAACTCCGACCCGGCGCGCGCCTACCTGATGGAAACCAACCCGCTTCCGATCCAGGTCCTGGTGATGGCCCACGTCTATGCACACAATGATTTCATGAGGAATAACAAACACTTCCAGGTGACGCGCCGGGACATGATAACTTCTGCCGCCGAGGCCGCGCACCGTTTCCGTCGCTACGAAGAAGACTACGGAAGGCGCGCGGTCGAAAGGCTCATCGACGCCGGCATGTCCATCGAGTGGAATATAGACCCCGACGAACTCATTCGTCCGGAAACCGAGGCGGAGGCCCGCGACCGGCTCTATGGGTGGTCTGGAAAACTGCCCGCCGAAGGGGACTTCGACGACCTGCTTCCTCAAAAAAAGAGGTTGTCCATGGATGAAAAGCGGATTCTGCGGCGAAAGACACCCCCCGAGCCCACCATGGACGTTCTGAAATACGTGATCGAAAACTCCCCCGTCCTTTCTTCCGAATGGCAAAAGGACGTTTTGAGCACCATCCGCGGACAGGCGCTCTACTTTTTGCCTTACCGCCGAACCAAGATCATGAACGAGGGTTGGGCCACGTTCTGGCATGAAAAGATAATGGGCCGGCTTTTTTCCGAGGGGTTTTTGAGCGGAGACGAACACGGCTACTATAACCTCTATAACTCCAGGGTAAAATCGCACAACCCGAGGTCGATCAACCCATACCTGCTAGGAAACGCACTTTTTGCCAATATCGAAACGAGGTGGAACACCGGCCGGTTCGGCCGGCAATACGAAGGGTGCGCCGACGCCGAACGGAAAGCAAACTGGGACCTCCACCTCCAAAAGGGCCGCGACAAGATCATGGAGGTGCGCCGCACCCACATGGACTGGTTTTTCATAGACGAGTTCCTTAACCGCGAAGTCATGGAAGACCTCGAGTTATACGTCTACCAGGAATTGGACCGCGGCTCGCACATCGATCTCAAGGTGAAGGAAACGGGCTTCGAAAAAATCAAGCGGTTAATGGTCCTAAGCCTCATGAACTGGGGGATACCAAGGATTCTGGTGATGGACGGAAATTATCGCAACAGCTCCCAGCTCTATCTAAAGCACGAATTCGAAGGCCTGCCCTTAGACGACGAGTATTGCCGGAACACCCTGGAACACATCCATTCCCTCTGGGGCCGCCCGGTCTACCTGGAGACGCTAAACCCCGAGACCTCCCGCACAGTCGTCTACAGCATCGACATGAACGGCGCCCGGGGCGTGGTGCGCGAGGAATAGTATTCCCCGCGCCCACGGTAAATTGGTTCTTCGTCTTTGCAGGGTTGGAGCGCCAAAAGGCCTTCCGAGGAACTTTTCAAAGCAGCTCTTCTAGAGATCCCGGAGGGATCAAAGCCATTAGCCGGAGGTTGAGGCCGCAAGGCCGATACCCCCGGAAAAGAACGAAAAAGAAAGAGACGACCCCGTGGGTCGCAGATCAGAACCATCAATCAAGATATCTCTGATCATATTGAATCCTCGCCTTTTCAAGGAATTCGACAAATTCCTCACGGAATGACTTGGATCGGTGATGCTCTTCCTGATTGCAGATGTAATTGCGCACGGCAACGCGAACCGTGGCGCTCACGGTGAAAGCCGCATATCCATCCTGCCACCTGAAGGCGCGGTCTTCCGATTTCTTCGTGTACCCACGCTGATGACGCTTTTTTCAATTCGCGAACGACGTCCGCCAGACAATGGGTGGATTTGAGCGCCGGCAACAAGTGAACATGATCGGCAACGCCGCCTATGACCTCGGGAAAGCCTCCCAACCCACGAACAGTCCCTCCGATATACTCATGAAGACGCGTACGCCATGAAGGGTCGATCTACGCAATACGGTTTTTCGTCCCGAAGACGAGATGATAATGGAGACTAAGATGGGTGGATGACATCGAATGCCCTTGCCGGCACACCTTCGGGGTGCCATGATGATGCGGCTTGCCTTCCGGTGGTATCGCCCTGTCTCAACCACCGGCTAATGGCTGGGAGCCCTGCGGGCTCCAGCCCGGTCGTCGTTCACATGTCGCAATTGCGCGAATACCCTTGAGATAGTCTCCCGCAAATATCACTAATAAGGGCTTCTTTTTAATCCAAGACTTTTTCAAGGAGGTGACTGTCATGGCACAGGCCGGGACTATACAATCTTCTCTTGGCCTTATCCCTAAAAATATCGCTCCTGAAATTAAACAATGCAATGCTTGGGAAAGGGGAGTTACGGTTGCGTGTGGGCTGTTGCCCAAATGGGAAAACGACCAATTTGTTGTTCCTCAAAAACTGCCTACCGAAGGGGCCGGCAGCCACAAACGGGCGATAATTTCGCCATCCCGGCGGACAGCGACCACTCCGTTAAATTTTAGCTGCTACATTTAGCTGCATTACACTTGCCGGCCTGAAAGCTATACGGTAAAATACCGTATGCTCTAAATTACCGTATATTATGAGGAGATTATCGTGTCTAACGCTGCTCGATTTGATCTGAAGATGGATGCTGAAGAAAAGGATATCGTTTCTCGCGCTGCTGCCTTAATGGGCACTACGATGGCCGCGTTCGTGCGCATGGCGGCTAAAGAGAAAGCACGCGAACTGTTAGATCGGGAATCTCGCATCACGATGACGGCACAGGATTTTCAAGCATTCACGGCGGCGCTCGATGGTCCATTCACGCCCAATGCGGCTCTACAAAACGCGATGAACGCCGCGCGTGAGGTAAAGCGTGCTTGAAGAGCAATTTCTCGATCCAAACCATCATGACCGTCAGGCTTTCACCTCTGGTGTCGGGGAGCTAGACGAGTACCTTCGTCGTTTTGCGGTTCAGCAGAGCAAGAAAGGCATTGCCGTCGTGCGGGTATTGGTCGACACCGACTCCCCCGGCGCCATACTCGGATACTACAGTTTGAGCGCCGCTCAAATCGATGCCGTCCAGTTGGATGAGCCCACACAGAAAAAACTTCCGCGCTATCCGGTGCCTTGCTTTCGTATGGGACGTTTGGCTGTGCATTCGGCTCATCAGGGTCGCGGACTAGGGCGGCTCCTGATTGGTTGCGCGGTTGAGCGGTGTCTGGAGGCCCGGAAGCATGTGGCCGCTTACGCGCTTATGGTCGATGCAAAGGGAGAGAGGGCCAGACCGTTCTACGGGCATTACGGATTTACGCCATGCCGCGATAACCCCATGACCCTATATCTACCACTCGGTGTATGAGTTAAACCGCACGGGGAACCCGTCTCTAACCTTTTGCGGGAGACGACTGGCTGGAAAGTATTCACCGAATGTGGCAGAAATACAGCTATGAAAGAAGGTATTTACCGGGCCGGCTCCAATCACTTGAGATTTACGAATTCACTGACGTCGATGCGGGCCTCTCTGAGGATCGCTCTAAGGGTCCCCTCAGGTATTTCACCGGGTTGGGGACGGTTGTATAGTGTTCGCTTTTCTCGTTATACCAGATCTCGTGGACTCCGGCCGCCTGTCGATCAAAGGCGAATCCGAAGGCCCTAAGCCAGTTCAAGATCTCCTGAACGTTCTCTGCGTACTTCGATGAGCTTCCTGGCCACGTCTCGTGCTATTTCCAATGCTTCTGTGACCGTGCGGCCCTGAGCCACCAGTCCTGGCACGTCTTTGGAGGTAGCCAGATAGACGCCCTCGGGGAGCTTCTCAATATGTATATTGACTATATTTTCCATCTCCCTCCCTCACTCGGCCCTCTTATGGATTTCGAAAAAGCCGGCTCTTTCTCCAATAACTATAGCACAGGAGTCAAAACGGCGAAAGGGCGGCCGGCTGCTCAAATAATGATTCGGGAATGGAAATGATTCCGACCTGGAAAAACCTCATTGTGGAGGAGAGATAACTAAAACTTCGGCTGGGCCTGGGAGGGGCTAAAACAGCCGCGATATTTCAAGATTGCAGGTTTGCCCCCTTTGTGTTTTTTGCGACATCACGCGAATAAAAATATCCATGTCGATAAATGCATAGTGCATGGCAAAAAGTCCATTCTTATCTTAACCTAACAGTTAAGTTGCTACACCTTGAGGCCTTCTTTAGACACTTTGTCTACGGTTTAGGTCCCTTATGCATACGTTAGTAAGAAGAACATCTGCGAACTCCATCATCTCCGCTGCATCTTGTGGTTGGACAAATGAAATAATCGCTTTTACTATTGAACAGGAGTATTCTAACCCCTTTATCCCCATTGTGTAAATCAGGCTTGAATAGTCAGGCGCAAGGCTAATTGAATTGTTATATATCATGACATTCTTGATCTGAGGAGAGCAATGGACCATTAATGATGAGCTAGAATATACTCTAAGATATTCTTTATTAAGCGAAAGCTTCCGCGCTAGGAACGGCATTGATGGATTCCTGCCCTTTAACTCGTCTTTGAATATTCTCCACGCCCAGTGATGTGGTTTCTTTGGATGGTAGTTACATTTAATCGCTTCATATCTAGCTTGAATGCTTTCTTGACGTTCAGGAGTAAAGAATAGCGTGAATTGATCGGCTTCAGCTTCATCTTCGGTAACCAACTTTTTGTTTTCTTCTAAATTCATCCACTTCAATATATCCTCATAATCAGCATACAGTTTCACACTTTGAGAGGCTGTATTTTGGACTATGGTCAGCACGGTCACTAGATTCTCAAATAATGGCCTCAATAAAATTGAGGCTTCAGAGACTAGGCCATTTTGTAAGCATGTTCTCACGCCAAATAGGGATAGACCGGCCTTAGAATACAATGACATTAAAGGAGCGATTTCTTTGCCCGGTGGCAACTTCCCAGAGTCAACAAGGAAAGACATAAAAATATAAAACCGTAGAATTTCATTTAGGAAATTCTGATATGGTCTTGCCTCTTGAGCAAGGTAGTCCAGGATTCCAACTCTTACGTCAGCAAGATAAGCGGTGAATTCAGTCTCAACATTATTAGAATACATTGAACCCTCACAAGACTTATTACTAACGGGGGTTATGCCTTCGGGTAACTCTGCGACTCCTTTCGAGCCACGTCTTCAGACAATCTGTCCCCCTGTGCTTTGTCAAGTATTGCTATTATCCGTAGTGGAAAATTTTGGGGTGGCGACCAGTTTATTGTCTTTGACTTCAGCAAAACCCCAGCGGATAGCCACAAAAGCTGGGTAACTGCCTTCATTCCGATCAAGATCGAATATCTCATCGACTGATTTTCCGAGGATAACCTTCATCTGGTCTTGACGATGACTGGTTAAGGAAAATCCCTGATTTATCCAGTCCTCACAGCTGAACGGGTTCCTCTCCTTGTCGATTGCCCCAACCTTATTTTGCATTGCGCCTCTCAGTCCGCTTTTTACATAATCCAGAAACTTTACACCCTTATCTTGCTTCGATGAGTGATGTCAGCAGAATAGGACCATATTTGAACGCTGTCAATTAGCGATGTTAAGCTCGGATCAGTTCGGAAGGGGGTACGGGCTATCCGGAAATGCTTGCCAGACCAGAAAGGGAAGCCGCAATACGAATAACGGAACTTCAATATTCCTTGCCAACGGGTTGAGTCCTCCCGAGACGGGAGAGCACGACGAGAATGATTCGGATATGGCAAACAGGTAGCGGCGCCGTCGCGACCGGTCACCACTCAGACCTGTCCAGGATTGGGACCGGCCCCCCGGATGGTGGATCGGGGGCGAATCGGAGTCGGGGCAGGTTATTATCCCGTATAGGCAAAACATTCTATAATCAGCCTTTCTACAGGTTAATGGGCTCTTCTTGTATGGGGAAATGAGCGTCGAAGCAGCCAAAAGCCCCTGTGACGGTGAACCTTCCATCGGGATATCTGGAAATCCTCTTGGTTCGCCCCGGTCCGGCCCTACCTGGAACCTCTAAAGCCCGATCAAACCTGTCGACAACGCTGCGTTACCTCGAAAAGATCAGCGACACAGAGGCCGCGAGGTGGATTGAAAACCTGTAAGAACATTAAAGTTCGGGGTCCAAGATGGAGAGCCTCAAGCCCATCCCTCCTGGACCATGGCCTCACGCCTACAGATCCTCTCGGACTTTGGGTGTCGGAAACCGGAGGGACGTTTTCCGCTGGGTTTAAGTTCTTGAGGAGGGCGGGATCTGTGCTGCGTCTGCGCATTGACACCAGCGCAGGTTGATATAGAATTGACTCTTGGAAGGAGTCGCAATGAATGTGCTTGAAATCAAAAAAATGAGTAGAAGTGAGCGCTGCAGGCAATAGAGGCGCTTTGGGATTCGCTCCTCGATGAGGAAGCCGAGGTCGAATCACCGGAATGGCATCGAGATATTCTCGAGGAAAGAAAAGAGAAAGATCGAAAGCGGCCAGGCAGAATTTATTTCCATCGAGAGATTGAGGGCCAGCCGTAAATCATGAAACTCAAGGATGTCGTCGTATTAAAAGAGGTTGTCGATGACCTCGACGATGGCAAAGCTTTCTATGAGCAAAATGAGTCAGGCCTTGGCGAATACTTCTGGGATAGCCTGCTGGCCGATATTGAATCCTTGGCAATATACGCTGGCGCTCACGTAAGAGAACATGGTCTGTATCGAATGCTTTCGAAACGGTTTCCCTATGCGGTTTACTACGAAATTGTCGATCAAACTGCTTATGTAATTGCGGTTCTGCCCATGCGCCGCGATCCAACATGGATCAAAACCAGGCTGCGAAAAAGAAGCTAAAGGCGCATTAAAGTTCTAGAATTCAACCGAACTTGCCAAACAGGTGAATTTTGCGATTTTTCAACATATGATCTGCATATAAAACCATAACTGAGAACCCGGCAAAGGACAGACGTTTAGCCCTGATTGAGTCGTGAGAACCCGACTCTCTCAGGCTTTTTCCGGCTGTAAATTATCTCTATCGGCCCGAAGTTGAGGACGGCCGGCTATAAGCTTCGGAGCCGTAAGCTTCAGATAGCGGGATCGACCTAATGGTGCGGTGGGTCGCGCCGGCAAATGAACCCGCGCGATCAAGACCGTCATGTTATCCTCTACCCCGGTCCGGGTTCATGCTGGTTTTCGTTATGAAACCGTGCATATGCCAAAATGACCAACTACCGTCGCCACGGCCGCTGCCCCCGCTCTTTTTATTCGCTTCAAGATCGGCTATATTCATGCGATTTAATCCCCACGCCAAATCTACCAACAGGAACCAGCAATTGAAACACCGGGAATTGGAACACTCGAGCAATAAACCGGGCGGCGCGGGCCGCTTAAAAAACATCTTTCGCGCCCTCCGGCACAGAAATTACCGCCTCTTTTTCTTCGGCCAGGGGATATCTCTTATCGGCACCTGGACCCAGCAGGTCGCCCTCAGCTGGCTGGTCTTCACCCTCACCGGTTCTACAGTCCTTTTGGGCACGGTTGCCTTTTGCACCCAGCTCCCAATGCTCTTTCTCGGTCCGTTTGCAGGGGTTTGCGCCGACAGGTTCGACCGGAAGCGCTTGCTGCTCTGGACCCAGGCGCTGGCCATGGCGCAGGCCTTTGTCCTTTCCGCCCTTGTGCTTTCCGGTCTGATAAGAACCTGGGAGATAATCGCCCTGAGTATTGTGATCGGAACCATAAACGCCTTCGACATTCCCATAAGGCAGTCGTTCGTCTTGGCGATGGTAGACGACAGGGACGATCTGGCAAACGCGATTGCCCTTAGTTCCGCGCTCTTTAACTGCGCCCGCCTGATCGGCCCCTCGGTTGCCGCTATCCTCATTTCGGCCTTTGGTGAGGGAATCTGCTTTCTAATCAACGCAATCAGCTTTGTGCCGGTGCTCGCCGCTCTTCAGGCCATCAGGGTGGAGAAAAGGCAGGGCAGGGGAGTCAAGGGCAACGTATTTGGCCAGTTCCGCGAGGCGGTAGCCTATGCGCGCGGATTTGAGCCCATTATCGCTATTCTGGGCATGCTCGCCGTGTTCGGCCTTGCCGGCTCGCCTTACATGGTGCTCATGCCCGCCTTCGCAAAAAACGTTTTGCACGGGGGAGCCTATGCTTACGGCTTTCTCATGTCTTCGGGCGGACTGGGGGCCATCGGTGCCACTCTCTTTCTTGCTTCCCGCAGAAACACCCGGGGACTTATAAAAGTCATTCCGGCATCCATGGGGATATTTGGAATGGTCGTGGCCGCTTTTGCGCTCTCACATACGCTTTTGCTCTGCGTGCTCTTAATATTTTTCGCCGGGTTTTCGATGATGATCCTGATCGCTTCGAGCAACACGATCATCCAAACGGTGGTGGAGGAGGATAAACGAGGCCGGATGATGAGTCTTTACGCAATGTCTCTTATGGGTGTCATGCCCTTTGGAAGTCTTCTGGCCGGCAGTGTCGCGGGGTCAATAGGCGTCCGGAACACCCTGATTGCCGGCGCGGCTCTCTGTGTCGCCGGAGCGGCCGTTTTCGCCGGCAGGCTTCCGCGCCTTGCCCGCATGCTCAAGCCGGAGCTTTCCAGCCCGCTTACGACGCCCCTTTCCAAAGAGACACCAGGAAGTTGAAGGCCCCCCGAAATCCTGAAGCCTTTTTGACCGGAACGGGAGCGGGTTCGGACTCGCTGCTCATATCCCCGACCACTTCTTTTACGATCGCGATATCGATGGGGTTACGCTGATAGCCAAGGCCGGTCACCAGGGAATTGTCGCACAGGATATTGATAACTCGAGGAATCCCGTGAGCTTCATTGACGATCATATTCATCGCGTCTTGTGTAAAAATAGCCGAATAGATCGAAGATGCCTTCATTAGCCTGTGTATAATGTAGGCCACGCCCTCATCGTGGGTCAGCGGAGTTATCCGGCCGTGAACGGCGATTCGCTGCTCAAGCTGTCTTAACTCGGGCATTTTCAGTTTTTCCGCCAGTTCGGGCTGCCCCACCAGTATTATCTGTAACAGTTTCTCCTCGGCAGTCTCAAGGTTTGAGAGCAGTCTGAGACGCTCCAGCGTATCGATAGGCATATTTTGAGCTTCATCGATTATGAATACAACGCACTGCTTCTTGTTGTATTTCCGCACTATGAACTGAAAAAGCCTGTTTACGCGCTCATAATCGTCTTCGTCCGGAACCGCGATACCCAGTTCCTGGAGAATCTGCTTTAGTAGCTGATTAAAAGAAACCGCCGAGTTGAATATATAGATTATTTTGAAATTATTCGGATCTATTTGCTTCAGATATGCTCTTAAAACGGTGGTTTTGCCTACTCCGACCTCGCCGGTTATGGCAATGAACCCTTTCCGCTCCTCAATCCCGTAGATAATCGAGGCGATGGCTTCTCTGTGGCTCGAACTCAGGAAGAGAAACTCAGGGTCCGGAGTAATGTGGAAAGGATTTTTCTCAAGCTTGTAAAAATCTAGATACATATCGACCCGAGAGTTTCAATTTGCCTCGCAATGCCTGCAGCTTACCTGCAACGCATGCAGCCGGATGGAGTTTGACGCGTTTTAACGATTTTAGTCCGCGCGCCCCGCGCACCGCGGAAAAATCCCCGCTAGTCTTCGGCGGCGGCTTTTTCTCCGCGCAGCAAACGCATGCTCTGCGTAAGGGAAAAGTTCGTCGGGCTCTCCGGAACCGGAGTCACTCGCTTATCGGGCAAAACGATGGTGACTTCATCGTAGGTCTTTTCGATCAACTCCACCAGCAGGTCGTTTATTGGAACATCGATATCCGCGGCCATCAACCGCAGCTTCCTGTAAGTTGAGTCCGATACCTTCAGAGCAACTTCTTGGCGTTTTCCCGCTTCCATTCACTTTTCCCTTCGGCAATTAAACATTATAAGGAAAAATCGCACAGATAAAGGACGATAGATACAGCATCGCAAACATTTCTGTCAACTGAAATGCTCCCATAATGCGAAACGGTTCCTAATTAGCTTATTTCGGAATTAATTACAAGCATATCGCGCTATTATCTGAATCAGCCCCTTCCGGGCGCTGATGTGCCGCCAACCTTTATTGCCAGGCAATCATAGGATATACGCTCTCCCTGGTAGGCCGTCTCTCCCCGTTTTAGAATCCTCCAGCCCCCGTCCTGGAAAAGCCCCACGGTGGAAAGCCTTTCGACCAAACGAGGCGCGCCGTCCAGGTATTCCACGAGCTGAGGGTCCTGGGCGAGCACGAAAGGTTTGAGTCCGGGGCCCGTGATAATCGTTACGGGCTCGATAATAAGATTTGCGAGGTCGTAGGCCGGAATCGCCGCAACGCTCTGCCTCGCCTGAAGCTGAATCATCCGCGCCCGGTTCTCCGGACCCGCGGTTTCCTTGCTGGTGCTGATAAGATCCAGCAAGTGCTCGCGCACCTCGTTTAGTTCCTTTACCGAGGAGAGCTTTTCAAAGGCCGGATACTGCTTTAAGGCTTTGGCGAGCATCGATACTTCCCGCAAAAAATGACTGCGCTGGTTTTCCGGCACCAAGTATAGCGCAATGATCGATACCGGCTTGCCGTCCGGTGCGCCGTAGTCGATTCCCGCGGGACTCCATCCAACTACGCAGATGAGGTCTTCTTCAAAAGGAACCCGCACGTGCGGGCTTGCCCAGCCGTTGCCGAGTGCGGAAATCGACGAGCTCTCCTTTGCCGTCACCAGGCCAACCACATCGATGCCGGTAGGCAGAGACGGAATAGCCTCGATGATATGACCAAGGAATTGCAGGGCATCGTCCTTGTTGTTGTCGGGAAGCTCTATTAGTCGACCTTCCTGCAGAGCATCGAGCAAGCTGTCCATCACTCACCTCCATAACGGCGGAAAAACCAGGTTTTTATATGGTGCGTCAAAACGGAATACGAAAGAAGGAAAAGTCCAATCCAGGCCCAGAAAATCGCCGGAAGCGGAACCAACCCGAAATCCTTCGCAAAAGGCGAATATGGCAGCCATGCTCCTATGCACATAATCGTCAGGGTGGTAAGGGTAAGGTGCAGGGAAGCATTGCTCCCGAAAAAGGGGACCCTACGTGTCCTTATGATGTGAACGATAAGGGTCTGTGTCAGAAGCGACTCCACAAACCAGCCCGATTGAAAAAGGCTTGCCAGGGCCTGTTTTTGAGCCACCCCGGTAGCCGGGTCCAGAAAAGCGCTGCAGTGGAAAAAAAACCACATTACGGCGAAGGTCGCATAGTCGAATATCGAACTCACCGGCCCGATGAATATCATGAACAGTTTGACCGTGCTGATATTCCATTTGAGCGGTTTTACAATCAGTTCCTCATCGACGTTGTCCGTCGGAATCCCGGTCTGGGAAAAATCGTAGAGAAGATTATTGGCGAGCACCTGCACCGGGAGCATGGGCAAAAACGGCAGGAGGTAACTCGCGCCGACTACGCTGAACATGTTCCCGAAATTGGAGCTGGCGCCCATTCTTATGTACTTTACGATGTTCGCAAAGACCTTCCTGCCCTCGATAATCCCTTCTTCGAGCACCAGCAGGCTTTTTTCGAGCAGCACGATGTCTGCGGCCTCCTTGGCCACATCGACCGCCGAATCAACCGAAATCCCGACATCGGCGGCTTTAAGGGCAGGCGCGTCGTTTACCCCGTCTCCCATAAACCCCACAACGCGCCCGCGGCTGCGCAGCTCCCGCACGATCTGCTCCTTTTGGGCGGGAGTAACCTTTACGAAAACATCCGAATCGAGCACGGCCTGCGAGTACTCTTCGCCTGAGAGCTGTGCCAGCTCCCCTCCGGTTATCATCCGTTGTATTTCCAGGCCGACGTCCTTGCAGACCTTTCTGGTGACAAGCCCGTTGTCGCCCGTTACTACCTTCACCTGGACACCGGCGCGTTTTAGCAGCTCGATAGCCTCTCCCGCCGATTCTTTGGGAGGGTCGACAAAGGCGATATAGCCTAAAAGGATCAATTCGCTTTCATCGGCCACCGTGTAGGTGCTTCTCGTACGCGGGAACTCGCGGTAGGCGATTCCCAGGCACCGGTAGCCTTCCCCGTTTAGCCGCTCCACCTCTTCGAAAAGGTCGTCTCGAATCATTTCGAGCAGGGGAAAGACCTCGTCGCCTATTTGGTACTGGCTGCAGCAAGTGTAGATCTCTTCGACCGCACCCTTGCAAATCAGCACGTGATCGCCCTCGTAATCGACTACCACCGACATGCGGCGCCGTTGAAAATCAAAGGGCAGTTCATCCACCAGGCTGCAGCTTTCCACCGGGTCCAGATCGGAATGATCGACTACCGCCCTGTCGAGCAGGTTGCGAAGCCCTGTTTGATAGTAGCTGTTAAGATATGCATAATTTAAAACGTCATCGCTGATATGCCCGGTAATATCGACGTGTCGCTCGAGGATGACTTTATCCTGGGTGAGTGTCCCCGTCTTGTCCGTGCACAGAACATCTATTGCCCCGAAGTTCTGAATGGAGGGCAAACGCTTCACGATGACCTTCTTTTTGCCCATCGTCAGCGCGCCCTTGGCGAGGTTAACCGTCACGATCATCGGCAGCATCTCGGGGGTGAGGCCCACCGCTATCGACAGGCCGAAAAGAAGGGCTTCCATCCAGTTGCCCTTTGTGAATCCGACAATCAGGAACACTGCGGAAACCATGACCACCATGAACCTGATCATAAGCCAGGTAAAAGACCTGACCCCCTTGTCGAAACTCGTTTCCTCGCCGCGTTCGGTGAGCCGCTCAGAGATCGCGCCGAAAATGGTCCGGGTCCCGGTGTTTACAACCACCCCCCGGGCCGTGCCGCTGGTAACGCTTGTCCCGAGAAAACAGGCGTTGGGCAGTTCGAGGGCGGTCGTGTCGCCCGCGCGCGTGTCTGTAATCGATTTTTCCACCGCCATTGACTCACCGGTGAGAGCCGATTGGCCAACGAAAAAATCCTTGGCGGTAAGAAGACGTAAGTCGGCCGGTATGATCGAGCCGGCATGGAGCAAAACTATATCTCCCGGAACGATTTCAGATATTCGGATTTCCTTTTCCAGGCCGTCGCGCAAAACCAGTGTCCTCGACTCCACCCGCTTTCCGAGCGTAGCCACGGTATTGCTCGAACGCCTGTCCAGGATGAAGGAAAGCCCCACACTAAGAAGCACCATGAGGCTCACGATCACCGCCGACTCAAAATCCCCCATGACCCCCGAGATTCCTGCGATGATCAACAGCTGTATAACCAGGGGGCTCTTGCATCTTTCGAGAATGTCGGCCCAAAAACCTAGTCGCCTCGCGTGCGCAAGCTCGTTTGGACCATACTTGTCCAGCCGCTCCTCAGCCTCTTCCGAATCCAACCCCCGAAGATTTGTCTCAAGAGATGAAATCGCCTCGGGGGCAGCTGCCCTGCACAGACGAATCAGCCGCCGCTCATCTTCGCAAACTACCCCCTGCGGTTTGCAAGTCGCAGGTTCGGAGCGAAAGGCCCGCGAGAACTTACCTAATAAATTCATCAGCATAATGATTTCCCCTCGATGTTGCTCGCCATGGAGCATCTCCACTGGTCATTTTGCGATCTCTTTTGAGCAAACCGGCTCTCCAGCGGGAGCCCTTCGTGCTCTTCCTCACCGGCAGCGCACACTACACCGCGAGGCAAAGTTGCACTGTCAGCGAGTCGACCGATCACTTTGGACAAGCTTGCGAACTAGAGGCCTGAGGCAGAATTTATTCTATGAGGGAAATAAAAACCTCGGACCTTCCGCTTTTACCGATACACAATGGAAGAAGCGGCAGGTGAGGCGATAACGAGAGGGCGGAGACTATCGCGGCAAAGACGCTGCTTCCATCGAAGAAAATGGGCAACCGCCGCTACTGGGAGGTTGGCCGTCTTCCTGTTTCATGTTGTTTCTTTCCCCTAAGGTTAATCCATCGGCCAAAGGAAATTGTAGAAATCACTTTCCCCGGGCCGCTGCTTTCTCAACGTGCCTGAGATACTTATTCGGCACCCTTGCTAACCCCTGAAAATAATTCCTGTAGACCCTTCCGTCAACAAAAAAGTGCAAACGGGCATGAGCCCCCGCTCATAGGGAAAAGGCTAAAATTATCGCCGACTTTCTCAGCGGGTCAACTCTTTGGGCAACTTCTTTGTCCGCTGTGGACCAGTAAGTTTATGCCGCGGCCCTTAGCTTCGATTTCAGGTCACCCCGGAAACCGCAAGTCCTGCGGGCCTCCTCCTCGGATATTTCACGGCACTGCAAACGGATAGACGTGCTCAAATATGCGTCGCTGACTTGGTAGACATGGTCCGAGAATATCCGAAAGACCTTGAGCTTGTGGTTATCGACTGCAAAAGCACGCCCGTCCCTATGTCTAAAAGACCAATCTTTGCTTTTCATGATAGCCCCCGGGCAGATTTTTTTCATTGCTCGCAATCGGTACAAGGCCCGCCTACGATTTTTTCGCATTTCCCCGCGGCCTCAAAAACCGAAAATGTAGGGTGAGCAAACCACTATCCCGACGATTTCCCACACGTGCATCTGGGTGTCGGATACCAATTCAAATTCCCCCCTTTTCTAAAGGGGGGCCACTAATTCCCCCCCTTTTCTAAAGGGGGGTCAGGGGGGATTTTAATGGCGCTCCCATTTAACAGAACCCTCAAACCCTTTGCCGGAGCGCTCCCCAATATCTTACAGAATCTGCTCGACCCCGATCGCAATCAGTATAAGGCCCGCTGCGATTGTCGCCTTTTCGGCTATATGCATCCTGATAAAGAATGCGGAAACGTAGTTGCCGGCCCACAGGGCTATAAAACTGATCACGGCCGATAAAATCCCCACCAGCAAAGCGTCAACTCCCAGGATTCCAGCGCTCAAACCGCCCCCGATATTGTTGAGCGACAATGCGATACCGAGCAAAGTCGCCTCTTTAAAATCAATATGTTTCGAATTATCCATGTCTGCTTTTTCCGGCGACATGAGTATCTCGCCGATATTGGGTGAGTCGTTTTCCGAAGAATTTTCGCGTCGTTTTTTTATGATTGGCTCCAGGATCATCCACGAGCCGATAGCGACAAGAATGACCATGGCAATTATCGAAGACACCCGCGTTCCCAGGGAACCTGATACCGCCTTGCCCGAAAACGCCGCAAAGTATGAAATTACGAAGGTAATTACCGAAATCCAGAGATTTATGGGGGTGCTTATTGATATACCCCGAATACTGTAGGCGATTCTCGCTCCGATATTGTCGAAGTTATTGGTTAGAGCGATAAAAAATCCAAGCAAAATGTGATTCATAATACCCGTCTCTTATTTTTTCGAATTGATTATTATCGAATAATAACCGTCTCCACAGTAGGATAACCACATTGCTGGAGCGGCCGGCTTCTTTTTCCCTTTCGGAAGATCGGCTCCCGAAATCTCCTCCTTTGTGACCGCTGCGGTTTCCCCCGGCTAAGGAGGCCGTGGCTTTAAGAGGGCATGACTCCCCTGTTTACGGCAAAAAGGTGTTCGGCCTCCCCCAAGTGCTATTTCGCCGTTAAGGTTTCTATTATAAGATTCCAGGCTTCTTTGTCATGCTAGTTTGCCATTACATCCCTATCCATGCTCGAAACCGGTAATTCCCCCCCTTTCCTAAAGGGGGGCTCTAGTTTCCCCCCTTTCCTAAAGGGGGGCAGGGGGGATTTGAAATTCTGGGCAGGGGAGTATCTAATTTCCCCCCTCATAGGTTAACCAGGCCGACCATCCGCATGAGTTCGAAACAAACCGCGGCGATAATGGCGGAGGCCGGAATGGTCAGGAGCCAGGCGGTGGCCATTTGCCCGGCGACTCCCCATCGAACGGCCGATAGACGCTTGGAAGAGCCGACCCCGAGGATCGCAGCCGAAATGACATGGGTTGTGCTGATAGGGGCCCCGAAAAAAGAGGACACAAAAATCACCCCCGAAGCCGAGGTCTCGGCGGAAAAACCGTGAATTGCTTCCAGGCTGAAAATCTTGTGACCCATGGTCTTTATGATTCTCCAACCACCAATGGCTGTACCCATGGCCATGCAGAAAGCGCACGCCAGTTGCACCCAGAATGGGACCACCATGTGAGTGATCTTATGGTCGATGAACAGTGCGAGCGTGATGAGCCCCATGGTCTTTTGGGCGTCATTGGTGCCGTGGCTGGTGGCCATGAACGCTGCCGATACAATCTGGAGCCTTCTGAAGGCCTTATTGACCTTCCGGGGGTGAGAATTGTGGAAAATCCAGGAAAGCAACAGCATTATCAGGTAGCCGGCGATAAAACCGGCCAGAGGGGACAGGGCAAGAGGCAATAGGACCTTGTGCAGGATCGAGGAAAAATTTATGCCTTTTGTTCCCGCATAAACCAGTGTCGCCCCGACCAATCCTCCGATCAGAGCATGAGAAGACGAGGAGGGAAGTCCAAGATACCACGTCAGCAGATTCCAGGCGATCGCGCCGAAAAGCGCCGCCAATGTCAGGTACTGGCAGCCCTTTATCATTTCCGGGTGAACTATTCCGCTGCCGACGGTCTGCGCCACATGGGTTCCGATGAACGCCCCGGCAAGATTGAGCACCGCGGCCATCACCACCGCCGCCGCGGGCGAAAGAACTTTTGTCGAGACAACCGTGGCTATGGCGTTTGCCGTGTCATGGGCCCCGTTGGTGAAATCAAAGATCAGGGCGACCAGCAGCACGACAACGAGGATGAAGGGAATCTCAGGCATTTTTGAGCACGATTCCTTCGATGGATTTCGTCAGTTGCCAGGTCCTGTTAAAAAGCTTGTCGATGCGGTCGTAGATTTGTGTCCATTTGATGATTTCCAAAATGTCACCGGGTTCGGAGGCAGGACGGTCAAAGAGCTCTCCCAGGCCGCCGACCAGCAGCATCTCACATTCCTTCTTCAAGTGCTTGAGCTGGAGGACCGTATTTGAGACTTCCTTGCCTCTGCCCAGCATCCCGAGCATGGCGCCTATCCCGATATTCATTTCCTTGACGTTGGAAATCATTTTCTTCGCCGGAAAACGCACTTCCCGCACGTCATAGATCCCGATGCGGTTGGAAACGGCCTGGATATGGTTGAGTATGGTTTCCTGGGAGGAGTTGATTTCGTGAATGTCCTCGCGGTCGATCGGAGTGATGAAAGTAGTGGACAGCTCCGTGCGGATAGTACGGTTTAGGACATCTCCCTCGGCTTCGAGGAGGTTGATTGTCTGGCACTGAAGCTCGCAGTCCATGAGTTCTTGGGCGAGTTTATCGAGCACCGTCGCCGCATTGACGACAATGCGGTTTTGTTCGCGAAACAGGTCGAAAAATTTTGGAGATTTGGGAAAAAGGCTAAAGGCCATGACCATCCTTTATTCAGACCGTTGCCAGTTCGGAGCCCCCCGGATGTAATACCGGGTTGCGTTCAAGATGATACCAATGCGATGGCATGAGGCTTTCTCCCGCGCAGGGGCGGGGTTTATCCCCGGCCGCATCGGCCCCTGGCAAATCTTACGTAGGGGCGGGGTTTATCCCCGCCCGACCTCTTGAACGCAACTTGGTTTAAGAGCTTCCCGCTCTTGCCTGGAGCATAATCTCTTTCATAGGCCAATAAAAATGTCATCCAATTCCGCATTCCTGATCCAGGAAAACCGCATTTCCCCCGCATGGCTGTCGCAAAAGGCTTTTAGCATACTTTTTTAAAAATGTGGGATTTATAATAGGTAATTAATGAAAAGCTGGAATCGCCGATCGGCGGACTTCATCACTTTCGCTTTGCGCTGCCATAGCCGTTTGGTCTCCAATAGCAGCAGGGCGCCGGGCAGGGGATAGCCGTCTTTTTTCCGCTTCCGGTTCGAAAGGAAACTATCCCGATGCGAAGGCGAAAAGATCATACAACAAGCGCTAAAGGGGTTTGCCGTCAGGCCCCTTTATCTTCTCTTTCCACTCTTTGTGGGATTAATTTCGACAACACTCTCAGGCATGTGTACATAGCCCAACTCGTTTGCCTGTTCGATACCACTTCGATAGCTCCATGAAAAGAAATCGAGAGTACGTTTGGCGGTTTCCGGGTCTTTCTGGATCTCATGCATCAAGACGAATGTCACGCCTATTATTGGCCAGGCATTCCTTGCTGGTTGATCTGTAAGGATTATATAAAAATCCTTCAGGTTCGCCCATGACGTATCAGCCACCGCAGCCTGGAAACTCTTCGCATCCGGTTTTACGAACTCTCCTTTTTTGTTTTGCACCAGGGTATAGGTCATATTGTTTTGGAGCACATATGTATATTCAACATAGCCAATAGAGCCCGAAATCTTTTGAACGTAGGACGCAACACCCTCGTTGCCCTTTCCGCCAACCCCGGTTGGCCAGGACACTGAAACGCCGGTACCCACGGCATGCCTCCATTCCGGGCTGACTTTGGACAGGTAGTTGCTGAACGTAAAGGTAGTGCCGGAAGCATCGGATCGGTGCACCACGCTGATATATTTGTCGGGAAGTTTTACGCCTTGATTGAGCTTGACGATTTCAGGGCTGTTCCATTTCCTGATTTTCCCAAGGTAGATATCGGCCAGCACCTTGCCGCTCAATCTGATCTCTGCCGGTTTGACACCT
>CAWEZA010000006.1:0-82446 GCA_963813125.1 uncultured delta proteobacterium | reverse complement strand
AAACCTGGTTCAGGCTACACACCGATTGTGCCCGCCGTCGACCAGGCAGGCAAGCTTCCCATGCTGCCTGGGCGAAAACGCGGGTCTATCTCTAAGCCTCACTGAAATCTGCGCGCGGTTGGGGATCCATAAGAGCAGGGGCTATACCCTTCTCAGTACGCTGCAGCAATTCGACCTGATCAAAGAGGACGACCGGACAAAGACCTATCGGCTCGGGTCGGGCATCCTGCACCTGGCCCGAAATATCCTCACCGGCATGGACCCCGGACAGATCGCCACGCCTTTTTTGAGCGAGCTTGCCAGGGAGACGGGCAGGCGGGATATTTTGGACTCATCCAGGGCGAGCGCGTCCAGACCGTTGTTGGCCGCGACCGCTACAGGTACGGGTACACGCTAAGCCTTGGAACTCGTACGACATCACGCACAGCGCCGACGGCAAGGCCATTGCTGCGTTCATGACGCGAGAGAAAAGAGAGCGGCTCCTTTCGGGACACCATCTTTGCTTTTACGGCGACGGGGAGCCGGTGGACATGGCCAGACTTCGCGAGGAGCTGGAAAAATGCCGAAAGACGGGCTACGCTCATGACGCGGGAGAAATCAACCCCGGCATCATGGCAATCAGCGCGCCGTTATTTGGCGCAAACGGGGAGATCATGGGCTGCATCATTCTTCTCGGGGTTTTCCAAAGACCAGAATCAGGAGCCACGGGTCCAAGGTCGCGGCAGCGGAGGCAGGCATGTCCCGAAAACTCGGCGCAGACCTGGAATCCATCTCGAATACCCTCGATTAAAGCGCAACCGCGGGTGGTTTCCATGCCGCGACCTGCCAGGGTTGTCCCATAGCGGCGTCGAGCGCTGAAGGAGTCCAGCGCAAGTGACAAGGATGGATTGACTCCCGGGAAGCCTTGGATACGTTATGCACATAAAGCATTTACGGAGGTTACGATGCACAAACGAATTACCATTGCCCTCGACGAGGCGGTGTACGAGGGTTACAACGCAAGGTCGGCAAGCGGCGCATAGCCAGTTCATAGAGGTACTGTTGAGGCCTCACGTGCTGGATCCGCGCTGACGACGGATACCGGGCGATGGCCGCAGACGGGGAGCGCGAAGCCGAAGCGTTCGGATGGTGCGACGCTCTTGCTGGAGACACGGCCGATGAAGCGCGCTGAATTTGGTGGGTGGAGTTCGATCGTCAGAAGGGAGCGAGATTCGCAAGAGGCGTGTAGCCGTCATCGTGAGCAACGACTCGGCGAACCGGAACCTGGCGCGAGTGGTTGTCATGCCATTGACGAGCAATGTTGACCGGCTGTATCCGGGCGAGGCTTCAGTGACGGTCGCGGGGAAGAAAGCAAAGGCTATGGCCGATCAGATCATGGCGGCGGACAAAAGTCGCTTCAGAAACCGCATAGGCGCTTTGTCGAAAACCGACATGCGGGCCGGTGGAGGACGCTATTTCGGTACACCTGGGACTGCGACGGTGAAGAGCGAGGGTTTAGGGGGCTGCTCACGAAACGCGGGAGATAGCACGCGAAGGAGGAAACTATATCCATAAAAATTAATCACCGGATTCATCTTAAATACCCTCGATTAAAGCGCGACCGAAGGCGATTTGCATGCCGGGACTGGCAAGGGTCGTCCCATATCGGCGTTATCACGCCTTTTTTGAGCATCAAAAATTCCCCGGATTGCCCAAGACGGGCCGAAACAGGCCTCTCATGACGGCGTCGTTTGCGGTGAGGGATGTCCCCGCCGTTCCCGCCGCTTCCGCCAATAGAGTGAAGCGGTCGGCCACCTGGCGGCCGAACCATGAAATCATTGTTCAGGTTTGATTTTTCAATGTGATTCCGGTTATGGCCACCTCGGGCCGCGACAATCGGGAAGACCACTCTGGCCGACGATTTCGAGCGGATCATTTCCTCGACCTCGAAAACCCGCGAGACGCCGCCATGCCGGCGGAACCGCAGTCAGCGCTCGCCCCCCTTTCCGGACAGTCGTGATCGACGAGATTCAGCGAGCCCCGGAACTCTTCCCGCTCCTGGGCTACCTCGTGGACACGGACAACGACCAGCGGTCACTGATAAGGTGGCAGGCCCTACACGATGTCCGCCGCGAGCTCCGGCCGGCGATGGCGCTATGGGCAGCCGGAGATACCACGGTTGGTGATTTGTGTGCTGAGTTGGGTATTACCCGTCAGACGCTCTACCGGCACGTCGATCCGCAAGGCAATCTCCGACCGGCCGGCCAGAAGCTATCGGGTGGGGGCAAGCCAGCCGCCAGCATGTGATAGAGTGTTTCAGCCTTTATTAATGGAACTACCTCCAGTATGGCGAGGTCAGATGCAGAAATCTCTCATTGGCCTTGAGAAATAGGGCGGAGAAAAACGCACCTTCCCGAATCATATGTTTTGTTCATGCTCGCCCCGGTAAGACTCAAGGGTCCGGCAAGAGATGTAGACTTCAGCGCAGGCAGAGTGGTAAGACTCGCTCCGCGCCCTCCGCTCCACTGAAAGCCGCCTGCTGAATGTGACCTGACTATTGCGTCTCGGCAGGTCCGACAAGCGCCGCCACCAACTCGCGACAAAAGGCCGGGAGATCGGCTACAATCCGCCCCCAAACCAGATTGCCTTCCCGAAACGCCGACAGGTCCACCCAAGTAGCTCCAGCATTCACCAAGTCATCCCTGATTCCAAGTGACCCTAGCCCGCCGACCACGCACAATCCCGGCTGAGATGGCCACAAGACCACCATGACAGATAATCCCAATGGTCTTGCCGCCACTGTCCATTTCGCGAACCAAACCTGTTACAGCAGAGGACCGACGCAACTTATCGGGAGCCCAGGCGCCCGGCACCACTAACGCAAACAGGTCCTGTGGTTTGAGAGACTCAATGGTTGTTGTGGGGGTGATTTCCAATCCATTTTTGCCCCTGACAGGTTTGAGCATAAGACCGGCAGGAATAACTTCGGCCCCCTCTTCTTCCAGGCGCATTAAGGGCACGTAACTCCAAATCTTCAACGCCCTCTGCCAAGAGAATCGCGATCCGTTTCCCGGTTAGGCGCATCTCACACTCCTTTAAACTAAGGTTTGGCTGAATGAAAATGACCACTGCAATTGCAAAAACGACAATAAATATAAGTGCATATATCCATCGAGTCACGCTCCGTACAGCTCCTGAATGCTGATTTCACAAAGCTGCGATAGGCGTTTCGATAAAAGGTTATGATATCTAAATTTCTCGAAATTCGATTAAATCGTACGAATTAATGGCGCTCAGTGCGATTTCCAGTCTCATTCCACACCCTTTCGCCCCCTGGCAACCAAATTTGCATGGCGGTTGACTTTATCCATATGCAGATCATATGAAGAAATTTATTGGGGAGCATTGAGTTCTACAAGTTGGTATATTTATTTTAATGAATAAATTTCCAGTCGGTAGGCAAAGAGTGTCGTTTCCACCTGGCGAGGAGATTCGATATTACCCTTTAAAGACCTGCTCCCATGCTTCCTATTAGATTACAAATCGGCTCCCTGTGCTCTAATGGCAAAGATCGAGCCAGCTTTGGAGGGACTCGTCAAGCTGTTGCGCGTCGGCTCGAGCAAGCATGCCAATCGTCTTTATGATGAGTCTATTATAGATAGTGTAGATGCCTCGCTTTACTACAGTGGGGACATGAAGGCCGACGCTGCTCCAGTCGGACAGGGCAAATTCACCTTGAAGCAAATAGACAGTCCGGCTGGTGAGGGGAACGATAAATATGTCTTCCGACACATGGTGTGAACCTACAACCACAGCGGGTCTGACCTTCGAGACTGCAAGATCGGAGAAGTGATAGCGAACCAGGCGACATCATTGCTTGAGCAATTGCTCATAAACATCATCCTCCTTGTTGCTCCAGACCGCCTCGAGTGAGGATTCGCCTCCAAGCATCCAGAAGTCTCGATCATCGGGCAGAACAGTCACCAAGACCTTGGTTCCATCAGGAATGTCGGCCCTGTCAAGGAGTTCTATCTTACCATCTTTCACGATTGCCCAAAGCATGTTCAGCATTTATCACCTCGTCCCGATTTCTAAGATGGTGCACGATTCACCTTCTCGTCATATAACCCAAAAGACCACCATGCGCAATATCCCCTCGGCGGGGAGGCGTTGTTGCCGACAGACTGGGGATTTCCCTGCCTGCTGTCAACGCGGCGGCGCGGAGAGGCGTGTTAGTCATTGAAAAAGATGATATCTCAAGAAATCGTAAAATCACGAAGTTGGCATTCAACCTTCAAAAAGACTGATTATACAATATTTTGCCTATACGGGATACTAACCTGCCCCGACTCCGATCCGCCCCCGATCCACCATCCGGGGGGCCGGTCCCAATCCAGGCAGGGTCTGAGTGGTGACCGGTCGCGACGGTGCCACTACCTGTTTGCCATATCCGAATCATTCTCGTCGTGCTTCCCCGTCTCGGGAGGACTCAACCCGTTGGCAAGGAGGGTAGACTTTCGCTGAGTCAGTGCTGGCGTCTGTTTGAAGAAATTTGTTACGTACAGGGGCGGTTAATGATAAACTCCAAAAAGCGGTTAGCCTTCTGCGAGAATTGGGGAGCATGTTGGGCTTCATTATGCAACCATGAGCTGAATAGGCAGGGAAGTGTGAACCCGCAATATCATAATACAAGACCTGACCCCGGCAATGACCCCGGCAACGTGCAATATCATAATACAAGACCTGACCCCGGTGATGACCCCGGTGATGACCCAGATTCTATGCGAACAATCATCTACATTGACGGGTTTAACCTGTATTTCAGGCTGCTGGAGAAGCGTCCCGCGCTGAAATGGCTTAACATCAAAGCCCTTGCCAAGAGGCTTTTGAAGCCCGAGAACGATGTTATCGGCGTCAGGTACTACACATCCCGCGTGTCCGGCCGCACCGGCGCGGCAACGGATTTATCCGGACGCGTTGCGCACGCTACCGGAAATTACCGTGCACATGGGCGCTTTTCTGTTGTCGGAGAAGTTCGCGGGCTTGGCTAAACCGCCTGATTTTCGGCCACGCATCACCCTTCCGCAACCTTGGCCGGATGTCGTCAAGATCATCAAGATCGAGGAAAAGGGAAGCGATGTAAACCTTGCCTGCCATCTCCTTCTCGCTGCCTTCCAAAACAGTTACGACGTTGCGGCGGTTATTTCAAACGACAGCGACCTTGTGGAACCCATCTGCATTGTCACGCAGGTTATGTTATGGGTAAGTCGGTTGGCCTTCTTTCGCCAGTGTCCCATCCAAACCCCGAATTGAGCCGCGTTTCCAGCTTCATTCGTCGAATCAGCGTGAGCGACCTTGCCTTGGCCTGTCGAACCGCAGCGCGCGATTGTTGGCGTGCCCGCCATTCGAGCACCAGCTTTCCCTTCCTCAATGTTTCCAAGAAGTTTCGAGCGACTTTCTTCACTTCGTCCTCTTCCTTTTTCGTCAGTATAACGCAGGAAGATTAAACTCAGTACCGGCGCGGCATACTCGGAGGGCTTGAGGCCGGGATTGGCCCAGAGTTTATCGGCAGCCGACCAGAGGCGGTTTTCAATATCGTTTTGGTCGTTTGTCATGTCATAAATCCCGTAGTGCGTTCTTGATTTTCGTTTCGCTCGGCAATTTCACCTTGTACTCCGCAATGAAGATTTTCTCTTCGAGGCCATCGAGGGCGTACACGACCTCTTCGCGCCCGGCTTCCCGGCAGATGATGAGGCCAATCGTGTCCTTTTCGTGCTCGTATCGTTTGTGCCGGCGCCAGTAGCCGATGTATTTGTTCATCTGGCCGATGTCGCGGCTGTCGAGTTTCCCCATTTTGAGGTCCAGGAGGATCATGCAGGGAATGCCGCGATGATAGAGCGCCAGGTCAATGAAGTGCGTCTCGCCGTCGATTTTGATCGGGACCTGATTGCCTAGAAAAGCAAAATCCTCTCCCAATTCCTTCAGGAAAGTTGGGCAATTAAGCAAAATTTTGTTCTCGAGGTCTTTTTCGTTCTCGTGGCACTCCATTTCAATGAAGTTGAAATCGTAGGCGTCTTTGAAAACTTGCTGCGGGCTGATAGCCGGCAGTTTGGTTTTGAAAACCGCCTCAACCTCGCTACAGGATTTTTTTTCGTAGAACTGGTCTTTAATTTGCCTCTGCAGCTCGCGGTAGCTCCATGAGCAAAGAATGGCTTCCTGCTCGTAGAAGGCCCTCTTTGTTTCTTCTTCGATGCCGATCAGGACGAGACAATGCCGCCAACTCAATTGTCCGCGCAGTGCGCGGACAATTGAGTAAGTCCTGTAAAATTTGATGATTTCATACAATCTTGGCCGGGGGATTCCCAAATCGGCAACCAAATTATCAACGAGGTATTGCCCGTAATCCGCCCGGTCCTTGTGCGCCAGCTCTTCCCGGACGATCCGTTCCCCGAGCTGCCAGTAGGTCTGAACCTTGAGGTTATCAACGGCTTTATATGCCTTGTGGAGGCCCTTGGAGAGAATACTTTGCAGCTCCCGAAGAAGGCCTTGGTAATCCCTGTCGGATTGCAAACTCCTATTGGTAGGCAGGAGGCCGTGCTCTTTTTTCGGCATAATTTCGCTTTGGGGTAAGGTCAAAGAAACGATCGTGGGCGCACTGCGCCCAAATTGCCAACGTCTTCAGATTATTACGCCCCCTGCCCGCTGTCAAACATTGTGTCGGCGCTGCCGACACAATGTTTGACAGCAATACCATTTTTTCACAATCAATTGTGAGCGTCGTGCGCGCCGTTTCTTGTATCAAAAATTTATGACACAATTATCCTCGTCAGAATCCGCCCATCGAAAAGGGTTCTGATCGTTGCGCCGGTCATAGATGTCGGCGTGCGCCAGGAAACTTATTTTTCAACGGCAACCCTTAATCCCGATATCCCTGTCCTACATTCACGGCCGGCGTGGAAGGCAATGATGCCCAAGAAGGGTATTTTCAAGACAGATTTCACGGTGTCATCAGCTCCCATCGATCCCTAGACATTGTTTCGCGACATACGAGGGCGTGCGCCGGGGATCAAACACCCGTGGTCCCATCAAGCCGATCTGCTCAGGGCATGCTACAAGCGTTATCCCAAGTTGCATGATGCGGCCATTGAACTTCCTAGGGGGGCGGAAAAACCATTGACAAGTGACAATTGTCGGTTTACGATCAGCACATGATAAAACACTTTCGACATCGCGGCCTCGAAAGACTTTACGAAGATGATGACCGAAGGGGCATCAACGCCGAGCATGTCGAAAAGGCACGCCGTATCCTCGCGCAATTGAAAAGCGGTTCACGACCGGAGGACATGGACATTCCAGGCTTTAGGCTTCACCCCCTTAAAGGGGACTTGGCCGGATTATCTTCTGGTTCGGGGACGGCGACGCGACCGACGTTGATTTGATCGACTACCACTAGCGGAGGACAAAAAAATGGTGACGATGAAAGCCCCCCCCGCATCCTGGCGAGACGGTTCGCTATGATTGCCTTGAGCCTTTAGGTTTGACCGTAACCGCGGGAGCAAAGGCGCTTGGCGTAACGCGGCAGGCGCTCAACAATCTCGTTAACGGCAAAAGCGGGATTTCGCCGGAAATGGCGCTCCGGCTTTCTAAAGCCTTCGGCAGCAGCCCGGAAACCTGGCTCAAGATGCAGCTCGATTATGATCTTGCCCAGGCGAGGCAGCGAGAAGACAGGATACACGTTAAGCGCGTGCAGCGGCCACAAGCTCACTTGTAAACGGACGTCTCATTCGTGAAACCGAAAATGTTTTGAAGGCTCCGGCCAATTCCCGTGTACGCTTGCTTAAGCAGCCGCCTTGAAATTGGGCCATAGGAAAGAGAACGGGGACCTGGACGACGACCGGAAACACCTGACCACCCGCGAGGTTTAAAGGCTCCTTGAGGCCGCCAAGGGTAGCCGTCACGAGGCCCGGGACCGCTGTTTGCTCTTTATGATGTTCCGGCACGGCTTGAGCCGTCCGAGGCCTGCGCGTTGCGGTTCGACCAGGTGGACATCGAAAGCCGCGTGTTGCATGTGGTGCAGCTCAAAAAAGGGCTGTCCACCACGCACCCGCTACGCGCCGACGAGTTGCGCGTTATCAAGGCATGGTTTGCCGAGCGGGCGAGCATGAAACCGCCCTGCAGGGCGTTTTTTGTCAGCCAGAAGAGTCCATTAGACCGGGGCACCGCCTGGCTTACGATCCGCAAATACGGCAACCTGGCCGGGCTGGAATTACCGGCGCATCCGCACCAGCTCCGCCACGCTTGCGGCTTCGCCCCGGCCGACCAGGGCGCGGACACGCGGTTGATTCAGGACTATCTCGGACACCGCGACATAAGGCATACCGTCATTTACACGGCGACGAATCCGGCGCGGTTTGAGAGGCTTTGGCGGTAAAAAATGCGAAAATATGGCAATCAGCTTATTGCAAGAAATAATGATTGCACCGGCAATCAATTGCCGTTATATCTACAACTGAACCCGCCGACAGCGTGCTGTCGGCCCAAGGGCCGCAGGGAGAAATCCTTAGCGGCCTTTGCTTTTTTCTGATGAGCTCTTGCAAAAATCGGCCTGAGAAGGTCAAATATTACGTCCCGGGGCGATGCCCCGGGCTAGGATATTCTGCCCCTTCAGGGCAGACGCCCTTGCAGAGTTAACCGAAACCTGAATTATGATTATTGGATCTATTCACCCAAAGTCGACTTTTGCAAGAGGTTCATACGTTGGGGATTTTAAGGGAGTGTAAAAAGTCTACTTTTTGCATGGCAACCTCCCCCGTTTTTAACCCTCAGATTTCCATACATGACGGGGTCTCCACAATCATAAATACGCAACCATGGGCGCGAACCCGTCTCTCCATTATAGATTCGGGAACCACCCTCCCATGAATTGCAATATTGCAAGCCTGCCCCCGCTGAGGGTTCCTCGAACTATTCCTTGTCCAAACATTACTCCTGCCTGATCAACCTGACCAGTTCCTCGGCGGTGATTTTTCCGCTGACATCGCTCCCATCGAGCAGACTTCCGGCGAGGTCCCTTTTTTCCTGGTGGAGCTTTACGATCTTCTCCTCGATAGTGCCTTTGGTCACCAGCCGGTAGATCGTCACCGGGCGCTGCTGGCCGATGCGATGGGCGCGGTCGGAGGCCTGGTCCTCGACCGCCGGGTTCCACCAGGGGTCCATGTGGATGACGTAGTCGGCGGCGGTAAGATTCAGTCCCAGCCCACCGGCTTTAAGGCTAATGAGGAAAAGCTCTCCCTGTCCCGATTGAAAACCGTCAACCTCCTGTTTGCGCTTTCCAGGTGGTGTGCTCCCATCGATATAACGGTAGCTGATTTTTCGATTATCCAGGTATTCACGAATAAGGTCGAGATGTCTGACGAACTGGCTGAAGACGAGCGCTTTATGCCGATTTTCCAGGAGTTCCGAGACAATCTCTCCGAAAACTTCAAGTTTTGAACTCGATAGCGGAGTATCGGGGAGGACCAGTCTCGGATTGCAGGCGGCCTGCCTCAACTTTGTAATTTCGGCCAGGATTTTCAAATGCTTCTGGGCGACGGGCGCGGTATCGGTCTCGATCTTTTCCAGGGCTTGTCGCCTTAAGGCTTCATAAAATGCGGTTTCCTCGGAGCTCATCTCCACCTGCAGGACAACCTCGGTTCGGGGAGGCAGTTCTTCGAGGACCTGAGACTTCAGCCGCCTCAACATAAAAGGCTGGATCAGCCGTTTTAAGCGTTTCCTCGCATCCCGGTTGTCGTACCTCTCTATCGGGACGGCAAACCTTGCATTGAACCTTTGCATCGAACCCAGAAGACCCGGATTGATGAAATTAAACAGGGTCCACAGTTCACTCAGATGATTCTCGATCGGCGTGCCCGTGGTGATGATCCTGAAGTTGCCATTGAGCCCCATCGCCGCCCGGGATCGTTTGGTCAAGACGTTCTTGATCGCCTGCGCCTCATCTAGAACGATGGTGTTCCACTCGATTGCGGACAAAAGCTCGCTTTCCTGAATCAGCAGTCCATAGCTGGTAACGAGCACATCGTGAGGTTTGAGATTTTTTGCGAGTTCCCGCCTGTTATTGCCGTTAAACTGAACCGCGTTGAGCGTTGGGGCAAATCGGTTCATTTCGCTCATCCAGTTCCAGCAGACCGAAGTCGGGGCGACAACCAGGCTTGGACCATGAGTGGCGCGCTCCAGCATGACGGCAATGGCCTGTATGGTCTTCCCAAGCCCCATGTCATCGGCAAGGCATCCGCCTATTCCCATGTGAGCCAGGCGAGAGAGCCATGTATAGCCTTCCACCTGGTAATCGCGCAACTCCGCCCGAAGTGTGGACGGCACACGCGGAATTATCTCCCGTCCGGCCCTGATGCGCCCGAGCCTCGATTTCCAGGCTTCATCCACCTCAACGTTCGGGATCGCTTCTAGGAGATCCGATACGGTCACAGCAGCCAGGGGATGGAGCCGGATCTCCTTTCCCTTCCTTTCAGCATAGGCATCCAGCTCTTCGAGCCTTTTTCGGAGTTCCTTTGTAAGGGCCAGGAAGCGGCCGTCCTCCAAGGGGATGAAGCGCTTGTTCGTTGTATTGAGAAGTTCGAAAAGACGCTTCATGTCGAGCACAAGGTCATCATCGACTGTAAGCCCGCCGCTCACTTCGAACCAGTCCGTCTTTCCGCGTATCTTCATGCGGAACTGATCGAAGCCGACCTCGCGAGTGACCTTCAGGCTTTCTCCCTCGGGCCACTCGACAACAACCCGGCCTTTTTCCTGCATAGCCTTGAGGTCGAGCAGCATCTGCAGACAATCCTCGGGGTCTTCCAGCAGCCACTGCCGGTCCGAATCCGGGAACCCGGCGAGAGCGGGGGAAGCCGCCTCCACCGCATCGGCCATCGTCTTTTCGGCCTTGAGGTCTCTTTTGGTCTGCATCTTCTTTCCGCCCACTTCGGCTATGACGTTGGCCGCCCCCACGCCGGGCCTGAGGTATGGGCCTCCTTCTTCTTTGAAGGGCTTGACAAAAATTTCGGCGCGAATACCCGAACCCGAGGGAACAAGCTGTACGTGAGGCGTCGGATCGGATTCGATGTCCACCACGTCTTTGGATTTGCCCCCTATATCGGAATGAACGAGCACGTGCGAGGAGAGCATCGAGATGGCGCCAAGAACATCCTGTTTGGCCGTGGCCGGTACGGTGAGGCCTTTGCCGCCCAGGACCCGCGCGATACGCCTGTGCTTTTCGGAGAGTTCGATCACCTTGAACCGGGTGGGCGTCTCCCGCATGACCACGACACGATTTTCATCGAGTTCGGCTGCAAACTTGATCTTGAGCTTCGATCCGGATTTGACCACCCGGATTTCCGGTTCCCCCTTGACAAACTCCACCCGGGTGAGAGGAGATTTTTCCAGGAAAAGGAGCGGATGGCCGACCAGGGCGGGCAGAAGCTTATCCATGTCAAAAGAATACTCTTTATAATAGTATTGATCCTGCCTGAGCGCGGAACAGACGGCATGGTCCTGCTGACAGATGTAGTCGAGCTTATTGCGATTGAAAAGGCGGCTCATGGACACCGGGCGCCCTTTGCTCCACGTCCCTCCGGCCGTGAGCTTCTGCTCGACAGGCTGCAGGGATATCGTGCCCCGGTCATAGTCGACGAACCATATCAGCCTCATTCCCGCCTCCGGCCTTTGGCCCTCGGGGCACTCGGGTTCGCTCCCAATTTTGATGAGCGCGCGCAGTCCCTTCTCCCAGGGCTCTTCAACTACGATCGACGAGACCAGCGACTGCATTCCGCTCCGGTTAACCACCTCATCCAGGAATTTAGCACAAACGGGGACCTCCGTGCCGCAACGGACGAGCAGCGCAGCGCTCTCCATCGCCACCCAGTTCATTTCAACTTCTTTCGCCGCATGGAATATCTGCTGGACCCGCGTCGTCATCTCTTCGGAAAGCCTGCCGTCTACCCAATAGACGGCAATGGCGTTAAAAAGAGTGGGGAGGATGCCGGCCGCCTCAGATCGAGCAGCCATGATCCCGGGCGCATCATCGGACTCGGTCTGCTGTGCGTGGATGATTTTTTCCAAGGATCTGAATACGGATAATCTAAAATCCTGTTCGCCTTTTGAGGCAAGGCACGAGGTCACGAGTTGATCGGCTTTTTTCAGAAGCTCTTCATTTTGGGACCTTATAAGGGCAAGTATGTAGAAAAAACCCGACATGGAGCGAAAATTCATATTCCTTTTGCCGGCTCTGCGCCGTAATTCCTTGATATCTTTTTCGAAAGATTCGACAGCCTCGCTGTTCTTTCCCTCGATAAAGAGGACCCATCCCGTCAGACCGAGCATGAAATCAGGTTCTTCGATTTCAGCCAGGATCTTCCGCGCCTCATTGAGCCTGCCGCCCATGATGAGTCGGGATGACAGGTGGTAGAGCAACTGGTCCGCAGCGGGTCGAGGCGCAGACCTGAAAAGGCTGGTATCCATGGCGTAAAACAGGGCGTCGGCATCCGGCGCCAGATCTAACATTGCTCGATTGAAAATTAAGGAGAGCGCATACATCCCGTCTTCGACGGGGAGGGTGGCAAACCATTCCGGATCAAAGGGATCGTTGAATATTCCGATGAAATAGTCGAAATAATCGGGATGCGTGGAGCAGACGGCAATGAACTCATGCAACCGTTTGCGGAAAAAGTGCCAGTCCCGGGAATAGATTCCGATGCGGACATCCCGCAGTATCCGAAGACGCGAGGGGGTGCTGTAGGAACGGAACTGAGGATGCGCTGAGGGCAATTCCTCTTGAACCGCCCTGACTAAAGGACCGAACCGGATGGTCGGCCTGAGAGGCGTGCCGGGAACCGCTATAGCTCCCGCGCGGGACGAAAAAACCCTCAATTGCTTCTTTTTCCATGCGGCAAGGGTGCTCCTCGCCATTTCACTCACGGTCTTGTCCCGGTCATTGCTCAGCTTCGCAACGGTTGCGACAGCCCATGAAGGAGTTCCTTCACTCAAAATGGTCATTACACGTCGGCGTATCTCCGGATTCGGGTCTCCGGATGCCTCGATCAATATGTCTTTAACCTCGGATGTTTCGGGTGCAATAGACCCCACGGCCTCGAGGACGTTGGCATAGAATTGCCATGGGTCTTTTCGTATGCTCTTGAGCAGCAAGGGCAAGATCTGGCGCCCCATCCGTGTGCATGCCGAAAGAGCGGCCCGCCGAACCGCGTAAGCCAGGGGATGAGATTGAAAGTATCCGAGATTTTGCACGAGAAGGTTCAGGAAAAGGGCTGAATCTTTGTTACTTGTGGAAAATTTCCGTCGAGCTTCATCGACTTTCCAGAGTACACTCAGCCTGCTCTTCAGGTCACCGTCGGGCGAGACCGCATGCATGATTTGCCTGGCGGGCCAATTCTCCAGGTTCACATCGACCGAGAGTATTTTGAACTCCGATTCGGCGCACGATGTGCAAAGAGGCCCCGGCGCCGCCTTGAACGCTTCGCCCTGGACGGGCCTGGCACAGGAAATACACCGTTTACCGCTCGGCAGCTTGTTCGTCCAGGCCTGCTCCGATTCGATCCCTCCCAACAGATCGCCCGCATTGAAAATCAATCCGCCGGTTACTGCCCGCCGGGTGACAACCTCGATGATTTCCCTCGGGACCTGGTTATTGTCTTTGAGAAGCTTATATGCCCTCAGTCGCTCCAGATACGATTCAAAAGCTTTTTGCGAGCCGATCTTTTCCCCGGGAGGACGCAAATCGGCCTTGCAAAATATCTTGTACAGAACGGAAGCAACCACGGGCTCAAATATTACCGAACAAAGCTGCAGAACGGTTTGTTCCGCCGGCGGCAAGCTCTCGCAGGCTTGCAGCAGCTCACTACGCAGCATTTCTTTTGTTTGCGCCATCACCCTTTTTAGTATCCTTCGCCCTCGCGGCCCGGTTGATCACAGCCCCCCGCCGGGGCCAGGCGCGGTGCGTGGTCGACAACTCCGAGAACGGAAGGTCACCGCATACAGGCCTATAGCTCCGGCTATTTTGCCGGAGGGATATGACCCATATTTATAGCATATCAACGCATCTCTCCACAATTATGCCCTGGAATCGAGCCGGAGTTTAAACGAAGAGGGCGAAGGAGAACTCGATTAACGGGGTCCGGCGAGCCGCAGACAATTCGTAGTTGTGCCTGTTGCTCCAGGAGACTACAGCAAAGAGGCGAAGCCTCAAACATTCAAAATCCCCACCCGGGACGGCGCCGGCCAATCGGGGGGGACACAAGTTGGGCAGAAATCCCTTAAGTAAATGCCCTTGAGAACTGAGAGCCAGTAATGCCAGTAATGATTCAGGACACTAGCCAGATTGCAGGAGCCGGGCGCGAGACTGATGCTCCAGGGAATACTAAACCACGGGCTTGCAGGATCTAACAGGAGCTGCCGATAACACTCCCGCATCCTTTGGCCTCTCTGGACTGTTTGCTTTTGCGACCAAAACTCACGACCAATAAGGTAATTTTCTCCAAGGTCACCCCAAGAACTGAAGGTTCTTTGAATCAATTGCGCAGCCGGCATAATTATTTTCCATGCTTCCTCTTCCGTAATGTAGCCAGCGACGTATCCCCAACCACACAGGGAGATATATCTGACAAAATCCCACCCGGCAACGCTTTTAGATCCGAGTTCATTATGGTATTTTAAAACTATTCGTAGTTTGTTGCTAATTTCAGGATTAGAGGCAACTTTTTGTGTGACTATCTCGATCTCACTTTTAGGTAATCTTGACACAAGCGTATATATATTATCGAATTCTTTTCGATGTCCTCCTTCTTCAATCCACTTTAATGTTTTAAACAAATCTTCCCTATTTTTTATACCCCACCCACTGGCTAGAATATTCTGTATGAACTTAATCCTCTCAGGAGTCCTCTCACTTCCTCCAAGTAGGTTGTACCTATCTCCGTTATATTCTGCAAGCACTGCACATGTGGCAAGTGCCCAATTCTTCTGCTCTGAAGTCGGTGTTTGATAGGCGTCACCTTTCAGAATAAAAGGGGGATACAGACCATTTTCGAAATGGTATACCCGTGTCAACAAAGAGACAACACAAATAACTATTAATAATATAGATGCAGATCGCACCATTCATCTCCTCTTTGTCGCCCAGTACTCCAAATAGGTGAGGTAAGCCGGAACCCCGGAAAATTCCGTCATGCCCGCTGACGTAAATGGGGCAACCATATCTTGTTGTATGTTGTTTTTTGAACAGGAGTTTTATCACTGTGTGCTACAGCACACAAGTAGAAGGAACGCGTGCCTGGAAAACGTTCGTTTTTCTGACATGAAGCAAGGTGCCTAATTCTTGGGCAAAAATCACCAGAAAATCCGTGGAGAAAAGCAACACACCGCTATAGAATGCACAATAAATTCTCTCATACCCGGCAGGCAAAAGCAATGCTGATCAGTTATATGAGGGTTTCCAAGCATGACCGGTCTCAATGCTTGGATCTTTGACTCGATGCCCTGGCTCGGACGGATTCACAAGGTCGCGGCAGCAACCGCAAGCATGTCCCGAAAACTTGGCGTCCTCGATTAAAGCGCAAACCGCGGGCGATTTGCATGCCGCGACTTGGTCTAACCACAGCAGGAAGACGAGCATCCGCCACCACAGCCGCCCCCGCCCCCCACACTCACCTCGGAGGTCAACGCGAAACCGGAACCCGTGCTGTAGGAAACATAATCGACGGTTATGTCCCGGGTCATCTGGTGCAGCTCTTTATCCACAATCATTGTGAAGCCGTTTACAGCGTATACGTCATCCGAGTCTTTGGCTGCATCCAGAGCCATCGCCAGTGATGCGCCGGAACACCCGCCCGTCTGGAGAAAAACTCGAATCGGGGTTATCTCTTTTCCCTCGAAGTACTCTTTCAGAACACTTTGCGCTTTTTCAGATATGTTAATCATTAAGTCCTTCTCCTTTCACCCAAGACCGTTGGGCTAGTGTTGCGTCCCAAAAATTCAACGCTACTTTCAATCAGTCGGTGGGCACGACAAAACCGTGCCCACTCTACGTTTTTGGCTTAACGGAGGAAGAGATAACCGAATGATTCCTATTTGTCAAATCGAAATTACCTATAAGAGCAGCGGGAGCCATCCCGGTTTGATGATCCCTCTCCCGCCGATGATGGGCGGCATCGGCTATTCACAGAAGGCGGTTTTCGATGGGAGGGGGGAATTCCAGGCGCCGTACGAAACAGTCCTGAAAACCGGGCAAAATGGAGCCTCTTACAAAAATCGGCCGGAGAAGGTCAAATATTACGTCCCGGGGCGACGCCGTCCCGGGCGATGCCCCGGGCTATGGCATTCCGCCCCTTCAGGGCAGACGCCCATTCAGAGTTAACAGGAACCTGAATTATGATTATTGGATCTATTCACCCAGGACCATTCTTGCCCCTTCCCGCCAGCAAAGCCTGACATGGCGTTAGTTTTGGCTTAAGGGCCTGGAGGCTGCAAGCTTCCCACCCACAAATCTCCAAGATTAATTTCGATCTCCTGGAATGGCTCTACCCGAACCTTGACGTTTTCTGAAAAGCTCGCCAGCAGGGACCACCTGCCGGATTCAAGTCTAAAGGCGTCCATGGTCGCAGCAACAGCGTCGATCAACCAGAGGTGCTCAACGCCATGGTGAGCATAGATGGGCATTTTTTTATTTTATCGGTACGAAACGTATTTGGTGAAAGTATTTCGCAGACCCAATCGGGAGCCGCGGAAATCCAGTTGTGATCTTCTTCGATCGGAAATCGTTCTCTTTTGCAGCCCAATCTCCGGTTCAAGGATTATAATCCATCCGCCCGGTCCCCCACCCTGTCCCAGGTAGTAAGGGGGGATGATTTCGCTTCCCAATACGGAGGCGGCAAAGGTGTGATTCCTCGACGGTCTTGGAGTAACGATCAGTTCCCCGTCGATGATTTCCCCCGTCATGTTTTCCGGGATATTGCAAAGGTCCTCATAGGTAGCTTTTTTTTGCCAACTCGCTCATGGCCGCCCTTTCCTTGTCATGATACTTTCACGGGCCATCTTCTCACCGGCTGCATCGCATAAGGCGCATTATATAAACTCTCTACGATAAATCGGAAATATTTGACAATCGCCAAAGAAGGCTACTCAAATTAAAATCGAGCGGGGGGACTGCTCTTTTCGGCGACCGTAAAGACCGGTCTAGCGGTGGCTGTGACAACGCAGGGGGGGGAAGAACCGGGAAAATGCCGAAAGACGGGCTACGCTTAAGCGCCCGTTTTCGGCACAAACGGGGAGATCATGGGCTGCACGATTCTCCTCGGGGGTATTTCCAAAGTGCTCGGCGTGTGTGATGCTCTTGAGAAGCGCTCTAGCAAAGGGTTTGAGGTCTCTGCCTAAAATCCCCCCTGCCCCCCTTTAGAAAAGGGGGGGAAATTAAGTCCACCCTGCCCTGGAAATTAAGTCCCCCGTTTTCCCCTTAAGGGGCGCAACACCAGGAGGTGGCTGCACCGCTTGAATTTAAGCGCAACCGCAGGCGATTTCCATGCCGCGAGCAGCAAGGGTTGTCCCATACGGGCTAAATGTTTCACGGTTAACGGCGTGGCGAGGCAACAGCCCTTGCGCGTATTCGATGATCTGATCGACGCACCCTTTGCTCATCTTGTTCATGCTTTCGAAGGTGAACGCGGCAGTGTGGGGCGTAATGATCACATTTGGAACAGAAAGGATTTGAGACTGGTTCGGGGGCTCTTGTTCGAGCACGTCCAGGGCCGCCCCGGCGATCCGGCCTTCCGTTAGAAAACGACACAGGGCCGCCTCGTCCACGAGCTCGCCCCGAGCGGTATTTACCAGGATGGCCGTTTTTTTCATAAGAGAGAGCTCGCGCTCTCCTATCAGCTTGCGGGCTCGAGGGCACAAACGGACAATGAAGCGAAACAATGTCCGAAACCCCCAACAGTTCATCGAGTTCCACCCGCTCGATCCCGTGTTTTTCGGCAAAGGCTTGCGGCCAGAAGGGGTCGCAGGCAACCACCGAGCACCCGAAGCCTTTCGCGCGAAGGGCGACACCGCGCCCGATCGAGCCCAGACCAACAAGGCCGAAGGTCTTCTCCGCGATTTCCATTCCAAGGACCGTCGTGTGCTCCCAAAGCCCCGCCCGGGTCCCCGTGTGGAACCGAACGATCCGGCGCGCAAGCGAGAGCACCAGGGCAAAAGTGTGATCGGCGACCGCCTGATCGTTTGCCCCGGGGGTGTGAAACACCAGTACGCCCCTTTTCGTTGCGGCGTCGATGTCTATCATGTCGAGCCCGACTCCGAGCTTGCAGACGGCGCGAACATTGGGGACGGTATCGAGGAGTCGGGCGTCTACGACCAGGTCGTTTCCGCTAAGAACCAGGTCGACTTTTTTTAGAGCCTCCATAAAAACCGGGTCGTTAACCCCGGAGCCTCTCATGTCTATCAAGTCGAAGCCGCGCTCCCTCAAGCGCTCCAAGTGTGCGGGGTCGAAAATGCCAAAAGGCCTGGCCTCAATGAGCACCCTGATCGCAGTCATGTTTTCTCCTTCTCGCCGAAAGCTTATGCCGATGGCGGTTCCGTATGCAGAATCATGGTTCTGCATACGATAATAACGCTCCGGCTGTCAATATTTTTCTGGAGGGGGGGCAGTAAAAAACAGACACACTTGACAAAGGCGGGCCATCGCATTTTCTTTGCCTCAATATCAGCCAACAAAAAGGACCTCGATGTGAAAAAAGAGTCAGCACCGCCCGCCAGGGTCCAAATCACGCTAAAAATAAACGGCGAGGTGAACAGAATCGAGGTCGAGCCGTGGACGACCCTTCTGGATCTGCTTCGAGACCGGCTGGACCTTACAGGGACCAAGAAGGGGTGCGATCACGGCCAGTGCGGTGCCTGCACCGTGCTCGTAGACGGCAAACGCATAAATTCATGCCTTACCCTGGCGGTCATGCGGGACGGCTCCGAAGTGACAACGATCGAAGGTCTTGGAGCGGGAGAAACCCTTCACCCGATGCAGGAAGCCTTTATCGAGCACGACGCCTTCCAGTGCGGCTACTGCACACCGGGCCAGATCTGTTCGGCGGTCGGACTGGTCGCCGAAGAACCGGGCCAAAACAGCCGAGGACGTGCGGGAGCTTATGAGCGGAAACATTTGCCGCTGCGGAGCCTTCTCGAACATCGTTTCCGCAATCATGCAGGTGAAGCAGACAAAAGGGGAAGGGAAAATATGAACAACTTTTCCTATACCCGCGCCGACTCTGTCGACTCGGCGGTGCGAGAAAAGGCGGCCGACAGCTCTGCCAGGTTTATTGCCGGAGGCACCAACCTGATCGATTTGATGAAGGAAAACGTCGAGCGGCCCGGCCGGCTGATCGACATCACAAGACTTGACATGAGGGAAATCCGCAGTGGAGCGGGCGGAGGACTTAGCCTCGGGGCACTGGTTACGAACTCCGAGGCCGCTTACGACCGTGAAGTCGAAAGCCGCTACCCCGTGCTTTCCAAGGCGATCCTGGCCGGGGCCTCCCCGCAGCTTCGAAATGTCGCCACCCTAGGCGGAAACCTCATGCAGCGTACGCGCTGCTATTACTTCTACGACGTGTCCACGCCATGCAACAAGAGGACACCCGGCGCGGGCTGTTCGGCCATGGCCGGTTTAAACCGCGCCCACGCGATTTTGGGAACGAGCCCGCACTGCATAGCTGCTCACCCATCGGACATGTGCGTTGCGCTCGCGGCCCTCGAGGCAAGCGTGTGCGTAAAAGGACCATGCGGTGAGAGGCGCATCGCGATAGGAGAGTTTCACAGGCTGCCCGGCGATACGCCGCACATCGAAACAGCACTGGATGCGGGCGAAATAATTACCGCTATAGAGCTTCCGCCCGGAGGTTTTAAGGCTCACCACGCGTATGTCAAGGTCCGCGACCGGGCGTCGTACGCTTTTGCGCTCGTATCCGTTGCCGCCGGACTCAAAATGGAGGGCGAGACCATAAAAGAGGCGCGCATAGCCCTGGGAGGCGTGGCGCACAAGCCGTGGCGGGACAGTCTGGCGGAGGGGCTGCTCAAAGGCCAACGAGCCACGGCGGACAATTTCCTCGGGGCGGCCGAGGCGATGCTGCGCGAAGCCAAAGGCTTTGGCGGAAACGATTTCAAGGTAGCGCTCGCGAAAAACACCATTGTCCGGGCCCTTTTTCTAGCAGCCGCAGGGGAGGCCCAATCGTGACGACCACATATATCGGAAAAGCGCAAAGCCGGGTTGACGGACCCGCGAAAGTGACCGGCAAAGCCAGGTACGCGGCCGACTACAACGTAGCCGGCCTCGCCTGCGGCCACATCGTTTCCAGTGCGATCGCCAGGGGGAGGATCGTTTCGATCGATTCGACCGAAGCGAGAAAATTGCCGGGGGTGCTCGAAATCTTCACGCATGAAAACAACCCCCTGGCGGGGCGATCCAATATCGATTACGGCGATGAGGTCGCACCGCCGGGTTCGCCTTTTCGCCCGCTCTACGACGACGAGATAAGGTTTGCCTGCCAGCCTGTCGCGCTCGTTGTGGCCGAAAGCTTCGAGACGGCGCGTTACGGAGCCTCGCTCGTTCGGGTCGAATACGAAAGCCGGCAACATTCGACTGACCTTTACGCGGGGTTTCATAAAGCTTACGTGCCAGAACCCAGGGAGGGAATCCCCCCGCCGCCCGAGCCGCGCAATGACGCATCGGAAGCCCTGGCCGGAGCGGCCTTTCGGATAGACGAGCAGTACCGCACGCCCGCCGAACACCACAGCCCGATGGAACTGTTCGCGACCACCGCGGTTCCGGGTGAAAACGGCCGCATGACCGTCTACGACAAGACTCAAGGCGTGCAGAACGTCCGAAACTATTTGTGCGGCGTGTTCGGCTACCCGGAAGACGAGGTGCGCGTCCTTTCGCCTTTTATGGGCGGAGGGTTTGGCTCAGGGCTGCGGCCGCAGTACCAGGTTTTTTTCGCCGTACTCGCCGCGCGGCGGCTTAATCGACCGGTCCGGGTAACTATGACCCGCAGACAGATGTTCAGTTTTACACACCGCCCGGCAGCGTGGCAACGCGTCGCTTTGGGGGCCGACTCCGAGGGAAGGCTCGAAGCGGTTATTCACGAGGCGGTTTCCGAGACCTCGCGGTTCGAAGATTACAGCGAGCCCATCGTGCAGTGGTCGGGGATGCTCTACCGGTGCGAGAGCGTGAGGCTGGACCACAAGGTGGTAAAGCTCGACGTGAACACGCCCGGGGACATGCGCGCCCCCGGGGCGGTCTGGGGTCTCTACGGGCTCGAATGCGCCATGGACGAACTCGCCGCAAAAATCGGCATCGACCCGATCGAGCTGAGGGTCAAAAACTATGCCGAAACGGACGCAAACGACGGCAAACCTTTTTCGAGCAAGGAACTGCGCGCCTGCTACCAGCTCGGAGCCCAAAAGTTCGGATGGGCGCGGCGCACCCCTGAGCCCCGGTCCATGCGGGAGGGAAACACTCTTGTCGGCTGGGGAATGGCGGGAGGCGTCTGGGACGCGTTTCACATGAGCGCGGGGGCCAAAGCCGTACTCTCGGAAGAGGGCGTTCTTACGGTCCAAAGCGCTATGTCGGACATCGGGACAGGCACCTACACGATAATGACCCAGATAGCCGCCGAGACGCTGGGGTTGCCGATAGAAAAAGTTACGATGCAGCTTGCCGATTCGACCTTCCCGCAATCGCCCGTCGAGGGCGGGTCATGGACAGCGGCGACCATCGGGTCGGCGGTAAGGGGTGTCTGCGAAAGGGTACGGGAAAAGCTGTTCGACTCGGTGCGGCGAGCCGAAAAATCGCCTTTTGCCGACGCTTTCCCCGAGGAGATAATTTTTGCCGACGGTTTCATGCGCTCGGCGCGGGACCCGTCCCTAGCGGTCTCCATCGTGGACGGCATGCGGATTGCCGGGACGGGCGCAATCGAGGAAGAAATAACCGTGGGGCCCTCGCCGATCGAAAAGGAGTACTCGAGGCGCACCCACTCGGCGGTTTTCGCCGAGGTCAAGGTCGACCCGGATCTCGGCTCGATCCGCGTCTCCAGGGTGGTGAGCGCGGTGGCGGCAGGGCGGATCCTAAACCCCGGGACGGCTAGAAGCCAGGTCATGGGAGCAATCGTCATGGGCATCGGGACAGCACTCGAAGAGGAGAGCGTCATCGACCAGGTCCTGGGCCGGTTCATGACCAGTACGCTTGCGGACTATCACGTCCCGGTAAATGGAGACGTGCACGGTATCGAAGTAATCTTTGTCCCGGAGCACGATGAAATAGTCAATCCGCTCGGGGTAAAAGGTATTGGTGAAATCGGCATCACAGGCGTCGCGGCAGCTATCGCCAACGGGGTTTATCACGCCACGGGACATCGAATCCGGGACTTGCCCATTACTCTTGACAAGCTGCTCCAGCAATCACCTGGGCTGAAGGAGTGATGTCACCCTTCCAACCAGGCCCTGGCAGTCATCGATTCTTTGCTCTATCCTGCCGGTGTATTGGGCGGTCTCGCCCGTTACGGCTCTTCCAGCATACAACCGGTTGAAATTATCCCGCATCGGCCCGATGTCCTTGCATGTTGCGAACATCGATTTTCTAAGTTCGCAAAAATCCTTGAACTCTTTTGGGGTTTCGAACATGGCCCCCACGTTGTAGAGCCCAAAGTTCGGCATCGATGGTTCCACGATGAAACCGCCGGTCGTCTCAAGCGGAATCCACGTGGATGGCGACACCTCAACCAGAACCCACGCATGGTTCATGGCAGCCAGGTATTTTGCCACGGTGGGATATAGCGTGATATCGGTTTGGGCATTTCCAACCATCAATCTGGCCGGTATTCCCGCCGCCCTCATTAAATCCCACACTTCCAGCGCCATATCGACGCAAACGAAAAAATCATTTCCGACATACGTGTGCTGACGGTGATAGTTCCACAAGATGGAGCGGATTCCGGCATAATTGGGCAAAGACTTGATATCGTCCCATTCATATTCATCAAGGACGTTTTGGTAGTAATGTGAACTGTCCAGGGGCTTATTATATACCTCGAGCAGCCTGCGAGCCGCGTTGGACAGCTGCCTTCCGCCGTCGTTTAAGGGTGGCGGGGATGTGTAGAGCGCCGGGGCATTATACACGGGCTTTGGTTGCGGGAAGCCGGTCGGAATTTTCCGCGAGTCGGGGTTAAAATCGGCGGGAGCCGGCTTATTGAAGCTATTTGACCATGCAATGAAAATGCAGATAACCAAGAGCCATGCCGCCGCACTCCAGAAGTAAGCCCGGTTTGGCTTACGATTTTTCAGGCCGATTACCTTCCCGGCAGGCTTTAGCGGATTTTGTGCTCTTTCGAATTTTTCATAGACGATCCCGCATTTCGGGCATTCGCTTTTTGAGACAAAATCGTCATCATTTTGCTGTCGACGGTATCCACATTTCGGGCAAATTACCATTTCGAATTCCTTGAGGGGAAAAACGATCCCGCAAAGCAAATTTTTCCGTTCACAGGTGTGGATCCGGAGCGTATTTTATATTCAACCGGCAGATTTAGAGCGAAATTCGTGCCACCGCCCCCCCTAAACTTTCGAAAGGATTTGACAATGCGACTGCCGCTCTACCAGGTCGATGCATTCACGGACACACTATTTTCGGGAAACCCGGCAGCGGTCATACTGTGCGACGGAGCGCTTTCCGATACCCTGATGCAGTCGATTGCGGCGGAGAACAACCTGGCTGAAACCGCGTTCGTGTCGGGCGGTCTCAACTCTTTGTCCATTCGCTGGTTTACGCCAACGGTCGAAGTCGATCTTTGCGGGCACGCGACACTGGCTGCGGCCCACGTTCTTTTCGAAAAGCAAGGAGATGTTGACGGGGGGCTGGCCTTTGACTCCCGATCCGGGACTCTTCGTGTCCGCAAATCCGAGACCCTTCTTTGGCTCGATTTCCCTGCCGACAGGCTCACCCGGGAAGACGGTTTCCCCAATGATTTAACGGAAGGTTTGGGTATGCGCCCACTGGAAGTCTATCGAGGTCGCGACGATTACCTGGCCATACTTCATGATGAAAGGTCCATCGTAAATCTTCGGCCCGATCTGAGTGCCATCGCGCAGCTTTCGTGCCGCGGGGTGATTGTCTCCGCCCAAGGGGAGGAAGTCGATTTCGTCTCGCGCTTTTTTGCCCCGCAATCGGGAGTTCCCGAAGACCCGGTAACGGGATCGGCGCACACGAGCCTGACGCCTTACTGGTCAATGCGTTTTGGTAAGCAAAAGATGCGGGCAAGGCAGTTATCATCCCGTGGGGGCACGCTGTTTTGTGAAGATCGTGGAGAACGGGTTCAGATCGGTGGCAGCGCCGTAACATATCTCCAAGGGGAGATTTTGCTATGAAGCAAAGCTCAACGGGAACAGGCAACCGCCCGTTTGAAGCGGGATCTCCCGGTTCACGAAGGCCGAAGTCGGATAAGAGAAAGGATGCCGAGGGCTACCTTGTCGGAATCTGCCTCCCATTGGTACGATTTTGTTTTATGAGCCCGTCCAGACCGAATTTTTTGACCCGGTAGTTCATTTGCCGGGATGTAAGCCCCAAGTCACAGGCGGCTTTTTTCCTTATCCACCTGTTGCGTGCAAGAGCCGCCGAGAGCTCTTTGAGTTCCATTTCGTCCAGGCGCGACCAGGTGGAAATATTCCTCCCTGCCGGCTATCGAAGCAACCGGTCGTTTCAGATCAATGATCGATGAGAGGTCTTCAGTCCTTATCTCCGTGCCATCAGCCATGGCCAGCAGACGGAATACCGCATTTTTGATCTCGGCCACGTTTCCGGGCCAGTCACGTTCATACAACCGTTTCAACACCTGCCTGCCGAATTGCGGTTTGATGCCCAGTTCCCCGGATGCTTGATCGAGAAAATGGCCGACCAAAAAAGGTATGTCTTCCCTTCTCTCACGTAAGGAGGGTACGTAAATCAACAACGTACTCAGCCTGTTCAGGAGTTCTCTTTTAAAGGAGCCCCTTGCGGCCGCATCGCTAAGATTCGAGCTCGAGATGGCAATAAGCCTTACCCCCTTGGACCTTGCCCCCCCCAAACTCCCAATATGCAGTTTGTCCAAAGTATCGAGCAGTTTTACCTGGAGAGTCCTCGAAAGATCTCCTATCTCGTCGAGCACGAGCGTGCCGCCCGCCGCCTTTTCAAATGCTCCACGCACAGCTTTGGATTCATTGACGTTGTTATGAATTAAACCATTATCGCTTTCATTCCCGAAGAGTTCCCTCTCAAGAATATCTTCCGGAAGAGAGCAGTGTACTTTTACAAAGGGGAGAGAAGTCCTTCCGCCAAGCTCGTGTATAATCTGCGCAATAGCGCCTTTACCGGTACCTTGTTCACCGGCAATCAGAACAGGAGTCTCAGCGGGCGCCGCCTTTCTAATCAGCGACTCAAGTTTTCTAACCGCCACAGTTCTGCCCATACATATCAGGCCAAGGTGTTCTTCGGAAATCTTTGCCCTAAGAGCGAGATTTTCCTTTACCAGAGACTCCTCACGCCTCCTGGCCCGGGATTCCAGGCTCAAGATCTGGGCAACAAACGATGTCAGCATCGAAAGGAACCCGGCGTCTTCGGCTATCGGAACCTGATCGGAGAAAAAACGGTCCACCATAATCACCCCCATCACCTCGTTAAGGAGGGTAATTGGAGAACCGAGCAGGCGCACCTGTTCTTTTTGAATGGAAAAAAGAGCCCTGCGATCCAGAAAGATTGGTTTTTGATTGTCACGAAGAACGGCAAAGGGTTGAAGGATACTGAAAACCAGGTCGAACTCGGTTTTAAAAAGATCGCGAATCCCGTGCTCGGCGTGGTTGTCGGAACCATTTTGAATCTGCGTAAAGAAAAAACGCACCTCGGCACTGTTGCTTAAAATGATGGCTACCGTCGCATAGGGAATCGCCTGCGAAATGACTCCAAGCAGCCCCTCAATAGCCTGTTCCTTGTGGAGGGATCGATTGATTATACGGTGCATAGCTGAAAAAATGCCAAGCTTTAGTTCACAGAATTTGTCCATGCAAACCGCCTTTTCTTTTGGTTGAAAATTGACCGTGGACGAAAAACCGGTCCAGCCTATCTGATTCCAGTTCCATGCCAGCTTGTGGGGATGTGCGTCTTTAAAGGATTTAGGCGAAAAGGGCCGTGAATTGGGTACGACACTTTAGATACAATTTTGTATTTTTATGGCTGTTGGTACATTTTAGAGCCAATATTCTTCTCTTTATTTATTGGCATCCTGAAATTTTAAATCCGTAAAACCTCGCCTGGACCTGACCCCGAGAGTCTTTGGCAAATAAATTGCTTACCCTTTCGGAATGCATGCGCATGCAACAAATGATTCACATTATGAAGCCGCCGAAAATTTAACCGCGAAGGCGAAGTCAAAAGTCGGCAAACCGGGGATCGCTTTACGCACACTCGCCCCGGATCAGCTCTTGAGTCGGGAGGGGCTTTCTGCGGCTCGGGGCGCTGGACCCCGGGCTAAAGTCCGGACATTGCCTTGCGCCGGCACAACCATTTTTTGATGAGACCAGTGTTGTTTTAACAAGCAGTTCTCTTAACAGAAGCCCGGCTTTCCCGGGGGAGCGGATTCAGACGCTGAAATCTTAGAGGAGGCGCGATGACCGCAACGCCATTGGTCACCGCGAACAAGGAGAAGGAGCATGACAAAGATCGAAGCAATCATAAAGCCGTACAAACTCGAAGAGGTTCAAAACGCTTTGGTGAACATCGGAATCCAGGGCATGACGGTTTTCGAGGTAAAGGGGTTCGGTCGCCAGAAAGGCCACACGGAAACCTACAGGGGGGCGGAGTACAAGGTGGATTTCGTACCCAAGCTCACACTGACCATCGTGGTCAATGACGAGCAGGTGAATGCGGCGATGAAGGCAATTCAAGCGGCAGCCTCAACAGGAAAGATCGGCGACGGGAAAATCTTCATTTCCAAGGTGGAGGAAGCCATGCGTATCCGGACAGGGGAAACCGGGTCGGATGCTCTTTAAAAGGGGCGGCAACACCAGCGGGCGTTTTTTAACAATTGTCGCCTTCAACAAGAAACAAAGGCCTTCCAGGCCGGGTGATACACAAAAATTAAGAGGAGAGGTAAAAATGGCTAGAGGGAAAGGGTTCAAGTTTCTTCTATTCGCTTCGATATTCCTGGCTTTGCTGCTGATGCTTCGGCCGGCAGCCGCCGAGGAGACGCCAAGCCCCGACCCGGCGGGTATCTCAACCGGGGCGGCGGCCGACGCCGCCGATGCGGGCGGCACTTCCTTTGTAGTGACCAAGCCCACCGACAAGACGGCCCCCGACTATGCCAAGCAGAAACAGGACTATGATCAGTACGAGGCCCAGGCGGCCAAAGAGCCTCTTGCGGTAAAGCTCGCAAATTCGGTGGGACACGTCAGGATTGCCACCAACTTCTCCTGGACCCTGCTTACCGGGTACCTGGTTCTCTTTATGCAGGCGGGCTTTGCCCTTCTAACCTGCGGACTGGTCCGCAAGAAAAACGCCGCCCATTTGATGATGCTAAACTTTGCCGCTTATGTCTTCGCCTTCCTGGCGTACTATGTCTGCGGCTTTGCGTTCCAGTACGGGGGTGTCGCGTTGAATGCCGCGCCAGCCAGCCTCGGGGGGACCCCGACCCTTAACCATTTCCTCTTCGGAAACGGCCTGTGGGGTTTGCTGGGCGGGAAGGGCTTTTTTCTGAGCGGCCCGGCCTACGATGCCGGCAGCAACTGTCTCACTCTCTTTGAGGTCGTTTTCATGGAAACGGCCGGCTATATCATCGTGGGCGCCATCTGTGAGCGGATAACCTTCTGGGCGTTCATCCTCTGCGAGTTATTCATGGGTGCGATTCTCTACCCCATGTTCGGTTGCTGGGTATGGGGCGGGGGCTGGCTGTCCCAGCTCGGGGCCTCGATGCACCTGGCTCACGGCTACGTGGACTTCGCCGGTTCGACGGTCGTTCATGGGGTGGGAGGCTTCGCCGCCATGGCGCTCGCGATCATCCTGGGCCCCCGCCTTGGCAAGTACGGCAAGGACGGAAAACCCCGTCCTTTTCCGGCGCATAACCTCGCATTTGTCGTAACCGGCACGTTCATTCTCCTGTTTGGATGGATGGGTTTTAACCCTGGTTCGACCCTTGCCGCCACAGACCTGCGCATCGCGGTGATCGCCATTAACACGAATCTGGCCGCCGTCGCCGGGTCGGCCACGGCACTGGTTCTGTGGTACTCCCTGTTCGGCAAGCCGGACATTACAATGGCATGCAACGGCATGTTGGCGGGCCTGGTCGCCATTACGGCGCCCTGCGCATTTGTCAGCGCAAATTCAGCGGTTGTCATAGGCATCCTCGCGGGCGCACTGGTGTGCGCGGGAGTTCTGTTCAATGAGCGGGTGCTCAAGATCGACGACCCTTGCGGCGCGATCTCGGTACACGGCTATTGCGGCTGGCTTGGCGGCGTCAGTCTCGGGATTTTTGCCGACGGGGCCTACGGTTCGGGTTGGAACGGCGTTGGGGCGACAAGCTACCTGGGGCATGCGGGCATGGGGGTAACCGGCCTCCTTCACGGGGACGTGACGCAGTTCTTAGTGCAACTTGGAGGAGCAACGCTCATGGTAGTTTACGCATTCGGTTTTACGTTTTTGGTTTTCAAGATCGTAAATGCCATCCGCTCGATGCGTGTTTCCGAAGAAGTGGAGCGCGAGGGCCTCGATGTTCCGGAATTCGGCTTGCAGGCCTACCCTGAAGGCGAGATGGTTGCAAATCTTTAAGGTCCGGCCTTGTAATCCGAGCACCATACATTGCCGCAAAGCGGAGAGGGGGTGGGGGCCGATGGGACCCCCACCCCCTCTCTTTTTGAACTTGTCGATTCAGCCGGCATATCGAACATCAGTGCATATAAAATTATTCATTGGACAGACTTTTCCCCACTCGATAGGATTTCCAACGTCGTCATTTTCCACGGCCCACCGATGAGAGGAAAATCATGGAAAAATTAGAGCCGATAAGCATTTCCGCAACGATAACAGCGGGCGCAAACCGTCGCATGATTGCCAGAGCGCGCGATCACGAGATCGTAATGGACGTTCAGAAAAGAACGCGGGGGCGAAGATGCGGGCGCAACCCCGCCCGAATGCCTGGCGATGGCCCTTGGCGGATGCATCCTCAACATATGCCGCGTCATGGCGATGCAAAAAGGGATCGTGCTGGAAGAGCTGCGCGTAACGGTCAGCGGGGATATCGACCCATCCAGGGCTTTTGGCCTTTCCACGGATGAGAGGGCGGGCTTTTCGAAGCTGTCGGCGCGGGTCGAGGCGAAAACGACTCTTTCGGAGGAACAAAAAGAGGAATTTCTCCGGGAGCTTCGCAACAGGTGCCCTCTGTGCGATACCGTCGGCGACCGGACACCCCTGGAGGTCTTTTTTTAAGAAATGATTCTTTCCCCCTGAACATAGACCGCTTTGAGGCCGGCAAGGGAGCCGGGAAGCGCCGAAGGGGGTCCGGGGGCGATTATAAAACTGGCCGGCATACCGGGGCGGAGCCGCCCGAGTTCGCGGTCAAGCCCAAGAAGGCAAGCGCCCGCAGAGGTTGCGCACCGGAGGGTCTGCTCGACGGAAAAGCCCGCCTCGACCAGGAGGTTTAATTCCCCGGCAAGGCCAGGCCGTGCCGCACCCCGAGGGAGCCGGCATCTGTCCCGCAGGCCACTCTTACCCCGAGTTCACGGGCCCGGCGCATTTGTTCGAGTTGATTTTCCAAGAATCTTAAGCGCCACCCCGGAGTGTCCCGCGCCCGGAGGCATGCAGTCGGACAAGGCAGTCCATCGTGCAGGCCGTAGGCACCCAGAAGATCCCGCTGTCGGCCATCCTTTTTAGGTTTTCCTCCCCCATGAAGAAGCCGTGTTCGATAGAGTCGCACCCCGCCTCGACTCCAATTTGGACCGGCAAGCGGCCGTTGGCGTGGACCATGATTTTGAGACCGAGACTTCGAGCCTTCGCGAAGGCTTTTCCGAGTTCCTCGCGGTCAAACTGGGGCGCGGTTTCGCGTCCGAACTCAGTCAGGCTGTTTATGCCGGAATTTAGGATCTTCACGTGATCGACCGATGGGCTTTGGGCTTTTATGCTTTGGGCCAAAGTCGAGCCGTCCAGAGGGGTCCGGCCGATGAACTTTCCATACCTGCCCGGTGCGCGCCACGCCTTCCCGCAGCACTTGACCCGCACGCGCGAGTGCGCGTTTTCTCTCATAAACCTCAGAGCGTGGCCCCCGACATCGCCCCCGTCTCTTACGGCCATTATCCCCAGGCCAAGGCTTTTTTCGATCCTTTCGCGAATGAGAGGTGAGTTTTTTTCGAACTCATTTTGGAGCTGGATCGAGCGCAGTTCCCGATCGGTCTTTCCGGACATGGCCAGATGCACATGGCAGTCTATCAGGCCGGGCAGAACGGTACAGGCAGGATAGGATTCGAGGGTAAAGGCGGACGGGCGCGACTCCCAAGGGCGCGGGAATTCGAGCGAGGAAATGAGCCCGTCTTCGACGCAAAGCAACGCATCTTTTTTGGCTGGCGCCCCGGTCCCGTCGACAAGCCAGCCGAAGGAAAAGTAAGATTTCGACATAGGTTCACTCAGGTCTTCAGACCAGCCCTTTTACGCCCGCGGCAAGGCTTTCCAACGCCTCAGGGTCGAGCACACCGATCTTTCGGCCGTCGACGGCTATGATCCCCTGCTGGGCCATCCTGGAAAGGATTCGCGAAAGGGTCTCGGGGATGGTTCCAAGCAGGCTTGCCAGCTGAGTCTTGGTGATGTCGAGTTCGAGAGTTTGACCGTTTGGGTTCCGCTCGCCAAGATAAATCAAATGCGCGGCAAGCCTTCCCGGCACATCCTTTAGCGACAGGTCTTCGATCATGTGCGTGAAGCGGCGCAACCGAAGGGATAAAACGGCCAGAAGACTCACCGCTATGGCGGGCTCCCTGTTTACGAGCTCCATGAAGGAAGCCCTCGGGAAAAACAGCGCCCGGGAGGGTTCGATGGCCTGCGCGTTGGCCGGATAACTTCCCCCCGTAAACACGGGGACTTCGCCCGCAAGTTCACCGCCTCCGAAAATATGGAGGATTTGCTCTTTTCCCTCGAAAGAGAGCTTGTAGACTTTTATCTTGCCAGATGTCACCAGGTAGAACCCATCGGCCCGTTCTCCCTCCGAAAAAATCTCCCTGCCCTTTTCATAGCTCTGTTCAAGACATACCTTGGCCAGCTCCTCTATCTGCCGGGCGGCAAGCCCGTTAAAGAGCGGGAATTTCGAAAGCTCATCGACCCTGGTATTCATCTGAATTTTTCCCTTCACCCGACGCAAGTAATTTACCCACGATCACATTTTATCGTTTTTCCGGCAACAGTTCCCCTAAGTTTAATAAACGCCCCCGGACTCTCGTGAACAATTCGAGAAATCTTGATCCAAGTCAAGGACTCTTTTTGGCGAAGAGATTATTTTGCACACAACTGCCGAGTTACAATAACAGTCTGAAATGAACTTGAATTCCACAAGGAGACAACAAGATGTTTTGTTACCAGTGCGAACAGACAGCCAAAGGCCAGGGATGCGAAAAAATAGGTGTTTGCGGTAAACAGCCCGAGGTTTCCGACCTCCAGGACCTCCTGGTTTATGCTCTCCAGGGGCTATCGATATATGCGGTGGAGGCCCGCAAAGCAGGAATAACCGATGAGGAAGCAAACTCTTTTACCTGTTCGGCTCTTTTTTCCACGCTTACAAACGTCAATTTCGATCAGAAATATTTTCTCGAAGCAATTCCCCGCGCGGTAAAAATCAGGGAAACGTTAAGGAGCAAGACCGGGGATGTAAACGGTGCGGCGCCGGCTGCGCGGTTCCAGCCCGCAAGCGATATCGCCGGGCTTCTCGTGCAAGCTTCCAGCGCGGGCTTGACAGCGGGCCCGGGGGAGGATAGCGATATCCGTTCTCTAAAGCATACGCTTCTTTTCGGACTGAAAGGTGTTGCCGCTTACGCGGACCACGCAAGGATCCTCGGACAGGAGGACGACGCGGTCTACGGTTTCCTTCACGAAGGGCTTGCCTCGCTTACCAAAAGCGATCTCGGGGCAAATGACCTCGTCGGGCTCGTCCTGAAATGCGGCGGGATAAACCTTCGGGCCATGGAACTTCTCGATGCGGGCAACACCGGCGGTTTTGGCCACCCAGTACCCACCCCCGTCCCGCTCGGCCACAAGCAGGGCAAGGCGATACTGGTATCCGGCCACGACCTGGCCGACCTTGACGCCCTTTTAAAGCAAAGCGAGGGCAAGTCCATTTACGTCTATACCCACGGCGAGATGCTTCCAACACACGGATACCCCGGGTTGAAGAAATACCCGCATTTCTACGGTCATTACGGAACGGCCTGGCAGAATCAGCAAAAAGAATTTGCGAGCTTTCCCGGATCGATCCTGATGACCACCAACTGCATCCAGAAACCGGGGCCGGTTTACTCGGAAAACCTCTTCACCAGCGGCTGCGTCGGCTGGCCGGGAGTAAAGCACATAGAAAATCGCGACTTTTCGCCGGTAATAGACAAAGCGCTGGCGCTGCCCGGATTTACGGAGGATTCGAATGGAAAGACCGTCATGGCCGGCTTTGCGAGAAATGCCGTGCTGGGCGTTGCGGACAAGGTGATCGAAGCGGTCAAGGGGAAGAAAATCCGGCACTTTTTCCTGGTCGCCGGCTGTGACGGCGCCAAACCCGGCCGGAACTACTACACGGAATTCGTCGAAAAGGTACCCAAGGACTGCGTGGTCCTGACGCTTGCCTGCGGCAAGTTCCGCTTCTTCGACATGGATCTGGGGACGATCGAGGGGATACCTCGGCTTTTGGACATCGGACAGTGCAACGACGCCTACTCGGCCATACAGATTGCCGTTGCGCTAGCAAAGGCGTTCGGCGTCGGGGTAAACGATCTGCCTCTGTCGATGATCCTTTCCTGGTACGAGCAAAAGGCGGTGGCGATTCTTCTGACACTTTTCCACCTTGGCATAAAAAACATCCGGCTGGGTCCGTCTCTTCCGGCCTTTATCAGCCCGGGGGTCCTCGACGTGCTGGTCAAGAATTTCGAGATAAAGCCGATCACCACCCCGGATGAAGATCTCAAGGCGATTCTGGGTTAATTTGCGAAATATACACGGACTGGTCAAAAGGGGTGCGGGAGGCGATAAGCCCCCCCTCCCCCGACGATGGAGGAAGGCATGAAATGTCCCGGTCAGGACACGCGGTACTGGGGGCCTGAGGCGGCCTGGGAGACCGGCTGCCCAAAATGCGGCGGGCCGATCGAATTTTTCAAAGACGAGAGTTCGAGAAAATGCCGCAAATGCGGCGAAAAGGTCCTAAACCCCAAGATGGACTTCGGCTGCGCCGTGTACTGCAAGTTCGCCTCGCAATGTCTTGGGCAGGACATGCCTCCGGAGCTTCTGGCCAAAAGGGCCGACCTCCTCAAGGACCGCGCGGCTACAGAGGTGAAGAAATTTCTTGGCCGCAACTTCAGACGAATCGGGCGGATGCTCAAGGTTATCGAATATGCCGATAAGATTCAGAAAGCCGAAGGGGGCGACCCGGCAATCGTCATCCTTGCCGCCTGCCTTTCAGCCACAGCCGGGGTTTTTTCGGGGACCGAAGGCCAGGGCGCACGGTTTTCCACCGAAGACGCCGATTCGGCCAGGACCATTCTATACAGCGCCGGGGCGCCCGACGTAGTAACCCGCAGGGTTTTATCCATCCTTGGCAACCCGAATGGTTCCGGCGCCGGGGAGGATTTGGCCAATTTCAAGTGCGTATCCGATGCGATGCGAATCGCTGAGGCGGCCGAAGCCGCAAAGAACGGGCAAGGCGGGGGGGCGGACGGCAGTGGTGATTCAAAGCCTCTTTTCACGGAAACGGGCAAAAAACTGATGGAACAGATCTGTGAGTGGGTGAGTGGGTGAGTGGGTGAGTGGTATGTTAGAACCCTGGACTGACGGCGCACCGCTAAAAATGTAGCTCTTTTTATGGAATGCAACACAATGTGAATGGGGGCTTTCATCAAAAGCACTCCTTTGGGGGATAAGGGCGATGGGAAAAATTCGAAAAATAGTTTCAATAGACGAAGAACTCTGCGACGGCTGCGGAATGTGCGCGATTGCGTGCGCGGAAGGCGCACTCGAGATAAGGGACGGCAAGGCGCGGATCGTAAAGGATTCTTATTGCGACGGACTGGGCGCCTGCCTTTCGGGCTGTCCCAAGGGGGCGGTTCGCGTAATCGAGCGCGAAGCCGACGAGTTCGATCCCGAAGAGGTCGAAGCATACCTGGAAAAGCAGCCCAAAAAACCGGTGGAATTAAAAATGGCCTCCGGCTGCCCCTCGAGCAAGGCCGAGGTATTTGCCCCGGCCCCAGGGGCGCACACCGGTGCAAGGATGGGCGACGACGAAACGTCTGAGCTTTCTCACTGGCCGCTCCAGATAAGGCTCATTCCCCCGAACGCCCCGTTTCTAAAAGGTGCGGACCTTTTGGTGGTATCCGACTGCGCGCCCGTTGCCTACCCGAATTTTCACCGCAAGTTCGTCGGCGGGAAGACCGTCATGCTCGGTTGCCCCAAGTTCGACAACACGGAGGAATACCTTAAAAAATTCACCGAGATTTTTCGCACCGCGGATATCCGCAGCGTAACGGTTGTCGACATGGAAGTCCCGTGCTGCTCCGCCCTGCCGGCCATAGTTCGAAAAGCAATGAGCGAAGCGGGCAGGGACATTGCTTTCGAGGAGATTACGGTAAGCACGAGGGGCAAGATCCTAAACCGGTAAACGCGCTCAAACCTAAGCGCTCCTAAGGGAGACAAGAAGCCGCTTGGGGTGCAACCACCAGAACTTTTGATCTTTGCGGACAAACCGGGGCAGTTCCTCGCCGACAAACGAAGCGAGGTGTTCCCTCACTCGTCTGTAGGTTTCCAGGTCGCGCCCGAACGGGTCGGTCACCGGGTAGGAAATCATTTTTCCGGAAAAATTCGGCACCATACGCTTGGCTGCATGTCGCATGGTGAGGTCTACGAGATAGTCGATTTCCTGGAGGCGGACTTCGGAGAGGGGCTTCGAATAGAGCCCGGCAGTCGAAATACCCGCCTCCTCAAGCGCTTCCAACGTGAAGGGAGGAATGGACCCCAAGGGGGACAGTCCAGCCGAGCGGGCTTCCATGCACTCCACCGCAAAATGGCGCGCCAGAGCTTCAGCCATTATGCTCCGGCACGCGTTCCCCAGGCAAACGAACAGTACCCTGCTTTTCCTCATCCCCGGCACCACATCCCGATCAATCCCAGCCTCACGCCGCACCCGCCTGCTTTTCCAACATCGCGCGAGCCACCTGGCGGCCGAGTTCGACACACTTGTCAAGGTCCTGTTTTTTGGGGGTATACTTGACTCGAAGCCCGTCGCTTACCAGCCTGACATTCATCTCCTTCAACCATTCCGAAATGATCTTTACCGCTTCGCCGCTCCAGCCGTAGGAGCCGAAGGCGGCGCCGACCTTGCCGTGGGGTTTCAGGCCCTTCATGTAGGTCAGCAGGTCGGCCATCGAGGGCATCAGACCGTTATTGATCGTAGCGGAGCCAACGACGAGCGCCCCGGCGTCGAGCACCTCGGTCATGACGTCGCTTCGGTGATTGCATTTGAGGTTGAGGAGCTTGAAATCGACGCCCTCCTCGCTTAGCCCTTCCCCGATGGCCTCGGCCATGGCGGCGGTCGCATCCCACATCGTGTCGTATATGACCAGGGCCTTTTTGAGGCATTGCTGCCTGCTCCACCGGTCATAGGCCGAAAGTATCGCCCCGATATCCTTTCGCCAGATAAGCCCGTGATCGGGAGCTATCATGGTCGGCTCGATTCGGGCCTCGGCGAGCTTGCCGATGAGCTTTTGCACCAGGGGCGAATAGAGCATCAGGATATTGGCATAGTACTTGGCGGCGTGGGCGAAGAGCTCCCCTGCTGTCGACCTCGTCGTCGAACCTCTGGCTGGTGGCCCAATGTTCGCCGAAAGCGTCGCTGGAAAACAGCAGCTTGTCTTCGGTCAAGTAGGACATCATACTGTCGGGCCAGTGCAGCATGCGGGTTTCGAAAAAAGAGACCGTTCTTTTGCCCAGTTTAAGTTCATGTCCCGTTTCGACCACGTGGAACGGCCAATCTTCACGGTTGAAATGGTCGATGAGGGCCTTTTTGCCCATGGGCGAGCAGACGACCTTCTCCGGACGGATAAGCTCCACGATTTCGGGTATGGAACCGGAATGGTCCTTTTCCACGTGATTGACCACGAGGTAGTCAATTTTGCGAGGATCGACTATTTTTCCAATGCGCGCGAGCAGGTCATCTTTGAAAGGCTTTTTGACCGCGTCAAAAAGCGTTATTTTTTCGTCTATCACGAGAAAGGCGTTATAAGTGGTCCCCTTGGGCGTGGAGTATCCGTGGAAATCACGAATGTCCCAATCCAACGCCCCAACCCAGTAAACGTTCTCCTTAATCTGCACCGGTCCCATTGAAACCCCTTTCAAATATTTGCGCGCTTGAGCACGAAAGTATCGCCAACAGTATTGATCCTGAATCTAATTTAATAAACATAATCAAAGCCGGGGGCAATAAAAAACGAAACCCGTGGCTGGTCAAAGCTCAATGGAAAAGACCTAAGGGGCCGCAGAGCATGGACTGGGAGGTTATGATTATTAAATCAATCCGCAAAGAGGCAACAGCATGGAAGAAAAAGAATTTTCGCAAAAATACACCGAAGCCGAAATCAAGGAGGAGGACAGGCGGATCAACCACCTGAGGAGACTGGTCGACTTTTCCATGGCGTTCATCGCACAGTCGCCCATGTCGCCGGAGGAGGCCCGGCGGGTCGTTCAAGGGGTAAGGCAACAGGCAATGGCACTTTTCCCCGGAAAGGAGGAAACGTTCGAACTGATATACACCCCCCGCTTCAGACGCCTTATTGCCGAAAAATTCCGCCTGCTGTAACATAGCCCTCAGAAACACCAAAGACGGCCGGCGAGCCGGGACAAAAAGGGCCATGAATGGACGAAATTACCTCCAGGCTGCAGCGGGAGGCGCAAAGGATAGCTTCAAAACATCCGGGCTGCCCGAGTTTTACACCCGGTTCAAAGCACCGCTCGCCGTGGCAAAAAGGCTTTTCTACAACCATCCGGGAGTCGTGCGGCTGCGCGGGATCGTCGAGCCCGAATATAACGAATCGCTTGGTCACGGCGTCTTCCACTGCACCCGCGTGAGCATCGACTGCGCGGCCCTGGTCCATATCGAAACGGATGGAAACCATATGGAGCCCCCGGCGGTCGAGCGGCTCATGGTGATCGGCATATATTCCGGGGTCCTGCACGACATCTGCCGCGACGAACAAAACCATGCCCAGCTCGGGGCGGAAAAGGCAGAGCAGCTCCTTGGCGGCTTTTCGCTCAGCCGGGAGGAAATCACCTGCGTAAGCGAGGCGATCAGGAACCACGAGGCATTCGCCTCTTCGGCGTCTTCAGGAAGGCAATGGGCACAACTCGTAAGCGACTGTCTCTACGATGCGGACAAGTTCCGCTGGGGGGCGGACACATTCACTCACATGCTCTGGCACATGATGGACTACCAAAGCATAAGCCCACGGGAGCTGATCGACAGATTTCCATGGGGGATGTCGGGGGCGGCCAGCATCATCGAGACGTTCAGGACGGCAACCGGCAGGCAATTCGGCCCGGAGATCGTGGAAAACGGCCTGGAAATAGGCAAGGAAATTTACCGCTATCTGATCGAGCATTTCAGGGAGTGAGATGGGAAACGACACGATCACGGCCATAGAGGGCGTGAGGGTGGGCCACGCGCGGCTGGAGTCGATTCATAGCGGCTGCACCGTTATTTTACCGCGCGGGGGCGCAACCGCGGGCGTCGACATAAGGGGGGGCGCGCCCGGGACCTTCGGCACCGATACGCTAAACCCCATCAACCTGGTCGACAGGATCAACGGCCTTTTCTTCGCGGGCGGAAGCGCTTTCGGGCTAAGCTGCGCGGACGGCGTGCGGGACTATTTGAAGGAGCGCAAAGAGGGATTTTACACCGGTCACGGGGTAGTGCCAATCGTTGCGGGCGCCATTATTTTCGATCTCGGCGTGAACACGAGCGGTATCTATCCAGGACCCCGGCTGGCGCTTGAAGCCTGCCGGAGGGCATCGCCCGAGACCGTCGAGGAAGGCTATGCGGGGGCCGGGTGCGGGGCGACGGTCGCAAAGCTCTTCGGCTTCGACAGATGCGTCAAGGCAGGGGTGGGAAGCAGCCTGGTCAACGGGGCGGGAGGGCTAAAGGTCGGCGCGTTGATAGTGGTAAACGCATTCGGAGAGATATACGACCCCGGCACGGGCAAAAAGGTCGCAGGGGCAAGGAGCGACCCGCAAGGGGGCGAGACGATCGACACCATAGCGGCGCTAAAGACAATGACCAGCTTCCAGACGGGATTTTCAAGCCAAAACACGGTTGTCGGGGCGATTGCCACAAACGCTCTGCTAAGCAAGGTTCAGTTGACCAAGGTAGCTCAAATGGCCCACGACGGGCTTGCAAGGACCGTATTCCCGGCGCACACCCAATATGACGGGGACACCCTGTTCGCCCTCAGCTGCGGAAGCCTGGAGGACATCGAGGTGAGCCTCGTGGGCGCCCTTGCCGTCATAGCCGTGGAGCGGGCGATCCTTAGAGGTGTGCGCAGGGCACGGTCCATTCCTGGAATACCAGGGCTTGGCGATTGACGATCGAAGAGGTTTTACTCCACTTTGAAAAACCCCTTGGAGTTAGCCCCACACACCGGGCAGACATCCGGAAGGTCCTCCGCGGCGGTGTAGCCGCAAACCTTGCAGATATAGTAGTCCTGCACGGGGAAGTTTTCCGGGTCGTCGAGCGCTTTCTTATACAACTTCGCATGTAGCGCCTCAACCTTATTGGCGTAATCGAAGCTTATTTCGGCGGATTTTTGGCCTTCTTCTTTCGCATGCGCGATCATTTCCGGGTACATGTTCATGAATTCATGGGTCTCGCCGGCTATCGCGTCCGCGAGGTTTTCTTTGGTGCCCGCAACCTTGCCGGCGGTGCGCAGGTGCTTTATCGCGTGAATCGTTTCAGCCTCGGCGATAGCCCGGAAAAGTTTGGCCACGCCGTGTAAAAACTCATCTTCGGCCCTTTGCGAATAAGCCAGATACTTCCTGTTTGCCTGCGACTCGCCGGCAAAGGCGTCCATCAGGTCCTTTTCGGTCTTGGACATTTGTATGCTCCCCCGGTGTTCAAAAGAGTGAATGGAAGAAAGGCAGCCCCATTTTCACCGCCGCTGCCCGTCGGCTGGAAAACGAAAGGTAAGAAGCGTCGGGGGCAATGTCAAATGAGAGAGAGAAAATCCCCGGGGGCCAGTGAAAAGCAATAAGACAAAAAGCGCGGGGGTTGGGGGGACATGTGCCCCCCGCACCCCCACAGGACCCGGCTCGTTGGGCGGCGGCGCCGCCCAACGAGCCGGGAATCCAGCGCCTCTTAACCGGGTTGACGCAATTTTTGGAGCGCCTGTTCGGCCGCACCCAACGATCACCAATTTTTCTCCGCTTTTCACGCACACCTCCCCGGCATGTCGAATTTCTCCTTTTCCATGAAGATTTCCAAACAGGGAAATTACAATCTTTGTGCCATGAGACGGATCAGCCGTAGAGAAAGGGAAAACGGACGGGGCCGCGAAAAAGGGAAACACTTTGCATCCTTACGGGTGGCACAGAGGGGACGATAGACGCCTTTCCCTTACACGGCCCATTTGGCGGGCGAGGCTGGATGTGGGCGCATGGACACCCGCGGGAAATGGCGCGGTTTTTGATACTTTGGCAAACGGCCCGGATTCGGACCGCATGGAAAAAGACAACACGCCCTGAGGAGATGATTATGGTGGCAATCCCGGTCTTTCGCGCCCGCGTGGCGCCCGTACTGGATTGGTGCTCGAAGATTTTGATCGTCTCCGAGGAAGGGGTGCGCGGTGGGGCAAGACGTGAAATCGACGTCAAGGAAGCCGGCAGGTTCGATCTAATGCGGACCCTGCGGCAGCAGGGGATAGACATCGTGATCTGCGGCGCGCTGAGCCAGGAGATGCTAAGCTACGGCCAAGGCCTGGGTTTACAAATTATCCACGGAATCGCAGGCGACATCGGGGAAGTGGTGCAGGCCTACCGCAAAGGCGAACTCGACCGCCCCAGATATTGGCTCCCGGGATGCCGCGGACAGCGCCGCTACAAGGGAGGCGCAAAATGCGCGGAAAAAGCAGCAGGAGAGGGACAGGAAAGCGACACGGCGGTGGGAGGGCCGGGAGGGCAATGTGTCTGCCCGGAATGCGGGGCCGAGCTCAGCCACGAACGCGGCATCCCGTGCTCCCAGATGCGCTGCCTGAAGTGCTCGTCGGCCATGACGAGGAAGACGAGTTAGTTTCCATCCGGAGACTTCCTGGTGTGAAATGGCGGGGCCATTTCACACCAGGCCGGGGAACCGGCAGGGGGCAGGATGTTCCCTGCCCGACAATTCGACACCGAGACTCAAGGCCGCAACCTGCGGCCGCACATCAGGCTCAGGAAAACCCTCCCGAAGACGCACAGGACGACGAAGACGCCAACCCTGCCCCCTTTCCCGAGGGAGAACCGGACAACGAAAAGGCGGAAATCAACGCATCCACTTCGCCGTTACCGCAGGATGGGCAAAGCACCTTGTCCTTATCGTCACTTCGAAAGCAGATGAACTCGAAAAGGTTACCGCATTTTTTGCATTTGAATTCATGTATGGGCATCTTGAATTTCCTTGCAATAAAAAGGTTCAGGCCGGTCTACCGGCCAATCGGCCGGCAGACCGGCCCGCGGTTGAAAGAGACAACCTACACGGAGGTGCGCCAAGTGCTTTTGAATTGAGCAATTTTGGTGCCACTGCCAAAATCCCCCCTGCCCCCCTTTAGAAAAGGGGGGAAATTTGGCCCCCCTTTAGAAAGGGGGGGGGAACTGCATCCGTCACGGGTCGGCGAGGGGCAAATAGACGTTGAAAGCGCTTCCCCTGTCGGCTTCGCTTTGCAGACGGATAAAGCCGCCGTGGGCTTCAATGATGCTTTTTACGATCGCGAGACCGAGGCCCGTTCCGATGGTGAAGCGTGTCTTTTCGTTTTTTATGCGGTAGAAAGGGGCAAAAACTCTTTCCTGCTCCTCGGGTGCAATCCCGAAGCCGTTGTCGCGCACGGTGATTTTGAGATAGGCGTCTTCGGCGGCGGCGGAAACGACCACCTTGCCACCCTCCGGGGTGTACTTGATCGCGTTTACGATGAGATTTGAGAGCACTTCTTCCACGTTTCGCCTGTTGAGGCGCAGGACGGGAAGATTGGGCACGGGTTCGAGCGTAAGAGAGATCTGTTTTTCACGGGCCGCCGCCTCATGGAACGCCGCCTGATCTACGAGCATTTCCGAGAGGTTCACCTGCTCTTTTTCGAGGGTCGCAAGCCCCGACTCGACCCTGGCAAGGTCGAGGAGTTCGGTGGAAAGGGCGAGCAGGCTCTTTATTTTTTCGGAGGCCCGGCCGAGGATTTCGGTCTGTTTGGGGGTCACCTCCCCGGCCAGCCCGTCGGTTATGACATGCAGCTGGGCGAGAACAGAATTTAGAGGGCTGCGAACTTCATGGGAGACCATCGAGACGAAATCCGACTTGATCTGTTCCATTTTTTTCTGGGCCGTTACGTCGTGGACAACAGTGATGGCCCCGATGATTCTTCCCGCCCTGTCTCTAAAGGGGACGCACCGGACGTCGAAATAGGCCTCGTCTTCAAAAACCAGTTCTTCGGAAAATTCCTCCAACCCGCCTTCGGGCGTTGACAGAGCACTGTCAATAAGAGATTCGACCCTGCTTCCGCCGCACAACTCCTGAACGGACATCCCAACGACCTCTTTGCAACCGCAGCCGAGCATCTCGAGGAAAGCCTGATTGGCGAGCACCACGCGCTTCGAGGTATCGACCGCCAGGACCCCGTCGCTCAAGTGATTGATGAGCACCCGCATCCTGGATTTTTCGTTTGCGATGTCTTTGAGGGCTCCCGTGTATTCGATGGCCTTGGTCACAAGGAGTCTAAGCTGATCGGGCGTAAAGGGTTTAGGGATAAAATCGAAAGCCCCGTTTTTCATTGCCTTTATGGAGTATTCGATGGTGGCATAGCCGGTTATCACGATAACAACAGCATCCGGATGAAGCGCCTTTACCCGCGAGAGGACATCGAAGCCGGACATATTGGGCATCATCAGGTCCAGCAGGACGATGTCGTAGAATTTTTCCTCGATCATTTTGAGCCCGAGTTCGCCGGAGCCGGCGGTCTCGACCTCGAACCCCTCACGGCCCAGCACTTTCCGACACCCCTCGCGAATGCGCTCCTCATCATCGATAACGAGAATGACAGGACCGCGCGGGTCTTGAAATGTTTCCACGTCTTTCATGATATGGGCGCCTCCCGTCCGCGCTCAGAGTAGCAGTGTGTCCGATGAATCGTGATAAATTGGGAGTGTCACGAGGAAAGTCGTCCCATTTTCGCCCGTTTTCTTAACCCTGATAATGCCTTCATTATCCTTAACGATTCCGTAAGCGGTGCTCAAACCCAGGCCGGTCCCCTTTCCCGGCTCCTTGGTGGTAAAGAAGGGATCGAATATCTTCAAAACGTTTTCCTCGGAAATGCCGCCGCCGGTGTCCGATACTTCAAGGCAGGCGTCATGGCCGTCTTCGCTCGGGTATGTCCTTAAGGTGAGCGTTCCGACTCTATCCATTGCGTCGATGGCGTTGATGATAAGGTTTATAAGGACCTGGCTCAGCTGATTTTTGTCCGCATGGATCAACATTTCCTCGCCGGAGAGTTCCTTTACGACGTCGACCCGCAGGAAAAGCCGTTGGTCCCTGATCAGGCGAAGACTTTGCTCGACCAGATCGTTTAGTTCCAGGGCAGCCTTGTCGGGCATGTTCTGACGGCTGTAGGCGAGCAGATTTTTAACGATTTCCTTGCACCGGTTGGCGTCTTCGATCACAAAGCTCAAGTCGGCTTTTCGGGGGTCGTCTTCATCCAGGCCTTCGAGCACGAGACTGGCATACAGGAGGATGCCGGTAAGGGGATTGTTGATCTCATGGGCGACGCCCGCGGCCAACTGCCCAAGAGAGGCCATTTTCTCGGCATGCGCCACCCTTGCCATCATCTCGCGCATGCGCTGTTCCTGGGCGAGTTTTTCCCTCAGATCATTAAAAATCCCCATCGTGGCCATCTCTTCGCCGCCTTCGTAGATGATAGCCGCCGAGAGTTCGATGGGGATCGACTCCCCCCTGGCGTTGACCGTATCGATCCGGGTGCAGGGAAACCTGCCCCTAAAGTCTCTAAGTTTTTTCATGACCTCCTGCGCCTTGCCGGGCGGGTAGAAGTCCCTTACCGTGATATTTTTTTCCTTCACCTCTTTCATGGTGTAGCCGGTTATCTCCTCGGCGGTCTGGTTCATGACCAGGACATTTCCCTTCATATCCGCGGCCACTATGGCGCTTGTAGAACCTTGAATGGCCTTCTCAAGGAACCCTTTGAGTTCGGTGAGTTCCTTTTCCATCGTCTTTATTCGCGTAACATCGCGAATACTTTCGATAATATATCTAACCTCGCCCGCTTCGTCGAGAATGGGGGAAAAAACTCTGTCCTCCCATTTTTCTTCGCCGCTCCGGGTTTCCACGTGTGTCAAAATCGTCTGCCCCTCACCACTTTCCAGCACGGCGGGAAGCGGGCATCCTATGCGCGGGCAGGAATCTTTGGTGTTATAGAAAAAGTCGTGACACCTTTTACCAATGACCTCTTCTTTTGTAATACCGTATTTTTTAACGAAGTTGACGTTGACGCTCAAAATAGTCTTATCCGGTCTCATAATCAGCGTCGGAAAAGAGAGTGTGTCAAACACCCGGACCTTCCAGTCGAACTCCCCGTTTTTTTCAGATTCCATAGTCAGCCGACCGCCCCCGGCCAATTTCACCGATTTCCGCCGTCCGATGAAAAAACCGGACCGGTTGCGGCAGTTGGAAAAACCAACGCTCCAGCGGCCGAAAGGCATGGCCACCGGCGCCGGAGCGTGAGTTTAGAAAGCCGCAAAAGGTCCTGAAGCCTCAAAGGATATCAACTAATCAAGATTATCCTTCACGACCTCCATAAGCCTGTCGAGATCGATGGGCTTGGCGATATAGTCGTCGGCCGGGGTAGATTTTCCGTCCTGATGAGTGTACTTGCTGCTTTTTACATTTTCAGCCACAGCGGTAAGCAGCACGACCACGATCCCCTTATACAGGGGGTCTTCTTTCAGCTCCCTACAAAGCTCGTAGCCGTCCTTTCTGGGCATCATGACGTCGAGGAGGACCAGATCGGGCTTTTCCTGCCTGATCTTATCCCAGGCCTCAACTCCGTCGTAAGCCTTAGCGACCCTGAAGCCTTTGCTTTCGAGCTTCATCGAAACAGACTCGACCAGATCAGGATCGTCATCCACCACCAAAACAAGCCGTTTGTCGCTCATTTTTGCCTTCTCCTTTTGTTGGCCGGGTTTAGCAGGACTGCATAGCACCGGGAATACGTTGCGCTCGCTTTCGCCAGCTGTTTTCCGGCAGGCTCCTTTTAGAATACGGGTCTGGGCAAAAGCCCGGCCCTTTCCACAATTTCAGCCACTCTGTGTTCCCATTCGATGGCCATGAGGTGGAACCCGGCCACACCCTTGACATTTTTCAACCGATCGATCATCTCCAGGCTAATCTTGATGCCCTCTTCGGCCTGTTGATCCTTGGGAACACCACCGATGCGCTTGATCAGCTCATCGGGCACGTCCATTCCTGGAACTTTATTCTTCATGTACTTGGCCATCCCGACGGATTTCATGGGAGTAATACCCGCAAGGATATAGACCTTCTCGTGAAGCCCGCGCTCACAAACGCCTTCCATCCATTTTTCGAACTTGTCGACGTTGTAGATGCACTGGGTCTGGATGAAATCAACGCCCGCCTTGACCTTTTTGGCAAGTCTTGCGACGCGCAGCTCAAAGGGGTCGGCAAACGGGTTTGCGGCAGCGCCGACAAACATCTTCGGGGGCCCGTCGATTTTCTGGCCGCCCTGGAAAAGCCCCGTGTCGCGCATTTTTGCCACCATTTCGACCGCCTGGATAGAGTCGATGTCGTGGACGGCGGCGGCTTGCGGATGGTCTCCAAAATGCGGGTGGTCGCCGGAAAGGCAGAGCATCGTATCGATGCCGTGGGAATAGGCGCCGATTACTTCGCTTTGCATGGCCAACCGGTTGCGGTCCCTTGTGACCATCTGGAGCAGAGGATTTAAGCCCATCTGCTTGATTATAATGCAGGCCGCAAGGCTCGACATTCTGACCATAGCCGTCTGGTTGTCAGTGACATTTACCGCATCGACGCATCCGCGAAGCATCTCGGCCTTTTCCCGAACCTTATCCGGGAGTGCTCCGCGAGGAGGACCGCATTCAGACGTTACAGCCAACTGTCCCGAGGTCAATATTTTTTCGAGTATGCTATCCGTCTTCATTATACCAGGTCCTCTCTTACGATTTTCCTCGGGCCTGCGCCCCGTCCGGCGCGCCAGTCCTTAGCAGGAATGTTCTCCTCATATTTTTCAGTCATTCCAAGGGCTTTGAGGCGGTCCCAGATAAGCTGCCAAGCGCAGTCGATTTCCGAGTCGACCTCGCATTTGCCGCTGGTCGAACCGCCGCAAGGACCGTTCAAAAGCTGCTTGGAGCAGCGCGCGATGGGGCAAACCCCGCCCGTTGAGCCAAGCACGCAGTCGCCACAGCCCGCGCAACGCTCGGCCCACACCCCCTGCCGCTCGGAGGCACCCATGAACTTGGTGTTGACCGCGGGCATGACAGGTTTTGCCTTGAACCTGCGGGCGATTTCCTGCACACCGCAGCCGCAGGCCATCGAGAGCACCGCGTCGGCCTGGTCGATTAGCGGAACGAGTTCCTCGACATATTCCGGATCGCATTGCCGCTCAAGAGTGATCTCTTTTATTTCAAAAGGCTTCGATTCCTTCATGAAATGCATCTGGAGGGCCGAGGAAAGAAGCGCGACCTCTTTTCGTCCCCCAGCAGAGCACACCGTGACGCATTCGTTACAGCCGACGAGAAGAAGTCGCCGGTAGGGGCTCACGGAATTGATAAGGTCTTCAATGGGTTTACGTTCGGCGGTAATCATGACAGCTAACTTTCTCCTTTTCTTGGAAATCAGCCTGCGGCGCGTCCAAGGTTTTCCATCCCGACCTTTGCGGGGTTAGGACCCAGGCCGCGAATTTTTTCAGTAAAATCGGAAGCGGTCCGGGCAAACACTTCGCCCATACCCGCGGACATCTCGAACATCTCGACGCGGTCCCCGCCGATCCCGATTTCATCGAGCAACTTCTTTACGTAAGCCACGCGGCTGGTCGCTCTTGTATTTCCAGACCTGAAGTGGCAGTCACCCTCAAGGCAGCCGGCCACGTACACGCCGTCGGCGCCTTTCCTCAAGGCTTCCATCATGTGCAACGCGGACACCTTGCCCGTGCAGGGCACCCGTATAATCTTAACGTTAGGAGGATAATGAAGCCTTTTGCTGCCGGCCATATCCGCGGCCGTATAAGCGCAGTAGTGGCAGCAGAAAGCTACTATAACCGGTTGAAAGTTGTCCATTACGCGATCCTTTCGAAAAGTCCGTCCAACTTGGCAAATATCAAATCGTCTTCATACTGCATCAACTGAATGGCCTCGGCGGGGCATTCGGAAGCGCAGACACCGCACCCGTGGCACTTGGCCGGGTCTATTTCCGAATGGCCCTCAGAGTTGACAAAGGGCACGTCGAAGGGGCAGGCGCGAACACAAATGAGACAGGCTGCGCACCTGTTGCTGTCAACCCTGGCCACGGCCGCCCCCAGGTTGATCGAATCTCGGGCGAGGAGGGTCTGGGCACGGCTTGCCGCGGCCTGCGCCTGAGCGATGCTGTCGGTCAGGTTCTTGGGGGAATGGGCGGCGCCGGCCACGAAAAACCCGGGTATCGGCAGATCGACCGGCCTAAGCTTGACGTGGTCTTCAAGGAAATAGCCATCTTGCGTCCTGGGAAGGTGGAAGATGACACCCAAGTCTTCTGTCGATTCCTCGTCAGCCACAAAGCCGGTGCTGAGCACGAGGCAGTCGCAGGCGACATTTACCTTTCGGCCAAGAACCGGATCGGTAAAGCTGACCGAGACCTTCTCGCCGTCCGCGGCAACAGCGGGCTTGTCGTCCAGTTCGTAGGGAACGAAGATGACGCCCTGTTCCCTTGCCCTGGTGTAGTACTCCTCCTGCATTCCGGGCATACGCATATCGCGGTAGAGAACGGATATGGAGGCATCGGGATTTAAGGCTTTGAGCCTCAGGGCGTTCTTTACGGCCGACTGGCAGCAGACCCTCGAGCAGTTGGGATTTTCCGGGACGCGCGACCCGACGCACTGGACCATCACGACGTCTTGCATCGCTTTGGCCTTCTCCGGGCTGTCTTCGATGACCGCGTCGAGGTCTAGTTGGGTCAAAACGGCCTTATGTTTGCCAAGGAGCATTTCGCCCGGCCGGTTTACCAAGGCGCCGGTCGCCAGGATGGTTATGCCGTGGCCTATCTGGCGATAGACCATTCGAGGGCCGACCTGGACGCCGGTTTTGAACATGCCGGCCATGCCCGAGTGGTCAACGACGACGGCCTGTTTCAAGACCTGGATATTTTCGTGGCTTTCGGCTTTTGCGACAAGTGCTTCGAGGAAGGCCGGAACGGAGTCGCCGGCAAGCGTTCGGCGAAGCTTTTTGGCGTTGCCTCCCAGCTGATTGGACCTTTCGATCAAAGAGACCTTGAAGCCGCCATCAGCAAGGCTAAGGGCGGCCTTCATGCCTGTTACGCCTCCACCCACCACCAGGACGTCCTTGTTCATCGGCAAGGTGTGGTCTGTCAGGGGGTGCGTCAACCTGACCGCGCCAACGCCCATGTGCATGAGTTCCCTGGCCTTGCTCGCGGCAAAGTCGGGCTGGTCGTTGTGGACCCAGGTATCCTGATCGCGCAGGTTGACTATTTCCAGGAGGTATTTATTGAGGCCGGCCTTGCGCAGAGTGTCCTGGAAGACCGCCTCATGGGTCCTGGGCGAACAGGCGCCGATCACCACGCGGTTAAGGTTTTCCTTTCGGATCACTTCCTGAATGCGCTCGAGCGAGTCGCGGCTGCAGCCGTGTCCGATAGTCTCCGTGACCACCACGTCGGGAAGCTTGGCAAGGCCTTCGGCCATGGCCTTTACGTCAATGACGCCGCCGATGTTGTTTTCGCAGTCGCAGACAAACACCCCGACTCTTCGATCCTCACCGCTCACGTCGCGCTCGGGGGGGGAAATCGTCTTTCTTTTCGTCGTGCACCAGCCGAAGGGAGCTGAGATCGGCCGAGGCGCAGCACGCGGCAGCCCCTGCCTGCACGAGGGTGTCCGGGATGTCTTTGGGGCCTTCGAAAAGGCCGCAGACATAGATACCGGGGGTCGAGGTGGAGACCGGGTCAAAGCTTACCCGTCTTTGCGAAACCGTGTGCATTGAGTTCGACGCCGAGTTTTCCGGCAAGCTCTTTTACATCGCCCGAAATACGGAAACCGACAGTCAAGACGACCATGTCGAATTCCTGCTCCTCGGGGTGACTGGACCCGTACCGCATGTAAGCTATATTTAGCCCCCCGGTCATCACCCCGTCGCTAAAGGCCGGGTCGATGCTGTGGGGGCGGCTTCGGACAAAGCGGACCCCGTAATCGTTTTTGGCCCGCTGGAGATAGAGTTCGTAGTCCTTGCCGTAGGTTCGCATATCCATGTAAAAGATGGTGGTCTGGATGTCTTCGAGGAAGCGCTCCCGTGTGACCATGGCCTCTTTTAAGGCGTACATGCAGCAGGCGCTGGAACAATAGGGGGAAAAACCTTCCTGGAGCCCCCTCGAGCCAACGCACTGGATCCAGGCGACCTTGCGGGGTTTTTTGCCGTCGGAGGGCCGCACGAGCGCTCCGCCTGTCGGCCCCGAGGCGGAAAGAATCCGCTCGTATTCCATGCTTGTGACAACGTTTGGGAAAACCCCGTATCCATATGTGTCAAGACCTTTGGGGTCGAAGAGCTCCGAGCCGGGCGCGAGGATCACCGAGCCCGCATCGACCTCACGGGCCCGTGGCTTGTCGTCCGGCACAATTGCCCCGGCGGGGCATACCCGCACAAGGTCTTCAATGTTTTCGCATGCATCGATATCGATCGAAAAAGCGTAGGGGGTCGCCTGGGGGTAGCGCATACAGGTCGGGGCGCGATGGTCCAGGCCGGGCGTAAAGCGAACGCAGCCTGGAAACTGCCGGTGGCATTCGCCGCAGGCGGTGCATTTGTGCAAGTCGATGTAGCGCGGCCTGGAGGTCAGGCCGGCCTTGAAATTGCCAACACCGCCTTCGAGGCTGTCGACTTCGGTCATCGTCAAAAGCTCGATATGTAGTTGGCGGCCGCTCTCGGACAAGCGCGGGGACAAGGTGCACAGGTCGCAGTTATTGGTGGGAAAAGTGCGGTCGAGGCTGGTCATGAGACCGCCGATCGAATAAGCCTTGTCTACGAGCACCACGTCGCGCCCCGCCTCGGCAAGGTTCAGCGCAGCCCGTATGCCGCCCATGCCTCCGCCTACTATAAGAACCTTGTTGCTGGATTCAGATTTTTTTTGCTCTTGCATTGCCGTTCCGGTCCTCTGTGTGCAGAAAATTTAAGTCCGCGATAATTGGAAGTAATAAACGATCAAAGGCCCGCGTATTCCAGGACCTCGGGCAACCTGTGTTCCCAGCCAAGGGTTACGATCCGCACGCCCTGAGAGAGTTTCTTAAGCCCCACGACGGTCTCCGCGGCTATGCGCACGCATTCCATCTCACGGTCCGAGGCTTTGCGAATACGGCGGATGAGGTCTTCCGAGATGCCCGCCTCAGGCTCGTTTGTCGCGATGTAGCGCGCGGCGCCCACGGACTTTAGCAGGTACACGGTGGAGATTACGGGCGTCTTCAAACTCTTCGCCTTGTCCATGAAGGATTCGAAGCGGCCAATATCGAAGACCGGCGGCGTTAGTATGAACTTCGCACCGGCTTCCACCTTCTTTGCCGCAAGTTCCAATTCAGAATCGATGGACTGTTCATCCTTGAACTGGGGGATGGCGAAGCCGACCGTGAAGCCGGGGGCGCCGACCAGATCGCTTCCGCCAAGGTCGGTTCCCTGCTCGAGCGAGCGGACAGCCCTCAACAGGCCCAGTTCGTCTAAATCGTCGACAGCCTTTGCGTCGCGATGATCTCCATTGCAGATATCCTCGCCGGAAACCACGACCATGGATTGAATACCAAGAGCATAGGCCGCCAGCAGGTCAGCCTGCAGCGCCATGCGATTGCGGTCCCTGCAGTAGATGTGAATGAGGGCTTCCATCCCCTGCTGGTGCATCAGCACAGCACCGCCCAGGGCGCTCATCCTCATGACGCCGTCGTCCATATCAGGCACGATGACCGCGTCCACACGGCCTTTGATCCTGCGCGCGTTCTGGATAAGATCGGAAGTGTCCACACCCTTGGGCGTATTCATTTCCGCCAGGACCACAAATTCGCCTGACAGGAGTCGCTTCTGAAAACTCATAAATCCCCTTTTCGGTTTGTCATTGCAAATTCATCGTTTTCGGGCCGCCCGGCAAGAGCAGTCCTTTCCTGTTGATATGGAAGACACGGCCAAAGGCGCCATCACCCGGAATACAGTTTTTTCCCACAAAAGGAACCGGCGGCAATCGGCCCTAGTGTAGAATTGCATGTCGATACCCACATGTCATGCCAAGGATCGTGTTGTATATATCACTTCCGGCATCCGGGTAGCGAGGATAATTTCCGGCAACCCGGGGGTGAGGGCGCACCGCGCAAAAGGGGACTCAGAATTTTTTGTTGCTATCGAAAAAGCGGAAAGACAAAAAGCGTGGATTCCGGCTAAGCGTCCCGGATTAAGCATCTCCGGGGTGAGGCGCCGGAATGATGAATCCGACGAGGCGCCGGCACCGTTTAAAGCCGCCAAAATTTATCTTCCCATTATAAAACTCAACAGCATGGTCCCCCGCGGAGCCCCTGCGAGATATCCGGGTGATTTTCGATCCGGATTTCTCCAGGCAAAGTTGATGCCATAAGTTAGAGTTTAGCCTAATTATTTTGCAAAGAAAAGGGGCGGGCGAGCATTAAACCCTCACCCCGCTTCGGGACTGTGAAATTTCAACCACAGCGCGGAACGCCGGAATCACGCACCCACGGCGCGGATTGCAAAATGCTTTGGATGTTTACAAATGTTGGGTCGATCTGTTAAAAATCCCACGCCAATTTTAAACAGTTGCAAGTCAGAGTGTTAAACTATTAATTTTTAACAGGTGTAAAGAATTGAACACAACGGAACGCTCACTGGAATGCTCATTTGGACAGGATCTCGACAGGTATTGGAAGGCGGTTGTCAGCACCATCCAGGATGGAATCATCGTCATAGACACCGGGGGATCGATTGTTTCGGTAAACAAGGCCATGGAATCCATCCTCGGATACCCGAGCGAGGAACTCATCGGGCAGAAGTGCTCGATTTTAAATTGCAGCCTCTATAAATCGGCCCGCGAAAAAGGCCATTCCCACTGGTGCATCCTGTTCCGGGCAGGGGCGCTTAGCCAGCGGAGATGCACCGTCATGAGGCGGGACGGGACCCATATCCAGGTGCTCAAAAATGCTTCCCCCCTCCACGACGGGCGGGGAAGGGTCATAGGGGCCGTGGAGACGATTACCGATATTACTGAAATAGTTGAAAAAGATAGACAGATAGCCGCATTTCAGGAGGGAACTCAATCCGGCGGACCGGTTCCATGGGATCCTCGGCTCGTCGGCGGCAATGAGGCAGGTCTTCGACATAATCGAGAACGCCTCCCAGTCGGACGCGCCGGTGATCATCTTTGGCGAGAGCGGCACGGGCAAGGAGCTTGCGGCCAAGGCGATCCACCTGATCGGGGAGCGCAAAAACGGCCCTTTTGTAAAGGTAAATTGCGCGGCACTGACCGAGTCGCTTCTCGAAAGCGAGCTTTTCGGCCACGTGAAGGGGGCCTACACGGGGGCTTACAAGGGCCGGGCCGGCAGGTTCGAGATGGCGCAGGGAGGAGATATTTTCCTCGATGAAATCGGCGATCTGCCGCTTGCCACCCAGGTAAAGCTTTTGCGCGTGCTCGAAGACAAGGTAATAGAGCGCGTCGGAGACAGCAAGCCCATATCCGTTGACGTCCGCATCATATCGGCGACCAACAGAAACCTTGCGCGGCTGGTGGAAAAGGGGCTTTTCCGAAAAGACCTCTACTTTCGCATAAACGTTATCCCGATAAACCTGCCCCCACTGAGGGAGCGGGCCGAAGACGTTCCTTTGCTGGCGGAGTCTTTCTTTAGAAAAATCCGATTGAAGAGCGGCAAGAGCATCACCGGCATAAGCAATTACGCGATGGAACTGCTCATGAAATATGAGTGGCCGGGCAATGTCAGGGAGCTAAAGGGCGCGCTCGAATACGCGTTTGTGATCTGCCATGAAACCATGATCCAGTCCCATCACCTCCCGCCGGACATCCGTGGGGAGAAGCACTTCGAGGAGAGCACGAGAAACCTCAAAGCGAGCAAGGAAGAAACCAAGAAGAAGAAGCTGCTCGAGGCGCTTTCCAGGGCCAATTACAACCAGTCGCTGGCGGCAGAAATCCTGGGAGTCTCCCGAGTCACGGTCTGGAACCAGATGAAGCGCTTCGGTATAAAGCATGTGCACGATATCGAGGTAAAGGACGGCAATCGAGGCTAGTTGCACTTTACATTCGAAAAAAGGAGCCATAGAGTAGATTTCTTAAGAGGCGTAGCCGCAGGAGTTAAACTCTAACCGAGGGGTTGATTGAAAATGGGCCTTTTGTCGCGCATGTCATCGATTATCAAGGCAAAAATGAGTGATGTCCTCGACCGGGCGGAAGACCCCGGCCAGACTCTGGATTATTCTTACGAAAAACAGGTCGAACTGCTTCGAAACGTAAAGCGCGGGGTCGTCGAGGTGGTAACCTCCAAGCGGCGGCTGGAGTTGCAGGCGGATAGTCTAAAGGAAAACCTGGGCAAGCTCGAAGACCAGGCCCGCAAGGCGCTTGGAGCGGGCCGCGAAGATCTGGCCCGCATGGCCCTCGAGCACAAACAGGTCATCGTCCAGCAACTGCAGGGCCTCGAAGGCCAGGTGGAGGACCTGGAAAAGGAACAGGAGAAGCTTTCGACGGCCGAGGCCCGCCTGTCGGCCAAGGTTGAGGCTTTCAGGACGCACAAGGAAGTAATAAAGGCACAGTATTCTTCGGCCGCGGCACAGGTGAAGATAGGAGAGGCGGCTACAGGCCTCTCCGAGGAGATGGCCGACGTTGGCATGGCTGTCGACCGGGCCGAGGAAAAGACCCAGAATATGCGGGCCAGGGCCTCCGCGATCGACGAACTGGTCGATGCCGGAACACTCGACGATTTTTCCGGAAGACCCGACGCGGTCGAGCGCCAACTTGCCCAGATCAGCGTAACCCAGGGAGTCGACGACGAACTGGCCCGGATGAAGCTCCAAATCGAGGCTCCCAAACAGCCCAAGCAACTGGAGGAGGGGAAATGATCGTTCGAATAGCCACCGAAGGTCAGTACCGATTTCCCGGGGCGCACATCGACCGGCTAAAAGAGTTGGACCGTCACATAATGGAAACGATAGCCAACGGGGACGAAGCCGGGTTTCACAAGCTTTACGCCGAAATGGTTTCCCTTGTCAAAAAAGAGGGAAAACCCATTCCACACGATCAAATCATGGAATCGGAAATAATTTTGCCGCCCCCGGACATCACCTTGAGGGAGGCAAAAGGTCTGTTCGCCCGCCACGACCTGATCCACGGCTAGCCTGTTTGGTGGGCACGAAGCCACCCCGCTTCGATGCCCACCCCGCTTTTGGTAAGGCCAGAAACTTCTTGGACAGGATTTACAGGATTTACGATTTACAGGATTTACAGGATTAAAAAACACCGCATTCCATCTCGACATGCTCAGTCTACCAGCCTTTTAATCCTGTAAATCCTGTCGTTCTTAAACATAGGGATGGAGTCTTGCCGATATTACACGAACATACCAAAATCCCCCCTGGCCCCAGCAGTGTCCGGTTAGGTTTTTGCTAGGCCTTGGACTACCCCCCGTTCTTTGAAATTTTGGGAGCCCTCGGTGGCTATCTTGATGCCCTGGAGTTCGTTGCGAATTTGGGTCCTGAGTTGTCTGACTCTTTTGATGCTGACCTTTTCCCCGAAATGGTTTTGGCAGTAAATTGCAAGGAGAAGATAAGTAATCAGCCCGGCAAGTATTTGCATGGTGAGGCCATATCGGCTCCTTGCAATAATGTGATAAACCTTTAGGTGGCGCTTCCACCACGCGAAGAACTTCTCGATCAGCCAGCGCTCCTTGTATATCGCAGCGATTTGCTCGGCGCTCAGGTCAAAGCGGTCGGTTGCGATCCAGTAGTTTTTGTGGTCCACCCGATAGCAGATGAGTCGCACCTGCTTTTTGGTCTGGTTGATGCCTTTGGTTCCGAGCAAAACCACGGCGTCGTAGAAAACAATGCTCCCCTCGGCGATGGAATTGGACGAAATTGCGGTTTTCTTATGATCGTAGCGTATTCGGCAGACAAAGTGCTTCCCTTCGGACTGCCAAAGATCGAAGTCTTTGTAGCTCTGGTACCCGCGGTCCATGACACCGGTCTGACCGGGCGACAACAACTTGGTAACGAAGGGACGCTCATCGACTTTTCCGTTCGTTAGGATGATTTCACTGGGAATTGATCTGTTCAAGTCGAAGGCAACGTGGACCTTGGCTTTTGTTTTCTGATCGGAGTAGTCGGCCCAATGCATCGAGAGAACCGTTTCAATATAGGAGCCGTCGATGGCGATCAATTCACCCCAATCCGCATGAGCTTTGGGTATGACTGTGGTGGCTTCGGCTTGGAGATGCCTGAAAACCCTGAACATTTGCTCAAGCCCTCGGGTATTGATTGCCTCAAAGAAGGAGCTTCTCTTTATCCCCTGGGGAGGGGCGATAGTCTGTCGAGCAAAATCATCCTCTTCGAGGAACTGAAGCAGGTCGCGTCCTGATTTATGCTCCTCAAGATGGAAGGCAACGAGTGCTTTTAGTTGATGAGAGAATTCCATCTGCAATGGCCTGTACCCCCTCGATCTCAAATCCGGAATCGAGGGAGCAAGTTTATCGATTGGTTTATAGAGGTCTTCGAACGATGGTGGCTCTTGACTGAGACAGAAGGAATGCGGCATCTCCGTAACTCCCTTAAATTATAGGATTTTACGAAGAGGCGCCGCCGCACGCTCTCATTGGATTGTCAAGAAAAAAATCGTTCAAATACCCCGATTTTGTAACTTTTTTTCACACTATGCCCATGCAAGTTCCTAACCGGACACTGCTGCCCTGGCCCCCCTTTAAAAAAGGGGGGAAATTAGATCCCCCCCTGCCCGGAAAATTAAATCCCCTGGCCCCCTTTAGAGGGGGGTGTTTGGGCAAAGCCCCCCTTTAGAAAAAAGGGTCGCTTGGGCAAAGCCCCTTTTAGGAAGAAAACGGGGGTGATTGGCAAAGCCATTGAGCACTTTTCATGACGAAGGATTTTGCGCCGCAGCACCACGCTTCTTTACGGTTCTCACCAGGAAGACCACAAGAACAGCCAGGCAGAGCAGGCCGATGGACAATATCGGCCGGTAAGTGAGCCAGGCAATGGAAATGATCAAAAGCGAAATAACCATGGCGCAGACAAATGAGACCAGGCCAATCCCCGCCCCGGCGACGCTTCCAAGAAAAGGAACGACATCGAGGAGCACCGAAATCGGGTTAAGAATCAGGTAAATCCCGATGAAGGCGGCAAGGGCCCCAACCCCTCGCAGTATCCAGGCCAGCGTGGAGTTTTCACGTTTGGCCTCGGCAAACATGCTCTGCGGGCTGCGCACCCCGGGTTTGATGAGTTCGACTTGCTTGCCCGAACTGGCCTCGTAGGGCTCAAAAGTGTCCTTCACCTGCATCGCCACGATGCTTACCGGGCCGGGTCGAAGAACCTGGAAACTCACTTTCAAATCCCCGACAGCGGGAGCCTGCGGGTTTCCCAGGTAGCAGCAATTATCCGAGACCTGCGCCTTGCTTTTATATTGAGCGGGCATCTTCGCAACCATGGAGGGTTCGACGGGAAGCGGCTCGAAGTTGTCAAGCTTCTCGATGAGGCTCCGAGGCAGGTTGAAGGTGCCGAGAGCGACCTTGTTTGCCCAAAACCCCTGCGACAAAAACGGCACCTCGGCGGGGTTGGAGTGGCCCTCGGGCTTTTTGAAGTCGGAGGAGCCGATCAAATGATCCGCCCAGACCTTCTTATATTTGTAGACCGTAGTCGTGGTCGTTCCCCCGCCCAGTTTTTTTTCCGTTTTTGATTGCTTCTCCTCTTTCCACTGATAAATTTGGACGTTGCGCTCCAACCTGATCGCGTTGATCGAAACGCCAAATGAGTTGTCCGTCAAAATATCGGAAGTCGCCGCATCGCCGGAGACATAGACCAGCTTCCCCTCATTGGCGGGATTAACTGTCGTTGATTTCAGCGCCACAAAGTTATGGGCGGCTTCGTTAAGCGCCTTGGCCGTTTTAACAGTTCCACCCTCATTCCAGAAAAGGAGAATACAGGCGGCGATGATGAGAACCAGCCCGATAAGGATCCCCATCAACGATCCGCCAATGCGCCCCAACCACCCGGTGCTCGAGGTTTCCTCGAAAGAATCGCCGCCACCCTGATTTAAATCGACCATAACACGCCCCCCTTTTAGTATTTGAAAGTACCAACTCCCACACTGGAATAGCGGCAACCTGGAGCGGTGATCTTCAAGGCTGCCGTTCAACCGGGGACGGGAACCGTACGGAGCTAAACCGCCCGTGCCTCAGGCATTGGTCACCTCGCGGTACCAGCCGCTCGACTTGTTGAGAAGGTCCTGGATGCGGCTGACCATCGCGTGCGGGTCTTTGAGGTAGCCTTCGAGAAGCAGAGAGGATTCGAAAAGCTGCTCCACGGCCGTGCTCATGTAGTCATCCGCCGGGTTTTTCCTGTAGATTGCAAAAAGGTTGCGGATGAGGACGTGGTCTTGGTTCACCTCGAAAATCTTTTTCGGAATGCTGGTATCCTTGCTGACGATCTGAAGAATCTTTTGCATGGATGAGGTCATGCCGTCACTGGGATTAACGAGGCAGCAAGGGCTTTGGGACAATCTGCCGGAAACACGCGCCTCGGTCACGCGCTCTCCCAGGATGTCTTTGACCCTGCCCAGAAAAGAGGCAAAAACCGCTTTATCTTCCTCGCCCAAGGGCTCCACCTCCCGGGGAACCTCCAGGGTTTCAAACTTCTCGAGGGTGGCCGGATTCGAGTGTTCGACGGAACTTAGCTCGAAATCCTTGTATTTTCGAACTGATTCCATGGCAAACTCGTCCAGGTGATCGAACAGGTAGAGGACCTCGATCCCCCTGGCCCGGAAGATTTCCATGTGCGGATTGAGGGCAACGGCCTCGCGGCTCGCCCCGAAAACATAGTAGATTTCCTTCTGACCCGGCTTGGCCCGCTCGATGTATTCGTCGAAAGAAACAAGCCCCAGGACATCATCGAAGCGCGAGGAATTGAAGCGCAGAAGCTCCGAGTACTTTTCCCGGTTGGCATAATCGGAATACCCGAGTTTGAAAAGCCGGCCGTGGTTGTTCCAGAAATCGACATACCTGCCGCTGTCATCCTTTGCCATCTTCTGGATGTTAGAGAGGATCTGCCTGGTGAGCACCGAGGAAATCTTATGCAGGAGCGCGTTTTCCTGGAGTGATTCCCGGGCGACGTTCAGCGGCAGGTCCTCTGAATCGACCACACCGCGAACGAACCCGAGGTACTCGGGTATGAGAACCTTGTTGCCATGTTCGATCAGCACCCGGCGCACGTAGAGGTCCAACCCGTAGCGGTCTTTTCCAAAACCTGCCAGGTCACCCCCCTGAGGCGGGATGAAAAGCAAGCCGCTGAACTGGACCGGCGCATCCACCGACACGTGCAGCGTGTCCATCGGGCTTTCGGAATCGAAGGTCAAAAACTTGTAGAATTCATCGTACTGCTCTTTGGTGACCGAGGACCTGGGCTCCCGCCAGATTGCCTGGATAGTGTTCACGCGCTCGTCTTCCACAAAAATCGGGAAAGAGATGAAATTCGAGTGCTTCTTGATTATTCCCGCAATGCGTTGCTTTTCGGCAAATTCCCCGTCATCCTCCTTGAGGTAGACCTCGATCCGGGTTCCCCGCGTGAGCGGCTCGTCGATACCGGCGATTTCATAGGTCCCAAGACCGTCGGACTTCCATTCGACGGCCGGCTCTTCCAGCCTGATGGACCTTGTGCGGATAACCACCTCGCGAGCAACCATGAACACCGAGTAGAAACCCACGCCGAACTTGCCAACGAGGCTTTCGAGCCCTCCTTTTTCCTCCCCGGCTTTTTTCAAAAACTCAGCCGAACCCGACCTGGCAATAGTTCCGATATTTTCCATCAACTCATCCCGCGACATGCCTATACCGGTGTCGGAGACTACGAGAAGATTTTTGTCCTCGTCGAAAGTGATGCGGATTTCGAGCGGCAGCTCAGGGTCCGCCAGCTCACCCCCCCTGTTCGACTCGAACCTGGCTTTTTCAAGCGCATCCGATGCATTGGAAACGAGTTCCCGGAGGAACACATCCTTGTTTGTATAAAGGGAATGGACCAGGATATCGAGCAATTGCTTGATTTCGGCCTTGAACTCATGCGTGGAAGAGCTGTCTGTAACAGTCATATCTTTTCCATTCCTCCCAAACGAGATTAGAACGATGCATCAAGTAAGTGATGCACCCAGGATCATATACAAAAACGCAGATCGTCGAACATAACCTTGCCCCCTACCCGAGATGATGGTAGCAAAAGTCGCCGACAAGCTTTTGAACCGGAGCCGGGGCAATCCGCATTACCAGCTTTATCGCGGTCTCGTGGAGAGCCGGCCAGCCACTGTCGCAGGCGGCATGCTCAAGGGCAGGCGCGGCGCCAGGACGACTGATGAAGTCAGTCAAGTCCTCTTCCGTGACAGCCCACCGCCTTTTGTAACTCAGCAATCCCGTGTTGTCGCAGGACGTACGCCCAAAGCTAAACCAATTTGCTCCGCAACTCCCGGCGCATTGGATCGCCTTCCAATAAAGCACTGCGCTAACGCCTCGGGTCGAGTTCTCGGCAGTGCCCATATACTCGGCTGTGCACAGTCCATTGAACTTCGAAATCAGGATTCCCCCGACCGGCTTGCCGGAACACATCGCGAGGTAGAACGCGACACGTTCCGGACCGAGCGAACGATACATAGCCTTAAAAAACGCAAAGGGCATCGGCGGGAGCAGGTGCTTTCGCCGCGAAACGACCAGAAGGGAATGGAACACGCGCAGATCTTTATCGCTCTGCCTTTCTTCCACGACAACACCTTCCCGCGTTGCCTTGCGTATTGCATTGCAGATATTGGACCTATTAAAACGCTTGAACAACACATCCATCGGGTCCGCCAGGGAAATGAAATGATGTTTGTATTTATTCCCCGGCGCCAAAAGAGCATGCATGCAGTCCGAGTTCACGTGCATCGTGCGGATCTCTATCCTGCGACTCTTTAGCTTTTGAGCCGCTTGCTCGATTGCCGGCCACAACAGGTTGAACTGTTCCCCGGTCGAAACAAGAGGATCGCACATTGTTGCAAAAGGCACGCTGACCGTTCTGTTCCCGAGCAATAGACTCGTAACGGAGTACACGGGTAAACCCGCTTGTATCCGTCCGTTCCCATCCCTTAAGACAAGGAATTGGCCGCGGATATGGCCAAATGCATTTTCGAGCGCCTGCTTCCACGATGAGAGGTGATATATGAGTCCCAGTGGATGGCTGGAGACAAAGCAATCCCACTCGTCAAACTCGTCAGGCGACAGCCAGTGAATGGTGTACATAATAGGGTGCCTTAAAACCTAGCGCGGATCAATAAAATACGGAGCCCCCGGCGCGAGCGCACACAACAGCCCCGAGGGGCTCAGTCGGTCTCCTTTTCGAAGAGAAGAAGCCACCCACAAGAGGAATGCCCCGACATTTCTACATCGGCAGATTCGCGCAATTCAAAAACATTTTTTTCAAAAATGGACGAAATATTCAGTGAAGTAGCGCGACCGTGGAAATTTCGGTCCGCAAAGCGAGGATATCAGCATCCCGGTCGTCCACCTCAAAGGCGTGAGAAATATGGACAAAGGATTCGGAGGAGTTCCCCGCCCGCCACTGCGAAAGCGCCAGCAAATACAGGGCCCGGGGGTGATGGGGATTAAGAGCCAAAGCTCGCCGGCAGATAGAGGCGGCGCCACTTTCGTCCCGGCGCTCCAGGGCGGCCGCTCCCTCGGCCAAAAGCCGGAGGACTTCTTCTATCCTTGACCGGTCATCCATCCAGCCGATACCGCGAGCGGCGAACTCGCGCGCATGATGGGGATGATTTTGCACCTCACGGTCCATTTCGTAATAGCAGGTGTACTTACCGGTAGCTGCCCAGGGCCGTTTCAAGAGTTCCCGAAACACGAGGCGGTCCTCGCCCGAGCCGTCGGAAAACGGCGACAGCGACCAGAAAGGCAGAATGAAATGGCAGGCGGACTTGTCGAGCATGAGGCAACTGGGGTTGACAAACCCGCCGAAACGCTCGAGGTTGATGCCCTCCCCCGGTCCTCTGGCATCCCACTCGTCGCGGCAGATCGGCCATCCCGTTTCCCGGTCGACCAGCCAGCGGTAGGAAAAAGCCCACTCCTTTTGCCCGATCGCCGAAAGCAGTCCGGACAAATGCTTTCGCCCCCACCAGTCGTCGTCATCGAGATAGGCGACGTATTTGCTGTTGGCCGCATAGCTCAGGATGGTCCGTAGCGCCCCCCCGTAGTGATTGGAGTAAAAACCGCCATGACGGCGCGAAGTGGAATAACCGAGATCGAGAAAGGTAAGCATTACGTTGGCGGGACATTCGCGGGACACAGTGTCCAGGAGGGCTAAGTCCCCACGGCGGGCGTCTATTCCGATCAGCACCTGGATGCGCCCGGCATGGTCCTGGTCGAAGGCCGAGCGCACGGCACGCAGGAGCGTGGGGCGCAGGACCGTCTGAATCACCACCGCCACATCAGCGGGCTCCTGCGCGTTTTCTGAGAGATGTTCCGTTGGATTTTCCGAATTCATCCCACCCGTTCCGGGGCTAGAGGTCTTTACTCTCGCCCGCTCCCAGGGGGAGGTCCCATATCGGATACCAGCGCTCGAGCTCGGGCTCGATGGGCATCTCCTTTTCCATCAGGGCGCGAAGCCTCAGCTCAAAGGAATTGTTCCGTTTTTGGCCGGAAATGGGAACGAAGGGATAGAAAAACCCGCGCTTGTAGTTGTATATCCAGTAGAAATCCCGCCCGTGGCCGTCGGCGAACTGAAAAACCGCCGCCAGGAGCTGCTCTTCGAACCCGTGCTCCCGGAGTGTAACGCTTGTCATATGCATGGCCGCGACGAGTTCCTCGAAGCCGCCGTCCTCGAGGAGGACCCACGCGTAGCCGTACCTGTCCCTCGCTATCCGAGACCTTGTTTGGGTCTCTTTGGCCGTTATCTCCAGCAGGCCTTTCAGCTCCTTTTCAGCGGCATCGAAACCGGAGGCCTCGACGGGCTTGAAGGTGATCCCGGCCCGGCCCGTGGGGTGAGCGTCGAAACTCGCCTCAAGGCTTATCTGCGCGGTAGAAATACTAAAGAGGTTTTCTACGCTGGAGGAAACCGGTGTGGTCCTGCCGAGCAGGATATCGAGCCATTTCATCGCGCTTTCTCTATCTCCCGCTCCATCTTCTTGAGCTGTTCGAGGCGATTTTCGAGCGAGGGATGCGTCGAGAGCAGTTCGAGCAAAGAGGCGCGTCTCATGGCGGGCAGGATGAAAAAGGCGTTCATGCCCTCTACCTTGCGCAAATCACGGTCCGGGATGCGATCCATCACGCCGCTTATCTTGACCAGGGCGGAGGCCAGCTGCGAGGGGGCGCCGGTAAGGATGGCCGAGCCGCGGTCGGCCGCATATTCCCGGTAACGCGACAGAGCGCGAATGAGGAAAAAGCTGATCACCCACACAAGCATCGACACAAGCCAGACGGCCATTATGCCCATGCCCTCCCCGTCGCGGTCCTCGCCGGAATCGTATCCAAAACCAAAGGAAAACAACAGGTTGTGAACCAGAAAGCTTGCGACCGCGGCAAAAAAACCCGCCACGGTTATGACCATTACGTCTCGATTGCGCACATGGGTCATTTCGTGAGCCAGTACCGCTTCCAGCTCGGGAGGGTCGAGCCGCCGCATGAGGGAAGTCGTTACGGCGACCACCGAGCTTTTAGGACCTCTTCCTGTAGCGAAGGCATTGGGCACATCGCTTTCAGCTATCGCCACTTTCGGTTTGGGCAAATCGGCCATCTGCGCAAGCCGCTCGATCATGGCATGGAGTTCGGGCGCCTCATCACGGTCAACTACCCTTGCCCCCATCGACCACAACACGATTTTATCCGAAAAGAAAAACTGTACTATAAGCATGGTCCCGGCAATTACCGCCATGCTTGCGGCCCTTACGCCGGCATTCCAAAGAAACGCCAGGAACAGAAGATAAAGAGCGGCGAGAAGAAACATTACAAAGAACATTCTGGCTGAGAGTTCCCAGTCTTTCCCATACCACCTGCGTTGCATCAAACCCTCCGTAAGCGCTCCCCGGGAAGCTTTCCACACATGTCTTTCCAGTATAACGCCGCCACGATTGGATGTCTAACGATCTTAAGCAGGGTCTGGGGAGAATCGCTAAAAGGTAGACTTGGAGCCGGGCAAGTTCACCCATTTTCATAAAACCGGCGCATTACCAGGGATCAAACGACGTTTAGAAACGTGGTCCTTGCTTCAAGGGCACGCTCGACTTTGGTCTTTAACTCGGTGAGGTCAAACGACTTGACCACACAGCAATCGGCGGCCAACTGTCCGATGTCCCAGCGGCTAAAATCATAGGCGCTGCACACCACAACGGGAAGCTCGGGGGCAAAGCCGCGGATTTTGCGAATCAGCCGGAAACCTTCGAAGTCGCCGAATTTGATATCGAGAACAACCAAATCGGGACGAAATGATTCGACTTTTTCCACGAGTTCTAAACCCGGGGATGCAGTGAACACTTCATGGCCGATCTCCGAAAATTCGCCGCGATACAATTCCCGGATATATCTATCCTCGTCGATAACAACTATCCTCGCCACGGACCTATCCTTTTTAAAAGAATTCAGGTTCAATCGCTCGTGCGGAACAAGGACGGATGAAGTCGGTCGAAAGAGAAAGGCGCAAAGCCCGAGGCTGCCGGCAATGGTTTCCGTCCTCTTTCCTACTGTTTTCCATGACTTTTTACGAACTATGGAAGCATAATATGGCGGAGTTTCATTACATAAGCGTGACAGGCGGGTAGAAATTGCGTTACGGCTGCGCCGCGGGCGGGTGTGCCACGCCCCCTCCACGCCAGTCAGGGTCGCTGGGGCGGCTGTGCCGCAGACGACGCGCGATCCGGACCCTGTGGGGGTGCGGGGATTGGCGGGACACTCGCCTGCGGCGCAGCCGCCTCGTGAAGTCCCCGCCACACCTTTATTATGACCGCCTCGCCCTGGGCCAGACCTCCGCAGATGGCCGCCACACCGTAGCCGCCCCCTCGGCGTCTTAGCTCGTAGGCCATCGTCATCGTGATTCTTGCGGCGCTGGCCCCGACGGGATGGCCTATGGCGATTGCCCCGCCGTTGACGTTGGTCTTGTTTTGGAGCTCCTTCCACTTTTGCGGGTCGCCCTTGGACAGGATTTTAGTGGAAGCGAGGGGCATGGCGGCAAAGGCTTCGTTTATTTCGATCAGGTCCATGTCGTCAATGGTCAGGCCGGCATCGGAGAGCGCCTTCTCAATCGTAAGGGCGGGAATGGTCGCGATTTCGCGAGGGACGGTCGCCGAGGCCACGATGGTTACAATCGAGGCCAGGGGTTTTATACCCCTCTTTTCAGCCTCACCGGCGGGCATCATGAGGATTGCGCTCGCCCCCGCCCTCATGGGGGGAGCGTTACCGGCAGTGACCGTGGGGCTCCCGTAGATCCGCTTGAGCCTCAGAGGGCTTCCATGCTCGTTTTGCGCGGTGACTCGTCCCGATCGATCATGACCGGGTCGCCTTTTTTCTGAGCAATGACAACCGGCATGAGTTCCTCGCCGATCCTGAATTTACCTTCATCGCGGGCTTTGGCGTACTTCTCCTGGCTTCCAAGCGCCCAGGCGTCCTGCATTTCCCTGTCCACACCATGCTCGAGCGCCACTTCCCCGGCGTCTTTGGCTACCGGGTTAAACCCCTTGGCCTGGTACCCGAGCTCGAAAAGAGGGTCGATCAACCGGATATGCCCCAGCCTTTCCCCTTTTCTCAGCCCGGGGGCCAAATGGGGCATTCGGGGCATGTTTTCAGCACCCACGGCCATTACGATTTGCGCCTCCCCGGCCTTTATGGCCCTCACCCCGAGACGAACGCAGGTAAGGGAGGAACAGCACGCACGATCGAGACTAACGGAGATGCACTCCGCCGGAAAACCTGCCAAAAGCGTAGCCTGACGCGCCGGGACGTCGAGTTCGAGCGCCACTTCGGCCGGAACGCAGCTCCCATAGCTTATGTCGTCGACTTCTTCGGCCTTTACGCCAACCCTCTCAATCACTTCCTTCATCACCATCACGCCGAGATCGATGCTCGCAATGTCGGCCATAAGCGAGTCGAACTTGCTGAAATGGGTTCTCACCGCACTGACGATCACTATTTTCGGCCTGTCCGACATATCTCACACCTCCCCGTACTTTACCTTGGCGCCATCCTGAGCGCCCCGTCGAGCCTTATGACCTCGCCGTTGAGCATGGAATTCTCGATGATGTGCACGGCAAGGGATGCGAATTCATCGGGCCTTCCGAGCCTCGATGGGAACGGCACCATATTCCCGAGAGCATCGCGGGCAGCCTCGGGTAAAGTTGCGAGCAGCGGCGTATCGAAGATTCCAGGAGCTATGGTCATAACCCGGATACCGTACGCCGCGCATTCCCTGGCCATGGGAAGAGTCATGCCCACTATGCCCGCTTTGGAAGCCGAATAGGCCGGCTGGCCGATCTGACCGTCAAAAGCGGCGACCGAGGCCGTGTTTATAATGACGCCTTTTTCACCATCTTCGTTTGGGGCGTTATTTACCATCCGCGCCACGGCAAGACGCGACACGTTGAAGGTGCCGACAAGGTTTATCCGGACTACTCGCTCGAACGAGGCAAGGGGCAAGGGGCCGTTTTTGGAGAGCATCTTGCCGGGATCCCCCACCCCGGCGCAGTTGATTACCGCGTTGATCGAGCCAAACGCTTCCACTGCCTTACCGATTGCGCTTAGAACGTCATCTTCGCTTACGACATCGGTTTTAGCGAAAACAATGCTCCCCCCCGATTCCGCCGCCAGTTTCTCCCCCCGGACCGAATCGAGGTGTTCTTCACTGAGCAGCTTTTGTTCCGTACCAAGCCTCCTGTAGAAGAGGTCGTGGTTTGAGTATATAGTGAAGAAGTAATGCTAAACAGTGAATAAAGTAAGAGTAAGGAGAATGGACATGAGCGCTCAATACCCTGAAGATCTCAAGGCGGCCATCCGGTTTCACGGGCACATGTGCCCGGGCCTTGCCATCGGATACAGGGCGGCCAGGGCCGCCCTGGCGCACCTCGCAATCGGGCGCGCAGAAGATGAGGAGCTTGTGGCGGTCGCGGAATCCGACGGCTGCGGAATCGACGCCTTCCAGGTGCTGCTTGGGACCACGATGGGCAAAGGCAATCTTATCTACCAGGACCTCGGCAAACACGCCTACACCGTATTCGACCGCAAACGGGGCCGGGCGGTCCGCGTGGCGATGAAACCGGGACCTTTTCGAAGAACACCCGAACAGGAGGAAATTTCCCGGAAAGTCATGAGCGGCGAAGCTTCCGAGGAGGAGGAAAAAACCTTCAGTTCATTCCGGGCTAAGAGGGTCGAAGAAATACTGGCAGAGGATGAGAACACCCTTTTCAAAATAGAGAAAGTCTCCTCCGAGCCCCCGGAAAGAGCGCGCATTTTCAACTCCGTTACCTGCGAGTTCTGCGGTGAGCCGGTAATGGAGCCCCGGGCGAGGGTCCGCGACGGGAAAATGAGCTGTATTTCATGCGCCGGTGTACATTATAACCGGGGATGGTAGCGGCTGCGGCGGCTGCGCCGCGGGCGAGTGTGCCACGCCCACCCGAGGGGTCCGGATTTGAGGGACGCGGATGCGCCGAAAAAGCGGATAGCAAATAAAGCGCGGGGCGGCTGCGCCGCAGGCGAGCGCACTCCCACGGGATGAGGCGTATGCCGGGATGCGGCGAAGATGGCCTATTCGGACATGATTTTCAGCAGCCATGCCATACAACGTCATGAATCCACCCTCGTCCCATGATCCGCAACACATCGTAACTTGGCGATGTTACATCAAGATAAAGGCTGAACAAAATACCCCTGCTCGTGGCACGGTTGAAATCGGGCTTGACAGGGGAAGGGTCGGCATGAATAATGACCCATAGTCATTTAATGAATGAGGAAAGATAAATGAACACCAGTCAGAAAAGAACCAGCACGCGCAAGCAGATGGAACAGGCGCAAAGGAAAAACGCCATCCTCGATTCGGCAAGAGAGGCCTTTTTCGACAAGGGCTTCATGGCCGCAACCATCGAGGAGATAGCAGATGGGTGTCAATTGGCCAAGGGCACCATTTATCTCTACTTCAAGAGCAAGGAAGAGATATACATTTCCCTGGTAATAGAGGGATTGAAGCTTCTAAGGAGCGACTTAAGCGGGGCAAGGGAGCTGCCTCTTCCGGCAGACCTGCTCCTGGGCGAGCTTTTGCGCGTCTACCATGCCTTCTACGAAAAAAACCACAAGTACTTCCGGATCATGTTCCTAAGCGGTCAGCCCGACATCAGGCAGCGTGTCGGGGAGGAGTTGATGAGGGAATGCCTGGACTCCGCCGGGGATTGCATACAGGTCTTAAACGAGGTAATCCTGAGGGGTTGCGAGGAGGGCATTTTCAGGAAGGTCAACTCGTGGGCCTTCGCCATCACCCTGTGGGCAATGGTGAACGGAATCATCATGCAATACGAACAGGACCCCTTCTACCGCTGTGAGATCCTCAAATTGACGCTCGACCAGATACTAACAGAGGGGCTCGACCTGGCTCTAAACGGGCTGAGGGATTCTAAGGCGGAGCGAAACTCATGATTCGATGGACGTCAAAGACGACCTATCCGGTCCTGGCTCTTCTGGTTTTGGCCGGCTCCTATTTTTTCTATGCCGGCTTCATCCGAAAGCCCCCCTTGCCCGAGGGGCTGATCGAGGCCAACGGGCGCATCGAGGGCGACCATGTCACGGTTTCGAGCAAATTCTCCGGACGCATTCAAAAACTCCTGGTGAGGGAGGGAGACTTCGTCCGGTCGGGACAGACGGTTGTAATACTCGATGACACCCAGACGCGGGATAAAGTCACCCAGGCCAGGGAAGCCTTTGCGGCCTTACAGGAGAAGGTGGGGGCTACCGAGATGGCCTTGGAGGTCCTTCGCCGGGAGGTCCCTCTGGCAATAGAGTCGGCGAAGGCTGAAAGCGGGCAGGCCGAAGCGGTTTCGGCAAAGGCCTCATCGGTCGAGGAGCAGGCGGGAAGAGACGCCAAACGCATGCAGAGGCTAATGTCCCAGGGGGCGGTATCCCGCCAGAGGGCCGAGCAAAGCGAGCTGGCCTTAAACGAGGCGCGCGATCAGTCGTCGGAATCGCGCTCGGCTGTGACTCGGGCTCAAAAGCAACTGGCGCAGGCTCGGCTTGGCTGGGACCGCATCAAGGTAAGAGAAGCTGAGCTAAGCGCGCTCAGAGCACAGCTAAAACAGGCGGGCGCAGGGTTTTCCGAAGCCGAAAGCGTTCTTTCGGATTTCGTCATAAAGGCGCCATCAGACGGCGTGGTCGTCACCCGGATTGCGAACCTCGGGGAAATGGCGGCCCCCGGGGCGCCGCTTTTGGACTTGGTCGACCTGGATCATCTCTATCTCAAGGTCTACATACCGGAGAAGCTTATTGGAAAAGTGCGCGTCGGGCTTCCTGCGCGCATCTACACGGACAGCTTCCCCGAGCAGCCCGTTGCGGCAAGTGTTGCCATGATATTTTCGGAGGCCGAATTTACGCCGAAAGAAGTGCTGACCATAAACGAGAGGACCAAGCTGGTCTACGGGGTAAAGCTCTACCTGAACGAAAACCCCGATCACTTCGTAACCCCGGGGATGCCCTGCGACGCGGTCATCCGCTGGAAACAGAGCGCGCACTGGGAGGCGCCGCGATGGTAGGTGGGTATTTCGAACCGGATGCCGAGGGCGAAAAGGTGCTGGTAAGGCTTCGGGGTCTTGTGAAAAACTACCGCCGTGTGCGGGCGGTGCGCGGGGTCGACCTCGATATACGACCCGGGGAGATTTTCGGGCTGATCGGCCCGGACGGCGCGGGGAAGAGCAGCATCATGAAGGCTGTCGCGGGAGTCATGACGTTTGATTCCGGCTCGCTTGAGGTCTTCGGTAGCCCGGTCCATTCGGAAAGATCGGCCGAGCGCATCAAGGACCGAATCGGCTTCATGCCCCAGGGACTCGGGCAAAACCTCTATCCCGATCTTTCGGTTGACGAAAACATCGATTTTTTTTCGAGTTCCCGGTTGGTTTCGCCCAAAGAAGCCGAGGAACGCAAGCGGGGGCTGCTCAAGATGACCCGGCTCAGCCCTTTTCGCAGCCGCCCCATGAAGAACCTCTCGGGGGGGATGAAGCAGAAACTGGGGCTGGTTTGCACACTGATCCACGAGCCAAGGCTTGTAATTCTCGACGAGCCGACGACCGGCCTCGACCCCGTTTCCCGGCGCGACTTCTGGACAATCCTTTCTGTGCTTCTGAGAGACAAAAACATCACGGCCCTTGTCTCCACCGCCTACATGGACGAAGCATCCCGGTTCCACAGGCTCTCGCTTTTCTACGGCGGGCGAGTCGTGGCAGAGGGGAATCCCGACGAAATCATGGCCGCGGTCCCGGGCGCACTGGTGGCGATAAGGACGGAGCGCCAGCAGGAAGCACTTGCAGGGCTGAAGGCGCGCTTTAGCGACGTACAGGCCCGCGGCTCCTGGCTGCGGGTTTTTGTCAAGGGCGAACGGAAAAAGGAGGCGGCCCGGCAGGTAAAAGAGGCCGTTTTGGCGGCGGGGGCGGATATCGCTGAACTTCAAACGGGTGCGGCGGAACTCGAAGATATATTCATCGCGCTTTTGCGGGAAAAAAAACTCACAACCGATGGAACGCGGCCGGAGTCCGGAACCGCGGAAAGTGCTACCCCGATCGATCGGGAGGAGCAACAAAGCGGCCCGGACATCGAGGCTCACGACCTGGTCCGGGATTTCGGGCTCTTTCGGGCCGTGGACGAGGTGAGCTTCCGGGTCGAAAAAGGGGAGATTTTCGGGCTTTTGGGCGCAAACGGCGCGGGCAAGAGCACGGTGATCAAGATGCTCGTGGGACTTTTGCCGCCAACCTCGGGCCAGGGCTATGTGGCGGGCCACGGGATGCTCCAGGCCCCGCGCGCCATAAGGGAGCGCATCGGGTACATGTCGCAGGTTTTTTCCCTTTACCGGGATCTCACGGTTGTCGAAAACATCAGGCTTTACGCCGGCATATACGGACTGGACCGCAACCGGTCGCGGGATAGAACGGGCTGGATCCTCGAGATGGCGGAGCTTTCCGGCCACGAGGACCAAAAGACAGAGGCTCTACCCATGGGGGTCCGCCAGCGGCTGGCTTTGGGCTGCGCCCTCGTGCACAGCCCACGAATTCTTTTCCTCGATGAGCCCACCTCGGGAGTCGACCCCATAGGGCGAAGGAGGTTCTGGGACATTCTTTTCCGGCTTTCACGAAACGAGCGCGTGTCCATTCTGATCACAACCCACTATATGAGCGAAGCCGAGCACTGCGATCACCTGGCAATGATGTACGGTGGAAAAGTCGTAGCGGACGCCTCCCCGGGCGAGATGAAGCGGCGGCTGGCACTGGAGGCGGGGCAACTGCTGGAGGTGAGCACCGATAACCCCCAGATGGCGATGGATGGTCTGCAACGGGCGGGCTTTGAGGGCATGTCGGTTCACGGCAGGCAAATCCGGCTGCTGGCACCCGACCGCGAGGCGGCGGAGAAGCGTATCCGGGAGGTCCTGGTAAAAACGGGCATCAGTCTTCATGGAATTTCGGAACAGCCGCTGTCCATGGAAGACGTGTTCGTCTATCACGTTATGGCACTGGAAAAAAACGGAAGGCGGGCCGCATGAATTTCAGGCGAATCCTTGCCGTGACAACAAGAGAATCGCGCGGGATGGTGCGGGACAGGCTCTTTTTCGCTATGGCCTTTATCGTGCCCTCAGTACTCATTCTCACCTTCGGCTACGGGTTGTCGCTCGATGTGGAGCACGCTCCCCTCGCGGTATTGGACTATGACCGTACGCCCATGAGCCGCGATTATCTCCACGGGTTCATAGACTCGCCAAGCTTTAGCTTCAAGGGCTTTGTCGCCTCCGAAAGAGATATCTACCCGCTTCTTGCGAGCGGCACGGTTCGAGCGGTGATGATCATCCCCGAGCATTTTCAGCAAAGGCTTCTCGCCGGGAGGCCGACAGCCGTGCAGACCCTTATCGACGGCACATTTCCGTTTCGCGCCCTTACGGTCAAAGGCTACGTGATCAGCATCAACAATGCGTTCAACATCCGCGAGTTTGCCCTCTACCTCTCCCGTACCAAAGGAATGAGCCGGCAGAGGGCGCTGGCATATCTTGCGCCAATAAAGACGGAGGTGCGCTGCCTTTTTAACCGCAATCTCAGGAGCGACTGGTCTCTTGCCCCAAGGCTCATGATGATGGTCCTCATGATCTGCCCGCCGTTTCTAACGGCCATGGGGGTCGTTCGCGAAAAGGAAACCGGGGCCATACACAACATCTATTCCTCCACGATCACCCGTGGAGAATATCTTTGTGGAAAGCTCGCCCCCTACGTCGTTGTCTCCATCTTCAACGCGGCGGTGCTGTGGCTGATTGCGACCAGGGTTTTCGGAGCGCCGTTCAGGGGAGACCCCCTGTTTTTCTTCGCGGCGTCCATCCTCTACGTCATCTGCACCACGGGCATGGGGCTGATCGTCTCGGTGCTGGTAGGCACACAGGTGGCCGCGGCACTCGTCACCTTCATAGTTACCGTGGTTCCCACCGTTTTTTATTCGGGAATGTTCGTTCCAATCAGCTCTTTAGGCCAGGGGGGCAGGATCGTGGCACGGCTGCTGCCCGCCATGTACTACACAGACATCGTCACCGGGTGCTTTCTTAAAGGGGTCGGGTTCAAAGTGCTGTGGAGCGATGTGCTCGTCCTGGCGGTCTATGCCGCAACTCTATTTGCGATCGGATACTCGAGATTTCACAAAAGGCCCGAGTCATGAGAGAAAAATGGGGAAAAATCGATGCCGGGAATCTCTTACCGGGGCGCTTGTCCGTCTGGCTGAGGCGGCTGCGGGTAATGACCGTAAAGGAGCTTCTCCAGTTCTCAAGAGACGGAGCCCTCATCCTTTTCATGGTCTACGCATTTACGCTCGACATTTATCTCGCGGGCTCGGGGGTGAAGCTCGAACTCAACATGGCGCCAACGGTAGTCCATGACAACGACCGGAGCTATGCGTCACGAGAGCTGATCAACCGATTTCGACCGCCGGTTTTTGACGTGGACGGGACAATCGCCAGGGGCGGCGAAGGGACTCGCATGCTCGACCGCGGCGAAGCGATGGTGGTGCTCGATATTCCCCCCCGTTTCCAGGAGTCTTTGCTGCGCGGAGACCCCACCCACATCCAGGTGCAGCTGGACGCGTCCAATTCGGTCCTTGGCATGTTCGCCGCAAGCTTCTGCAGGCAGATCACGGAGTCGTACGGTTTCCAAACCGGGTTGAAACGGCTGGGCGTAGACCCGGGACAGCAAGGGGCCCCGCAAGTGGTGGACGCTCACCGTGTCTGGTTTAACCCGAACCAGAACGACGAGTGGTTCATGTCCATAGCCGAACTTCTAAATATCATTACGCTTTTTGCCATCCTTCTTCCGGCCTGCGCGATGGTGAGGGAAAAGGAGAGAGGAACGGTGGAACAACTCCTGGTGACGCCGCTAACCACCTTTCAGATCATGTTTCCAAAGGTCCTCGCCATGGCCGCGGTCATTCTTGCGGGAACGACCATGAGCCTTTTCGGGGTCCTCAAGTTTTGTTTCGACGTGCCGTGCAGGGGCAGCATCGGCCTATTTTACGCCGTCACGGTTCTCTACGTCTTCACTACCGCGGGGCTTGGACTGGTCATTTCCACAATCGCCCGAAATCTTGGCCAGGCCGGCATGATGGCCATTATCACCTACGGCCCGATGATCTTTCTTTCGGGGGCCTGGACCCCTCCGGAGGCGATGCCCCGCTTTCTAAAGCTTCTGATGCTTCTGTCCCCGCTCCATTACTACATAGACGCGAGCTACGGCGTGTTGCTCAAAGGCGCCGGGCTGAGTCTTCTGCGGGGTTCCATACTGGGCATGGCGATACTGGGCGTGGGGCTTTTCGGCCTTGGCATGTGGCGGATGCGGCGGCAGTTTCAGTAGCCATAGAGCTCGCCCCCACTTGCGTTTTCCCTATTTTTCCATGAAAATGGACGGGCCATTGGGACAAGGAGAGCATATGAACCAGGTGAAGTGCTTATACGAAAACGCGGAAAAATTCGGCGGCAAGGACTTTATACTGTTTAACGGCAAGGGGTGCAGCTATTCGGAAATCTTGAGAATGTCCGAAAATGCGGCAGGACTATTGCAGCAGCGGGACGTAAAGGAGGGCGACCGCGTCTCCGTCATGAGTCAGAATACGGTAAGCTTTGTAAGCGCCTATTTTGGCATACTCATGGCGGGAGGTGTCGTCGTTCCGGTAAACCACAAGCTCATGGCCCCCGAAGTGGATTACATTCTCGAAGACTCCGGGTCGAAGATTTTTCTCTTTGACGGATCACTTTTGGAGATTGCGAAAAAAATCACACCGCCAGTGGACAAACTGTCGATGGACAGCGCTGCCGCAGGCTTTGAACATTTCGATGAACTCCTCGACAAAGGCGCGGTCTTCTCACCGGTTTTACTCGAGGGCGACGGGATGGCCCAGAATCCTCTACACCTCGGGCACGACCGGCAAGCCCAAAGGGTGCATGATCACCCACGACAGCACGGTGCTAAACGGGCTCTACAGCGCTCTTTTGATGAAAATGGACTCAAATTCCCGCCTTCTCATGGCCATGCCGATCTGGCACTCCTCTCCCCTCAATAACTGGTTTTCCGGAATTTTGACTGTCGGCGGCTCGGTCGTCCTTTTGCGCGAGTATCATCCCCTCCATTTCCTCGAGGCCATCGAGAGCGAAAAATGCACGATATATTTCGGGGCGCCCGTTTCCTTCATCCTGCCCCTGAATCTGCCCAACTTCGACTCCTTCGACCTGAGTTCAATGGATACGTGGATTTATGGAGGCGGCCCGATCAGCAGCGAGACGGCCGAAAAGATCATGTCCAGATATAGAAGCGATAAATTTTACCAGGTCTACGGAATGACCGAGACCGGCCCAACGGGAATGATGCTCCCGCCCGGGGACCAATTGCGAAAACCCGGGTCGATCGGGCGGGTGGGAAATCCGGGAGTAAGCATCAAGGTAATGAAAACAAAGACCGAACAAGCCGGGCCGGGGGAGACCGGAGAAATCCGGCTCCAGTCCGAATGCACCATGAAGGGATATTACAACAATCCCCGCGCGAACGCGGAAGCGTTTGCGCAGGACGGCTGGTACAAGTCGGGCGACCTCGCGCGCATCGATCGCGACGGCTACCTCTATATCGTCGACCGGGCCAAGGATATGATCGTAACAGGCGGCGAGAACGTCTATTCCAAAGAGGTCGAGGATGCGATCTCCGCCTGCCCCGGAGTGCAGGAAATCGCCGTGGTGGGCATTCCTCACCCCGACTGGGGTGAAACGGTGACCGCGATTATAGTCGGCATAAAGGATTCCGGGCTTGATGAAGGAAAAATCAGAGAATTTTTAAGCGATAGACTGGCCAGATATAAAATTCCGAAGATATTTCAGTTTGTTGATGCCATGCCCAGAACGCCCAGCGGCAAAGTCATGAAGTACAGGCTGAGAGAATCGCTAAAGCAGAAATGATCAGCACAAAGGGGCAATGAGATGTCGTTCGATTATTTATTTACCAGGGAACAGCTGAAGTTAAGAGACGAAGTGCGCGAATTTGTCAAATGGGTCCCACGGCAGATGATTTTGGACATGGATTCGGACAAGATCAAGTTCCCCAGGGAATTTCTAACAGAGGCGGGCCGCCGAAATCTTCTGGGCAGCCGCCACTCTGAGAGATGGGGCGGCCGGGGGGTGGATTGGGCCACGCAGTGCATGATCTCCGAGGAGGTCGGCACCCTCGGCTACGAGTTCGCATGCGTTTTCGGAGTTGGCGCGGATCTCGTCTGCGACGCCATCATTCTTCACGGAACCGACGAACAAAAGGAAAAATACGTAGCTCCCCTTCTAAAGGGAGATATCTTCGCCGCCGAGTGTCTCACCGAACCCAGGGGAGGGTCGGACTTTTTCGGTGCGACGACGACGGCCGTAGACAATGGGGACCATTTCCTTTTGTCCGGGCAGAAGCGATTCATCGTGGGCGGCGAGGGGGCGGACTATTTTCTGGTCTACGCACGCACGGATTTACGCCCGGAAGCCAAGCCGGACCAGGCGCTGACCTGCTTTATCGTAGACCGCGGCCCGGGGTGGAGACCAAATATCTCTACGGGCTCATGGGGTGCCGCGGGGGCGGAACAGCTCGGCTGGTTTTCAAAAACGTTGTGGTTCCTAAGGAAAACGTGATTGGACAGGTAAACGGCGCATATTCTGTTTTTTCGACCATGATGATCCCCGAAAGGCTGGGAACGGCGGCCATGACCATAGGCGGGGCACGCGTAGCCCTGGATGTCGCAACAAATTACACGACCCGCCGCAAGGCTTTCGGTAAAACGATCAATCAGTTCCAGGGCGTAAGCTTTCAGGTGGCCGAATCCGCCATGCTCCTCGATGCGGCCCGCTCGCTGGCCTATACGACATCCCGGGCGGTGGACACGCCAAGCGTAAGCAGAGGGCAGGTCCGAAGAATGATCTCCGAGTCGAAGAAATTTATCACCGAAGCGTGTCAAAAAATCATTCACAACTCGATGCAGGTTGTGGGCGGCATCGGCTACACGACCATTTTGCCCCTCGAACGCTTGTACCGGGACGTAAGGCTCGCCTCCATCTGGACCGGTACAAGCGAGGTCATGTCCATGATCATCGCCCACGAATGGTACCATGAATTTCAGAAAAGAAAGGGACTCTCCATACGCAACTACGAGGCCGACGCCGCCGACGCCGACGCCGAGGACGAAGTCGTGTATGAATGATTGTGGGACAAGGGACAGAAGAGCAGGCAAAGATAGGCAGGGCAAAGGATAGAAGCGCGGGGAGCTGTGCCCCCCGCACCCCCACGGGATCCGGTTCGCCGGCTTACAGCCGGCGAACCGGAAATCCGGCGCCGTTTGCGCCAAAATCTGTTTCCGTGTGCTAAGGAGTTATTCCTGGAAAAGATCGACCTTCCGTCCATTTCCCGGCTGCGTTTCGAAGCTTTTTCCAAAGGCCTCTGCGCACAAGTGATGCACATCGGGCCATTTTCGGAAGAGGGGCCGACGATCGAGCGCGTTCACAAGTTTATCGAAGCTCGAACCGAACCAAGAGGAAAGCATCACGAAATCTATCTATCCGATATTCGCCGCGCAGACCCGAGAAAATGGAAAACCATCATTCGTCAGCCCATGCGATAGCAGCCCGGGCTAAAGCATAATAAAACGCACCACTTTTGCGGGTCCGTGGACGCCCTTTGTCATGCAATAACAGGTCTGCGATGATCTCCTGTCTTATGTTCCAGTTGTATATTCTACCGGGAAATTATAAGATTCTGTGGCCTTCAGGAGTACATCGGAGTTTTTCTTCGGGCAAAGACCCCACCCGAAGAAGCGGTTGGGATGGTTGGCACTGAAGTTGGTGCGTTATTCCGGATTAATGCGTCTTCCAATACCTTATTCATTTTCATGTTTCTCTCAAAAGTGGTGACTGAACCGCACTGAGCATCTTATGGCCATACCAAGGCGAAGCCTTCTTTTTCATTGTTCACGTTCAACTTGCTACGAGTTACGGAAAGGAGACTGAGATGTCCATTGGAAAACGCGCATCGGCGGAATTCATAGGTACTTTTTGGCTTGTTTTTGGCGGCTGTGGTAGTGCGGTTTTCGCCGCCGCATTCCCAAAACTCGGCATAGGATTTTTGGGAGTTGCATTTGCTTTCGGGCTTACTGTGCTAACTATGGCCTATGCAATAGGACACATCTCGGGTTGTCACTTAAATCCCGCTGTGTCGGTGGGATTGTTTGCCGGAAAGCGCTTCCCCGCTTCCGATCTCATGCCGTATATTATCGCGCAGGTTGCCGGGGCAATCGCGGCGGCAGGCATCCTGTACATAATTGCAAGCGGTAAGGCAGGTTTTGACGTACATGCAGGTTTTGCATCGAACGGTTACGGAGAACACTCCCCTGGCGGTTATTCCCTAGTCTCATGCCTGGTCGCAGAAGTAGTGCTGACATTTATGTTCCTGATGGTAATACTGGGTTCGACCGACAGGCGTGCTCCGCTTGGTTTTGCGCCTATCCCCATTGGCTTGTCTCTGACTCTTATTCACCTGATCAGCATTCCAATCACCAACACCTCCGTGAATCCAGCCCGTAGTACAGGGCCGGCCTTATTTGCCGGAGGTTGGGCATTGGGACAGCTCTGGCTTTTCTGGGTAGCTCCTATTGTCGGAGCAGCTTTAGCCGGTTTTGTCTACCGGGCTCTTTTCCAACCGGATTCTGACAAATAGGCTAGTTTAGCCGTATCTTGACGTGAATGCCGGGTCATGGAATGCGGTCCCTTATATGAAACTTCCGCGGCGTGTCGCCGCTGACGGATTGCCAAGCCCCGACCTGCCCGGCGGGCTGCGCCGGCGGCAGGTCGGACGGAAGTCCGCACCGCCTGTCGGGTGACGAGCTGATTGAAGTTTCGTCCTCGATAAAACCCCGTTCCCAAACGGAGCGGCGGCGCTTGAATGAAACTTCATTCGCAAAAAACCACTTGGACTCCAGCAGGCCCGGTAACCAAAGCCCATGCGGTAGCGGCCCGGGCTAAAGCATTATAAAGTGCACCACTTTTGCGGGTCCGTGGACGCCCTTTGTCATGGTGGCCTCTATGTCGCCGGTGCGGCTGGGACCGGTTACAAGCGTTATGCGGGCCGGCGGCACGGCGCCCGCCCGGCTGAGATAATCGGCCAGACCTTCGAGGCACCCTTCGGCATCGCTAAGCACGACGGAGATTTCGGGAAGAAGGGTCGCAAGCCCGCCCGTGCCGGGACCGGAAGATAGAACGAGGCTTCCGGTATCGGCAAGATATCTGTCGCACCAGACAATCCCGACCGAGGCCCGGGCGAGCAGGTCCAGGTCCCACACAAAGCCTTCCCGCTCTTTTCGGGGCATCGTCACTTGAAAGCCGCGGGAAGCCAGGACGGACTCGACAGACGCCCGAAGACCTTCCGGCCAGCCGGATGCGGAAAGGGCGGCTATTTTGGGCGGCCCGCCCAGGACCGAAGCAAGGCGCCCCAAAAGACCGGACTCGTCGACACATTCGACCTCCGTCCCCGCGGCCTGCGCCATTCGAATATAGCGCTCCACTATTTCAGGAATGTTCATTCAAGCCCCTTTTGTCTTTTTTCCCACCAGGAGCGAAAATCCGGGCCGTCCTGGGGACGTGGCAGCTCCCGGCAAACAGTCCACGCCCCCGCAAGGCCTGACTTCATCCCGGCGGGAAGTCCACCGCCTCGGGAAAGCAGCCCGCGCATAACCCCGATGCCCGCCCGGTAGAGCGGCGGACGTACGGCCAGCATCGCCGGGGCCAGGGCCTTCCAGCCGGCCACTCCATTTTGTAAACCCGCGCGGAGAATGCGCAGTTCCCGGTGATAGTCGGGAAGCGGAATCTTCATCGGGCACACCTGCGCGCAGCGTCCGCAAAGTGTGCATGCATCCGGCAGATCGGGGTAAACGCCCATCCCCCATAGAAGAGGTGAAAGCACGTCTCCCATAGGCCCCGGGTACACCGATTCGTAGGCGTGCCCGCCAACCGCGCGGTAGACCGGGCAGGAATTGAGGCAGGCGCCGCAGTGCAGGCAATGGAGCATCTCTTTGAACCGCCCGGAAGCAAGCGCTGAGCGCCCGTTATCCAGGAGCACGACGTGGAGTTCCTTCGGGCCCTCTTCTTCGCCCTCCCCGCGGGGACCGGTAATAATGGTCACATAGCTCGACACGGTCTGCCCCGTGGCGGACCGGGTAAGGAGAGTGAGAAAACCGGGAAGATCGGACAATTTCGGAATCATCTTATCGATTCCGACAATGGCGATCTGGACAGGGGGCAGCGCCGATGTCAGCCGGCCGTTCCCCTCGTTGGTCACGATGGCGATCGATCCGGTCTGGGCGACGGCGAAGTTCGCGCCGGTAATTCCGATGTCCGCTCCAAGGAAACGCTCCCGGAGCGTTTTTCGGGCCACGCGAACAAGGTCGTGAACGTCCAGGCCGGGGGCGCTGCCCAAAGCATCATGGAATAATTCGGCAACCTGGGCCCTGTTCTTGTGGATCGCCGGCGCGACTATGTGGGAGGGCTTTTCCCCGGCAAGCTGGATTATGAACTCCCCGAGATCGGTTTCGGTAACGGTGACACCGACGCCGGGCAACGCTTCGTTTAGGGAGATTTCTTCAGCGGTCATCGACTTGGATTTCACTGCCGAGACGGCCCCAAGCCTCTGGGCGATGGCCGCGACGATTTCAACCGCTTCCCGACCGTTTCGGGCAAAGTGCGCAACACCTCCCGCCGCCTCCAACCGCTCGGCGAACCGCCTCCCATAGGCGGCGAGATCCCCCGAGACTTCCATTTTGCGGGAGCGGCCCCAGTCCCTCAGCTCCTCGAAGCCGGGGTACCCGGCAACGGCCGCCGCCCTCGAGGAAAACAGGATGTCGACAGTTTTCGAGACCGCCGCGCCAACGACTTTGTCGGCTACGGCCGCAGCGGAGGTTTTGCGAAAATTATGGCTGTTAAATGGGAGCACCATTAAAATCCCCCCTACCCCCCTTTACAAAAGGGGGGAAAACTTGGCCCCCTTTTGGAAAGGGGGGGAAACCCTGCCTTGCATATCCCGGGCGAAATTTATAAAGCAAGTGACTCGGCCATCAGTTCGGCCAGGTGATGGAAACGTATTCCCTCCAGGCCAAGCCGCCGGGCGCCGGCAAAAAGGTGGGTAAGGCAGCTGAGATCGAGAGAGACGACCCGGGAAGCCCCCGTTGCCGATATGTTTTTGAGCTTGTCTTCCATGAGCCGGCCGGAGACCTCGGGAAGCTTTACGCTGAAGCTTCCCCCGAAGCCGCAGCAGGTTTCATTTTCGGGAAGCGGAACGAAATCGCCCCCAAACATCTGCGTCAGATACTCTTCGGCGACTCCCCGCAATCCTATGCCCCGCAGGGTGCGGCAGCTCGAATGGTAAGTCGTGCGGCAGGGGCGCGGGTGCGAAGGCATCTGGTTTACGCCGAGCACGAGATGCAGGAACTGGCAAAATTCGTACGTTCTTAGCCCCAGCGCTTTAAACCTGTCCCGCAGGGCGGGCGAATCGGGGAAAAGGTCGGCGTAACGGTTTCGAACCGTGTCGGCGCAAGAGGAACTGATGGCTACGACAGTTTGGGCATCTTCGAAGACATCCAGCAAATGAAGAGCAAGCCGCCTCGCCCCCTCCAGGCTGCCGGTGTTTAGCCAGGGCTGACCGCAGCAGGTCTGAAGCCGCGGAAACACCACTTCCACCCCGAATGCTTCGAGAACGTTTACGCAGGCGCGCGCCGAAGCGGGATACAAAAGGTCGGCAGTACAGGTGAGAAGCAACGAAATCTTCATTTCAAATAATAGCCCTGTTCCCTATCCCGTGACTTTTTCATAAAGCCCGAGAAAGAACTCGAAGTTTCTCATCCGCATCTCGATATCTTCCTTGAGTTCGGCCAGACGCTCGAACCCTTTTTCGGTTATGGCATACCATTTTCTTGCGGGCCCGGATAGATCCGTTTCCCAGTAGGACCTCACCGCGCCATCCATTTCGAGGCCCTGTAAGGCCCGGTAAATAACCGCCGAGTCCCCCGCGTAGCTTGGCAGTTCGCGTTGCATCACATTCAGAAGCGATGCTCCGTAAAGATCTTCTCTGGCCAGAAAGAGCAGGATGAACGCCGGCGTGTGACGGTAAGCCTGCCCTTTCCGCGACTTTTCCACCATGTGTGCTCCTATGGCGCCACCCGGGCATCAGGGCGCGGAGCCGGATTTTTCCCGTCTCCACCCGGCAGGATGGGGATCGTGCAAAGCATTTTCATTACTGTTTTCCCCGCGTTTTTGACCTGGTGCGGTTCGTCCGGGGGACAATATATACCGTCTCCCAGAGATACCCGGATTTCGTTTTTTTTGCCATCCACATAAATGGCCTCCCCCTCCAGAAAGTAGAACTCATGTTCTTCCCGGTGGGAGTGGTACGAGGTATGGCCTCCGGGCTCGAATTCCATGATCCGCATAGCGTAGTTCGGGCACCCGTCGACCGCCGTCCAAAGATAGCGGGCGGACATGGACCTGAAACCCTCATGGCGCACTTCCACCGGCTCCACTTCGGCGATACGTTTTTTCTGCATGATCTTTCTCCCTGGTGTGAAAAAGACAACGTTTTTTCGTCTTCGTGCCTCAGACGAGCAAAGGGGGACACTGTCCACCGCATCTAGCTGTTACTAACATATAGATGTATAATACATCCACAGGCAGGACCTGTCAAGTTAAAGTCTTGTCCCAGCAGGAGGCGAAGAGGAGGCGCCGACCGTCTCGGCGAGAAAATCGCTCTTGCCGGCGACATGCGCCAGGTTCCATGCCCGTTTTGCGGGTAGGTAGACGTTGCCGTAACTGGACAAACCCTTGCAATGTATATCACCAGGCGATATAGTTCTGATGATGCGAGTATTCAAAAACAAATGGTTCAACCTCTAGGCGCGGAAGGAGGACATTTCAGACGCCGCTTTGCTCGATGCGGCAGAGGAAATGGCCGCAGGCAAAGTTGAGGCCGACCTCGGAAGCGGTCTGTTCAAGAAGAGGTTGCCAAGGGCAGGCGGCGGGAAGCGAGGTGGATACCGTGTTATTGTGGGATACAAAAAACCGAACACTGAGCGGATTATTTTTTGTATGCCTTCGCCAAAAAAGACAGGGCCAATATTTCCGCTAAGGAAGCAGCCGCTTTAAGCCTTATTGCCGAGTCCTTTGTTGCAACGGATGAACAACAACTACAAAAGCTTTTAGCGACAGGCTCGGTATGGGAGGTGCAGTCATGAGTGAAATTTTGAATATTGCCCATGAAATGGCGCAAGACCTGTTAAACGCCGGAGCCATGGATGAAATCACCATGCGCAAGATGGACGCGCTTTGTTTGCCCAGGAAACGGGCCTTCCTACCCGAGGATATTCGACGCATACGCACGACCAATCATGTCAGCCAGGCCGTGTTTGCAGCATACCTTGGTATCGGTAAGACGACAGTGCAGCAGTGGGAGCAGGGATTGAAAAAACCGAGCGGTCCTTCGCAACGCCTTCTTGATCTTATCGACCGTAAAGGCTTGGCCGCACTTGTATAAACCTGCGAACGACCGTGAAAGGCTCAGCTCAAAGCACTATGGCGGTTGTCTCTCAGATGATAGAAAGGACAATCAAGTACCTCTTATTGACCAGCGCTCAGGCTTATCC
>CAWEZA010000005.1:0-9321 GCA_963813125.1 uncultured delta proteobacterium | reverse complement strand
CTATGTTCTGTGCTAACTACTAGACACGCTATTGCTGGGCTTTGAGATGAACCTTCTCGATACGCCCGGCCACCAGGATTTTTCGGAAGACACCTACAGGGTTCTCACCGCGGTCGACAGCGCCCTCATGGTCATCGACAGCGGCAAGGGCGTGGAGGCGCAGACAGAGAAGCTGATGGAAGTCTGCCGATTGCGCAACACGCCCATTATCACCTTCATAAACAAGCTGGACCGGGAAGGCCGGGAGCCTCTGGATATCTTAAGCGAGATAGAAGACAAGCTCCAGATCGAGTGTACGCCGCTCTCCTGGCCCATCGGCATGGGAAAGACCTTCAAAGGGGTCTACAATCTCTACCGCGGTGAACTCCAACTTTTTACCCACGGCCAGGAACCACGAAAACAGCAGGCGGTTACGATAAAGAGCCTGGAGGACCCGGAGCTAAAGAAAATTCTCGGGCGCCAGGCCGATGATCTGTGCACGGACATCGAACTGCTCGAAGGGGCAGCCAACCCGTTCGAGATGGACCATTTTCTCAAAGGAAACCAGACTCCGGTCTTCTTCGGCAGTGCTCTCAACAATTTCGGTGTGAGGGAACTTCTCGACGCCATCGTCGAAATGGCCCCACCACCAGGAGTGAGAGCCTCGTTGACAAGGGAGGTCTCTCCCTTCGAAGAGTCTTTTTCAGGATTTGTTTTTAAAATTCAAGCAAATATGGACCCTGCCCACAGGGACCGGATTGCGTTTTTGCGGATCTGCTCCGGGAAGTTCACCCGGGGGATGAAAGTTATCAATCAGCGGCTCGGTAAGGAATTCACCCTGGCCAATGCCACCACCTTCATGGCCCAGGACAGGACCAATGTCGAAGAGGCATACGCCGGTGACATAATCGGCATGTACAATCATGGGACCATAAAGATCGGGGACACCTTCACGGACAAAGAACCGCTGCGCTTTACCGGAATCCCCAGTTTTGCCCCGGAGCATTTCCGGCGGGTGCTTCTAAAAAACCCTCTCAAGGCAAAGCAACTCCAAAAAGGTCTGACCCAGTTGACCGAGGAGGGCGCGGTGCAGTACTTCCGCCCACTGGTTGGCTCGGACTACATACTCGGGGCCATAGGCGCCCTGCAGTTCGATGTGACCGTGGCCAGACTAAGGGACGAATACGGCGTGGATGCCGATTACGAACCGGTGGGCTATTCCGTTGCCCGCTGGATTGCTTCCGGCGACAAGAAAAGGTTTGAGGATTTCGAGAGGAAAAACCTCTCCAACCTGGCCTATGACTCCGAGGGACGCCTGGCTTATCTTGCCCCCAATGAGTGGCGCCTTGATTGTGTTATCGAAGACTGGCCCGAGATAAAGTTTTTAAATACACGGGAGTGCAACTGATCGGCTGCGCCGCGGCGGGTGTGCCACGCCCACCCCACGGGGTCTGAAATATACGACGTTTGTCTTCTCTGTTTGCGCCTGGTTTCCCGGCGGCGGCCGCGCCGCGGGCAAGTGTGCCTCGCCTCCTCCACGTTCCGGCAACAGCTCATGGCTGTTTTGATGTTTCGAGCTCGGGCGGCGGAGAACACCGGATATCGACAGCCGATCCCGCTACCGGATGACGAAAATAGAGCCGCTCGGCGTGAAGCAAGTAGCCGCAGTCTCCGGGAAGCGCCTCGGGGTCCCGGATAGCGCCTCCGGCGCCGTATAAGGGGTCGCCCGCAAGCGGGTGACCGGCGAAGGCAAGATGAATGCGAATCTGGTGTGGCCTTCCCGTTTCGATCCTGACCTCCAGAAGTGAAGTATTTTCCCTCGCCTCAACGACACTGACCAGACTAATGGCACTTTTCCCGTTTGCGCAGACCGAGTGGACGGTTCCAAGCTTCGCGTGAGGAACAGGCCCGATAGGCGCGGTTATGGAAAATTTTTGCTCGGCGGGTACACCGGTTGCCAGCGCCCGGTAAATTTTAATTATTTCATGTTTCCGCAAGGCCTCGCTGAGTATCGACCGGGCACGGGGATTGAGAGCGAACAGCACTGCCCCGGAGGTCCCCCGCCCCAGCCGGTGCACAGGCGCTGCCTCGGGCCGATTTTTTCTCACCAGCGCAAGCAGGGTGTGATCCAGGAAACCGCCGCCAGGCAGGGTCGGGAGTCCTGAAGGCTTCGCCACGGCGAGCAGGTCATCGTCTTCATACAGCAGGGAAAATGTAAGGGGCGCATCCGGCTCGTCCCAGGCGGGACGGCGCCAGAGGATCCGTTCCCCGGGTTTTAGGAAGATATCGCACTCCACCTGGCGGCCATCGCGGAAAATTTCGCCTCTAACGATCCGGTCGCACCAGACGGTTTGCGGGGAATGGGTGTATTTTTTGGCAAGATAAACCGAGAGAGCGAGCCCGGCGCCCCAAACGGCCACTTGATCCCGGTACTCATACCCGCTGTTTTTCATCCTCTTCGGCTTTTCCTTTCACACTTGCCCGGCAGTCAGACAGTCCCGGGTTTAAGGAGCCTGGTCATCACTCTGTCCAGGGTATCGGCAAACCGCTGGCCGTCTTTTCCAGCGAATTCCCTGGGGCCTGGCGTAACGCTCCCCGCCTCGCGGAGGCCCTGCATGAAGTTGCGAATTGATAGCCTCTGCCCGATATTTTCCTCGGAAAACAGTTCCCCTCTCGTGCTTATGACGATCACGCCCTTTGCCACGAGGGAAGAAGCAAGCGGGATATCCTGTGTCACCACCACGTCCCCGGCCAGGGCGTTTTCGGCTATATACATGTCGACGGCTTCTGGGCCCAGCCCTATCCTGCGGCTGGAAACATAGCCCGATTCAGGAATGCTGATGTATTTATTCGCTACAAAGACGGCCATAATTTGAAGCCGCCTCGCAGCGCGGATAATCAGTTCCTTTATTCTTCCAGGGCACGCATCGGCATCCACCCAGAGAGTCATTTTCCATCCCCTTAATTTTACAGAGCGTTAATGGACAATCTTAACATCGATGATTTTTTTCAGGCAAATATTATATCTTCCATGTTGGCAGCCTCTTCGCAATCCCGGGTTCGGGCCGCAAACTCCATCGGGCTGGTGGAAAATGTTCCGGTTAAGTATATTGAATGGGGTGTACACGCGATCCATCGAACGCCACTCTTTTCGAAAAGGGGTCACAAGCTCATGGATAAAGAACCCAAACTTCTGGTCTGGAACTACACATTGGGAGAAAAAGAGAAACTGGACGGACTGCTAAAGGAGATCGGCGCCCCCCCGGCATCGGCCATCGACAGTGACCAGGGGCATCTTTGCCTGAGGGAGATCATCCACACGGATGGTCACGGTCAAGACCGCCTGGAATCTAACGAGAAGGCTCTGCTCTTCTACAATATTCCACAAAAGGGCGTCTTTTTTCTGATCGATATTTTCAAAAAAGCAGCTCTTCCACAGCCCATCTATGCCATTGTGACCGAACATTCCATTGCATGGCCTTTTAGCAAGCTCCTCGAGCATCTGGTAAGTGAGAGGGACAACGCGGCAAAGAGGGGGGCTTCCGCCGGCCCGCCCACAACACAGCAAGGTTAGCGGGCTAATAAATCCCCAAGACGGTGCAAAAGAACAGGAACAGCACATGATCTGCTTTTCTTAGCTTACGAGAGCCTGCGTGTGAGAAGTCCCGCGCCCGCGGCGAATGGCGAGCGGCCCAAATCGCTGGTTAAGGGGGTTTTCGCAAACCTGCTGAACCCCAACCCATACCTGTTCTGGATCAGCGTGGGTGGTCCGATCATGATGAAATCGATGAGCAATGGCTTGACGGGACCCCTGCTGTTCGCCGGCGGCTTCTATCTGTGCCTTATCGGGTCCAAGGTGTCGCTGGCCCTGCTTGTCGGCCGCTCGCGGGCCATCCTTGGGGGCACGGGGTACAGGTATGCCGTAAGGCTTCCAGGACTTGCCCTGGTCGGCCTGGCGGTGGTTCTTTTCCGGGATGGCTTTAAGCTGCTGGCGATAATATAGACCGGGTGTTTACCAGGTGATTGGTACTGATTAACATCTTGAAATAAAAAGCCGCAAAGACAGTGGGCGACGGATGCGCCCTTACCAATACCTCGTTATCCAGCATACAGCTGGAGCAGTGGAGGGGCCATGCAGGAAAACCTCAAGATCTCCAGGCGCACCTTCCTTGCCGCGGCAGGCGGCGCCATAGTGAGCATAGGGCTGCCCGGAGTTTTCGCCAGGCTCTCGCACGGTGAGCAATACGCCCTGGCAGCTGAAATCAGGCCGGACGGAAGACCCCGTCTGCCTCCCGGACAGCTGGCGGTAAAAAATATCGAGGCTATGGGCGGTACGCCTGGAACCGCTACCGCCGCTGACTGGAGCATGCGCATCCACGGCGATGTGGAAAAACCGGTCGTTTTCTCCTATCAGGAGTTGCTCGGCCTGGACCAGGTGCATATCACCTGCGACATTCACTGTGTCACCGGCTGGACCCTTCTTGATTCCAAATGGAGCGGTGTCCGCCTCCTGACAATAATGGATAGAGTCAAACCCCGCGGGAGTGGAGCGTTTGTCATTTTCGAGGCCGCGGCAGGCTACACGACCAATGTGCCCATAAGCGAGATCGGAAAGGAAAACGCGATCCTTGCGCACACTTTTTTTGGTAAAAAACTGCCCAAAGAGTTCGGCGCGCCCGTGCGCGCCTTGATACCCGATCTGTACTTCTACAAGAGCGCCAAGTGGTTGGAAGCCATAAAGGTAACACCTCACGATGAACCCGGATTCTGGGAAACGCGAGGCTACAGCAATGCCGCCGATCCATGGAAAGAAGAACGCTTCCACTAAAGCCCGTGGAGCGGATCGAATTCAGGCCGCCAGTCGTCCCGGGGCAACGATCGGACCATCGGTTTGCTTTCCGAATTTTGAGTTAAGGAATTGAGCCGCCTCGGTCGCGCGCCCCTGCCGGCCAACAATGGGTGAAAATCCTGTCGGCAATGAATTCGTCAACGATATTGGCATCAGCCTTTTTTAGGCTATTTTTGCCTCAATATTTAATCAAAATATGACGATCTAAACCAAAGATGGCCTCACTAGAGGCGATATCCGGCGCAGTCCGCGCACCCTTTGGATGATTTACCAAGGCAGTCGATGACCGGTCATTCGGTGGAGCCTTGGATGGCAAAAGCGATTGAGTCTCTCGGGGAGATGCGTGACATGAACACGGAAAACGGCAGACTGAGCGTTAAAATAGGCCAAACTTCCTCGCGCAATGAACAGCAGGCGGTTCGAGAGTTCTTCTCACAGGTATGCCCGGAGGACATGGATGTTGTGATTTTCTTCTGCTCATCCATGTACGACCTGGCCAAGCTGGGAACTGAACTGAAAAGAAAATTCTCCTGCCCTTTGATCGGATGCACCACTTCCGGCGAAATTTCACCCAAAGGATACCAGGAAGGGGGGATTGTGGGCGCCGGTCTTGCCTCCAGTGAACTCAAGCTTCACACCCGCCTGATGTCACCCCTGGACCAATCCGGTTCTGCCCGGGTGCAAGAAATTGCCGATGAGATCCGCAAAGAACTTTCATTTTCCGCGAGATTTGACAGAAACATGATGTTCGGCTTCCTAATGATAGACGGCCTGTCCATCTCCGAAGAGCTGATAATCTCACTGCTCTACAACAGGCTTGACGGTGTCTCGATCATCGGCGGCTCTGCGGGCGACGATCTCAGGTTCGCACAAACAATGGTTTACTGGGATGGCCAGTTTATACCCAATGCCGCTGTGTTTAGCCTTTTCGAGACCACTCTGCCTTTTTATGTTTTCAATACTCAACATTTCAGGCCAACCGAAAACAAACTGGTGATAACCGAGGCCGACCCGTCCCGTAGAATCGTCACGGAAATCAACGCCGAACCCGCTGCTCAGGAGTTCGCCCGCATTCTGTCCATTCCTGTGAGCGCCCTCGATCCGACGATTTTTTCCAAGTATCCCTTGATGCTGAAAATTGGGGATACCTGGTACGTGCGCTCGATTCAAAAGGTCAACGAGGATGCAAGCCTGTCTCTTTTCAGCGCCATAGATACCGGCCTTGTCCTGACCATCGGAGAGGGAGATAATTTAGTGAATAACCTGGAGGAGACTTTACACAGGATATATCGGGAGGTTCCCAACCCCGGGATCATTCTAGGCTGTGACTGTATCTTGAGAAAGCTCGAAATAGTCGAAAAAGGTCTTTCGAAAGAGGTTGATAAGCTGCTTTGCGGAACGAGCTTTGTCGGATTCAGCACCTACGGCGAACAATACGACTGTGTTCATGTCAATCAGACGTTAACTGGTGTTGCGATCGGGGAATAACATGAGCCGGGTTGAAGAGCTGGAAAACAGGGTTAAAGTCCTCGAATCGAAGTTGCAAAAAGAAGAGAAGGTCCGCCGGGTCCTGATGGACAGGGTCGAAAACAGTGTCGCATCGACCGGGAGTTCATACACTCTTTTTGCAAACAATGTTCTATTGAACAAGAAGGTTGAGCAGCGGACCCAGGAACTCAAAACCCTGCTGACCGAGAAAGACCAGATAAATAAAAAACTGCTGCATGAAATCGATGAGAAGAAAAAAACCGAAAAAGAGCTTTCCAGCGCCCATCGCAAGATTGAAGCCCTGGTTTCTTCCATCCCTCTAATAATGATCGAAGTCTCCAAGGAAGGCATAATTAAGAGATGGAATGCCGTGGCGCAGAGAGTTTTTCAGATCGAATCTTCCGAAGTGCTCGGGATGGAAATCTATCAGTACCCTATTCCTTGGGATAAAGAGAGGATCAATAAACTTCTGCGCAGCAGTTGTTCCGAATGTGCCGCAATGACGATAAAAGCGGTCAAGTTTACCCGAGGCAACGCGCACGGCGTACTGGATCTCACGATAAGCCCGATCAAAGAGGGTCCCTTAGTTTTTTCAGGGCTTATTATCCTTGGAGCAGACACAACCGAACACGTACTGCTCGAAAGGCAACTTGCCCAATCCCAAAAACTTGAGTCCATTGGTCAGCTTGCAGCCGGAATTGCCCACGAGATAAACACGCCTGCCCAATTCGTGGGCGATAATACTCGTTTTCTTGATGAATCATTTGGAGAGCTGGAAAAGATGCATCTTCTCCATGATCGATTACTTGATCGCCTCAAGGAGGGCGCTCCCACCGGAGATCTTGTCAAAAGCATCGCGGATATGCACGATGAGATAGACCTCGATTTCATCAGAAAAGAGATTCCAAATGCAATAAATCAGTCGCTTGAGGGCATAGGCCGCATAAGCAAAATCGTGCGGTCAATGAAGGAATTCTCTCATCCGGGAACAGATGAGAAAACAGACATCGATATCAACAGGGCTATCGAAAATACGATCAATGTCGCGCGAAATGAGTGGAAGTACGTAGCCGAGGTTGTGACCAAATTGGATAGCAGCCTGCCTTTGGTTCCTTGCCTTCCAGGGGAATTCAACCAAGTTATTCTGAACATGCTGATAAATGCCGCCCAGGCGATAGCGGAAAAATTCGGGAAAGGCTCCGATCACAAAGGGGCAATTACAATAGCCACCCGCCTTAATGGTGAATTCGCCGAAATCAGCATACAGGACAACGGCGCCGGCATTCCGGAAAAAATCAGATCACGGATTTTCGACCCTTTTTTCACCACAAAGGAAGTAGGAAAAGGAACAGGCCAGGGTCTGGCGATTTCTCATTCGGTCATTGTCGGCAAGCACGGCGGGACCATAAGTTTTGAATCGGAAGCGGGCAAGGGCGCCACATTTGTCCTTGAGCTGCCTCTGGAAGTCGGCAGGGAGTCGTCATGAGAAGAATGTGAACTTCGATCTGGATTACCTATCCAAATTAGGGATAGACAAGATTGAAGAGTTCCAGCTCGATTGCGCTCTAATTCCTGCAGGTTTGGAGAAAAAGGTGTCTGCGAAGATTCTTTTCGTTGATGACGATCCCAACATTTTGGCCGGCTTCGAGCGGCAGTTGAGAAAGACCTTTTCCGTTGAAACGGCCCTGGGCGGCGAAGAGGGTCTTGCCGCAGTATCACAAAAAGGGCCTTTTTCAGTGATAGTTTCCGACTTGCGCATGCCGGGGATGGACGGTATTGAGTTTCTCAAGCGTGCGCGAGAGGCGGCCCCGGACAGCGTGCGGCTCATGCTCAGCGGCAACGTGGATCTGCAAACGGCAATCGAAGCTGTAAATAAGGACAATATTTTCCGCTTCCTCACCAAACCGTGCGAGCCGCAAACTCTAAGAGACGCTCTTGCGGCAGGGATTCGTCAGTATGAGCTCATTTGCGCAGAGCGCGAACTGCTTGAAAAAACGCTTCGGGGCAGCCTCAAAGTCCTGGTTGAAATCCTTCAGCTAATCAAGCCGGAAGCCTTTGGCCGAGCTACCCGAGTCACCCGTCTTGTCAATAGAATTGCACTCGCAATCCGGGCGCCGGACTTGTGGCAAATCGAAACGGCGGCATATCTTTCTCAGATTGGATGTGTCATCTTGCCTGACGAAGCCATTAAGAAGTTTTACAGGGGCGAAGAACTCAGCGGCGAAGAAACACAGCTTTTTGCCATGCATCCCTTTATTGCCTCGGATCTGCTCTCTAATATTCCGAGAATGAAAACTGTCGCCAAGATCATTTCCGACCAGGAAAGAAACTTCCAAGATACAGGGGATGGAGAAATCCTTCTGGGTTCGCGAATCCTTAAGGCGGTCCTCGACTTCGACAGGCTCCATGCAACCAAAATCTCCGATAGTGACGCACTGGTAATAATGGCTTCAAGAACCGGCCGATATGACCAGAATGTGCTTGCGGCGCTGCAGATGGTACTCGATATTGAGCCGGGTTATGAGAAAATGTCCCTGTCATTGCATGAGTTGAAAAACGGGATGATCATTGACCGCGATTTATTCCTGCGGGATGGTCGTCTGCTTGTGGCTAAAGGTTACAGGGTGAACCTGACCTTGCGTGAACGAATGAAAAATTTTGCCGCAAAATCCGGCATTGTGGAGCCTGTCAGGGTGCTCGTGCCATCGGCAATGGTGAAGGAATTATCTCTAAGCACCCATTAGGCGGGAAAAATCATGCATCTCTATAGAATTCTTTTGGTCGATGATGAACCGCACGTAGTCGAAGCCCTCAAACGAGGACTTCATAAGGGACCCTATGAAGTTCTCAGCGCCGGTTCGGGGCAGAAGCCCTGGAGATTCTATCCACTCAGAGTTTCGATGTAGTCGTCTCAGATGAAATGATGCCCGGCATGTTGGGGACAGATTTTCTCGCAGTGGTCTGCGGCCGCTATCCGGAAGCCATCAGAATAATCCTGACCGGCC
>CAWEZA010000004.1:0-56790 GCA_963813125.1 uncultured delta proteobacterium | reverse complement strand
TGGCTGTCTCGGAGAGCTCTGGACGATTTTGTTTTTCCGAGGACGATTTCGGCCAGGTCCACGCCAACCTGCCCGGATCGAACGCCCCGTGGTCCCCGTTGCGTACATAGTGAGCCACCTGCGCTCTATGGACCATGGTTTTGGTCGGCGTACACCCCGTGTTGATGCAGGTGCCGCCGAGGTGGCTTTGCTCGATCAGGGCTACGGTCCAACCGAGGTCTGCCAGTTGGTGCGAAAGCGGATTCCCGGCTTGCCCCGAACCAATGACGATGGCATCGTATTTCATCGCCTCCTCCTTTCCTGACCTATCGGCAGGGCACGAAACGAACGGTTGTCATAGACTCGCGGATCACTTCCTCCATCCGCTCGATCGTTTGGTCGATCTGTGTCTCCGTATTGCCCGCACCGAGGGAGATGCGCAGCGCGCAGTGAGCCTCTTCCTCCGATAAACCCATGTTTAAGAGGGCATGGGAAGGTTTTGGTGAACCCGCCCGGCAGGCGGACCCCGAGGAGATAAAAACGCCTTTCCGGTCGAGGGCGAGCACCATCGCCTCTCCCCGGATCCCCGGCAAGGAGACGTTCAAAGTATTGGGAAGCCTGTATTCCGGGTCCCCGTTGAGCTTTGCCTCCGGAATAAGACGCCTGATACCTTCATGGAGCCGGTCCCTCAGAATGCGGATGCGGTGGTCCATGTCGGGAAACCGCTCCTCGGCCAGTTCGGCCGCTTTCCCGACCCCGGCAATGCCCACCGTATTCTCCGTTCCGGCCCGCAGCCCCCCCTCCTGGTCGCCGCCGTGAAGCAGGGGTTCCAGCTCGATGCCTTTGCGCACATACAGGACGCCCACACCTTTTGGCCCGTGAAACTTGTGGCCCGAAAGGGTTAGAAAATCGACGCCCAGCGTTTCCACATCGAGTGGGATCTTTCCGGCGGCCTGGACGGCGTCCGTGTGAAAAAGCACCCCCCGGCGGTGAGCGATCCCTGCCAGCTCTGCTATGGGCTGCAGTGACCCCGTCTCGTTATTTGCGGTCATGATAGTCACAAGAAAGGTATCCTCGGTCAACGCCTCTTCGAGGTCTTCGGGCCTGACCCGCCCGTATGAATTAACCGGCAGGCTGGTCACGTCGAACCCGTATTTTTCGAGCCAACCACAAATCTTCAAGATGGAAGGATGCTCGATCGACGAGGTGATCAACCTCTTTTTGCCGTTCCCCTTGGCCAGGGCCATGCTCTTGATCACCTGGTTGTTTGCCTCGGTGCCGCCCCCGGTAAAGACGATCCTGCGGGCCGTGCAGCCAAGGAGTCTCGCCACTTTCCTGCGGGCTTCCTCTATGGCCGCCTTCGCGGTCCTGCCTTCACGGTGAATGGCCGATGGGTTCCCGTATCGACTGTCCATGTAGTCGTCCATGAGGGCTCGCACCTCGGGGTCGGGATGGGTCGTGGCGTTATGATCCAGGTAGATGCTCTCCTGGGCTTTTAACGGGGACCCCGCTGCTGGAAAGGCCATGACACCTGATTCACCGGAATCTATTTCAACCGTTTCCCCGGATTCCCGGGCTCTTTCGATTTCGCAGAGGAGGCACTTATAGATGGGAAACCCGGAGATCGGGTCGAATCTCAAATCGGTGAGATCGTTTATATTGCATTCCTGCCAGGCCCTGGGACCTATCGGACCCCCGCCTCCCATGTTCGCATCGATTGCGCCCTGCACGATGTCATCGCTTACAATCGCCCGCAGCCGGACCGAACCCCGGGGGCTTTTAAGAATCACCCTGTCTCCATGATGGATTTGCCTCGCCGCTCCATCCAGGGTGTTGATCGTTACTGTCGGCTCCGGCCGCTCCTTCACCAGTCCGGGGATCCCGTGGAACTGGCTCCGGAAGTCCGTGGTCACTCTCGATCCCGAATTGAAGACCAGCGGGAACTTTTCGGCAAGAGCGGGCTGGCTGAGAGGGCTTTCCGCGGGTTCGCTGTAAACGGGCAAAGGGTCGTAGCCGTGTTCTTCGAGGATCGTCGAGGAAATCTCGAACTTTCCGGACGGGGTCTCGAACCCCGGTTGCCCATCCTTTCGGAGAAGCCCCTTCTCCCATTTCTTATACTCCATCATGACGGTGTCGACCTGGACCTGGCCTCCGGCCGCGCGAACTTGTTCGAGGGTGAACGGCGACCCTTTCAGCACGTGTTTTAGAAGCTCTTCTTCGGTGCGCGGGTAGAGGTGGCCGTACCCCAGTCTCTCAGCCAATTCGGTCATGATGAAGAATGAATTTCGTGCTTCCCCGACCGGCTCTATCACCTTCTCCCGGAGCCGGAAGATCGAGCCGTAGGTCATGTAGGAGTTGATCTCGTAGTAAGTCGCGGCGGGCAGGACAATATCGGCATAACCGCAGTCGGCCGTAAGATTCACATCGATACAGACCAGGAAGTCGAGAGCTCCGAGCGTCTTGCGCCAGAGTTCGGGCCGGGGCCAGGCGGTGATCATCGAACCGCCCAGGATGATCAGGGACTCGATCCTGTATGGTTTCCCCTTTAGAACGGAGTCCGGCAGACAGTTGGCGTGCGACTCTCCCCGGTACGCGCTGTAGACGGGGAATCGTTCGACTCCCAGTGCCTTTTTCGGGTTCGGGTTGGGGATATGGCCTTCCCGGTTGATGGGGAATACATTTTGCTCCATCGTAAAACATCGGCCCCCCACCACGTCGAGCTGCCCGGCCAGTGCCCACAACACCAGGGTGGCCCGGATGGCCTGGACGCCGCTATCGCTGTACTCAAGGCCTGAATACATGACCGGGGAAGCCCCGCGCGCGTTCGCTATCCTGCGGGCCAGGGAACGCACGCTCTCCCGGGGAACGCCGGTGATCGATTCCACAACCTCGGGTCTAAAGTGCTGCACGTATTGAGCGAACTCCGCAAATCCCCGGGTCCATTGCTTCACGAAAGGCTCGTCATACAGTTCCTCCTCGATGAGAACCTGGCACAGGCCCAGGGCCAGGGCGCCATCGGTTCCCGGCCGGATGGGGATCCATTCCGCATTGGCCGGCTTGGCCGTCCTGGTCCGTCTCGGATCGATTACGACGACCTTGGCCCCTCGTTTGACCGCCTCCAGGATTCTATTTAAATCCAGCGGGGGGCAGTCTGTCGCCGGGTTGGCCCCCCAGACCACGATCAACTCCGCATTTTCTATCTCCGAAAACATGTTGATGAGCATCCCGCCCATCGTTACATGGGGGGCGATCATGGCGAAGGAGACATAGCACAGGGCGCCGACGCCCATGGTATTGGGGGAGCCGAAGGGAAAAAGGACGCTCGAAGCCGACGACACTGCCACGTCCTTTGGCTGGAAAACGTCGCACAGGGCCGCCTCAAAGCTTCCCCGGCCGGTGTAGACGGCCGTCGCTTCCGGGCCGTTCCGGCTCTTTATGGTATTTAGCCTGACGACAATCTCCTGGAAGGCCTCTTCCCAGCTTATCCTCTCAAAGTCATAGGTTCCCTTCGGGCCCTTCCGGCGCAATGGATAGTGAAGCCGGTTCTCGGAATAGACGATCTCGGCCGAATGATCGCCGAGCTTGCAGAGTACCCCCAGGGGGGAATTTTCGTCAGCCCTTACCGAAGTCATTTTTCCATCGGCTCTGTAAGTGACGATCACCCAACAACCTGCCGGGCATATGCCGCACAAGGCCCGTCGTTCGTTTCCATGCAACTCCATGTCGGGCTGCCTCCTCGATGGGTTTAACTGTCATGGTTTTTCAAGCTAGCGCTGGCTTCTGAAAGGTGCAAATAGGCTGGATGATGTATTTTTACAGGAACGCCCACCGGGGTTTATCAACACTTATCCGCTAAGGGCCGGTTATGATAGGATATGCTCGCCTGGTGCGCTGATATTGGAAAAATTGAACGGATCCTTACCGGGAAGTGGGGGTGGTTCCCATTCCCGCCGCCCGGGAATAACCCTGGCAAACTCCTCCTGAAACGTCGAGCGCCGGAAAAATTATGGACATTGATTTACCCGGTCGTCCCCTTATATTAGTTAGCACTCAATAAAAAAGAGTGCTAATATGGAGCGCGATTGGTAATATATTCATTAAAATCGGATTGAAAGGAGAAATATACGGATGTTCCTTAACAAAATATTTCGGCTTTTTTCAAATGATCTCGCAATAGACCTTGGGACTGCCAATACTCTTGTTTACGTGAAGGGTAAAGGCATAGTTCTGACCGAGCCCTCGGTTGTCGCGGTTCGACAGGGTGAGCGCGGCGCTAAAAGGGTTTTGGCAGTGGGTAGAGACGCAAAGATGATGCTCGGAAAGACTCCAGGCAATATCACTGCGATCAGGCCGATGAAAGATGGCGTCATCGCGGATTTTGAGGTCGCCGAAGCAATGCTTAGATACTTCATACGCAAAGTGCACAACAGGCGCACCCTTATCAGGCCAAGAGTAATAATCTGTATTCCCTCCGGCATTACCCAGGTTGAAAAAAGGGCCGTCAGGGAGTCTGCTGAATCCGCCGGCGCCGATGAGGTTTACCTGATAGAAGAGCCTATGGCGGCTGCAATCGGGGCAGGGCTCCCGATAACCGAGCCGGTTTGCAACATGATTGTGGACATTGGCGGAGGAACCACCGAGGTCGCTATCATCTCGCTTGCGGGGATTGTAAACAGCCGGTCTGTGCGCGTTGGCGGTGATAAAATGGACCAGGACATTCTCCAGCATATTAAACGCAAGCACAATCTGCTTATAGGCGAAAGGACGGCCGAACTCATAAAGACTACTATCGGGAATGCTTATCCCCTTGGTGATCTTGAAACTATGATGATAAAGGGCCGCGACCTCGTAACGGGGATTCCCAAAACCCTCGAGGTCACTTCCGATGAGATCCGCGAATCGATCCAGGAACAAATCGATTCCATCCTGGAAGCCATAAAGGGTGTTCTTGAGCAGACGCCTCCCGAATTGGCGGGCGACATCGTGGACCGCGGTATCGTTCTGACCGGTGGAGGAGCGCTTCTCAAAAACCTCGATCACTTCCTTAGACTCAAGACGGGATTGCCGATAATGCTGGCCAATGACCCCCTCTCTACCGTAGTGCTCGGTTCCGGTAAGGCTTTGGATGAGATTGCAATCTTAAAGGACGTGCTCTCCTGAAAAGCTCAAACTGAGGTCTTGCTCTGGTGGAGAGTGCTCAATAATAATTTCACTTGGAATAGCGTTTGTCACTCCCTATGTCGAGTGAAATGACTAACTCCGCGCATTGGCTCTTCGCACTGAAATTTATTATCGTGCATTCCACCCTGTCCTGGGTCAATTCCCCTATGGCCTCCGCAATCGCAGCCTCGATCTTCTCCAGTGGAATGGTCTTCAATTTACAGGCGTAGGACGCATGGTATCGCTCATCGAAATTCCCTTTTCTTTCTTCCATAACCTTTCCTTTTCCGAGTTTCAAATTTAATGATAGCCATGGACCTCTTACGCTATGTTAAGGTAATCACCAAAACTGATGTTACAATGGTCCATCCAGCAGGTGGATAATTGCAGCTCCGTTAAAATCTCCATTTCGGAATCGCACGGGCGCTTTCAAAAAACCCTTTCTCTTTACATTCCACAGGACACCAGGCAATGGCGACAAAGACAGACGATGATTCCCGTTTTATCGATAAAGTCATTGAGCGTATCAAGGGTCCGGGAGTGGGGGGGCCGGACAAATCCGACCCATCAAAAAAGAAAGTGCGCTTCTCGATATGGTACTTCGTCGTGGCCATGCTGGTGTTAGCCTTGTTTCAGAACTACACGGCAGGCCAGCCGACCGAAAAGATCTCCTACTCGGACTTCAAACAGTGGGTTCAGGAAGGGAAGGTTGAAAATCTTGTCATTGCCCCGGATCAGATAACGGGCAATCTGAAAGGGGAAGAGGGTAAACCTGCAAAACCATTCTTTACTGTTCGGATCGAAGATCCGGCACTGGTGGGGCAGCTTGAGCAAAAACGCATCAAGTTCAGCGGCTATGTTGAGGATAAGTGGCTCGGGGCGATAACCTCCTGGGTGCTGCCGCTCGCATTTTTCGCTTTCATCTGGTTTTTCATGATGAAAAGAATGAGCGGAGGCCCGCAGGGTGTACTCTCCCTGGGTAAAGCGCGAGTGAAAATCTATGGTGAAAAGGATGTGAAGGTAACCTTTAACGATGTGGCCGGGATCGATGAAGCCAAAGGCGAACTGGAGGAAGTCGTACAGTTTTTGAAAGACCCCGAAAAATCTCAGCGCCTCGGGGGGCGTATTCCCAGAGGGGTTCTCCTCGTCGGGGCGCCGGGTACCGGCAAGACGCTGCTGGCCAAGGCTGTTGCGGGCGAAGCCGGGGTGATGTTTTTCAGCATGAGCGGCTCCGAGTTCGTGGAAATGATCGTGGGTGTGGGAGCGGCCCGGATCAGGGACCTTTTCAGGCAGGCCAAGGAGCATGCTCCCTGCATCATCTTCCTCGATGAGATGGATGCCCTGGGCAAGGCCCGCGGACTAAACCCCATGGGAGGCCATGATGAGCGGGAGCAGACGCTGAACCAGCTTCTCGTTGAGATGGACGGCTTCGATCCCAGGGCGGGTGTTATCATCCTGGCCGCGACAAACCGTCCGGACATACTCGATCCCGCTCTGCTGCGCCCGGGCCGGTTCGACCGCCATGTGGCCATCGATAAGCCCGACATTCGGGGGCGGGAGGCTATTCTCAATGTCCACGCAAAAGCTGTCGAAATTGGCCCCGACGTGGATCTCAAGAAAATAGCGGCCATGACTACCGGCTTTGTGGGGGCCGATCTGGCCAATCTGATCAATGAGGCCGCATTGATCGCCGCGCGCAGGGACGCCGATGAGGTGACAATGGCCGACTTCAAGGAGGCGACGGACCGTATCATTGGCGGACTGGAGAAAAAAAACAGGGTCATGAGCCTTAAGGAGAAAAAAATCGTCGCATACCATGAATCAGGTCATGCACTCGTGGCGATGCTTCTGCCGGGAACCGATCCCGTGAGTAAGGTTTCCATCGTCCCCAGGGGGATTGCGGCCTTGGGCTATACCCAGCAGCTGCCGACCGAAGATCGCTATCTCATGACACGGGACGAACTCCTGGACCGCTTACAGGTGCTCCTGGCAGGGCGAGTCGCCGAGGAGGTGATCTTTGGAGATATCTCCACCGGGGCGCAGAATGATCTTCAACGCGCCAGCGATATTGCCCGCGGCATGGTGATGGAGTACGGGATGAGTGAGAGCATGGGGCTTTTGACCTACACCCACTCGCCGCAGTCAAGATACGCGGCTCTCGGATTGGGTTCAAACGAGAGGGAATACAGCGAAGACACCGCTCGGCAAATCGATAAAGAAATGAACAGGATCATGGATGTGGCTCACCAGTTGGTTCTTATCAAGTTGAAAAAATACAGGGATTTCCTGGAAAAGCTCGCCGGGATCCTGCTGGAAAAGGAATCCATCGAGGGTGATGACTTGAATAGCTTTGCCGCGGAAGTTCAGCGGAGGGAGGCAGCCGCTCCCGATGAGTCAGCAATCGGGGCCGCCGGATTAAAGACAATAAGTGATGAAGTGGATTGATCGTACGAAAGACCTTGCATATCTGAATTTTAGGGTTATCCTTGCTGAGTGCAGTGGAGTAGGGTATTTTGAGTTATACACAAATCGATCCTTCGCCTCATATAATTGGTGCGGTTTCGAGCTAACTCCAAGTGCCGCCCCAAAATAGCAGTGAACAAAACAAAATTTTAAGGACACTGAAGATGGTTGAAGGTCGCGTGAAATGGTTTAATGACAGTAAAGGTTTTGGCTTTATTGAGGCTGACAGCGGACATGATGTGTTTGTTCATCACTCAGCCATACAGGGCGAAGGTTTCAAGTCTTTGGCCGAAGGTGATCGGGTCAGTTTCGCTGAAGAACAAGGCGCCAAGGGCCCAAGTGCCACAAACGTAAAAAAGCTCTAGTCGCAGTTTTGCAATAAAATCTAATGAAGATCAGCCGGAGCCGTAAAAAGCTTCGGCTTTTTTTTGCGTTATCGCATCACACGGATCAGACCCGTCGTTTTTAGTCCGGATAGAGGCTTTCTCCTTCGTAGGGGCGGGGTTTACCCCCGCCCGATCTTAAACGCAACTTAGTATCACCGGCGACTTCGTGCGGGACTGCGGCCGATTCTCGTCTTGCGTGGCCGGGCGAAACGGGTATATATTTTCATACTGCGTCTTTTGAACCCGAGGCGGGCGCTCAGCGACGCGGGCCGGGACAGAAGCGGCCAAAGCCATTCCATGGTTTGGAAGTATCGGGAAGTATCAGAGGGAAACGATGCAGAGGCAAATGATCGAAACGCTTGCGGTCGATATGCGTCTTTATGAAAGGGATGCCCACCGGAAGGGTTTTCGTCTTGTTTGCGGGATAGACGAGGCCGGTCGCGGGCCGCTTGCCGGTCCTGTGGTAGCCGCCGCGGTGATACTCTCGAAAAGCGTCCGATTTCCCGGCATAAACGATTCCAAGAAGCTCACCCCCAAACAAAGAGACCATTTTTTCGAAAAAATCCAGGCGCGCGCCCTGGCTGTCGGAATCGGGGTCGTAGACAACTCCGAAATAGACCGGATAAACATCCTGCGGGCGACTTTCCGGGCTATGGCCGCGGCGGTTTCACAATTGCCTGTCGCCCCGGATTTCCTTTTGATCGACGGTCCCTACAAGCTTCCCCTCCCCATTGGGCAAAAGGGAATTCCCCGCGGAGATTCCCTTTCGATTTCGATCGCCGCGGCTTCGATTATCGCCAAGGTCCATCGCGACCGGCTGATGTGCCGGTTCCATGAGGAATTTCCCCAGTACGGATTCGATTCGCACAAGGGCTATGGTACCGCGCGCCATTACGAGGCCCTGCGCACACATGGGCCCTGTCCGCTTCACAGGCTCACTTTCAAAACCGTTTTGCCGGGCGTGGAGTGCGGTACAGATACTGACGACGATCCGATATAACAAGGGCAAAGAGGGCGAGAGGGTCGCCCCGGAATAGCTTTCAAAACGCGGACTCAAAATCCTCGAGTAAAATTTCCGCTGTCCGCCGGGAAAATAGACATGGTGGCAAAAGACGGAAAAACGATCGCAACCGTCTTTACGATTTATTGGGCTACTTTCGCCTGCGTTTTCCCGAGCGAACTTAAGGTTAACAATTTGGCAAGTTTGGTTGCGGGTTCTACCAACCTTGTTCGTTCGCTTTTGCTCAGGCAACAACATTCTAAAGCGTGGTATTATAATTTGTAATGTGGTGAGATAGGAGATCGCGTTGGCCGCGAATGTGGCGGCCCCGCGGAGAGACGAACTTGACGTCTTTGTAAATTTCGTCCTCGATAAAACCCCGGCTGCAAAAGAGTAGGCGCCGCTTGTATGGACTGAGTTGGCGTCTCGGATCTCCTGCGGCATCGTTAGCAGCCTGGAGCGTGCACGGACTCAAAAACGCAATGTTCTATGGGGTTCAAACATGACGATCAAGGAAACAGCCATAAAAAGCATTGAAGAACTCCCGGAAGGCGCCACCTGGGAAGATATCCAGGAGCGCATCAACTTCATGGCCGGTGTACGAAAGGGTCTTCGTGAACTCGATCAAGGCAAGGGGATTCCACATGAGAAGATAAAAGAGGAGTTCGGAGAGTGGCTTTCAAGCTGATCTGGTCTCCTTCGGCTCGGCTGGATCTCAAGGACATCGCCGCCTTCATCGCAGAGGATAGTCCCTCGGCAGCAGACCGATTCGTGAGGGGCCTTTTTCAGGCAGTGGAAAGATTGGCCGACTTCCCGGATTCCGGACGTATTGTGCCTGAGTTTGGTGACTCCAATATCCGGGAGATAATCCGCAAACCGTGTAGAATTGTCTATAGGATTCGTCGCAGGAAACGCACTATCGAGGTGGCGAGGGTCTGGCATTCTGCCAGGGGAACACCGGAGATCGTGTAGCAGCGGCCCCCGAATAAAGCGGAGGGGGCTCACCTGCTTTTTTAACACAAGCGCCGAGCAGAGCGTTCTGGGTAGACTGGATCAGAGAACGATGAGTGTAGGTTCGACCCCTTTCTGATCCGCTGCATAGGCTCGCCTTCAAGTCCGTTTCGCCGGGTGGGGAGTGTGTGGCCGATGCCGACCAGTAGCCGCTATGAGAAGGGCAAAGAGGGCGAGAGGGTCGCTGCGGAGTACCTTTCAAAACGCTGTCTCATCCTCGATAAACTCGAATACCTGCCTGCCCTGGCGGGGGTTCAAATCCTTACTGTTGCCGGCCGCTCTTGAGTTCCTCGCGGATCACGCGGCGTATTGTGGCCTCCAGGACGCCTTCCTGCGTCTCGATGTATTGGCGCAGTGCCGTATTCATCATTGTCTGGTAGTTACCGCCCCCGGCTTCGTCTACTTTGTTCCTGAACCATTCAAGGATATCAGCGTCAATTCTGATGGTGATCTTGGTCTTTCCGGGTTGGGGCGAAATGATCGGGCCGCGTCTTCCCTTGCTGAAATCGTAATGGTCTTTTATCTCATGCTCATTTTCTTTCATATTCGGACCTTTCGAATTTATTCGCCTTGCGTGCCGGGATGAGCCTGATTTTACCGAAGCGACTGGTATAAACGGCAACCAAAAGGCGGCCGAGACAGTCCATCCCTACGGTGATGCCTCGCTCTTCGATCGTGATAGCCATAGGGTCTTCGAATATTGTCGTCGCGTCAGCGAAGCTCACGCCATGGTTTCGTCTGTTGACCTCCGCCTTCTTCGGGTCCCATTCGAAATCACGCCGCATGTCGGAGATCCTTAAAACGTAATGTTATTGTACGTACAAACGATGGACAAATCAAGGATGTGCATGCTATCCAAAATAAAATTCCATCGCATCCCCGAGGAGCCGCTCAGGACAAGGGGGGGGCTGAGTACCCGCATGATTCGGAAATGGCAAGGATAGGGCGTCTTGCCAGTTACGGATAAAGGAGAGATGTGTGGAGTTTTCACTTTTCCCTGGCGAATGACAGGCAACTCCAGACGGCGGCGACGTGTAGAATTGCCAGTCCAGATTAATACGGTGGTTCCATCCTATGCGATTGGAATAGATGGCCCAAGGACAGTGAACAACCATGATGAAGGATGGTCCCGAAGAATTTTATGCCTTCGGTCCTGGTAATCCATCAATCCTTTTGTCAACCCACCAATCGTGAGAATAGTCCCTGAAATCGGTTCCAGCGCAACTGCAGATGTAGCCGCAAGGACTGAAAATCCGAACTCCTTCGAAAGTAACAACGAGAGGCCAGAGCGCCCCAATGCCCGCTTCAATTCTTTAAGATCCTTCTCCATTGTGTCATTGAACCCTTCAATCAAATCCTTCACCGTGTTCGGGTTCCCCGCATGCAAGCAGATGTCTGAAGTCGTCTGGTCCACCGCTTTAAGAAAGGCTCGGCGTAAATCCTGAAGCAGCTTGTCTTCTTTTTTTCGAATATTTATCAGTTTCCTGAGCGACGCTGAAGTGAAATCTGGGCCGTTAAGACTCAAGGCAATTAACGTTTCATGCCAGCTTTCTTGGGCATCCTTAATTTTGCTATCTGAATCGACAAGTATGTTAGCGAGCGAGCGGTATGGATCTTTCTGGTCTGTCACTAAGCGTTTGCGTCCCTGTGAGCAGCATACCGCAAGAATTGACATCATGTAGTAACCAAACAGCGGTCCCGTAGATGCTCGACGCACGTTCCCTTTATCGCTGACGACCCTTGCTAGTTTTGACTCGGTGAGCATCTCCCATGTTTCGTGCAGTAATTTTTCAGGATAAAAATCATATGCTAGTTCTGGTCTATCAAGCTCAAAGATGAGCTTACTGGGCATAGGGCCGTTACAAAAGTCCTTGAGTTCCTCATGAGTGTTTTTCCTATCGTCGTCTGTAGGAACGTAGCTCCTTCCTATTATTTCAAGTGCCTCTTCTGAATCACGTGTATTTCCAGAAGGGCGAAAGCCATCGTAAGGTACGATGAAATCAACATTATCCCACATGAATAATGCAGTCTTCAAAAATGACTCTTGTTCAGGACCTGTAAAAGGATAATATAGCGCAGATTGCATGTTGTTTTCTCCTTATCCAACAAGGTGTTAAGCGGCGTACGCAAACTGGAACTTCCTACCAAAGAAGACTAAATGTCTTGACGCAACGGCTGGCTCGCGCTCCTTGCTTCATGCAAATGTTCGACTTCTGTGGCTATATCTTTACACGTGGCTTTCAGGCTCATGTTCATCTCATCAAGTACGCGGAAAAAGTCCTCGAAGGCCGCACCATCCATACTTCTCTGAGTTCGCAAAACCATTTCCACCTTCTCTCGAAACTGACGGACCGTTGCACTCAAAATCATCGTTGGCGTCACCAGGGAACTAGGCAGACTGTAAACCGGAATTCCCGATATGGCAGCGTCAAGCCTGGCAAGTTCTCCCAGATCAAAGTGAATATGTCCTTCTGCAATATCATGAACAGCCTGGCGATCATTCACCTGTCCAGTTAGAAAGACAATAACCCTTGAACAGTTCTGAGCAAGAACTGAAAGGGTCATCGCAAGTTCAGTTTTCGAATGCCGCCGCTCAGCGAAGTGGAGCGCCAGGGCATTGTTATGCTGCTTGCGTGCCTGCCACACGGCAATACCCACCGCACCAAGGATGGCAAGAATCGATCCGATTGCTTGCACCCATGCTGCACATTCAGCGCTTGTCAGATTTGAAGAGAAGCAGAGTGTAGCCATTCAAAATCTTCCCCTTATCGAAAAGGCTGCACACTGGACTGCTTATGCCCGTCAGCCAAGGGAGGGCACAGCACTATCGTGCCCACCATTTTACATTCCCCCGCTTGATCTGCCTGGACGTCAATTATCCCGCCGCCCCAATGTTCCAGGTAGATGCCTGCTATTAAATGGCGATGAAAATTTTGGCCTTGCATCTGCATTGTCAAGATCGGCATTTTCGGCATTGGGCCTGTGACTTCGTCAAGCCTTTAATATTATTTATGTAGCCATAATGCGCTGCCCCGTGTGTGCCCGGAATTATTGATCCAGTATCGCAATTTCACCCTGTTTTTGGAACTCCTGTACCAATGCGGCCAAGCGGGGTGGCATGGATTTGTCATGCCCCCAGACTTTCCAACACCGAACGCATACTGGTCGACGACGTGAAACCGTGCCCACTTACAAAACTCCGCCTCTCCCATGCAGCTTCGTCGTGATAGTTTGTGGGCCGCGAGCACAGTGGAAGAGTCCAAAAATCACAACTTCATTGTTTTCTGTAATTCTGAAGTAAACGGCATAAGGGAACCGCCGAAGCAGACGCCGCCTGAATTCTTCGTGGACCCTGGGAGAAATCAATGGAGTTCGCAGAATCTCATTCGCGCAGGCATAAAATGTGCGCAGGAATTCGTCGCCCAGCCCTTGCGCTTTTTCCTCGTACCACGCGTAGGCAGCGATGGCATCCTCTTCCACTTCGGGAAGAAAGCGCAAGACATATGTCATTTTCTATTCTCTAGCCTTCTCTGCAGTTCCTCGATCGAAAGGAGGTCTCCAGGGTGAGATGCGTATCTTATGAACCTCCTCTCCAGTTCCTCGGTGTGGCTCTGGGGAACTGGAACCTTCGATTCATCTGAAGCGACACTGTCCCATAGGTCTTCGACCAGCAGGATCTTTTCCGCTGTGCTCAACCGCTCAATTTCGGGAATATCGTTCAAACGCATAATTTGCCTCCTGTCGTGTCCCTCATATCGCTTAAACTCATCCGCCCTTCTTTATAACCTAATTCGCAATGCCCGTCATAGTCAGGTGTGGATTGCCGGGTGGTTTGGCGAAATGTCCAGAGTATATCAGATTCGTTGTTTCAGAGTGCGCATATTTCATTCCGGCCGGACCCGCAACCGAACTTGCCACTCCGTGACTTTTCGATTGAGGAGCGGCCAAAGCAGGCCAAAATCCGGATGCGAGCGCAAAGGTTTTATTTACGGACAAGCCCTAAAGCCTTTCCTGCGACGATCACCTGGGAGAGGTCATCAACTATTGCCTGACGGCTACAACACTGCTCAAAGGAGTTGGTGCCCAGTTGGCGCCCCTCACGTTCATGATCTTGGAATCGGGATCGGTAAAGTTTCTCTGAGCCGAATCCTTGGGCGGGCTCGGAGTTGGTAGGCTCGAAGTTAGTGTGTTCGAAGGTTCCTGTTTTCTCCCGATCGCAGCCCCTTCCATTATCGCCAGGGGCCGCAGCGCCCAGTTCATGTGCCGGTTTCGCGAGTAATTTTTTTCGGTATGGATTCGATGGATTCGACTTGTATGTACAAGGGGTATGCAACGGCCCGTCATTATGATACTTTGCGCGGATATGTGCCCTGTGCCGCGCACGGATACGGGCCGTGTGCCGCACGGGCTCACTTTCAAAACCGTTTTGCCGGGCGCGGAGCCCGGGGGCCGGATCGATGCTGACGACGTCTGGAGCAGGCCGAATGGCGGGCACAGTGCGCCGCGCGGAGCCCGGGGGCCGGATCGATGCTGACGACGAGCCGATACAACAAGGGCAAAGAGGGCGAGAGGGTCGCCGCGGAATACCTTTCCAAACGCGGACTCAAAATCCTCGAGCAAAATTTCCGATGTCCCGCGGGAGAAATAGATCTCATAGCAAAAGACGCAAAGACCCTCGTGTTCGTTGAAGTGAGGTCCAAGCAGCCGGGCGGGCTTTGCAGCCCCGAGGAATCCATCACCGTCCATAAAATGAAACGCATTATGAAAGCGGCCCTGTGGTATTTGAAGCAGGCGGGGGCGGCGGACTCTTATATGCGCTTCGACGTGGTCGCGATCAGGTGGGGCGGCGAAAAACCTGAAATAAACTGGATAGTAAATGCCTTCGAAGCACGATGATTCGCCCGACGATTTACCCAATGATTCACCTGACGCTTTACCCGATGATTCAAAAGGGCCGAAGCAAGGAAAGCTCTACATTGTTTCCACGCCCATAGGTAACCTTTCGGACATTACGCTTAGAGCGCTCGAAACCCTTCGCGGAGTGGACATAATTGCCGCCGAGGACACCCGCCGGACTCGAAAACTTCTGTCTCATTTCGATATCCACAAACCCACGGTGAGCTATCACGAACACAACGCGCGGACGAGCGGGGGCGGCCTGCTCGAAAAAATCGCTTCCGGCAAGAGCGTGGCGCTCGTAACCGACGCCGGTACCCCCTGCATATCGGACCCCGGAAATCTCCTCGTGGAAGCGGCGCTCGCGCGAGGAATAGAACCCGTCGCGATTCCCGGTCCAACAGCCCTCATATCCGCACTGGTCGTCTCGGGACTTCCCGCCCAACCTTTTGTCTTCCTTGGCTTCCCGCCGTCAAAGGGTGCGGAAAGACGCCGGTTTTTCGAAAAATACGCCAGGGTCGAAATGACTCTCATTCTCTATGAATCCCCGAAGCGGCTCGAAAAGACCTTGAAAGATATGGCGCAGAGCTGGGGGGACAGAAAAGTTGCGGTTGCCAGGGAGCTTACCAAAATTTATGAGGAAGTCTTTCGAGGCCTGATATCCGAAGCCCTGTCGCATTTTTCGGCCGAAGTGAGGGGCGAGGTCGTCCTTGTGGTGGAGGGGGCGGTGCGGGCGGAGGGCTTTTCTCGCGACTCCGGTCAGGCGGCGGTGGACCAGGAGTTGTCGGGCCTCGCGGCCTCCCTTCCACAACCACAATCCTGGCGGGAAGAACTCAAGGCTTTGCTCGCGGGCGGTCTTTCGGCAAAGGAGGCCGCCCGGGAGGTCGCAAGCCGCTGCGGCCTTCCCCGCAGGACGATCTACCAGGCTGTTTTGGATATGAAGAACAAGGGGGCGCTCGTCGACTGAAAGATTATTTTACACACCTTGTTGGCCCCGTCGTTGCGGCCTCTTTCCCGGTGGCCGTTTCCATGAGTCGTCCCATGCCCTTAGTGGCTGTGTTCATGAGCCTCCGCCCCATGCCCCGGGTGGTCGTGGTCGTGCCCTCCGTGCTCTCCTGAGTGGTCGTGGTTATGGATTTCGCTTTCCTTGGCGTGGCTGTGCTCGTGGCTGTGCTCGTGCAGGTGCTCGTGGGCATGGGTATGGGTGTGTTCGTGGCTGTGTTTGCTTCCATCATGCGAGTGTTCGTGTGAGTGATCGTGGGTGTGCTCATGTCCATGCAAATGTTTATGTTCGTGTTTTCCTTCCATCTCAAGCTCCTTATCATGGGAAATCAAAAAAAGTCCCAACCTTGTGGCTATATCTTCTAACTACATATCATAATTATGCTAACTCTGATGAGTGATGCAGTCAATTCGCTCCATGGCCGAACCTTTTCCGTTTGTTGTCAACCCCTGTGGCCGACATCTTGCATCGACTATCAGGCCGGGAGTCCGGCGGAAAGGTTGCCCGGGTTCCGGAGCGATTCTGCCGGGGGCGCTGCCGGCGTCGGGCAAAAATTCGCTTTTGCCGGGCGGGTTGGTGCAAAGTCAAAAATCTGGCGAGGTCCAACCTCTTTTTGACTCTGACTCTCATGGCGGGTGAAAAAATTGACACGCACTCTATTGATATCCGGATTCCCCGGTGGCGCAAAAGGGGATGACCTGGTGGAGGGGGAGACGATGGAAATGGCCTTTTGGGAGACTGGTTTCGCGCAGCGGTTCGACCAGGACTGGATCGAGAAGGGTGAAGAGGCGCTTCGCGATGGAAACCATGCCGAGGCGGCGGCCTGTTTTGGCAGGGCGGTCGAAACCGACCCGTTCAACGCCAGGGCTTACACCAGGTTGAGCTCCGTTTACCGGGCTCAGGGCAAAACCGACGATTGCCTGAATTCGCTCATGAAGGCCCTGGAGCTCGACCCCGGAGACAGGGAAACGGTGCTGGAGTGCGTGAGCGTCTTCGGTGCGCTCGGAAAAGAGGATTTCGCAAAAGAGGTGTTGGGGGCTTACCTGGAAAAACACCCTCAGGATACGGACATACGCTCGCGGCTGGACGCGCTCTCCCAGCCCTCCGGGCAGGGGGGCGAGACATCCGGGGCCGCCGAGTTTTTCAACAAACATGGCGAAATTCAGTTCGGACGGGGAAGCATAGCACACGCCACTGCCTGCTTTGAGATGGCCATCGAGGAAGATCCTCTTATGGGGGAAGCCTACAATAATTTGGGCGTGATTGAACTCCAGGGCGGAAAGACCCTCGATGCGCTCAAAAATTTTCATAAGGCATTGGAGCTTAAGCCCGAAGATGGCGATATCCTGGCGAACAGCGCCAGGGGACTCGCGCTGGTAGGGCAGGTCGAGGCGGCCATAAACGTGTACAGGCAATATTTGAGCACTTTTCCGCAAGACGACACTGCATGGGCGGAATTCGAAGCCCTGGTCCGCCAGAGTGGTGCGTCCGCGTGGAAACCGGAGGGCCTCGCGAGCGGGGTGGCCGACATCTATCGCCACACGGCTGAGCAACTGTTGCAGGCGGGAGATTTGACCGGGGCGTCAGAAGCGATCGAAAAAGCTCTCAGGATTGAGCCCGATGCTCCCGATTCCCTATACGTGCTCGCCTCGCTGCACTGTGCCATCGGGCAAAAGGCTGATGCGGGAAAGATCCTCGAAATGGCGCTCTCGATCGATCCCGCGCACGGTCCATGCTCGCAGTTGCTCAAATCTCTTGTCGGCTCTCTTGTCGGCGGGGACACCGAGTAGGCGGGTTGATTCAACCCACGCACCGATCCACGAAAACGGTTGCAATCCACGAAAAAGGTGCAAGGATAAAGTATGAAAAAATCCCCCGGTCTTTCCGTCTGCATGATCGTAAAGAACGAATCGGCCAACATCGGGGACGCTCTGGCCTGTTTTAAACCTTTCGCTGATGAGATAATCGTTGTCGACACCGGCTCGAGCGATGACACAAAGGATATTGCCGCCCGGTTCACTTCGCGCATTTATGATTTCGAGTGGGTAGACGATTTTGCCGCCGCGAGGAATTTCGCCAAGTCCAAGGCGAGCAGAAGCTACCATCTCTGGGTTGACGCGGACGACAGGTTCGATTTGGAAAATCAGCACCGGATGGAAGCCTTGAAATCTGATTTTGACGGCGCCAAGGCCTTTTACTTCATCCTGGTAAACAGCCAGGAGTCCCGGGCCCCCACATCGTGTAGGCAACTCAGGTGTTTTCCGAACGAAGACTTCATCCGGTTCGAAAGGCCCATTCACGAGCAGGCGTATGAAAGCGTCACTAAGGCCGGTCTCCCGTTGGTGTTTCCAGACATCGTGATCACTCATCTCGGCTATATGACCCATGAGATCCGGCTGGCCAAGGCAATGCGAAACCTGGCCTTAATGGAAAAGATGAGAGCCCAAGGCAGCGAGGACGGCGGCATGTATTTTTTCCTCGCTCTCACCTACGCCCCGCTCGGGCGAAGACCGGAGGCCATGGAGTGCATGGCGGAAGCCCTGGAGCGCTTCGAGAGGGAAAGCTACAATCATCACCTCATTCCCGAGGCTCACCTTTTTCAGGCCAAAGTCGCCTTCGAGATGGGCGATAATGACAAATGCATCCGCCACCTCGCCGTGATGGGATGCCTCGCCGGCCAAAACCCTCTCTACAACTACCATATGGGCATACTGTACCAGCGTATGGGCAACCATCGCCAGGCCGTCGAAGCCCTTAAAAAGGTTTGCGGTCAAGGGTACGTTCCAAATCTATTCCCTACCCAGCCGCTGCCTCAGGACTCCGAGTTGTTCCTCCACATTGCATACAGCCTGTATTGCATGAACGAGCAGAAGGGGGCACTGGAACTGATAAACTCTTCCACGGTGGGACGGGGTAGAAGTTGGGAATGGCTGGCCACGAAGGCATATTCGTACCAGAACCTGGGGCTTGCCCACATCGCCTTCGAGGCGGCGCTTCGCTTCGGGGAACTCGAGCCGCAAAGCTGGGCGCGACTTGGCGCCGTATACAAGATGCGCGGATATTCGGAGAAGGCAAGGGAATGTTTTACGCGTGCGGGGATGCCCGCCGATTCGAAGGCTTTTCAGCCTCAGGGGTAAAACCTGGTACGGCAGGGTTTTCCCGGCACGCCCCGGTTCCCCCGGCACGCCCCGCTTTCACTTTATTAGTGTTTCATTGTCGCCTTTGCCTCAAACGGTTCATCGCCTGCTGTGCCTTCCGAAATGTTTAGCCACTTCAAAAGGCACCGGTCGAGGATTTCCTGTGCGCGGCGCGTGTCGATCCTGTATTTTTCCGGGATGAACGCCACGCTCGGTGCATAGAACCCCTCGTTTTGGAAAAGAAAAGGGCAGCTTTCGAGCAATTCGTCCGAAAGTTCGACCAGGCGGGAAAGCGACCGGGCAAGAGTGAGGCTGCAGTCTCTTACGACCACGTTCCCCGCCGTGCAGCAGTCGGCGAAAATCCGAAGCTGTTCCAGGTCCCCGGGGCGAATCCCTTCTTTTTTAAGAAATGCGAGGGGAGCGATGAGGGATATTCTTAACGTCTTGGCTGAAGGGCCTCCGTAGTCGGACCTTATCTTCCGGAGCACATCGAGGAGCCGTTCTTTGCCCGGGCTAAATTCCCTGATCGAGCCTTTTGCGTCCAGTTTGCCAAGTTTTTTGGAAATCTCTTCCCTGAAGTCGGGCCGGACCAGAATAATGCATTCGTGATCGTCGGAGCACATGTGACTGCCCGGAAGTTCCTGGCCGGCCACGCCGAAATTGTCGACGAAGATGACGCGAACGTTTCTAAATCCGCTTCCGACTGACTCGGCGAGCGCTTTTTGCGCATGCTCCTCGAAAGAGCGGTCCAGGGAATCGATTTCTTCCTGCTCGATAAACGCGACCTTGGAAGCCTGGACGATATCGTCGACGGCGATCACCTGGAGCATGTGGCGTGAGTAGTCGAATGGCTCGTGGCTGCTTTCCCACTGGTCGAAGCTCAGAATCTGGAGCTCCTTTTTCAATGCCTCCGGCAGCCTGTCTATGCCTTCGTTCCCGGTCAAATTCTCCGTTGGTATTATGAGCGTCCTGCAGCCCGCGGCGTAGGCGGTTTCGAGTTTTACAGCCATCCCTCCTATGCCGGTGACCCGGCCCTGCGTGTCGATCTCGCCCGTTGCGGCGACATCTCGGCGGATTTTTCGCATCGAAAAAAGCGAGGCAAGCGCAAGCGCGATCGTAGCTCCCGCGGAGGGGCCGTCCTTCTTGGTCGACCCGCCCATGAAGTGCAGGTGGATCGGAATGGAGGTGTCCGCTGAATCTATGCCCAGTTCTTTTGACAAATGAAGGATCGCCGTTGAGGCCACCTTGCGGCTTTCGTCCATTACGCGCTCGATGTTTCCGGTGGTGTGGAGCATGCTCAGGTAGGATTGGCCCGCATTTCTTCTGTCCAGCTCGATGCGCACCGGGGTAACCTGGATCGGGATAAGCGCCCCGACTCCCATTTCGAGGTTTACGCCAAGGGCCATCATCTCGCCGATTCGGTCGTCTTCATTGATAAGGCGCGGGCGGTTGGGCGCATCGAGATATTGGTTTATCTTTGCCATATCAAGTTTTACGGAGTTCCTTCCCTTGACCATTATCTCCTTCCTGTGGGTTCTTAGAAAAAGAGTGCGCATGATGCGCTCGAGGTCGCGCACCCCGGCCTCGGAAGTGTAATCACGAATAAGGTGGCGCAATATTTCGCTTTCCTCGTCGGGGTCGAATACTATTTCATCGCGTCCGATCATGTATCGCTCCCGGATTCGCTCGATCAGAAACTCCCTTGCAATGGCGATTTTTTCGTCCACGCTGTATCGGTCGAGGAAGATGACCTCGCATCGGTTGAGGATCGCCTCCGGGACGGTTTCCACCGTATTGGCGGTAAGAATGAAGTGGCTGTTGGACAGGTCGATATCCACGGTGCTCTGGGTGTACTTGTCGTGAAACAGGTGGTTCTGTTCCGGATCGAGTATCTCGAGCAGGGTGGCGATTGCGAACTTCTCGGTCTTGTCCGCTTCGTCCATGATGAACATCCCGTTCATTACGCCCATCTTGATCAACCCCTGGACGACAAGGCCCGGTTTGGACCCTTCATAGGTGAACCCGTAGCCCCGGATGTCGGCCTCGTCCTTCATGCCCCCAAGGGATATCTTGTGGTATGGGATGCCCAGGTTGCGCGCGATCGAAATCGCAAGGGAGGTCTTGCCCACTCCGGGCGGACCGGCCAGGAGCAGAGCGCTGCCGGTCCTGTGCCACAATTTCCTCTCGGATTCCTTGAAATGCTGATATCGCCAGATCAGGTTGGCGAACAGATCCGATATGATTTCCTTGGGCTTTTTCAAACCGTAATGGGATCGATTTAGTCCTTCGTCGAACTCTTCGGGAGATATCCAGATTTTTTTTATTTTCCCCCATGGGATTGTAAGCAGGGTTTCGATTAGTTCCGTATACTTCGCGCCGCTCTGTCCCGTTGCGTTCATCCTGTTTTTCTCGATCACTTCGATTACCGAATGCGGGACATCCGGGTCGGTTCGCGCCTCATCGATGCGTTCCTTCAAGCTCCTGGATTGCTGAGGCGAAGGACCGGGCCCGGGCTGTGGCGCCGATTTCCACGGCCCATATCTGTTGAAGGTTTCTCCTGGTTGCACTAGCACCTCCAGATTTGTTTTGAAAATCTCAAACAGTTTTTGAAGGTCCATTTGCGGATCGAAAAGCGACAGAATATCGAGTTCTTCGAATAACGGGCCGACACCCCGGCGGTCATTGAAGATAGTGAACAACTGAAAGGCTTCGTCCGGGTCGTGGAGGACGGCGACTCCGAACAACCGGAGTATTTTCGTCAGCTCCGAGCTCTTTTTCGAATATGGCTGCCCGGGGTTGAGACTCTTGCGGTATATGTTTTCCAGCACCCTTGACTTCATCTCCTGGTCAAGGTCCGCAAATAGATCGAGCAGAAAACCCGCCGGCAGTTCGGAGATGTGGACGGCGTAGGCGGCGGCCGTTCTTAGAGCCCTGAACCGGTAGTCTTTTCCTTTTTGCGCCCGTCGCAGCAGTTCTCCATAATTTTCCCCCAGCACACCCCATTGGGGATTTTCCAGCATTTCCAGAAGCCCCCCGTAGGCTTGAGGGTCTTTTTTCGCCCGGCTCAAAGCGAAGTCGGTATCGGAGCCTATGACGTCGAGTTCGGTTGCATCGGGGAAAACCAGGTGCTCGAAATGGTGTCTCAAGAGAAACTCGCAATAATTGAGCATCTTTTGCTCTTCGGCCAAAGCCAGTCCAAGCGACGGTTGCGTCCGGTCCGAAAGAATGTGCGCCAACCGGTCGATAAGCCTTTCATGAACCATTACGCTCCAGCCCTCTTTTTGCCGCAAAAGCAGGGTCGGCAGAGCTATCCTGTTAGCCGGGTCCTCCAATCGTCGAAAGGCGACAGAGCGGCGCAGCTCGACCAGCTGAACGAGACTCGCGCCCCTGTCGTTTCTGAAATATGAAAGGACGTTTTGGCCCAGTATGGACTGCATGGCCTGGAAAGCCACTTCCAAAGACCTGTGTCCGGAGACTGGAACATGGTTTGGAATTTCACTGTCCAACCCTATAGGAATCATCCATGGACCTCCTCGCCCGTATGAAATCCAAAGCGTGGGCGCAAGCGCCCTCAGAAAATATAACACACGGTCGTTCGGTAGTCAGTGCCGGGCAGGAATTTGCGTAGGTGCCGGGGTTTTGTGCGGCTCCAAGGGTGGGCTCCCTGACAATTACCCATACGTGCAACCGGGGCAGCCGATCCCCTCCCTTTTCTAAAGGGGGGGCAGGGGGGATTTGAATTTCCAGGGCAGGTTGGATTTAATTTCCCCCCTTTTCTAAAGGGGGGGCAGGGGGGATTTTGGTACGTTCGCATAATACAGACAAAACTCCATCCATATGTTTAAGAACGTCGAGATCGGAAAATCTGAGCACATTCAGGCCGAGATTCACCAGGTACGCATCTCTGATATCGTCTTTGGCCCTGCCTTCGACTGAATAATGCTGGCCGCCATCGAGCTCAACGATGAGTTTCGCAGCCGGACAGTAGAAATCTACGATGTAGTTTACAATGTTACTTTGTCTGTAGAATAGGAGACCGTTGAGCTGCTTTCTCCTCAATTTGGACCAAAGGGCGTGCTCGGCGTCTGTCATGTTCTTGCGAAGCACTCGGGCAAAGGGTTTGAGGTTTCCGTTAAATGGGAGCGCCATTATTCGTAAGCCCCGCCGCCTTCCGGCCCGCCGCAGGCAAAAGCGGCCCCGGGCCTTTGGTTTAAAGGATCGTTTTCGAAAAAAGTCCCCCTTCGAAAAGAGTTCCTCTTACTGCTTCCCCAGTTCCGCTGAGCGGTTTGTGGCAGCTTCCACGCATTCCATCAAAGCGGACCTCACCGAGTATGATTCGAGCACCTGGAGCCCGTGAATGGTTGTGCCCCCGGGGGATGTGATCACGTCCCTTAGTTCCGCCGGATGCTTCCCGGTGGTTTCGAGGAGCGTGCAGGTCCCGGAAACCGTTTGGACCACGAGGTCTTTAGCGGCTTGTCTTGGCAGCCCCATCAGGACTCCGGCGTCTATCAGCGCTTCGATCATCAAAAGAACGTAGGCCGGTCCGGATCCGCTAAGACCTGTAACCGCGTTCATCAATTTCTCGTCTATTTCGACCGCTTTTCCGACCGCGCGGAAAAGAGCCAGGCTCATCTCCATCTGCGCATCGGAGACTCCCTTGCCGCGCGAAAGGGCCGAAGCGGCTTCCTGGACCAGTGCCGGTGCGTTGGGCATGACCCTCACTGCCGCCGTCCCCTCCGGCAGCCGTTGTTCCAGCGAGGAAAGAGCCACTCCCGCCGCAATCGATATGACGAGCGGTTTGTGCGAGAGGTGAGCGCTGAGGGTATCCAGTACTCCCGAAATGGTCTGGGGTTTTACGGCAATCACGATTATGCTGCAGGTTCGGGCAAGTTCGGCTATGTCGCCCCGGCCTTTTATTGCGAACTCTTTTTCCAGGTATTTGATGCGGGATTCAATCACATCGAAAGCAAATACCTTATCCGCGGAAAAAAGAGAGGCTGAAATCAGGCCCCGTATCAACGCCTCTCCCATATTGCCACCGCCAATGAACCCGATGCTCTGGTCCCTGAACATGATTATTCCTCCACCCTGATCTATTTTTATAAAGACTCTTGCTTTTCGGCTCTTCTAAAAGCCGAAACCTTGCTTGGACACTTACCCCTGATAGCAGACGCGCATGCGGTTCGCAAGTGAAAGGGCAGGGGGATTCTGTTCAACCATGATCTTGCTCCAAAATCATGCGGTTGGAATTTGTTCCGGTCCCGCTTGCGTGTAGCACGGATAACTGGTAGGAGCGGCTTCCAGCCGCGATAAGGATAACCAGTAGGAGCGGCTTCCAGCCGCGATTCAGTTTTACCGCAAGTGAAAGGAATTGAGGCCGCCTGATAAACCGGTTTCTTTTTGGTTGTCTTCGGCCCCGGTGTAATTATCCTTTTTAATAAAGGCATAATTTTGTATTTTCATATGCAACTGGCATCTGCAACTGGCACGCTGAACCTAATCGAGTCATAAACAAACGAAGGGAAAATCATGGATCTATTTTCCAAAGTAAGCCGCACAGCCGGAAAACACTCCCCGTTGGAAGAAGAGGTTCGAAAGCTCCCTGTTCCCGTCAGTTCGGTTTTTCTTGGAAAAGACGGCAAAATAATGCCGGCCGCCTTCCGGCAGTCCGATATGAGTCTTGTTTGCAAGGGACACGACAGGATCACGCAGGTTTTTCCCAAAACGGTCGCAAAGTGCGGGAGCCTCATTCTCGAGGCTGTGGCGTCGAACGAGTCCGACAGGGTCACGGGGAAAAGAGTGGCTGTGCTTTTTTCCGGCGGTCCGGCGGCGGGCGGTCACAACGTTTTGGCCGGTCTTGCCGCCGTCCTTGGAGAAGACAATACCCTTCTTGGGATAAGGAAGGGGCCGGGGGGGCTCGTAAAGGGAGATATTTTCGAAATAGACAGGAAAACCGTCAGTTCCATCCTCAATATGGGCGGGTTCGATTTTCTGGGTACCGACAGGACAAAGATCAAAACGGCCGAGCAGTTTGAAAAAGTAAAGCAGACGATCGTAAAAAACAGGCTCGACGGGCTTGTGGTAGTCGGCGGCGACGACTCCAACACCAATGCGGCATTTATCGCCGAATACCTGGAAAAGGAGGGAGTCGCCTGCGGCGTGATCGGGATCCCGAAAACGATCGACGGCGACATGACTGCCGGCAGGTATCTGCCTATTTCCTTTGGCTTCGACACGGCCACCAAGATTTACTCGGAGCTGGTTGGAAATCTCACTCAGGATGCGGCTTCAGCGGTCAAATACTACCATTTCGTAAAGCTCATGGGTCGCACGGCCAGCAAGATCACACTCGAGGTAGCCCTCCAGACCAAGCCCGCGATCGCCCTCATCTCGGAGGAAATCGCGGAAAAAAACGTGCCCCTTGACGGCATTGTCGATCAGATAGTGCGCATAATTACCCGGCGGCGCTTCAAAGGCATCAACCACGGAGTGATCCTCGTACCCGAAGGGCTCGTCGAATTCATTCCCGAGATGGGCCGCCTTATTGCCGAATTGAACAAAGCCCTTGCCGAATATGAAACGGACATTGCCGATCTGCCCTCTGTCGAGAACAAAAGGGAGTTTCTTTTGCCGCACCTGACTCCACAGTCGGCGCAGTTGATGGCTTCCCTTCCGACCGATCTCCAGGAAATGCTGATCCTCGATCGAGACGATCATGGAAATGTGAAGGTCTCTCAAATAGAGACCGAGAAGCTGCTGATCGAAAAAATCCGCTTTCGCCTCTCGGAGATGAAAAGACACACCGACAGGTTCTTTGGCGAGGAAAAGGGGAAAATCCATGCGACAGCCGAGCAGGTCGAAGATTTCAAGAAGGTGAGCCTGTCGACTCAATCGCATTTTCTGGGCTATGAGGGCAGAAGCTCCAAACCCAGCAGGTTCGACGCGGCTTTCACCTTTCAACTCGGACTTGCCGCGGGGTCCCTCGCCCTTTCCGGAAAAACCGGCTACATGGCCGCCATAACCGATTTCCACAAGGGTGGACGGGTCCTGGCCCTACCTCTTACGGGGCTCGTTACCGCCGAAATGCGAAAGGGAAAAGAGGAGTTCGTAATCGAGAAGTCGCTTGTCGAACTTTCTTCCCCCTCGTTTAGGGCCTATGCCCAAAACAGGGACAAATGGGCCGGGGAGGACTGCTTCAGCTCTCCGGGCGCTATCCAGTACTGGGGGCCGACCAGTAAACAGGTGCCGATCATCGTCGCTCTCGACCAGGATTACCCGGATTTCGACAGCTTCGACCTGGGTGCGGAAAAGCAGGTGGTGATCGAGTGAGCTTAAAAACTTATCCCGCGGAAAATTGGACTGGTCTTTCTTCCAGGCGGTGGACCGCGCGCTGGGGGAGGTAGCATGCCCAACCGTCTTGCCGGGGAAAAGAGTCCGTACCTCCTGCAGCACGCCGGGAATCCGGTGGATTGGCATCCGTGGGACGAGGAAACCTTTAAAAAAGCGCGCCTCGAAGACAAGCCGATTTTTCTTTCCATCGGCTACTCGACCTGTCACTGGTGTCACGTGATGGCACACGAGTCCTTCGAGGACGAGGAAGTGGCGGCGGTTCTCAACCGGAGTTTTGTGTCCGTCAAGGTCGACCGCGAGGAGCGGCCCGACATCGATCAGGTTTACATGAGCGCCTGCCGGACGGCGACCGGAAGCGGTGGCTGGCCGCTTTCGATTTTTATGGGGCCGGACAGAAAGCCCTTCTACGCGGGGACCTATCTTCCGAAAAAAAGCCGGATGGGGATGCCCGGCATCGTGGATGTCGCCGAAAGAATCGCCGAACTCTGGGCGGGCGACAGGGAGCAGCTCGCAAGGATCGGCGACGAGATCTCGCGCGCCATCCAGCCGGGGGGGCAGCAGCCCGCGGCTGAGCTTCCCGGTCGGGAGCTGGCGGATAAGGCCCAGAAGACCCTGGCCGGGTCCTTCGATCGCGTGTGGGGCGGTTTCGGATCCGCCCCCAAGTTCCCCAGCCCCCATAACCTCGGTTTTCTCCTCCGGCGGCACGCCCGAAGTCCCGGGGCGGACGTGTTGCAAATGGTCGAAAAGACCCTTTCGGCCATGAGGTCCGGCGGGATATTCGACCAGGTCGGTTTTGGCTTTCACCGCTACTCGGTGGACGAAAAATGGCTCGAGCCTCATTTTGAGAAAATGCTCTACGACCAGGCGATGATCGCCCTTGCCTATACCGACGCCTTCCTTGCGACGGGAGACGAGCGGTATGCGAAGGTCACCGGGGAGATATTCGAATACGTGTTGCGCGAGATGCTTAGCCCCGAGGGGGGCTTCCACAGCGCGCAGGACGCCGACAGCGAGGGGCGCGAGGGGGCGTTCTACACCTGGACCCCCGCTCAGGTGGCGGAAATCCTCGGTCGTGATGCGGCCGGAGTTTTCTGCCGTGCCTACGGGATTACCAGCCGGGGTAACTTCCACGATGGGGCGAGCATCCCGCACGTTCCGGAGCCGTTCGAAAAACTCGCTAAAAATCTTGGAATGCCCCTCCCGGAGCTGGAACGGCTTCTCGAATACGGGCGCAGGCGCCTTTTCGATGCCCGCGAAAATCGGGTTCACCCATCGAAGGACGATAAAATCCTCGCGGCCTGGAACGGGCTGATGATAGCCGCGCTAGCTAAGGGTGCGCAGGCCCTCGGGGAAAGCGTTTACGCCGAGGCGGCCGTTCGGGCGGCAAACTTCGTTTTGCGCTCCATGCGAAACGAAGCGGGGCGCATCTATCGCCGCTACCGGCTGGGGGAGGTGGCAAACCCGGGCTATGCCGACGATTATGCCTTTCTCATATGGGGCCTCATAGAACTCTATGAGACCGTCTTTGACGTTTCCTATCTCGCCGAAGCCGTGAGGCTTCAGGAAGAAACGTTGAACCTTTTCGGGGCCCCCGACGGTGGGTTTTATTACTCGGGAAAAGACGGCGAGCAGATGATAGCGGCGGAAAAGCCGCTCTACGATGGTGCGCTTCCGTCGAGCAATTCCATTGCCGCGATGAACCTGCTGCGCCTGGGCAGGATGACCGGGAACCCGGAATTCGAAAAGCGGGCGGATTTGCTTATTAGATCCTTTGCGCGGGAGGTCTCCACCCACCCCGTGGCTTACACGCAATTTCTGCGGGCCCTCGATTTCGCCCAAGGCCCGACCCGCGAGATCCTCATCGCGGGAGACCTTTCATCCCCAAAGACAAGAGAAATGGTGGAAGCCGTTCACCGGAGCCCCTCGCCAAACCGGGTGCTGATGGTAAAAGAAAGTGGAAAAGCGGGGGATGAGCTTTCTAAAATCGCGCCGTTTTCCGCCTCGGTAGTCCCGGACAAAAAAGGTGCGGCCGCATACGTGTGCCAGTCCTTTACCTGCCGGAATCCCGTCAAGAGCGTTTCCGAGCTGGAAGCCATTCTACGGGGATGACACGGCTCCGTGGCGTGATCATGGCGTGATTGGTTAAGAAATGGCGCAATAGAGGCGTGATTAAAAAAACGACCCTATCGCTAACATCTCGAAATTACAGCTAAAAGAGTAACAGGTGACCGTGGCATGCATATTGCTCATACTTACTCGAAAAGAGAAACCAACTCTTTCCTCCTCAAAAGCTAACCGGTTCTAGCCCCTCCGGTTAGCTTTTTTTTTTCTGTTTAAGGAGAATGCTGAAATGGGCAAGACTCTTCTTGGAATTTCCGCCTCACCCAGAAAACTTGGTAACTGCGAACTTTTCATCAAAGATATTTTCAAACGAATGGGCGAGGGGTGGGACCTTCGGATCGTCCGGCTTCCCGCACTCGAAATAAAACCTTGCAGGGCGTGCTACCAATGTCTTTTCGACCAGATGAGGTGCCCGCAGGAAGATGATTTCCTCCCGGCCCTTACCGCGCTTGCGGAAGCGGACGCCTACGTGGTCGCGGCACCCGTCTATCTGCTTTCGGCCAACAGCAGCCTCAAGGTGTTCATGGACCGGGGGCTTCAATTCAACGCCTTCGTCGAGCGGTTGTGGGGAAAACCGGGCGTGGCGGTGGCCATAGCCGGGATCGACGGCATGGAGGGAAGCGGCAAGCGCGACGCGGAGAGTTTTGTTAAAATCGCCCTGGGCGATCTGCGCGGGTCCGCGGTGGTTTACGGGGCTCTTCCCGGCGAAGCGCTGCTTTCAGAAGAAAACGTCCAAATCGCCGAAGCTCTCTCGCGCGCCCTCCTTGATGAGGAAATGAGGCTAAAACCCGCCGCTCCTTCCTGTCCGGTATGCGGGGGCGACACCTTCAGATTTTTGCCCGGCGGCCGGGCCCGGTGCATGCTCTGTTCGGGTGCGGGCCCCTGGCGGATCGAAAAAGAAACCCTTGGTTTCGATATCGAGACGGGGGACCACCCTCTTTTCCTGAGCAAGGAGGGAGTCTACCGACATACGGAATGGCTGAGGGGAATGAAGGAAAGGTTTCTTGAGCGCAGAAAGGAATTAAAGGAGGTAGTAAAGCCCTACCTCGGCTTGGGAACCTTCCTGGAAAGCAGAAAGGCAAAAGCCGACGGCGCCTGATATAAGCGCCGTCGCCCCCTACGGAGTTCAAATTTCACCCCTTTTTCTAAAGGGATGATACAAGTGCCCACCCTTGTACACCAGATTCGATCAACAAGGCCTTGCAAGCGCACGCACTGCGCCTGTAAGGCCTTGATTTAGCTAACATAGACGATAGTCAGACCACGGTCTCGCCTGCCGTGAAATGGATAGCGGCTTGACCTCATACGTTGCCGTGCCCGCGGTTGCGAGGTTGGCGGTTTGGCGATTCAGGGGTATTTGCTTCAGCCTTGATCTTGATGTAAGGACAGATCGATCGGTTCGCTTGCCCCGCTTTTCCAGGGGGAAGCGCCGGTCACGCCTGTGCATTTGTAATAATGACCGTTGGGGCTGGCGGCGGGAATGACGGCGGAATTAAGAATGTATGGGGCCTGGGCTTGCCATTCGTAGCGCAGGTCCAGCGCGTGCAGCCTGTTGTAGTCTGCAACGATTTAGAGTGTAGACGGTCCTTTTGGCCCGCCCTTCTGCGGTTTCCATTTCCCGCTGGGTTTCTCTGGAAAAACCAGGTACTTTCTGCCGTAAAAGTTAATGATAAGTACAAGCGCACTGGCAGCTATTTTGGCTTCCGCCAGGCTGGTTATGGCTGAAAGGAATTTTGTCACGGACAAGTCTATCAGGCCGCTCCCGACCACGACAGCAACATAGGCGGCCAACTCAAGCTTTGAGCTCCAGCGCGCCTTGTGGCGAAAGAGGAAAGCGATGCAGAGAAAGTAGTTCATGACAGCGGCTAAGGAGTAAGCCAAACCGGCGGAGTAGCAAACATTGAGACCGGCATGTATCATCACGAGGAAGACCAGTAAATTAAAGAGTGCGGCGAGTGCGCCGATGAGGATATAGATGGCGAACTGAATCGGTGCGGGCGCCTTGGGTGCGTTGTAATGGAAAATACAGTATAGTGCCCTGATTCCGTCTCTCCAGCCGATCTTCTTCCCCTCTTCGTAAGTCCTGCCATAATACGATATACCCATCTCGATGATACGCACCCGGAGTTGAGCTACCTTGGCCACAATCTCAGGTTCAAAACCGAATCGATCTTCTTCTATTGTAATTGAGTCGATAATTTCCCGCCTGAATAACTTATAACAAGTCTCCATGTCCGTGAGATTCAGGTCCGAAAACATGTTGGAAAGGAAGGTCAACGCTTTGTTTGTCAAATAGTGCCAGAAGTATAGGACCCTGTGTTCTCCAGCGGATAGAAAACGTGAGCCGAAGACCACATCGGCCCTGTCCTCCATTATGGGCTGAACGAGCCGGCGTAAATCCATCGGATCGTACTCCAGGTCCGCATCCTGTACAGCGACTATATCCCCCGTGACTGCAGCAAATCCCGTACGCAAAGCCGCCCCCTTGCCCATGTTTCGCCCATGGGCCAGGACCCTGACCTCCGAATGATTTGCAGCCAGGGATTTGGCTCGTGCAAGGCTACCATCCTTGGAATTGTCGTCCACAATGATGACTTCCAGTGCGATCTGTTCATTGCAAACCCGAAGAAGCCTTTCGACACAGAGGTCAATCGTCGATTCCTCATTGTAGCAGGGAACAATCACCGATAACATGACAGGATGGTCGGCCGCATTTTCAATTGTCATCCATACCACTCCCTTGTGGGGCCGTAGGTAATGAGAATACCCTTCCGGTCGATAATCGCAGTGTTGGCAAAGTGTTCGACCCTGAAAGAGGGAATGAGCCGTATTGTGTCCGTCATCTAATGCTGATGATTCTATATTAATTGTATATGCCCAGTGAAGAGTGATCTGCCTATAAAAGGTATTTGCTTGTTCAATTCACCGATTCACCGCCCCACCGACCGAGCGAGCCGTGCGATTGGCGGCGCCGTTTTCTGAAGCTCGAAAACGTTCAGGCGGTGATAAATGTCCTCGCGGAAGAGGCCGTCTTTTACCAGGGCAGGAAGGTCCCTGTTCGAGGCGGCGACGATCCGGACGTCCACGTGAATGCTCTTTCCCCCCCCTTACGAGCTCCTTTTTCGTGGCCGAAAAGCTCGCCTTCGATCAGCCCTTCCGGTATGGCGACGCAGTTGATCTTGACAAAAGTCTTATCCTTGCGCGGGCTGTGCTCGTGAATGGAGTTGGCGATCAGTTCCTTTCCTGTGCCGCTTCTGGTGATAGTATCTGGCTGTGAATAAGGGCTTCCGGAGCGAATGGATCGAGGTTTTCCGTGCTCAAACCAATTTGCTCGCCTATGTAATCCCCCAGTCGTCTCCAGGATTGCAGAATTCCCGATATGTAGGCGAGGCACACTCGCCCGCTGCGCAGCCGCCGTTTCTATTGCCGCTTCTATTGCCGTTTCACGTTTCCGCTTCCGGTTGCCGTTTTGCGGCAAGAAAAGCTTTCGTGCTATAAAACCTCGCGGTCTCCATGCGCCAAGGATTAAAGAGGCCCGCGTGTCGCCCGGGGCTGAGTCGCCTCGCTGGGCGCCTCGTTCATTGAAAAAAACATAATGAATTGTAAATTGTCGCGCTTTTCTACCCTCTACAAATTAACAGCCGGTCATTGCTGTAAATCACTGCTGATAACCCCGCTGTTACCCTGCTGTTAACCATGCTGATATCGTGCTGTTATTTTAGAGGTCAGAACGTTGAAAATATAATGAGAACAGTGACTTGTTAAAATCGAGAAAAAAATGCGCTGTTTTATCAGCACACGGCGGCGGTGTCCGATCGCGGCCTGGGGAAGACCGCTGTCGGACCCACGGGGGGGTGACGTCGGAGTCGTCTTGTTTCTATTCCATCTCCGGGTTTTTCAGGTGGAATTCTGTCGCCTGTTCGAACTGGTGGGCTATGCGCAGGACCAGTTCCTCGCGGAAATGAGGCCCGAGGATCTGAAGACCTACCGGCAGGTTTTTAGAGGTGAACCCGCAGGGAACGGAGATCCCCGGAATCCCGGCAAGACTTGCCGGCAGCGTAAACACGTCGCTTAGATACATTTGAAGCGGGTCGTCCGATTTTTCCCCGATCCTGAAGGCCGGCATGGGGGAGACGGGCGCAAGAATCGCGTCACATTTTTCGAAGGCTTCGAGGAAATCCCGCCTGATGAGCGTTCTCACCTGGGAAGCTTTTTTGTAGTAGGCATCGTAGAAGCCCGCCGACAGGACGTATGTGCCGAGCATTATGCGGCGTTTTACCTCCGCTCCGAACCCCTCCGAGCGGCTTTTCCGGTACATGTCCAGGAGATCTGAGAAATTTTGGGCGCGATGGCCGTACTTTACGCCGTCGTAGCGGGCAAGGTTGGATGAGGCTTCCGCGGGGGCAATTATGTAATAGGCCGCGATGCCGTACTCGGTATGGGGTAGCGTTATATCGACAATTGTAGCACCCAGGCGGCTGCATGTGGCTATTGCGTCCCTCACCGCCTTGTCCACTTCGGGGTCTGTTCCCTCGATGAAATACTCGCGCGGAATTCCCAGGCGCAGTCCCTTAATAGGTTGGTTTAGGGCCGCCCTGTATTCGGGGACAGGCAGATCGACCGAGGTGGAATCGGCGGGGTCGTAGCCCGCTACGGCCTGAAGCAGGATGGCCGCGTCCTCGACGTCCCTCGTTATGGGGCCTATCTGGTCAAGAGAGGATGCGAAGGCCACAAGCCCGAAGCGGGAAACGCGGCCATAGGTGGGTTTTAAGCCCACGACGCCGCAAAAAGAGGCCGGCTGGCGGATCGAGCCCCCGGTGTCGGTGCCCAGAGACCCTGCGCATAGACCCGCTGCAACCGCCGCGGCCGACCCTCCGCTCGACCCCCCCGGCACTCGCTCCGTGTCCCACGGGTTGCGGGTCTTGGCAAAAGCCGAATTCTCCGTGGACGATCCCATGGCGAACTCGTCGAGATTGGTCTTGCCGATGAAAATCGCCCCGGCCCGCCTGAGTTTTTGGGTAACCGTCGCGTCGTAAGGCGAAACGAACCCTTTGAGGATTTGGGACCCGCACGTGGTAAGAGTTCCCTTCATGCATATGACGTCTTTTATGGCTATCGGCGTCCCGGCAAGGGGCGAAGCCGAGCAATTCCCGGCCCCGGAGTCGTAGAGTTTGGCCTCTTCGATGGCTTTTTCTTCGAACGTGGACAGATATGCATTCAACTGCGGATCGATGGCGCGAATTCGTTCAATGAATGCCGAGACCGTTTCGACCGCTCCGATTTGACGGCTTTCGAGCAGGTCGTGTATCCGGTGAATCGGGAGCAAATGGATTTGCATATAAAATGCCTTTTCTGAGCTAAAGTACCCTTGGGACCACGAAATTTGCGCCGTCGGTTCCCGGAGCGTTTGCGAGCGAGTCTTTGCGGTCAAGGGACGGCTCGACCCGGTCGGGGCGGAATACGTTTCGCAATTCTATCGCATGCGTGGTGGGTGCGACGTCTTTTGTGTCGAGTTCGATTGAGCTTGTCCATGTATCCCAGAATACCGTTCATCTGGCCGGTCATGAGTTCCTCTTCGGCTTCGGAGAGTTCGAGTCGTGCGAGCAGCGCCACATGGCGAACCTCATCCCTGGTTATCTTGGAGTCCATTTCGTTTCCTCTCGTGGAAAAATTCAATCCGACAGGAAGTTTTCCATCGTCCGGCAGTCTTTGAAGGCTGCAAGAACTTCAGGCAAACCCTGGATGCGGGTCTTTTGGATCAGTTCGTAAGTTAGAGCGTGCACCCGCTTTTCTTCCGCTTCCTGCTCGGCGGCGGTGGAATCGAACCTTTGCAGGAACTTCGCAAACCGCACGACGTGAATGAGTTCATGAGTGACAATGTAAGCCGTCAGGGGAAACAACCCGATCCCAACGTCGCGCTCGACAGCCCTTCGGATCACGTGGTCCTGGATACAGATTTTGAAAAAGTCGCCGGGTTCGCTTCCGCGCGTTTTTTCCCCAAAGCGTCTCACATATCTCCTGATTTGCGCGAAAGCAAGGTCGGTGATCTCTTCTTCATCGAGGCTGTCGAGGCTTTGAATATCGTAGCGGTATCGCTTCCACTCGGAAGTAGAGAGCTTGTAGAAGTCGCTTATGAGTTCTTCCGAGACTTCGATGGCCTGGGCCAGGACGGCAATCATTTCGGTCTCGAAAGGCAATCGTCTCATTTTGTCCGTTCGTCTCCGCTCGGTTTTAATTCCGCGCCAGAATCACCTGGTTTCCTTTCTATGTACAGGACTTCCATGATCAATTCAACTGGTTCGAAGCAATTTGGGTGAGGGGGAACGCTTGCCGGCGCCGACCCAGCCGTAAAGGGCTGTATACCTGGCGTTGCATCAAAAGTTTCTTGGCCGGTAAAAGAATTTGAATTTATTTGACAATGTTTGTCCACTTTGATTAATTGGCCGGGCGGGCGTGATTGCGCGATCTTTCTCAATCCGGTCCCAGTTGCGGTGAGATAAGGATCACCGGTTGTTTTGCATCGGTTCGCCGGCCAGTCCTCTTTTGCCCCGGAAAAAGTATCCGGGTAGGCCCCGGGGATTTCATTTGTTCCCCGTTTTCGGTTTATCAAATTATAATTAAATGACTTTTACTTAGTTCGAAGTACTTTCGAAAACAGGCCTTTTTGGGGGCCTTTGGAAAGAGGCTCGGGTTGAAAGGGTTCAGCCTGAGGCCGGCTTCGAGGAGGTAGCACAATGGGAAAAGAAATTCTTTCCGAATCGGCGCTCGATCGTGTCGAGAAGGAACACGCCGAGTGGCTCGAGGAATACCGGAAGGCCGTAAAGAAAGTCCCTGAGAGGCTCGAGCGGTTTTCCACAGTTTCCGACCTGGAGGTAAAGCCGCTTTATACGCCGCGCGATATCGAAGGCAAGGATTTTTTCGAAGAAGTGGGCTTTCCCGGTAAATATCCCTACACCAGGGGCGTCCAAGGCACGATGTACAGGGCGCGCCACTGGACAATGAGAATGTTTGCCGGGCTGGGTACCGCAGACGACACAAACGAGCGTTTCCACTACCTGATCAATCACGGTGAAACGGGTCTAAGCACCGCGTTCGACTTTCCGACCCTCATGGGCTACGACACGGCTTCGCCCCTGGCGAGAGGCGAATGCGGCAAGTGCGGCGTTGCGATCGACACCCTGGAAGACATGGGCAGGCTCTTTGCCAACATCAACCTGGAGGAAGTCACCGCGTCGATGACGATCAACCCGCCTGCCTCGATCATGTGGGCGATGTACATCGCCAATGCCGAAAATCGGGGCTTTTCGCGTAAAAAGCTTGGCGGCACGATCCAAAACGACTGCCTCAAGGAGTTCATAGCCCAGAAGACGCTCATGCTCCCGCCCGATGCCAGCTTGAGGCTGGTGACCGATACGGTCGAGTTCGGAACGAGGGAGGTCCCCCGGTGGAATACCATCAGCATAAGCGGCTACCACATAAGAGAGGCGGGCTCTACGGCGGTCCAGGAACTTGCCTTCACCATCTACGACGGAATCACCTACGTGGAGGAAGCGATCAAAAGGGGGCTCAAGGTCGATGAGTTTGCCGGCAGGCTCTCCTTTTTCTGGAACTCCCACATAGATTTCTTCGAAGAAATAGCGAAAATGCGCGCAAGCAGGCGCTTGTGGGCGAGAATCATGAAAGAGCGCTTCGGGGCCAAAGACCCCAGGTCGATGCTCATGCGGTTCCACACGCAGACAGCAGGGTGTTCGCTTACCGCACAGGAACCGTACAACAACGTGGTTCGCACCACCATGGAAGGTCTTGCCGCGGTTTTGGGCGGCACACAGTCGCTGCATACCAATTCGCTCGACGAGGTCTATATGATTCCAAGCGAGCAGGCGGCGCTCATCGCTTTGCGCACCCAGCAGATAATCGCCGAGGAAACGGGTGTAACAAACGTGATCGACCCGCTTGGGGGCTCCTATTTTGTCGAGGCGCTTACCGACAAGATGGAGGAGGAAGCCAACGCCTATATCCGCAAGCTCGATGAGCTGGGTGGGATGGTTGCGGCGATAGAGCGCGACTATCCGCAGATGGAGATAGCCGACGCTGCTTTCCATTTCCAGCGCCAAGTCGAGGCCGGGGAGAAAACCGTAATAGGCGTAAACAAGTACGTGTCCGACAGGCCTGAGCTGGAATTCATCCTCAAAATCGACGACGATCTCGAACGCAAGCAGATCGAGCGCACCGAGCGCTTCAAGGAAAACCGCGACAAGGACGTTTTCCGCAAGGCGATGGATGAGCTGAGGAAAAGATGCGAAGGGGCGCCGGGCTGGGAAAATAACGTCATGCCCGCCCTTATCGGGGCGGTGCGCGCCGGCGCTACCGAACAGGAATGTTGCGATCTCTACAGGGAAGTCTTCGGGACCTACACGGACCCGGGGACATTTTGACGTATGTCGGGTACCGGGAGTCGGGCATCGGTCGGGATATCCGATACCCGGCCCCGGGTATCCGTATGCAGAGAGGAATGTTTCCATGGCAAATGCGAGGAAGCTTCGTATATTGGTTGCCAAACCTGGGCTGGACGGCCATGACCGCGGCGCGCGGGTAGTTGCCCGCGCTTTTCGCGACGCTGGCTTCGAGGTCATCTACACGGGATGTCACCAAACGCCCGAGCAGATCGTGAGCACGGCCATTCAGGAAGACGTGGACCTGATTGGGCTTAGCATACTTTCGGGCGCGCACAGATACTCTTTTCCCCGCGTCATCGAGCTTTTGAAGGAAAACAACGCGGAGGATATATCGGTGATCGGGGGAGGCATATTCCCTCTCGAGGATATTCCGATGCTAAAGGGGTGCGGCATAAAGGAGCTGTTCGAACCGGGGGCAAAGCTCAGCGACATAATAGATTGGGTGGGCGAAAATGTCCACCCGCGCGGGGAGGCTGAAAACTCAGGCGCCTCAAAGCTTTAGGGTTATGGGAGATAAGCTTTTGCCGATATTTTTTTCTGGCGCGGCGGACGCCTTTTCCCGGCTCCGCCAAAGGAACTGATTCATGGATATTATCGAACAGTTAGTCTCCGGCGATGTAAGGACCATAGCCCGGCTCCTGAGAGATATCGACGATGAGCTCCCTTCCTCAAGGACCATCCTTCAGAGGCTCTATCCGCACACGGGTAAAGCTCATATTATCGGCTTCACCGGGTCTCCCGGGGTAGGCAAAAGTTCGCTTGTAGACCAAATCGCATCCTTTTACCGCCAGCAGTCCAAAACGGTCGGAATTCTAGCCGTCGACCCGACGAGCCCGTTTACCGGAGGCGCCATACTGGGCGACCGAATCCGCATGCAGCGGCATTTTCTCGATCCCGGTGTCTTTATCCGCAGCGTTGCCACCAGAGGGCAGTTCGGCGGTCTGTCCAAATCCACAAACGACATGGTTAATGTTCTCGATGCGGCGGGCAAGGACGTGGTGTTGGTCGAAACTGTGGGGGTCGGGCAGGACGAGGTGGAAATCGCAAACAGCGCTCATACCACCGTGCTGGTGACCGTGCCCGGAATGGGCGACGACATACAGGCGATCAAAGCGGGCATTATGGAGATCGGCGATATCTTCGTGGTGAACAAGGCTGACCGCGAAGGATCCCGAAAGACCGTGCGCGAACTGTTGAACCTGATCGAAATCGGAGTCAGAAGGCACGACGGCGAAGGCTGGGAACCGCAGATCGTGGAAACCGAAGCCGTAAAGGCCCGAGGGATCGACAAGCTCCATGATACGATTGAAAAACACAGGGCCTACCTGCAGGCGACCGATATGGACAAGTGGCGCGAGGTCGTCAAAAAGCGCGTCAGAATTCAGCTTCTGGGCGCGCTTAGGGACGAGGCGTTCAAGGTGGTCCTGGATAGAATCGCGGAGCGTGGAGATTCGATCGATGAGCTGGTAAGAAGGATCGTCGACCGGGAATCGGACCCCTACACGGTGGTCGAACAGATCGTGGATAAGGGGTTGATGTAAGAGACAGTATCATAGCTGTCCGTCAAGTCACAAAAAAACCGGCGGCCCTTTTCAGGGGACCGCCGGTTCTATTTCGGTCATGCGGGATAACCCCCGCAAACCTTTCTTACTTGGTCAACAGAGGCACGATAAGCAGCGCGACAATGTTGATGACCTTGATCATCGGGTTGATTGCCGGGCCGGCGGTGTCCTTGTAGGGGTCGCCTACGGTGTCGCCGGTGACTGCCGCTTTGTGGGCTTCCGAACCTTTTCCGCCGTACATGCCGTCTTCGATGAACTTCTTGGCGTTATCCCAGGCGCCGCCGCCGCTGGTCATCGCGATGGCCTGGAAAAGACCCGTGATGATAGCGCCGATCAGAACGCCGCCGAGGGCTTCTTTACCGATCAGGAAGCCGACCAGGATAGGAGCGGCAACCGGGATGAGGGCCGGAACCATCATTTCCTTGATTGCGCCCTTGGTCACGATGTCGACGCACTTGCCGTATTCGGGCTTGGCCGTGCCTTCCATGATGCCGGGGATTTCGCGAAACTGACGGCGAACTTCCTCGACAACACTGCCTGCCGCCTTACCAACTGCTTCCATCAGAAGCGAACCGAAGAAGTAGGGCAGAAGGCCGCCGATGAAAAGACCAACGATGACCTTGGGGCTGGACAGGTCGAACGTCATGCCGGGAACTGACCTTGAGTATTCTGCGAAGAGCACCAGGGCGGCAAGAGCTGCCGAACCGATGGCGTAACCCTTGGTAACTGCTTTGGTGGTGTTGCCAACCGCATCCAGGGGATCGGTGATCGCCCGGACACTTTCGGGAAGCTCGGCCATTTCGGCGATGCCGCCCGCGTTGTCGGTAATCGGGCCGTAAGAGTCGATGGCCACTACGATACCGGTCATCGACAGCATGGCTACCGCGGAAAGAGCGATTGCAAAAAGACCGCCGCCGGTATTACCGGAAAAGCCGCCGCCAAGCTGATAAGCCCAGACGATAGCGCCGCAGATTACCAGGGCCGGGGCCGCGGTGGACTTCATGCTGACCGCAAGACCAGCGATAACGTTCGTGCCGCTGCCGGTCTGGCTCGCCGCTGCAATGTGCTTAACAGGGTTGAAGCTCTTGGAAGTGAAGTATTCGGTGATCATAACGATGGCGCCGGTCAAAAGGAGACCGATGACCGCCGTGGTGAAAACGCTCATCGCGGTGAAGCCGCCCGTCTTGAGACCGGGCAGGGCCAAAAACCACTTGCTTGCAAAATAGAAGGCGCCTGCGGCCAGAATGCCCGAGACTGCAAGGCCTTTGTAAAGAGCGCCCATGATGTATTCGTTCTTGCCAAGGCGCACGAAGTAGGTGCCGATGATCGAGGCAATGATCGAGATGCCGCCGATCAGAAGCGGAAATTCCACCCAGGCGCTGTGCGGGCCAAAAACCGTCTTGGCCAGAAGCATTGCTGCGACCAGGGTTACTGTGTAGGTCTCGTAGAGGTCGGCAGCCATACCGGCGCAGTCACCGACATTGTCGCCAACGTTGTCGGCGATGACAGCGGCGTTTCTCGGATCGTCTTCCGGGATGCCCGCTTCCACTTTACCGACCAGGTCGGCGCCGACGTCAGCAGCCTTGGTGTAGATGCCGCCGGCGATACGAGCGAAAACGCTCATGAGCGAGCAGCCAAAACCCAGGCCGACCAGGGCGTGGAAGACCTGAGCGGAAGGCGCCATCGACCTGACGACCAGGTAATAGCCGGTAATGCCGAGAAGCCCGAGGCCAACGACCATGATGCCGGTAACCGAGCCGCCCTTGAACGCCACGGAGAGGGCTCTTTGCAGGCTTTCTTTTGCGGCTTCGGTGGTCCGTACGTTTGCCTTAACGGATGCTGTCATTCCAATGTAGCCGGCAAGCGCCGAGCCGCACACGCCGACAATGAAGCCGATTGAAACCCAGATACCAAGATACGAAAGAATAGCCGCGAGAACCACGGCGACGACCGCGACGGTCTTGTACTCTCTGCTGAGAAATGCCGTTGCGCCTTCCCGGATCGCTTCCGAGATGGCCTGCATTCTTTCGGAACCGGCGCTTTGCTTGGATACCCACGCTGCGGTCACCAGCGCATAGAGCACGCCGAGACCACCGCATGCGAGGGCAAACATGACGATAGCACTAGCTTTCATTAAAACCTCCTTGTTAAGTTTTGATTTAAAAGAATTGAGATGATTACTACCCGAGAGACTTGGTGCCCCTCGAACTCCAACGCAGGTTTTTTAGGTCCTCCTTCCAGCGGTATTAGCTCCATACAGCGGTATTAGCTCCACGGACTGCCAAACCCGAGTCCGTAACAGGCTCATGTTGGAAATGAGAAAAACAGTCATGTCACGCGGGTCGTTCCGTCTCGCTCCGGCAGGCTGCCGCAGATCGGACCGGGTCGAAAACGAATATTCTGGTGGGTGTGGCGATGATGCGGTTTCAGGCTCACCATCATGCAAATATATGTGTCAAAATCCATAGTTATTTTTGCCTGATCTAGAAAAGGACCATGATGTAAAATGGCTTCCCACGCGGGCGTCAAACCTAATTGAAGCACGCGTGATTGTCAAGAGAAAGTGATTATTAGCGCAAAAAGAAATCTCCCGTCAAATACGTATCTCATCTCCTGGTTCAGGTAGAAATATCTTTAAATCCGATGTATTGCCTATCATACGCAAAATTTCATCCCGCCTCGTCCTTCTTTCATTACGCTCCACGTGGACCAGGGCGAGACGGAGAACGTTTGCCCTTCGGGCGAACTCAATGCAGTCCGAAACCGTCGAATGTCCAGGGATCTTTTCGTCGATTCTGAACGCTTCGTGAATGGCGAGGTCCGCGCCGCGCGCAAGCGCAAGCGTCTCATCGGTAGGTCGCCCGTCTCCGCTGTAGAAGACAGACCTACCGCCTGTTTCCAGTCGGACGGCGAGGTCCCTTTGAGAGTGCTCGTTTGGCGCGCTACGCCAGACAACCCCTGCCGCGTTCACGACTTCTCCAGGTTCGACCGCTACAAAATGCAGGTCATAGTTCAGTTTGTCAAGGATAGAGGGATATGCCAGCCCGAGGGTTTGTGTCACCGTATCTGCTGCGCCACGCTGCCCGATAATGAGCAGGGGTTTTGTGCGGTTCATTTGCCAGAACCTGGTGAGCAGGGCTGGAAGGCCGAAGAAATGGTCGCCGTGAAAATGGGAAATCCAGATTGCGTCGAGGCGGTCTGCGTCCGGGAAGCTTTTCCAAAAGGGAGGGGGGACCGTAGAGCCGCAGTCGAGAAGAATGGAATTTTCGACACCGCTTTTTTTAACGGCTACCTCGATGGATGTGTTCGGGAGTTCTTCGTCGAAAGCTTCGCCAACGCCGATAAATTTAATTTTCATTCTATGGAGTCCTTAATGTTCTGATTTGTATTAAATTACATCATGCCTTACTTTATTGCATCGATTACCCGCAAAAGGGGTTGTCGAAAAATTGCGGGGCTGCGTGATTTGCTCCCCCACGCACGCTCGATGTTCTCCGGCAGATTCGCAGGGGATATATAAATTGTGGAGATGACTCATGTCGGCAAAAGAAAAATTCGAACTGGTTTTTGACAGGGAAGTTCGCGAAATCAAGAGTCAGGTCAGGTTTTACAACCACATTTCGACCGGCGCCGAACTGCTTTCCATTGTAAACGAGGATGACAATAAGGTTTTCGGCGTCTGTTTCCGGACGCCTCCGTCGGACTCGACCGGAGTGGCGCACATCCTGGAGCACTCGGTTCTGTGCGGCTCCAGAAAATATCCGGTGAAGGAGCCTTTCGTTCAGCTGATCAAAGGCTCTCTGAAGACGTTTCTCAATGCCTTCACCTACCCTGACAAGACTTGCTATCCGGTGGCCAGTCAGAACGTCCAGGATTTCTACAACCTCGTCGACGTCTACCTGGACGCGGTTTTTTACCCGCGCCTGACTCCTTTTGTCTTGCAGCAGGAGGGGTGGCACTACGAGATGAGCGGGCCGGAGGGGGCGCTGGGGATAAAGGGGGTTGTCTACAACGAGATGAAGGGCGTCTATTCCTCCCCGGACAGCATGCTCCTCGAGCTTTCGCAGCAGTCTGTTTTCCCCGACATCACCTATGGACTCGACTCGGGAGGCGACCCGAAGGTGATCCCGACCCTTACTTTCGAGAAGTTCAAATCTTTTTACGATTATTTCTATCACCCTTCGAACGCGAGGATCTATTTTTACGGTAATGACGATCCGGACCGAAGGCTGGAAATAATCGAGGAGTACCTGAAGGATTTTAGCCGGGCCGGGGTCAAGTCCTCGGTGCCCCTTCAAAACCGCGGCGCCACGCCGGGAAGGATCGTCCGGTCCTTTGGCGTAAGTGGCGAGGAGGCTTCCGCAGGTGGGCTGAAGGGTATGCTAACGATTAACTGGCTTCTTCCCGAGGCGGCCGATACTGATCTCAATCTCGCTTTTCAGGTCCTCGAATACTCGCTGATCGGGATGCCTGGCTCCGCTTTGAGAAGGTCGCTGATAGAATCCGGTTTGGGTGAAGACCTGGCCGGAGTGGGCCTGGAGGCGGAGTTGCGGCAGCTCTACTTTTCAACCGGACTCAAGGGAATCCGGGTGGAGGATGCCGGCAAGGTCGAAAACCTCATTTTCGAGACCCTCTCGGCCGTCGCGCGCGACGGTGTCGATCCCGAGGCGGTCGAAGCGGCGGTAAACACCATCGAGTTCAGGCTCCGCGAAAACAACTACGGTCACTTCCCCCAAGGGCTGGCCGTGATGCTGCGCTCCCTTGCAACCTGGCTCTATGATGCTGACCCGCTTTCACTAATGGCTTTCGAGGTGCCGCTTTGCCGTTTAAAGGAAAACCTCAAATCGGAAGGTTTTCTGGAGAGGCTGATACGCGAATATTTCCTGGAAAACCCGCACAGGACAGTCGTTTTGCTTAAACCCGAAGCCGGGTTGGCGGAAAGAGAAAACGAAGAGGAAGCCACGAGGCTTGAAACGGTCAAAAAATCCTTTTCAAAAGGTGAGATCGAAAGTGTAATCGAAAACGGTAAGAGCCTGGAAAGGATTCAATCCGCGCCGGATTCTCCGGAAGCCCTGGCAACGATCCCAGGACTCAAGGTGAGCGACCTCGACAGGCAAAACAGGCCAATTCCGACCGAACCCTGGCCATTGGACGGTGTGCGCGGGTTCTATCACGATCTTTTTACAAGTGGCATAACTTATCTAGACGTCGGGTTCGATCTACGGGTACTCCCCGGCGAATACCTGTCTTATGCGCCAATCTTCGGCCGCCTGCTGCTCGAGATGGGGACAGAGCTTCGGGATTTTGCGTCGCTGTCGCAAAAAATCAGCCGGAAAACGGGTGGAATCCACCCCGAGATTTTCACTTCGTCGGTAATAGGCGACAGTGAGCCTGCGGCATGGCTTTTCCTGAGAGGTAAGAGCATGACCGCCCAGACCGGCGATCTGGCCGATATCCTGGCCGAAGTGCTCGGCTCGGTGAAGCTCGACAACAGGGAGCGGTTCCGGCAGATCGTGCTCGAAGAAAAGGCGAGGCAGGAGCGCAAAATCGTCCCTAGCGGACATCTGGTGATCAATAATCGCATCCGTGCTCACTTCAGCCTGTCGGATTGGGTAAAAGAGTTGACCGATGGGGTGAGCTATTTTCTTTTCCTCGGACATCTTGCCGGAAGAATCGACCAGGATTGGGCAGGAGTGCTCTCGGATTTGGAGAATGTGCGCGGGTTGTTGGCCGGCCGTTTGTCTGCGGTTCTCAATCTCACTGCGGACAAAAAAGAGCTTCAGGCCATCGAGGGTCCCGTGCGCTCCATCCTCAATTCGCTTTCGGATCGGGTGGCGCCTGCTGCAAAATGGCGCCCCGAACTTTTCCCGGAATTCGAAGGGTTTATTGTCCCCTCGCAGGTAAACTACGTGGGGAAGGGAGCGGACCTCTACCGCGCGGGCTATGAATCGCATGGGTCAAGCAGGGTGATTTCCGGTTATCTGCGCAGTTCCTGGCTTTGGGAAAAGGTGCGCGTGCAGGGAGGGGCCTACGGAGGTTTCTGCCTTTTCGATCGCATCTCGGGGGTCTTCACCTTCCTGTCCTACCGGGATCCGAATGTGATGAAAACCCTGGAAAGTTTCGACGGAGCAGCCCAATTTCTCCGCAACTCCGATATCTCCGATGATGAGGTCTCAAAGGCAATCGTGGGCGCCATTGGCGAGATCGATTCCTACATGCTGCCGGATATGAAAGGCTATATTTCGATGCTTCGCGATTTCACCGGCGAAACGGACGAAATCCGCCAGAAGTCGCGCGAGCAGATTCTTGCCACCACGGTAAAAGATTTCAGGGCGTTTGCCGAGGTCCTGGGCGGGGTGAACAGGGATGGGATCGTAAAGGTGCTGGGTTCGCAGACGGCCATCGAGGCGGCCCTCGCCGAGCGCCCCGGGTGGCTGAACACTTTCAGGCTGCTGTAAAGCGGTGTGAAGGGTGAGCGGCCGGTCCTTTCCGCCCGCTCTTCCACCTACAACTTTTCCGGCCTGCAGAGGTTTTTTTCCCGGGCGGCGGCTCGTCCACAGTCGCTGCATACGTAGCCTGGATTTCGCACCAGATCTTTGTATTCGCCGGGATTTGACTGAATGAATCCTACGTTTTGCAGATAGCAGAGGTGCTCCTCGTGATCCGGGTGGGGCATTTTCTTCTCGGCCATTTCGCAGTTCCTTTCTCAAAAGAGTTCTGGAAAACCTTGAAAGATGAAAAACGGCTCGATTGCGTTCTATGGGGGAAATTAAACATCCTGGCGAAGGGGGGCAATGTCTATCCGGGACGGGGGGGCGAAGAGACCGTGTCGTAACTGGCCGCCAGGCGCGGGGCAAAGGGCAAAAAGCGCGGGGGAGGCAGCGGTGCGGACAATGCCGCCCGGCGTCTTAATCCTCGTCTTTTCCGCCTATGATGCTGTTTAGTTTGTTTATCAGGCTTTCCTGGGACTTGGAGCACTTTTCGCATGCGCGCAGGTGGTCGAGAAATACCGTGATGTTCCATCCTTCGTAAGTTTTTATCCCTAATTCCACGGGGTCTTTCCCACAAAGGAGATCCAGCATATTTAACTCCTGATCGCTATTTTTCATGCTCTATACAGCATATGTCCCGAATGTGGAATAAAAAAATTGTGTCCAAACCCGCCGTTCTGCAATAATGAAAAGAGGCCAGGAGGGTGGGAGTGAGGCTCACCTCACACCGGCAGATTTCCGGGATGTACTGTTTCCTGTTTTGAAGTTTACTGTGTATTCCCTATTTACCTCTACATTCGTAAAATTTAAATTAATGAGAGCATCAATGGGAAAGCAGATAATGGAAAAATAGATAACGGAATAGTATCTTCTGGAGATAGAAAATGACCCCTGTTTTGATCGTCGAAGACAACCCTGTGCTTCGTATCACCCTCAAGAGTCTGCTCACGGCCCAATTTCCGTCGATCGAAGTCGATGAAGCGTCGAACGGGGCGGAGGCCCTGTTGGAGTTTCGTGAGAAGAGCCCCTTTCTGATCTTCATGGATATCAGGCTGCCCGACAAAAACGGGTTGGAAGTAGCCAGGACAATCAAGGAGAGCAGTCCGAAAACGGAGATCGTCATTCTAACGAGCCACGACCTGCCTGAGTACCGCGACGCGGCCCTCCACAGCGGGGCGAGTCACTTTCTGACCAAGGGAAACGTCAAGATAGGTGAACTCACCTCCCTTGTCGCCTCGGCCATGAAGTTGTCCTGAAAATCGACCGGCCTGGCTCTTTAGGAGGCTTCCACTATGAAGCATTTCAAATACCTTGTTTCGGGCATGGCCAGAAGGACTGGGTGGTCCAGCGACTGGCCGCCGGCGCGCAGCAGGCGAAGCCTTCTGCCGCTTGCCTGACCGGCGGAGATGAGAGCTTCCTGGAACATCTCTTCGCTCATGTGGTATGAGCAGGAGGAAGTGATGAGAATTCCCCCGGGCCTCAAGGCGAGAAGTGCCCTTCGGTTTATGTCCGTATATCCCTTCCTTGCTTCCGGTATGCTCGATCTCGTCTTGGTGAAGGCGGGCGGATCGAGCACGATGACGTCCAAAGACGCCTTGGGAATCCGCTTTAGATAATCGAAGACATTGGCCGCAATAAAAGACGACCGGCCAGCGAAGCCGTTTAGCTCGGCGTTTCTGGCCGCCAGTTCGACCGCATCGGCGGATTGATCGACTCCTGTTGCCTCTGCCGCTCCTCCGGCCAGAGCTGAGAGGCTCCATGCGCCGTTGTAGCAGAAAAGGTCGAGGACTTTTTTGCCGTTCGTCCAGCGTTTGGATTCATTCCTGTTGTCCCTCTGGTCAAGGTACATCCCTGTTTTCTGTCCTCCCAGGGCGTCGACGAGATAGCTTATCCCGTCGATTCGAACCGGAATTTCGCCGGGGAGATTTCCGAAGGCAACCCCTTTTTCCAGTCCCAGGCCTTCGATGGTGCGCGAGGGCGAGTCATTTCGAAAAACCAGGGCCGAGGGCTTGAAAAGATCGCAGAGCAATTCCCGGACCAGTTCCTCCATCCTTGCCATGCCAAGCGTTGTGACCTGGTAGACCAGAACATCGTCGTAGCGGTCCACCACAAGCCCGGGAAGGCCGTCGGATTCACCGAACACGATGCGGCAGGCGCTGTCGTCGCCGGGATAGAGGAACTGGCGAAAAGCTGCGGCATCCAGCAGAGCCTGCCGGAAAAAATTTTCATCGGGTTTTCTCCCGGGCGGGCAAACGATGCGCACCGCTATAAGCGATGAGGGGTTGATATAGCCGGTCCCGAGCGGCACGCCCCTTGCCGAGAGCACTTCAACCCAGCTTCCCGGCTCGAAGTCATGGAACGGGTCGGCGATCTCGTTTCCAAACACCCACCTGTGCCCTTTCAAAATACGCCGTTCGCGGCCGGGGTGGAGGGTCAGGGTCCTCATACTTTTTGCTCCGATTCTGCTCCAATAAAAAAGCGCTCCGTAAAAAAGAGCGCTCGTTTTGCGGGCATGTTCGTCTTTTTAGTGTTCGGCCCCGGCCTTCAGGGAATCTAGAAGGATGTAGTAATCCTCATGAGTGTCGGCGGAACTTTCGATCAATTCAAAAAGATCGTCCAGGTCCATGTTCAATACTGTGTCCTTGTCGGGAGATTCTTCCTTCAATTCGATCCACACCCAGTCGAGGAGCATTTCTTCCTGGTCGCTATAACCCTCTTCTCGTTTGTCCAGGATGCCGTCGCGAATCTTTTGTCCAACCTTTTTCAGGGCAGCCTTGACGAATTCTTTCATTTCCATCGAATAACCTCCTCTATACAAACGGCCTGTTCCCAACATGAAAGCAAGCGTTTGAAAAGCCTGAAAAAATTATACTCAGACGGGACAAAATAGCTCATTAGCGCCGCGCGTTCAACTTTAAATTATGTGCCTGGAGCTGCGCAAATCGGTCTCCAACTCTTTTCTTGTTGAAATCTCGACACTTCAATATAATTATTTACTCATACTCAGAACAGGCAACCTCGACTAAAACTTTTCACTTCCTAATGTTTCAACTCCGAGGGGAAGAAATTTTTATGTCCGAAAAACAGCAGTACGTGGTCGATGCAATAAGCGCGGGCAACTCCTGGCGCCTTTTCAAAATCCTGGCCGAGCTTGTCGAAGGGTTCGAAACACTTGATGATCTTTACCCTGCCGTTTCTATTTTCGGGTCGGCCAGGGTAAAGCCGGGCGATGAGACTTATGAAACGACTTACCAGCTGGCAAAAAAACTGGCCACTCACGGGTATCATATCATAACCGGCGGAGGGCCCGGGGTAATGGAGGCCGGAAACAAGGGTGCAAAGGATGGAGGGGCTAAATCGGTTGGGCTAAACATTGTGCTTCCCCTCGAACAGACTCCCAACCCGTATTCTACGATGAAGCTCGATTTCCAATATTTTTTCGTGCGCAAAGTAATGTTTGTAAAATATGCCCAGGCCTATATCGGAATGCCCGGGGGGTTTGGCACCCTGGACGAGATCTTTGAGGCGCTCACCCTTATCCAGACCAAGCGAATAAAGCCCTTCCCCGTGATCCTCGTTGGAAGTGATTACTGGGGCGGGCTGATCGACTGGATTCGAAACACCCTGATAGAGCGAGGTTTTATAACGCCGGAGGACCTGGACATATTGACGGTCTTAGACGATCCCGACGAAGTGGTCCATATGATAAAAAAATATGTGATCCTCTAGCCCGGCCCGGGCTTCAAGACGGTGGTTTGGAGTCGTGGCCCGGTGCGGTGGACACCCGAGGGGAGGTTTTCCTAAAATGCCGATCTACGAGTATTTTTGCAAGAAGTGCAAACGAAAGTCCGAAATCATAACCTTCAGGGTCTCCGAGTCCGTTTCTGTCGAGTGTCGCCACTGCGGAAGCGTGGACGTCCAGCGAGTCCCGTCCAGGGTAAGGGTCCGAATGTCCGAGGAGACCCGGATGGAGCGGCTGGCCGATCCATCCCGCTTTCGGGGCTCGATGAAAACGATCCGAAAAGCATGGCCAAATGGATGAAGTCCATGAGCAGCGAGATGGGCGACGATTTAGGCGATGACTTCGACGTCGACCAGATGATGGACGAGGCGATGGCGGAAAAGGACGGCATGGGCGGCGAAGGTTCGGGTGGTGGCGGCTATGATGAATGAAGGTGATCGGGGCGGCGGAACTCCCGCAGAATTCAGGTGGTGCGCCGGCGGGAAAGAAAACGGCCTGGAGCTTGCGGAAGTCGTTTCGGGTTTTTTGAAGATTTCAAGAGAGAAAGCCGCCGACCTGATCGACTTTGGTTCTGTGCATGTGCGTGGAAGGACGGAGCGCGACCCTTTGGTGAAGCTCCGCGGAGGGGAGGAGATTTTCGTCGTCTTTCCGTTATGCGGAACCCGCAGGTTCTATGAAATCGATCCATCGCGGGTGATTTTCCGGGACAGGTTTATTCTCGCATACGATAAGGAAGCCGGAATTCCAAGCCAGCAGGTCCCCTTCGACGCTTACAACAACGTGTTTGCCGCGCTTGTGCGGCGGCTTTTGGCGGAAAAATCCGGGGGGCGCTACGTTGCCCTTCATCACCGGCTCGATATGGAAACGAGCGGGTTATTGCTTCTTGCGCTCGACAGAAAAGCGAACGAGCCGCTTGGCAGGGCTTTCCGGGAAAGCGAAGTCAAGAAGGAATACCTGGCGTGGGTCGAGGGGTATCCCGAAAAGGATACCTGGACCGGGGAAGCCGATATCGGGAAAGTAAGGGGAAAATATAAGGCTGTGGGCAAGGGCCTGGGCAAACAGGCCCGGACCTTTTTCAGGGTATTGTGCCGCCGGGAGGGGCGCTCTTTCGTAATGGCGGTCCCCGCCACGGGCAGGACCCACCAGATAAGAGTCCACCTTGCCCATGCCGGCCATCCGGTTGTGGGCGACCGCGCGTACGGCGCAAAACCCGATAGCCGGTTGTACCTGCACGCCTTAAGACTTGCTCTGAAACACCCGGTTTCCGGCGAGGCGCTAAACCTCGAAGCCCCCGTTCCGGGGGATTGGCCCGATGTGGCGGGCGGCTGCCTACCCGGGTGGCGCAAATCCCCCCTGACCCCCCTTTAGAAAAGGGGGGAAGTTGGGTTCCTTCTAGAAAAGGGGGGAAGTTGGGTTCCTTCTGGGAAACGGGGGGAACTTCAAATCAGCCCCGCCTCCTATGCTGATAAAACAGCGCATTTTTTTTTGTATTTTTATAACTTCCTTATTTTCTTATATAAGTCCGGTTTAACAGCACAAATTTAACAGCCATTTAACAGCATGGTAACAGCATGGATAACAGCCGGGTAACAGCAGTGATTTACAGCGGTGAGCGGCTGTTTTTTCGTATGAGTCCATATTCTTTTTTCAAGGAGCGGGATTTCCGGGCGCGGCCCGGGATTTTTCGCATTGCATATAGCACAAAGTTGCTCTCAGCCGCAAAACGGCAACGAGAAGCGGCAAACGGGAAACGGCAATAGAAGCGGCAACAGAAAAGGCAACCCCGTCATACTCAGCTTTGCGCAATTTCGGCTCTCAGCGCCTCTTTTTCTCCTTCCAGCAGCGGGTAGACACAGGATTGTCCCGTATAATTTGTGACTATCATCTGCTTATCGTTTATCTCCCGGATCATATTGGGAAGAAGCGACATTTTCCCTCGGCCTCCGGGCAGATCGATGACGAAATGGGGCATCGCCAGGCCGGATATCCGGTTTCGAAGCATGCGAAGGATTCTTAGCCCGGAGCTTACGGGGGTGCGAAAGTGAGCGGTGGACGCCGTAAGGTCCATCTGCATCAGGTAATATGGCCGCACGCGGATGGAGAGCAGCTTGTGGAAGAGCTCGGCCAGGACCGTTTCGGAATCGTTTACGCCTCGCAGAAGCACGGTCTGGCTTCCAAGGGGTATCCCCGCGCCCGCCAGGAGCGAACATGCCCGTGCGGATTGGACCGTGACCTCCACCGGATGGTTGAAATGAACGTTTACAAACAGAGGGTGAAACTTCGAAAGCATCAACGCCAGGCCGGGCGTTATGGCGCCCGGCAGGGCGCATGGAACGCGGCTTCCGATCCTTATTATCTGCACATGTTTTATTTCCCGGAGCTTTCGTAGAATCTCATAGAGACGCTCTTCGGAAAGCAGGAGGGGGTCGCCTCCCGAGAGGAGCACGTCCACGATTTGCTCCCGTTTGGCGATGTAGTCCAGGGCGGGTTTGAGATCGAGTGGTTTTTCGGGCGACTCGCCTTCGGCCCATCTCCTTTTTCGGGTGCAAAACCTGCAATGCAGGGCGCACCGGTCGTTTACGAGCCACAGGACACGGTTTGGGTACCTGTGAACAAGATCGGGCACGGGCGAAAGCTCTTCTTCCGAAAGCGGGTCCTCGCAGCCGGACAGGTCGGATATCTCCATGGGGTCTGGGACCGCCTGTTTCCATACCGCGTCGCCCTTGCCGCTTATAAGCCCTTCGAAGTAGGAATTGAGCTTGAACGGATAGCGGCGGGCAACCGGTTCGAGAGGAGCGGGGTCTATTTGCCATTTTTTTGTGAAGTCTTCGAGCGAAAGCATGGGTTCTCCGGTAGAAAATCATAGAAGCGATTAATTAAACACGACTGCTCGCCCGGGTAAACCGATATTTCACGGTCTGAGGACTCGCGATGTTTGCAGGCTTCTATGGTGTTATTTCTTGACAGCCGAGGTGGGGTTCTGTCATAAGCCGATTGTCGACAATCGCAAGAGCGACAATATCGATGTCGCCTCATCGATCGGGGATATTCCGTTTAGCCGGGATTTTGGCCAATGATCAAGCCCAAAGAAATCACCAAGCCTACTTCCATCGTGGACCAGATCCATAAGGCCCTTTCCAGGGCGATCCTCAACCAGGAACTCAAACCGGGCGATCCTATAACGGAAGCCGAGCTGCAGGAAGGGTTCGGGGTCAGCCGGGCCCCAATCAGGGAGGCCATCCGTATGCTCGAATCCGAAGGCCTCGTCGTGGTGAACGCGTTCAAGAACCAGAACAGGTGGAAGCGTGATGCGTGATGCGAAGCACGGGAGCGCCGGGAAAGAGGAAATCCTCCGGTCCATTCCGGAGGAGCTTCTCCATGCGCTCCTGGAAAATCCGTATGAAGGCCTCATACTGGTCGACGAGGACGGGATTGTCCGTTTTATGAGCAGCGCCACCGAAGGTCTTTATCCGATTTCTCCCGCGAAGGCGATCGGGCGACATATTAACGAGGTGAGCCCGAGCAGCAGGCTTCCGATGGTAATCGAGGCAGGCAAGGCCGAAATCGGTTCCACGATGGAGATCCAGGAAGGCCCCCGGGTGGTTGCCCGCATTCCTTTGACTCAGGGCGATAGAGTCATTGGAGCTTTCGGCAAGTTGATGTTCTGGACACCGGAAAAACTGAGGGAGCTCTATGGACGCGTGGATACCCTGGAAAAACATTTGAATTATTATAAAAATGAATCCGAACAGGGCTGTGGGGTGAGGTACGGCTTCGAGGATATCTTCGGCAAATCGGAACTGCTGAGGCAGACGATTTGCCTGGCCAACCAGGCTGGCGAGACCGATTCGCCGGTTTTGATCAGAGGGGAATCGGGAACCGGAAAGGAGCTGTTCGCACACGCCATACATCAGGCAAGCCGCCGCAGGAAAAACAACTTTATAAAACTCAACTGCGCGTCCATCCCGGGCGAGCTTATCGAGTCGGAACTGTTCGGCTATGAAGCGGGTTCTTTCACCGGCGCCGGCAAAGCGGGCAGGCCCGGAAAGTTCGAACTGGCGAACAACGGCACTATATTTTTGGACGAAATAGGGGACATGTCCCCCAGCATGCAAGTCAAAATAATGCGGGTACTGCAGGAAAAGGAGATTGACCGCATTGGAAGCAGGAGGGCGAAGCCGGTCGATTTCAGGTTGATTTGCGCCACCAATCGCGACCTGGAAAAGATGATGAGCGAGGGCGGCTTTCGCCTCGATCTCTATTATCGGATCAACGTATTCATCATCAATCTGCCCGCCCTGCGCGAGATAAAAGAAGATATCCCCCTGATATTCACCCATTTTCTACAGGATTTGAGCGGCGGAAGGCACAGGGTCCCTTCCATCTCGGCCGATTCGATGGAGTTGCTCAAGAGCTACTCCTGGCCCGGAAACATACGTGAGTTAAGGAATATTGCCGAACGCGCCTTGATAGTTTGCAAGAACAATAAAATCGAGCCTGAAGATTTGCCTCCGGTTTTTCGTACTCCATCTCCTCTCTCTCTTCGAAGCGACCAAGACAATCCAAGTTCAACTCTTAAAGACCTGCTGGAAGAAACCGAACTGTGCGCAATTTTGTCGACCCTTAAAAAGAGCGGCAACAACCGGGCCAAAACGGCCCAGATTCTTGGTATCCACCGTACAGGCCTTTATCAGAAGATGAAAAAATACAAAATCATCTGACGTCTTGTAAAACTTTTAACCTACCCGTAGAGGGAAGATCATTGGCAGGAACAGGAGGAAAGTAACGATGCTAAGTGACATGCCTGAATCGAACTCAAATTTGGCGCCGTGGGAGAAGGTGCCGGCAAAGGGATGGATTACCACTTTCGCAGGGATTTCCGTAAACCTTTGTCTGGGCATCCTCTATGCCTGGAGTGTCTGGAAGGCCGCTCTTCTGGCAAATAAAGTCCATCTGGCCGGTTCGGTGATGACCGGGATGAATGCCGGCTGGACATACATGACGGATACCCAGGCCACCTGGGCTTATTCCTTGTGCGGGTTGGTGTTTGCCGCGTTCATGGTTCCAGGCGGGAGAATTCAGGACAAATTGGGTCCCAGGGTGAGCGTCACCATCGGCGGACTGTCCCTGGCGCTGGGGTGCATCATCGCCGGTTACATGCGCAGTTATGTCGGCCTCATCATCGGTTTTGGCATCTTCGGCGGGATCGGGATGGGGATCGGCTATTCGGCCCCGACGCCCGCGGCCATTAAATGGTTTGGCGCCCATAAGCGTGGATTGATCGTGGGTATGGTCGTGGGCGGATTCGGCGGCGCGGCGATATATATCTCGGCGCTAGCCGGCTGGTTGATAAAATCATACGGCATAAGCAATAGCTTCTACATCATGGGAATTCTCTTCTCCATCGTGGTGCTGATAGCCGGAAGACTTCTTTATACTCCCCCCGCGGATTACGCGCCTCCCGCGCCTCCTGCCGGAGAGATTAAGAAAAAGGCCATTACCTCGGAGGATTGGACATTTTCGGAGATGGTAAAAACCTGGCAATATGTCGCCCTGGTGATAATGATGGCGGGCAGTTCCCAGGCGGGCCTGCTTGTCATTGTCAACGCCACTCCCATGCTGTTTAAAACGGCGGCTCACCTCGCGTTTTTTGCCCTGAACGCATGGATGCTGGCTTCATACGGGGGATTTGTGAACCTTGGCGGACGCGTGGGAACGGGCTTCTATTCGGATAAGATCGGAAGAAAAAACGCCTTCATCCTAAACGGCGTGTGTGCCGCGATATGCCTGTTAGTGATGCCCCTGGTCATGAAAACCGGAAACGTCCTGCTCCTTTTTCTGGTTGTGGGCATAGCCTATTGGCAGTACGGCGGGACTCTGTCTTTAGTTCCTGCTTTCACGGCGGATTACTTTGGACAAAAAAACCTGGGTTTCAACTACGGGATGGTGTTCGTCGCGGGCGGTGTCTGCTTCCTTATGCCGGAAGTAGGGGCTTTTATTAAAGACGCCACCGGAAGCCTCGATTATGCTTTCTATCTTTCAGGCATGGTGCTGATAATAGCGATCATAGCCTGCGTGATTATTAAAAGGCCGGTCAAGGCGGAGGAGAAGGTCGTGGCGCCGGCGCTTGGGCAGTGAACTGAGTGAGCTTCAGCATCATAGGTTAAACACAAATACAAAAACCCTCGGTCCCTTTTTAAAGATGGGGCCGAGGGTTTTTTGTTTACCCTGCCGATCGTTGGCCGTACCGCTCACGCAAGCCTGTTGCTTTCAGATTTACATTTATTATTTTTACCAGTCAAGCGGAGGCTTGACCCCGTTCCTCCGGCTGTTTGCCTCCTCGCGGTTGTCACTCGCCCGTCTTCGAGCGGTTGGCGCAAAAGGTCGAAGAATTGCGGGAGGCAAAGACGATTTCACTCTTCTCGCGACACAGGATGTTTCGGAGATGCGGCATTGAGTCAGACACCCAGAACCACTGGTGGCTCTCCAAAAACATGGGCAAAACCTAGATGCGTGGCCGACCAGGGCGCGGACACGCGGCTTATCCAAGATTATTAGGGCACAAGGATATTCGGCACACCGTCATCTACACGGCGGCAAATCCGGCCAGGTTTGAACGGCTGTGGAGATGAGGAACAAGAGCTGGGATGATGCTTGTGTTAGGGAGCATCTTCGATATATACCATGACTGATTATCTTTGGTGCCCCAAGCGTGAAATCAGGATGGGCCGGGAGCTTTGCAAAAAGTGCAAAGTCCGAACTTGCGGGAATCATCCCAGGCCGATTCCCAAAAAGCCCGTTCAACTGCGCATTAACTGGAAAATGGGCCGAAAGTTCCCGGCATGAAGGATGACCGGGACAAGGATTCGGGGGTTGCGTGGACAACAGGCGGGCTACCGCCGGGCAGGAACTTGAGCCCTGTTGGTCCGGAACCCGACAACGACGCTGCCGGGGATCATTCTGTGAAGATTTATTCTCGGGCCAGCGGAGAAAATCGAAACTCGGGCGAGCATTCGCAAGATTTCATTTTGGCGTCGCCATGGATTTTTCATAACGCGGGAATTCCCTGAAACGGGGAAAGGCCGCCCGGAAAGGGGAGGGCGGCCAGGGGCCACCTTGTGACGTTATGTAAATCAAAGGGTGAAACGGGGCCGATATGACCAGGCGGCCAGGTGGACCAGGGGACCTGAAACGAGCGCCGGCGAAAAGTCGAAAGAGCTACCGCTGCCACGGAATTTTAGCGGCTTTGAGCTTACCCCCCTAAACGCTACAATGAGGAAGGGGCGGCGCCCTTCAAGTGGACCTACAAGGGGAAGCCCTGTGCGGCCTGATTATATATCATTGAATTTAAGGGATGCAACACTAGGACACAGGAACATTCAGCACACCGTCATTTACACGGCTGCCAATCCGGCAGGGTTTGAGAGATTGTGGAGGTAATTGACCTAAATGGAAACCCTTTTGACGCTTATTCCAGACGTTGAGGTTTTATTAGCGTTGCCCCCGGAGGAATTGGCTTGTAGCTCATTAAAGCTTGTACAGGCTCACCTTAAGGAGCAATCTATTATAGACAAAAGAATGGGCACGACACGTTTAAACAGCCAAATGTTTGATCGGAATGCGGTAGCAGGTAATTTATTTAAAGCTGCTATTCGTTATCCTCCGCAACTACAACTACATCAACCAGGGTATCCTCAAGACAAAAAAGAGGAAGTTGATATTGCCCTAGCTGAGGCCTGGCAATGGCTTTATATAAATATGCTCATTCTTGAAGCCAAGGAGGGGGCCGTTCTAAGCCGACGTGGTGCTGCAATCGCAACTAACCTGGATTTTCAGAGGTACCGCGAGGCGGCGGCGTTCCCTAAGACGTTACTGCACCTCTCAATTGCCGACAAGGTATGGCTTGCGCTCGCGCGTGGAGATCTCGATGAGGCTGTATTTGCTGGATTTAAAGCAGTCGAAGAAGCCGTTCGTAACGCTGGAGGCTTTGGCCCGACCGACATAGGCGTTCCTCTAATGAGAAAAGCCTTTGA
>CAWEZA010000003.1:0-18693 GCA_963813125.1 uncultured delta proteobacterium | reverse complement strand
CCGGTTGACTCCGTGCTGCCGCTCGAGGATCTCGATTGGTGTGGCGGCGTATTCCATCGTTTCCACCGACTCCACGGGCCTGCTCGACTTGGAGCATCCCTCCACCAGTCCGGCTCCGGCCGCACCGGCCAGAATCAAAAAATTCCGTCTGGAAAGAGTGTTCTTAGAAAACATCGATTCTCCAGGAAAATATTGAGGTAATATTGAAGGTAAGCGGGTGGTCCGCTTATTGTTCGCCTGATATTCAAACAAACCGTTTGAGTAATGGATTTGGGCCTCTGTGTCAATAAGCTTGATTCGACCATGGTTTCGAGCCGATTTTTTCCTGAAATGCGATGATCAGCGTAATAATTCCGACATTTAACCGGGCAACCCTTCTTGTGGAGGCGGTGTGCTCGGTTCTGGGGCAAAAGGGGTGGAGTGAGAAGGTCGAGATCATTGTTGTCGACGACGGTTCGACAGATGATACGGCCGAACTGCTGGCGCCGCTTTCCGGCAAGATCGAGTATGTCAGGTGCGTCCACTCAGGGGTGAGTGCTGCGAGAAATCTGGGCATCTCGATATCTCGGGGCGAATGGGTCGCGTTTCTCGATTCGGACGATCTTTGGCTACCGGAAAAACTCTGCGAACAGATGCGCTTTTTTGCCGCTAACCCCGACTTTCTCGTCTGCCAGATAGAAGAGGTCTGGATAAGGAACGGAAAACGGTTAAATCCTAAAAAATATCACAAAAAGCCAAGCGGGCACTGTTTTCCCCTGCTGCTCGAAAGGTGTCTCGTGAGCCCTTCGGCCGTGATGGTCCACCGGAGTCTTTTCGATTTTGCGGGGCTTTTCGACGAAACCCTACCTGCCTGTGAAGACTACGATCTTTGGCTGAGAATCGGGTGCCGTTACCCCTTGGGCCTTGTCGACCGCCCGCTTGTCGTAAAGCGCGGCGGCCATGCGGATCAGCTCTCGGCAACTGTTGAGAGTCTTGACAGATACCGTATCGAGGCCATCGTCAAAGCGATCCGCTCGGGGCGGCTTGACCCCGATCAGATGAGTGCTGCTGAAAGGGTCCTGGGCGAAAAGCAAAGGGTCTACTGCAACGGGTGCCGCAAGCGTGGGAACCTGGGCGAGGCGCTGCGGGTCGAAACGCTCGTGCGGGGTGCGTTGCGGGCTGGTTTGATGGAAGACTGAGAAAGGGACGGCTTCCCCCGGGCCGGATCAAATGGCTTGCGTTTTGGCTTTGCCTCCTTCTATAATGCCAATAGCGCGGATTTTCCGCGCGATACCGTGTTCATTAACCGATACGAAAGGAGCCGATATGCTTTTCATGGCAATATTCAGTTACTCTCCCGAGGACAGAAACCTGGTCATTGAGCGTGGAATGGGGCCGGAAAAAGCGGCTGGAGTAAAAGTAATTGGCGAGTGGTTCGATGTTTCCGGCCACAGGGTGTTCAGGCTGTTCGAAGCAGACGACGATGCCCATCTTGCGGCGTCCGTGTTTGGCTGGAGCGATCTTGGCGTGGCTGAAGTCTTTCCTGTTATGGACACGGAGAAGGCGTTGAAGTTGCTTAAAAAAGCCGGGAAAAAGTCCTGAAAAAATATTTCCGTTAAAGTTTGCGGAAGATCAAAAGTCCTCCCGGTCCCCTCTGTTTGGGCCTGGAGGATTTTTCTTTGCCGGTCCATTAAAATATTGCGTCCACAGAGATAAGAGAAATGTTCGAGGCTCCAGTTCGGAAACTGTCCCGGGCGCCAATCGGAAACATTCCGGAACAACTCCTTCAACTCTTCTGCGAACTGGTTGCATCCGACCCGACACCCCTCAATGATCCCGAGGCCCGGAGGTTTTTCCTCCGCCTTGCGTCCAGGATGGACCGGGGGCTTCTGGCCTGGCTTTTCGAAAAAAGGTTTCCCCTGCACCCCTTCGTGCACAGCCTCGATCCGAAAAGGGTATTCCCGGGCGTTGCCGCACCTTCCCGCGCGCTCAGGATAAGATGGAGGCTCCTTAAAAAACGGCTTCACTCCTTTGATGATCCCGCTTTGGATACGACGCTTGGCGACCTTTCTCCCCTGGTAAGGTCAGGCGGGCGTGGAGGGCGCATCGAGCCCGCCTGGAGGATTCATGGAAGGGCGGTAACGGCCGCGGCCGCGGCCTTTCCCCCCTGCTTTTCCCCCGTAATGAAGCACCTGTACTGGGGGGGTGCGGGAAGCCGAAAAATTGCTTTTTGGGAAAGGCTCGTTTTTACCCAGGCAGCCGAGCTTATGGAAATCAGGCGACTTGCCCGCGAGGTGAGCGGGAGGACGGGCCGGGTGGTGCTCAGCTGGCACAACGCTACGCTTGGCGCTGCCGGCGGGTGGGGGTTCGATGACCCGCTCGCCGGGTTTTACGGCTCACCGGAAAGTTTTGACCATGCCCTAATGAAGGAGGCCGCAAGAATTCGAAAATCCTTCGACCTCCCTTCGGCGATGGAGCTTTGCTCTATGAGAGTCGAAAGGCTGTTCGCCCCTCAATTTGCCCGTGCGGTTGAAAACTCGTCGATTGCGGCCGAGCCCTTTTGGCGCACCTTTATGGGAACGAAATCCCCCGGGGGTGAACAACCGTGCGGGGCCGGTCGAGACAAACGTGAATGGCCGGGGGCTCTTGCGCTTCACCAGAGAATATCGCCCGCTCAGATCTCGGCATGGATAGACTCCGCGCGCAAGTCATGGGCCGAGGGGCTTATCCTGCTCTTTTCGCTTGTAAGCCTGGGGCAGCGGATGCTCGACTCCGGTGCGATCGACTCGCTCGTTCTGCCCTGGATCGACAAGTTTTTCATCTCTTCGAGAAGGAAGGCGGACATGGGCTACCTCGCCGCCCTGTTCCGGTTCGTATCGGCTAATGTCGAGAGTCCTCTGATCCTTTTTTGGGACGACACGCCCCATAGAAGGGCGCCAAGTCTTGGACTCGCCATGGGTGAGTCGGCCGCGGCGGGTATTCCCTTCAGGGGGCTTGGCATTTTCAACGATTCCCTATCGGAAGGGCAGGGGGCGGAGCGTGAGAACGCGGCCCGCATAATTTGCGGGGAGTATCCGAAAAAAGCGCTTTTTGGACTTCGCCCTGTTAATGAAAACCACATACCCGGGGTATTCCGGAAAATTTTCGAAGATCTCGATGAGCGCTTTTTTTTGAACTACGATTCGTCCTGGAAGGACAATCTGGCATTCCTGTATGCCGGGACGCAGGTCTTCCCCCTGCTGGGTGCCCAGTCGGAGATGGAACAGATCTGCCCCTGGGTTGTCGCGGGCGGCAAACGGCATGCCTTTGGCGCGTGGTTCAGGCGAATTCTTCGTCGCGTTTCACTCGGGGAAAGTCGTGAGCCTGGGGGGCTTCATCGCGAGTATTGCTCGTGGGCAAACCTGCTCTAAGGGGTTAATCACGGCGAGTTTAAATTCTCTTCTTGCTTTATCTTTTTGAATATTGGAAAAAGTCTTATAGTACCGATATGTTCGGTGGGGATGTCAGGCTGGGGTTTCGGGGGGCGTTCGCTTAGATGGAAATAAGTGTATGGTGAATTTCAGGAAGGCTCGTGAACGGATGGTGGACGTCCAGGTAATGGCTCGTGGCGTTCACGATGAGCGGGTTCTCGAGGCCATGCGGAAGGTGCCAAGGCATCTTTTCGTAGATGAAGCGCTGAGCGACCAGGCTTACAGTGACCACCCTCTGCCTATTGCGGAAAATCAGACCATTTCCCAGCCTTACATTGTGGGGCTCATGACCGAGAGCCTCGAACTCAAAGGCTCGGAGAAGGTCCTGGAAATTGGAACGGGTTCCGGTTACCAGACGGCGGTGCTTGCCGAACTGGCTGACAGGGTTTTTTCGATAGAGCGATATCCCGAGCTTGGCTACCGGGCGAATTCGGTACTCCGAAAGCTCGGCTACGACAACGTCATAATAAGGGTTGGGGACGGCTCTCTGGGTTGGCCCGACGATGCGCCCTTCGATGGGATCATCGTCACGGCGGGAACTCCTGTGATTCCTCAGCCGCTCATCGAGCAGCTTGCGACGGGCGGCAAGCTCATAGTTCCGGTCGGCGACCGGACTGCCCAGGAACTCATTCTGGTCAGCCGGGGGGCCGAAGGGGTCAAAAAGACAAATCTGGGCGGGGTCAGGTTCGTAAACCTTGTGGGGAAATGGGGATGGAAAGAATAGAGATCGGCAGTCCGATTATTGGGGTGATAGGGCGCGGGATCAGGCAGCCCGAGTTGACGGCGATTGCCGAGGAGGTCGGCCGTGAGATCGCACGCAAGGGCGCGGTCCTTGTGTGCGGCGGTCTTGGCGGCGTTATGACCGAGGCGGCCCGCGGGGCCAAGGAGATCGGCGGCATTACGCTGGGAATTCTTCCGGGCCCGAGGACGGGGGATGCAAACGAGTTCATCGATTTTCCGATTGCCACCAACATGGGGCCGGGGCGCAACTCGATCATAGTCCACACCGCCGATGTCCTGATTGCCATAGGGGGCGGCTACGGGACTCTATCGGAGATAGCCCTGGCGCTGAAAATCGGCAAAGGGGTCGTGGCGCTTCAACCTAGCTTCCAAATCCCGGGGGTTATAATCGCAAGTACCCCTGTTGGGGCTGTTGACGAGGCGCTGACGCTGATCGAACTCGGCCGGAAGCCGCCGCTATTTTCCGAAAGCGAGTCTTGAGTATTGAATTCCAAGTCCAGACGCGGTGTGAAGAAAAAGGCGCCAAAAGGAGCCGCTAAAGATTCTGCGTCAACCGGCGCGGTCGATGACGGCGGCCCGGACGTCCAGGAACTCCTGCAGGAAAACGATGCGCTGCGCAAAGAACTTGCCTCGGTGCTTTCCAATGCCCTGGAAAACGAAAAAATCTGGAGGCATTTTGCGGCAATCGAGCGGGTTCTTTTCCGGACGCGCGACATGGAGCGTCTTGTAGACGAACTGCTAAGGGAAATAAAGGAGCGGTTCCAGACGGGTCTTTTGGTGTTGTTCCTCTCGCACCCCGAAGTCCTGGAAAGGTTTTTCCAGGGCGAGCCGCCGATGAGCCGAGAAACGGCGCCCAACACCTGGATTTCTCCCCTGGAAAGCGATGCTGCCCAGGCGCTTTTCGGGCCTGCGCTAAAGCCCATACTTTTCGCCTCGGAAAGAAACGGCTATCCCCCGATGCTCTCTGAGAGCGGGAACACGCTGCGCTCCGGGGCGCTCATACCCATGAAGATTGGCGACATAGTCTTCGGCGCTCTTCTGCTCGGAAGCCCCGACCCCGGAAGATACGACCCGGAGGACGGCACCGATCTGCTCGAACAGCTGGGAATAAATATTTCGCTTTCGATGGACAACTGCCTCACCTATGAAAAGGTGCGCGACTTCGCGGTAAGGGACCAGCTGACGGGGTTCATGAATTTTTTCCAGATTCACACGATCCTGGAAAAGGAGTTCAGAAAGGCTCGCCGCTCGGAAAGCGCTCTTTCGGTGCTCGTGGTGGACTTGAACTTCGTTCAGGATTGGGATGAGTCCGGCAGCGGAATGGAAGTGCTAAAGCACGCGGCCCGCCTTCTGGAAGACATTCTTCCGGAGGATCGCTGCTTTATGGGCAGGTACGGAAGCGATGAATTCCTTATCGTGCTTCCGGGCGTACCCGAAGAGGAGGCGCGCGAGGTGATCCCCTATATCTCCTCGACCATGAGAAAGTCTCCATACCGGGAAGGCAACACCGCCACCATCATCACGACAGCCATCGGCGTTGGCGCAATGGACGAGAGCGCTGCCGGCGCTCAGGATCTCGTGGATACCGCATGCGCCGAGCTTTACGCGGTAAAGTTGCGCCACGGGCCTTCCGTTGAATAGCCGCACAGGGCATTACACGGTAAATTGGTTCTGCCGGGAATTCCTCGTCTTTGTATCGATTGTGTTGTGGTAGGAGCGGCTTCCAGCCGCGACCTGTCTTGATAGCGGCTGGAAGCCTGCACCTCAATCCTATCCCAAGATCTGGAACAGGCCGTAACTCGACGGGCTTACATCAAGATCAAGGCTGAACCAAATACACCTGATCGCCTTCGACCCGGACTTGTTTTTGTGCGCCACACGTGCTATTAAGATCACTTCTTATCGGGGCGTAGCGCAGCCTGGTAGCGCACCTGCCTTGGGAGCAGGGGGCCGTAGGTTCAAATCCTATCGCCCCGATTGAGTTTACACGAGCCGCAAACGCCTATGCTTGCGGCTCATGCTTGCGGTTTTAGATTTTTATCGCCTCTTGTACATCCCCGTCATAGCCACCAGTTCCCGATTGGTTTTTTCAGCAAATAAATCAAATGCCATCCGGAGACTAAAGAAATGGAGAAAAGGACAAAGTTACATTCCACATCGGAAGAAAAAGACCAATTAGCGCTCATTATCCTTTTTTTTATTGTGGATTCAGTCTATACAGCTCCCTTTACGAGCAAAATTCGCGCTCTTTGGTGGATGTGATATTCTATATGGCGGTCTTAATCATCAAGGCCGCAACCTCGTTCTTCGCCCTGAATCGCCTCATTTTGCTAATCCAGGACCACCGCTATTATAAACGAAATTATGAAGAACTGTCCGAAGAGATTAGCTATTATAGACGGCATCATGATGAGCACTCTTCGATCCGGACACCCTAAAAACTGCCGACCCGATCGGCGCTGTAGTGCACACAACCCTTCATCGAGGGGAGGGGGTAAGGCCTGAAACCATTTGATTCATTGCACTTGGCTTGTGCATGGGTTGTAAACGCTGATTACTTTTGTACCTGTGATGACAGGCTGTTGAGAAAAGCCAAGGGCTTAAGAGGACTCGCCGTAAAGGTAGTCTCCCCGGTGGAACTGGTTATGGAGCTTGACAGATGAACATAGAAGCAAAATCCATATCTGAAATAAATCGTCGGGCCACTGAAATCCTGTTTGAAAGCATGGGAGTTGTTAGCACGCTTCGGTTTCTCAATCAATTCTCGACAGGTCAAGGCGATTACACAAAAGAGCGTGAGGAATGGTTGGGCTGTCTTACACTCGATGAGGCTATTTCTCGAATGAAGGCAGCAAAAAAAGAATGTGGTATTGTGGGCGCGTCGTCTGAAAAGGTTGAGCCGCCCTGCGACAATGATGTGTAGGCAGGTCATTCAACACAAAAGAAACATAAGCACCTGGGGCATATCAGAACGTTTTCGACAAAGCTGTAATTGCAATATACGGTTACGAACGTGGCGGTGCTAACCTGGAAGGTTCGACTGCTGGGCAGAAAGTACTTGCTTATGTAAATAGGCAAGGACTTAGGGCGCTCGGTGAGATTTTTGATCCTACCGTACAACCAGGGAACGGCATCTTCTTGGATGAGAACGGCGACCAACAGCCGGATGAATATCACGTGTCTGTCTCATGGCAAGTTGTCTTGCCGCCGGAATCAGCATTATCAAACTCGCAAGCCTCGGACATGGGTTATAGTCTTCCGGTGCGGTGCGTTTTCGCCCGGTTGCGTCATGGGCGGCTTGCTTCCAAACTTGAAGAAGAAATCAGGAAAAGGCGTAGTGATTCCTAACCTATACATGCAGGAGAAAGGAGCCGTCTTTCCTCGAAGCGACTGAAAAAATGGTTAATTGAAGGCATTACCCCATATTTTCTGCTGCGTTCGTATTTTTTCAGAACGAAGTCAATCTGACTTAGAAAGGCGGGGATTGTTTGACTTCATATAACATTGGCTATCTTGACAAGCAACTCGCGGATTTCGGGATCGGAAACTGTCGCACAATCAGTCGCAAATTCATCCCATTCTTCCAGACTTTCCCTGATCTTTTTCCGAAAAGGCGCCAAAATCACAACATCCTTGGCTAATTCAAGCACGGCTGCCAAATTGTCCCGTATGACCTTCGCCTGCCCGTAGAGCTTTGCGGCGCATGGAGGTATGTCGGGACATTCGCTGCCACAGGCCTCGAAGCGGCTGCGCATAATAGCGAGCACCTTCCTGCTCTTGCGCATTACCTCCAGCACTTTACAGATCATGATCCCCTTTATTGCAGGCTTGACCGTCAAGCGCTGAACATCGAGGGAAAATTCCATAACGGGATCGGATGGACACTAGTTATTGCAGGCACAGTACGCTCCTTCCCGGCATCAAGCAGCAGCCATATTCGCACGGGTAGATTTACCGGATCTCAAATTAACACCTCGGTCAAATAAAAGCTTCCTGAATAGGCGCCGGCACCTGGTCGGATGGGTCGATAGCTTTAACGGTTCATCCGGTTCGCCGATCTCGCGTAGCTCCATAGTCAGATATGCATCTTACGGCGTCATTTGCGGAGACCTGGATTCAGGCATGCCAACATCCACCAGTATGCCGTGATGCCCACCGCGAGCAAGATATCATAGAGGGATTCATTGGCCAAACGGCAACCAGAAACGGCAATAGAAACGGGAAAAATGCCCAATCTTCGTTTTCTCTCAGGGGCATCTTCTCGGCAAGATCGTAGTAGTAGAGCCCGTTTAGCGTGTAGCCAGTAATTAAGTGGTCTTCCTGGCCCGTACCCGGGATGAGTTGAACCTGTAGACCGGGTCTGCGTCGCACCTTGCGCAAGGCTCGCAGAAAGTGTCCCTTCGCCGCTCCTCATTGCATGCGTTGACAAGTTCGAGGCTCATGGTAAAATCCTTTCGTCGATTAAGGAGACCAAACGATGCGCACTGTTAGAATTGTCTACTGGCAGGAAGAAGACGGGCTGTGGATCGGATACATGGAATCCTTTCCCGAGTACATGACCCAGGGCGCAAGCCTCGATGAGCTTCGGGAAAACCTCAAAGACATCCTCGGGGAAGTGGAAAGCCGGAATATCCCGTTTGTCAGGACCCATGAAGACATGGCCGTTTGATCGATGAAAAGAACCGACCTGGTACGGGCCATCGAAGCCCTCGGGTGCCGGCTTATCCGCCACGGCGCAAATCACGACTGGTACCAGAACCCCGTCAGCAAGATGAGCCAGCCCGTTCCCCGCCATCGGGAGGTAAACGAGCGGCTTGCCAAGCACATCCTCAAGATGCTTTCGGACTGAAGGCGATCCCGGCCTGCCGTTAAGGAATTACATTGTCAGCCAATTTGCTGACGGTTTATCCTGTCCTGTACAGCCCCCGGTCGTTCAAAAGCGACTCGTTCGACCTTTTCTTCTCCGTCCACGAACAGCAGGTACATTTCCATGTCCCTGCCTGGATACAGGGACTGAGGATGGCGCCGTAGCGTCTCAGCTGTTCGCGGTAAGAATCGAGGAGTTCATCTGTGGCCCCGGTCTTGAAGTCGATGAGCGTAATCCGATCGTCTTCGATGATCATCCGGTCTACCACACCGTAGAGTTCCCGGTTGGACAGCGGTTGTTCGACGTATAGTTTCCCTTTTCTAAAAACAATCCCGGAGACCTTTTCATCCTTTAGAAAAGACGAGACCGCATCGAGTTCTTCCTCCGAAAGAGCATGATTTTCAGGACAGGTTGAATCCTCCCGCAGCATGGCCAGGAAGCCGTGAACCCTTTCCCCCCTCTCGATCCCCTCTCTTACGCTCGATGCGATAAGGGTCCGGTCCACCACGACACCGGGCATCTCCATGCCTTCGATAACAGGTAGCGTCACGGGGCCAATTTCCGTGATCTTTTTCTCCGCCCTGTCTTCGACGCTACCATAGTCCTTCCGCCAGCTGGTGCGGTCGCCGTCTTTCGCGCACTGAGCGTCAAAGTTTCCATTTTCCGCAATAGAAATCAGCTTTTGGGTAACCTCATCTCCAGTCTCCTCATCCTTGTTTTTAGAAGGCTCCTTCACAAAGATGCTGATCGTGCTGGTGGCCCGCGTCAGGGCGACATAAAGGATATTGGCCTTTTCACGCTCGATCTTTTCACGCTCCGAGGTCTGCGCTTCAAGAATTTGAACGGATGCGGGCGAACCGTATTTTTGCCAGAACTCCGTCTCCTTACCGTTAAAGGATAGACACGACCCGATATCGTCGACAAAGAAGGGGAAGGGCTTGTTTCGCTCGATCCAGAGCAAAAAGACGTGTGGAAACTCGAGTCCCTTGGTGCCATGAATCGTGGCCAGTTTGACCCGGTTCGAATGAGCAGGTTCGGGGACGGACACCTTGCTTCTAACCTTGAAGAGATAGGAGAGAAATTCTTTTGCATCGCCACCGCCCGCCTTGAAAAAGATCTCCGCCTCTTCCTCATACGCTTCGAGGACTGCGTCCGGGATGATCCCCCTGCACCGCTCGAGGATGTCTGAAACCGGTTTTAGCCCATGAGGCAAACCGTAATGGCTAAGAATCGTCTCCCTGTCCCTGGCCATGCGCAGGAGCGGCTCATCTTTGGCGCTGATCTCGAGGGCCTTTTGCCCATAGCCGCTTCCCTTCGGGTCGAAGAGGGCCGTCAGCAAAGAAAAGACCGCCACCCCATCTTCGGAGGCCAGGATTTGCCTTCCTTTCACCTCGGCAAAACCGATACCCGCCTCGGAAAGCGCCTGGGCCATCGCTTCCTTTTCGGAGTTTGTCCTGAAAAGGAGAGTCATGTCGGAGTAGTCGCATCCCCACTCGAGCTTTTTCATAAGAACCGCTTCCACCATGCGGTCGTAGAACGGGTCCCTCTGCTGATTTTCCATTTTGACCCGAAAAAGATTTATTTCCGAGACGCCTCCGGCGGGTTTGCCGGGAGGCGGCTCCTGACGTTCGTATTTTTCGTCCCCCGAAAATATTTCCGATACGACTTTATTGAAAAAATCGATCAAAAGAGGCGTACTTCTCCAGTTGCAGGGCAAAAAGTTCTGCCGCAGCTGAGCGCCTGTGTACGGCGAAAGGCCGTTTTCCAGCGCCTCCCGGTCCGCTCCCCTCCAGGCGTAAATCATCTGTTTCCAGTCCCCCACGAGGAAAAGCGAACGCTCCCCCCGGCCGTCGGCTCCCACCTCGGAGAGGACCTCCTCGACCAGGGGCAGGACGAGAGCCATGTTGTCCGCGCTCGTGTCCTGGAACTCATCGATCATCAAGTGCTGAACTCTATCGAGGCCAAGCTCGAAGTAGAGGCCCATGACTTCGGTTCTCTCAATGTTACCGGTTCCGTCGAGAGCGATGAGCTTGTCCAGAACATCTCTAAAAAAAATCTTGCGCTCCCTGCGCTTCACCCCGGCCGAAGCAACCTGGTAGACGTCGAACATCTGCGTTAGGGTAAGCTCCCGGAGAAGGGCTCTATTGATCAGGTAGTCCGCCAGCTTATCCCTCAACTTCATGAAAATACGGTTTATGTCAGCATAGGGAGATGAATGCCATACGATTTTTGTCCCCAGCCATTTCCAGTTCGCAAGGTCTGGTTGGAGGAATGGCGCTCTTTCGACCAGCTTTTGAATCTCCACATCCGCAAGGCCAAGGATGTTGGTCTTGATGCGGGCGGGAAGGTCGGGATCGAAATATCCCTTCAGACTGCTCTGAAGCTGCCTTATCTCGGTTTTGAGCTTTGCGGTCTCGATGACCGTCGCCAGGAACCTGGCGAGCGACCGATCGTTTCTCAAAAATCGCTGCGCGCCGTCGTCGGTGAGCTTATCGGAAAGATTCTCGATGGACCCTCCGAGCAGCTTGCTTGCGATGATAATTTTTTCCACCTGGTCGGTTTTATGGATGTCATCGAAAAAGGCCTTCCGGCTCTCCTCCTTTATGATCATTGTTTCCTTTTCATCCGCAATCTGGACGGGGTCCCCCTGGGCGGCAAGGAGCTGGTAGAAAAAGGAGTCGAAGGTCGCGAAGTGGACCCTGCCTGACCGCATAATCTGCTCGAGTTTTTCCGGGTAGCCGATTGGAGACTGGTCGACCCAGTCGAGGAGCCGTTTTCGCATTTCGGCGGTGGCCGCCCTGGTAAAGGTCAACGCTATGATGAAGGGCTTAGTGTCCTGGATCAGTCCGTTAATTCTTTCGGTCAGGCAATAGGTCTTGCCCGAGCCTGCCGAAGCTCTTAAAATTTCGCTTTGCATCTTCAGCTTCTCCCCTGGGACGCCCTGTAGAAATTTTCGACCTTGCACAGCGATTTATAGAGGCAAAACCTGCAGCCCGAAGACTTGTAGTTTGGCTCGAACCGCTCCAGGGAAAGTATCTGCTCGATTCTCCCGCTAAGCGCCCCCATGGTTTTTCCCACCTGCGAGATCTCGGGCTCTTCCAGGGCTTGGAACCTCTTTGCCGGATCGTCCTCCCTTATGTAGACAAAGTATCCCCTGATGGTTTCGAGCGCAATCTTCCTGTTTTGCGCCAGCAGGTAGGCGTAGAGTCCGATCTGAAGCCTCGGGTCGACCGCGTTTTCATTGGCCAGCGCCTCGATGAGGGACTTTCTGCCGATGGGCTGGCTGCTCTTGTATTTGTAGTCGAGGATGATCCATGCCCCGCTTGCCTCCACGACTCCATCCAGCCGGCCGTTCAGCTTGAACCGGCCCCCATCCCCGAAGCAGGCCTCAAGCTTTTTTTCAGCCGATCGCCTTCCGCCCCCGAAAAGCAGGAGCCGCTCTTCCTCGTTTTCGTGCTCCGAGAGTGCTTCAAGCTGCCCGAAAAGTATGAGCCTGAAAAGGCCTCTTCCTTTTAACTGCGCGATGCCGGGGTTTTTGTCCCAAACCTTCTTGAAAACATTCTTCCAGACCTCCCGGGGATTTGCCTCCTCTGTGAGCCGGTTGAAAAACTCGTGAACGAAGCTTCCGAGGATCAGGTTGATATTCTGCTCATCTTCCATGACGTCGGGGGTGGGCAGCCGTTCGATGTCGGCGAAGTAAAAGCAAAAGGGGCACGTCAGAAGATGGCTGAGGGAGCTAAAGGAGAAACTGTGGGCAAGAATCTTTTCCCTGGTCGTGGTATCGTTTTCCACAAACGGCACAGCGTCTCGCGATCTTGCCGGAATCATGGGCGCGGCGCACCGGGTGATGCTGCCGCCAAATTCGTTTTTGAGGAAGGTAAAGAAAAAGCTCGGGGCCATACCTCTTGCTTCATCGAAGACGGAGACCAGGTCGATGTTTTGCCCGAAGGACATGAACTGGCGCAGTCCAAGGTCTTCCATCTCCATGTGCGCATCCCGGATCTGAGGGGTGTGGACGAAGTTTAGAAACGGTCCATTGTAGATTTTGGAAGGAAACGCGTCGCCGTTTAAAGGGAGCACCATGCCTCGTTCGAAAGGAACGCCTGTGGCCTCCCCAAGGCCGACTACCTGCACCGGAGCGCTCCTGTCGCCTTTTAGAAAGAACTGCTGTTGCTGCAGAAGAAGGCCGGCCACCTGGCCGAATGCGTCTCCGAGAGGTTCGTGGTGCCGCTCCAGGCCGTCTACAAAATCGATTGCGGCTTCGAGGGCGTAGAGTTCTTCGCGTACGTACTCGTTTCTATGCTGGATCAGTTCATGGGCAAGGCCCCTTCTGAACCTGGAAAAGTCCTCACTTGTGCGCTCGCCCTTTTTTGCCTCTATAAACCGGGAGACTCTTGCGCCCGCAGCCGTGACGGCGAGAGGAAGGCCGACGGAAAAGTTGACGAGCCCCCCCAGAGCTTTAAACACCGTCTGCCATAAATAGAACGAAAGCGCTTCATCGAGAAGAAGGATAACCAGCTGGCCGCCTTTTTGGCCCCCTTGGAGAAATGAACCGATCTCTTTTCTGATGTGCGAGGCAAGGGTGGGTTTGCCCTGCAGTTCATGAAAAAAAAGGCCGGGCTTGGCGCTTTTGCCCGCGGCAATACCGGCTTTTTCGAGCAAATGAAGCGATGAAGCGTAGTCAGGCTTCGACTCACGGAACGCATCGGCATAGGCCGGCATGTCCACAAGCTTTCTTTCCGGTGGGAGCCTTTTGAAAAACGTTTCGGTCGCCGGGGTAAAAAGAGGCAGGTTGATGAAAAAGTCTTTTTCGCCGGGGATATGCCCGGCAAATTCGTGTTCCCGGAGAAGCGGCATGAACAAACCCTCCGCCTCAAGGAATCTATCGAACTTCTCCGTAACATCGAAGAGTTCGTCGATCTTGGCGATCTGCTCGGCCCGAATGCCTCTTAGATTTTGCATCTGCTCGCGTTCGAGAGAAAACATGCACGCGTAGCGGATGGCCGGAAGCATGTTGAATGCGGCAAAACCGGCATCCTCCCGATGCTTGGGGCTGTGCTCGAGGAGGTAGAGCGTAAGAGCTACGAGTTCATCTTTACGCTCTATCTTCCGGAGCCCGGAGCGCTCGGCAAGGACTTCCGCCTTGTATTCATCGAAGCTCCTGAATGAGGGCAGAAGCCCCCCGACCTCCCGGTGGGCATAATTTTGAACAAAGCCTTTCCCCCTTTCGGAGGAGACAATGAAATTGAGCTCCGACGCATCGGGATAGCACCCCAGCATGAGCTCTTTCAGGCCATGAAGTGAAGAAGCCAAAACGTATCCCCCTTCGTAATCGCAATCAGCGATTCCAGATAACCGTACCGCGGCAGAGTCAAATCGCCGCCTTTGAAGCAGAGTCTGTAGGGGCTTTCATACTAAATAAATTGGATAAATGAAACCGCCGTTCCGGCGATCGGCAGGAGCATGAGCTGCAGAAAAACCGGGCGGCCCGTTAAATTCCGAGAGTCGCAGCTTCTTTTGCGCGATCTTTGGCTGCGATATGTAGGCATGATATGTACGCATACCCTTTGCCCTGCGCATGTGGCGATACGTGCCCGATACCAGCCTCTCATCTGCGCAGCTTTGGATGCGCTAGCTGTGGCGGAACCGCATCGCCCCTAAAGGGTCTCGTGTTCCATGCGGCACAGTGCCAGCGGGAGAGGGGGAAGCAATTAACTGGACAAATCCCAGCTTTTTGTCTAGTTATGTCAAAAAAACTGTTCAAGAATAAAGAATTCTTCTTCTAAGGGATGTGCGTCACGAAATGAAGGTGATGGGGGGGAATTATGAGTGAACCGGAGAAGTCGAAAATCTCGCCGGATACCGAACTTTTGTCAGTTGGAGCAACCCCACTCGTTTTTATCAGCCATGATGCGCGGGATGCTGAACTTGCCGAAGCGTTCAGTAAGCTGCTCAAGAGCGTCAGCGCCGGTATGATCAAGACATTCAGATCCACCGACAAAAAAGGTTCTGAGGGCATTGATTTTGGTGAAGAGTGGTATAAGCGCTTAATGATCCAGCTTCAGGCCACTTCGGATGTTGTGTGTCTTTTTACTGAGCGCAGCCTGGAGCGCCCATGGATTCTATTCGAGGCAGGGGTAGCAAAGGGTAAGTTGAATACTCCTGTTACTGGCGTGGCGCTTGGTGTGCCGCTCGGACGCATCAGTGCCGGTCCATTTTATCAGTTTATGAATATGGACGACAGTGAGGAGGCCCTGACAAAGCTGGTCAATCAACTTGCCCGGCGTGTTCCAGGCCTTGAGTTAGATAGCGATGTGGTCAAGGCTCAGGTGGCATCTTTCAAGTCAAATGAAGTCGCGATTCTTCAGAAGTTGACATCGGGTGCTGCTAAGGCTGAGCCGAAAAAACATGTAGACGAGTCTGCTATCGCGAAGATCGTGGAAGAAATGAAAGCTCTCCCTTCGCGTGTGGCAGAGCGTCTCAGACGTCTGGCGCAAACGACGATCCCTTGCGACGCCGGAGAATATTCCGCTTTAGCCCGATGATGTTTGAGCCACTCATGGATATGTCGGGGGAGCCAGGCGATCCGTTTCCTATTCTCATGGCCGCGAGCATCGTGCGCGAAGACATGCCTTGGCTCTACGAGATGGCTATGGAGGTGTACAGGGCTGTCAAGGAAGATAACCCTGAGGCCATCGAACGTGAGCTAAGGAGGCTAAGTTGCTTCTCCGAAACAATGATGCGAGGTTCCTTCATGGAAGAGCTGGGCTTAGGCAGAAAAGAGCATCATATGTTCATGATGGAGTTTCCTAGAATGCTTCGCCATATGTTAATGCGCACCCTGGAGATGAAAAAAACCGACTCGCCTATTCGGCGAAGGCCAAGACCGAGAAGTTCGCCGGAGATTGAAGCGAATTCCAGTGATAACTGTACCGAGTAACTATCTCTTCACGGTTGTCATCGCCTATTATACGATAACTGGACAATTTAACGTAAATTGTCCCGCTTTGAAAATCACGATCCTAGTTTCGCGCGGGTTTGCGCGGGGTCACGAAGTGCGATAAGTGGACAAAAAGACGGGGCAACCGGAAAGAGAAAAAATGTGCGCATTCAATCGCCTGCTGCGGCGCGGATATCCTTGATGAGCATGAACAGGTGGCGTCTATCCGTGACTGACGGCACAAATCCGAAGTGGTCGTAAAACTCTGCGGAAGAATCGTCTTTTGCGTGAACGCAAAGCGCACGCACGCCGACAATATCCGCCACTTGGAGAACGCGTCCCAAAGCATCCAGGAGCAGCCCCGCACCAATGCGTCGGCCTTGCCATTCGCTATGCACCGCTAGACGCGCCAGAACAAGAAGCGGTATCGGATGGCGTGGCATGCCTTTGACAACACGCTCCGGCGCTTCAGCATGCCGGACTTCGCCCGCCACAATCGTGTAGTACCCAACGACCGTTGCGTCACCTAGTCCGACGTAGGTTTGCGATGCATTCATTTGTTGCGCTTGCAGGGCATGACGAATGAGAAAACGATCAAGCTCGGGTTGACTGCGAGTGAAGGCCTCGACTGCATGTGTTCGCTGCAACTTCTCTATGCGTAAAGGGGTTGTCACGGTTCGGGGTCAAAAACGGATGGTTCGCGGAACAGCCGTTCGAGGCGCGGGTGACGGCGTGGGGGAGCGTCGAGAGCGGCAATGAAAGCGTCCCAACGTTCCGCATCGAGCGTGAAGAAGGTTCGATCCGCCAGCCGTTCTTCGGCTTCGCTCAGCGCTTCGGTGAGGGCGTCGCCCTGCAAGGGAAGATTCCGGTCAACCCTGGAAACCTGGGCATAGCCTATGAACATGCTTTGTTTAATACTCCAGCATTTGCATTTTGCCGTCCTGACGAAGTTGCTCACGAAGCAAGGCGGGGGCTGCATCGTCGCTTTGTGGGATTCGTTGCGCATAAACGTTGCGTTCCTTCGCGACGGCCGTGTCAAGAATATGGCCGGCCGATTGGATACGGCCCGCCGCTTCCAGTTCATAGAGCAGGTCCCCGGTTGACAGCGCCATGACGTTTTCCGGCAAACCGCGCACGAAGCGCCGCTTCTTTATGTCGGTATCCTCGAAGAACAGTATCGCCTCAAGATCAAAGTCTTCGGCAATCGCGGCGTTCAACACTTCAAGGGCCGCTTGCTCGCCGCGTCCTTTGGACCGCGTCAAGGGATTTAAGACCAGCAACATTTGGAACTCGGAGAAAACGTTTGTTGGGGCAATTTCAATTTGCCCGTGATGCTTGCGCACCCACTTCACGATGTCTTCGGCGCAGGTCTTGGCAAGGTCTTGCGTCACTTCGAAATACACCATGTCGGGAATGATAACGGGAACACCCGGCATCGTCAGGCATTCAAGAGCGTCACCGGCTGCCAGCGTAATCAGAGGCGAAGCGTCGGTAACAATAAGACCAAGCCGCCGCGTCATCGGGTTGTCCTCAACGCTTCGCGTATCGCGGCGCGGCCTCGTTCGCGCGCAGCGCGATTAGGGCCTTCCAGTGGCGCGACGGGTGGACGAAGCCCAAGATCGCCGAGCCCGGCCAACACATCGACGTAGTTGTCAAATTCGAGTTCCTGAAGGGTATGCCATGTTATTTCCCCTGCGGCATACCGGCGGATCAAATTTTCCTTTTCACTCTTGGACATGGCGCGATTCCTTTCTCTAAACTCAATTCATTTTACGCTTTTTGAGAGGTTGGAATCAAGAATGAGTTTTGATCGGTAAAAACACCGCCCGCCTCTGCCGCCATACATGCAACATGCCCGCTGACCGATAAGCTCTCAATAGCCCGCCCACATTTCGGCGCTCATGCGGTCTATGGGGCGCGTGGGCGCAGCGTGGATCGGCTTTCGCCCGGTCACGGAAGCCATACGACCACGTCCGGCGGCAAGCTGGTCTTTCACATCATTGGCGCAATCGCTGAGTTCGAGCGCTCAATCATCCGCGAGCGCACGATCGCCGGACTACAAGCCGCCCGCGCGCGCGGACGAAAGGGAGTCGGCCCCCCCCCCCCGCCCCGTCGGAGAAAGACATCACTGCTGCAAAGGCGCTGCCGGACGATCCGGCGGTTACCGTTGAGGACATGGCAAAGCGCCTGAACGTCGCGCCCTCCACTCTCTACCGCACCTGCCCGGAGGGCGGGGAAGCCTCTGAATTTATGGGGAGGGCTTTGTCTGGTTTTTATAGGCCTCTCGTTGCTTTTCCTGAGCTTTGTAGCGGGCTTGCAAGACGGGGTCGGTGACTTTGCCCAAGATTTTGTTGTCCTCGGCCGGTTCATCAGAACGACCGTCAAGCCCGCGCGTGCCGGCAAGGTGACCTGCCAGGTGTTCAGCGCCGACGGCTTCACGCAAGTAGTGCTTCAAGTATGCGTCAAGATGTCCCGCCCCCGGAGTTTCGATCTCTTGTGTAAGCGCGGTTAAATATTCAGTCTTGCTTGTCGCTGCCCATTCGATACTTATGCCCGCACGCTGAGCCAACTCGGTATGAATTACCATGATGGTGCGTCCGTTGCCGTCAAGAAAAGGATGTCCGTATGCGAGATAGCCCATAACCACACCCGGCCTTGAAGCCATGAATGATTTATCTGAACCGATCTTTAAGCTT
>CAWEZA010000002.1:0-22280 GCA_963813125.1 uncultured delta proteobacterium | reverse complement strand
ATGCTCGAGGCGGTCGTGCGTGACCCCACGACATTGATCCGGGTTTCCGTGATGAAGGGATGGGGCTTCATACTGGTTACGGCCTTCATGCTCCATCTGCTGATCCGACGCTGGACGGCAAATGTTGAGCGCTCCCGGGAAGAGGCCGCCTGAGCGACGAGAAATACAGGGAAATCGTTGAGGGTGTAAACAGCATAATACTTAGGACGGACCACACCGGCAAGTTAACCTACGTAAACGATTTTGCGCTGCGTTTTTTCGGCTACTAAGGGACGAACTGCTGGGCAGGAATGTGTCCGAGACAATTTTTCCGCCCGCGCGGACGCCCCTTTCGACCCCCGAATCGATGATCGAAAATCTTGTTTCAAACCCGGACCGCTCTACAAGCAACATTTCCCGAAAATATACTCGAAGCGGCGAAAGGGTCTGGATCGTTTGGACCAACAAGCCCGTTTATGATGAAAATGGGCGGATCGCTGAAATCCTTTGCGTGGGCAATGATACTACGGAGCGAAAAAAGGCGGAGCAGGCTCTGCGTGAAAGTGAGGAAAAGTTTTCCGTGGCCTTCAGGCGCGGCCCTGCCATGGCCGCCATTACGGCGCTCGAAGATGGAGCCTTCATCGACGTAAATGAAAGGTTCGTCGAGGTGATCGGATTTTCGAGGGGGGAGTTGCTTGGAATGACTACCCTCGATGTTGGCTTGGGTGGTGTGGACCGGTCTGGGCTTGTGGAGGCTTTTCTAGTGAGGTGCTCTTCTGGACGAAAACAGCCTGGGACCAGGAATGGAAATACCATCTATGGCCTGGCCAACTCGGAACTGGTGACCATCGGAGGCGCCAGGCGAATTCTAACGATGGCCTTGGACGTCACCGAGCGCAAAAAGGCGATCGAGGCAATAAGAGAACGGGAAGAGACCTTTCGCCGTCTTTTCGAGACTCGACCGATCCATCCTGCTTCTCGAAGATTCCAGGTTCGTTGACTGTAATCCGGCCGCAATCAGGCTCTTTGGCTATCCCAAAGACCGTTTGCTCGCCACCGGTCCATTTGAGCTCTCTCCGCCTTTTCAGCCCGATGGCATGTCCTCGGTTGAAAAAGGCCGAGAGATGGCCGCGACAGCCGAACAAAAGGGTCATCATAAATTCGACTGGGTCCACCGCAAAGCCGATGGCTCCGACTTTTACGCCGCCATAATGCTTACTTCGATCGTTTTGCATGGCCGCCGGCTTCTCCATGCCACCGTTCGCGACATCACCTACCGCAAACAGGCGGAAAAAGCCCTTTTCGAACAGTACGAACTGCAGCGGGTGTTGCTGTCCACCATACCGGCCTATGTGTATGTCAAGGACAAGGATTCGGTATTCATGGCCGCCAATAAAAACTTTGGCGCGCTGGTCGGGATGCCCGAAAACGAAATCCCCGGGAAAACCGATTATGACCTTTTCCCGGAACCGGTTGCGGATGCTTTTCGAAAAAAAGCCTGGAAGTCATCTCGACCGGCGAGCCGATGCTCTATTTCGAACAGAACATAAAGGATGCGGAAGGCAACGATGCCTGGTTTCAGACGAGCAAATGCCCATTTTATACGCCTTCCGGTGAAATAGCCGGTCTGGTTGGAATCTGTTTCAATACGACTGAAAAAAAACGGGCCGACGCTGAACGTTTGCAGTTGCAGCAAAGGCTCCAGCAGGGGCAAAAGGCCGAGAGCCTCGCTCGAATGGGCGGCGCCATAGCCCATCATTTCAACAACATGCTGGGAATAGTGATAGGAAACCTCGAACTGGCTATGCTCGATCTTCCCCTGGATTCGAAGAATCAGGCAAGCATTGGTGAAGCCATGAAGGCTTCCAAGCGGGCTGTCGAACTCAGCCGCCTGATGCTCACCTGCCTTGGCCAGGATATCGGTGTCCCTTCACCATTAAACCTTGCGAAGGTTTGTCGCCAAAGCTTGCCGATGCTGAACGCGCTGGTGCCCGAAAATGTGCGAATTCAAGCTGAGATTACATCTGATGATATAATTATTAAGGCCGATGTGGTGCGGGTACGCCAGGTCCTGAGCAATCTGGTGCTAAATGGCGCCGAAGCCATAGGAGACAGGCAGGGCGATATTTCCCTCGCGGTCTGTGTTACACCGGCGGCGGAAATCCCCTCATTGCCGCGCTACCCGTTCACCTGGCAGCCAAAAGATGGAGACTATGCCTGCATTGCGGTTTCCGATACCGGCGGGGGGATGAGCGCGGAAACCTTCGAGAAGATTTTCGATCCTTTCTTTTCCACCAAGTTTACCGGTCGCGGCCTCGGGCTCGCCGTGGTGTTGGGGATAGTGACGGCTTACGATGGCGCGATAACTGTGGAGAGCTCTTTTGGCCGGGGAAGCGTGTTCAAGGTCTTCCTGCCTGTTTCTAGAGAAGAACCGCTTTTGCCGCTCAAAAATGCGGATTCGGCCCCAAAAACCCGCGGGCTGATATTGCTGGTGGAAGATGAACCGCAGATTCGCACGATGGCAAAAAGGATGTTGGAACATCTGAAATATGAAACGGTGACGGCCGACAACGGGACCCGGGCGCTGGAAATATTTAGTAAAGACCCGGAAAGTATCCGGTGCGTCGTGCTCGATGTCACCATGCCGGGCATGGACGGGTGGGAAACAATGGCTGCGCTGCGCGCTATCCGGCCCGAGCTGCCGGTTGTCATCGCCACCGGCCACAGGGAAACCGATGTTGTCCGAAAGGACCACCCCGCGCAGCCTCAGGTCTTCCTGTTCAAACCCTACCAGATAAAGGACTTGCAGGCGGCCATCGATGCGGCCGTAGGAGATGGCGGCCCCGTCCCGGCTGCTTGAAATGCGTTCAAAATGAGGACGTGAGTCCTTCTCCTGCGTAGGGGCGGGGTTTATCCCCGCCCGATCTTAAACGCAACTTGGTATTAGCCGGAATCCACAGCCACCCCCCTATCCGGACTGTGGGGGTGCGGGACCCACATTCTTTTCGACGTGTTGATCCAACGCTTACGCTGGAGCCCTCACTGGAGCCCTCATCTCCTTCGCCCGCTCTTCTCTTTACACCTACTCGCCGCCGGTTCGATCTCAAGCTTTGAAGCGTTGGCTGTGAACCTCACCGTTGATTATCGGCTCCAATACCGGCCGCGTGATAATCGACTTGAAAACGGCACGCCACAGGAGATGCGCTATCATGAGATCACCAAACGTTTCAAACTATGTCGAAAACTCCGCACTGGCTCATCCGGACAAGTTGGCCCTTGTCTTCGAGGGACAGGGGCAATGGACATTCAATGAACTCAATGAAAAGATAAACCAGGTGGCCAATGGGCTTGTGGACCTTGGAGTAAAAAAAGGGGATAGAGTCTCACTTTTTCTGCCAAATTGCGCCGAGGCGATTTTTTTCTACTTTGGCGTCATGAAGATGGGAGGGATAGTAAACCCGGTAAATATGATGCTCAAGGAAAAGGAGCTCGGCTACATTATAGAAGACTGTGATCCCGCAGTCATCGTGACTGCCGCCGAGGTAATCGACGCCCCCCTTAAAGTCTTCGGAAAACCTGAAAACAAAGCAAAAACGATGATCGTTGTAAATGGCGGCTCCACAGATAATACGATCGCGTGCGAAGACTGGCTCGACGAGCATTCCCGCTCGTTCGATCCGGTGAGCGCGGGTAGCGGGGATCTCGCCGCGATTCTATATACCTCCGGCACCACAGGCCATCCAAAGGGAGTCATGCTCACGCACAAAAACTTGTGGGTTAACGCAAGGCATTGCGCCGACTGGGCGGAAACGACATACAGGGATACGGGCGTTGCGTCCCTTCCCCTGTTCCATTCCTATGCTCTTTCCCATGTCATAGGCGAACTGTGGATGTCGGCGGGAACGATCGTGTGGCAGAAACGCTTTGACCCGACGCTCACTCTCGAAGCTCTTGCCCAATACAAGGCGACATGCTTCCACGGCGTTGCGACCATGTACCATGCCCTGGTCAATCACCCCCGGGTCGATGAGTATGCGAAAAAGATCAAGCTTCGCTATTGTGTTACCGGAGCCGCTGTGACCCCGGAGCCTATCCTCAAGGCGTGGAATGAAAAATTTACACCTTTGAGCGAAGGGTATGGAACCACAGAGGCCTCACCGGTAGTGCTGATGAACCCCCTTTCGGGCCGCTCGGTTCAAAAAGCGAATTCATGCGGCATACCCATTGTGTCCGAAATAGAGGTCGACGTCTTCGATCTTGACGATAAGCCGGCAAAAACCGGGGACATCGGCGAACTGGTGATCCGGGGACCGAACATAATGAAAGGATACTGGGGCAGGGAAGACGCAACAAAGGCGGCCATGAAGGGCGGGTGGTACCATTCGGGCGACCTGGCCTGTTTCGATGAAGACGGCTACTGTTTTATAAAGGACAGGATCAAAGACATGATCGTACGGGGCGGTTTCAACATCTACCCCAGGGAGGTCGAAGATCTCCTCTACACCCACCCCTCGGTTGCCGAAGTTCAGGTTGTGGGCGTAAAAGACCTTGTCAAGGGAGAGGAGGTTGTCGCATGCATAGCTCTAAAACCTGGCGGAAAACTTACCGAACAGGAAGTTGTCCAATACTGCAGGGATAATCTTGCCGCCTATAAAACGCCAAAGTTTGTCCTGTTTCTTGAATCCCTGCCCAAGACTGTCACGGGTAAACTTGAGAAGTTAACGTTACGGCGAACCGTTGACAATAAATTCGACAGTTCATATTGAGCCCGGCTAAAAGGACGGGCGGCTGCGCCGCAGCCGCCCCAAAGCTCAGACGATCGCTCTCATTACTCTACCCATCATGCCTTTTGGTTCGGGTCGCCGCGCCATCCTCCCCGCTATAATCGTATCGAACCCTAGACTTCGACCCGCCGACAATACGGCGAACGTTACCTGGAGCACGATGAGGAAAAAATATGTCCAGGGCCACTCCGAAGGTGAGCGGTAAAGCCCCAGCCAGAGGTTTATCGCCATCAGCGCCCCGAGTGAGGCCCCCACCCGCGTGAAGAGCCCCAGGATCAGTGTCGCGGCGATAAAGACTTCCATGCCGTAAACAATCGGCGCGAAGATGTTGAAGTGAGGCAGAACGATTTTTTCCACAAAGCTGCTTTGAAGGCTGAAAGCCGCACTGTGGACCATTTCGATCATCCAGTGTTTTAGACCGCTGTTCGGAACAGATGGAAGGTCCGTGTAATAGGGGGGCAGCTTCCAGAGGGTCTGCTGCCACCACATGCTTCCAATCAATATCCGTGCGCAACACATCCATATTTCCTTTATGGTGCGCTGCCTCCCGTCGACTATCAGGTTGTAGACCGCCACGGCAACGGCCGCCAGCAGAAGCGGCCAGAAAACGTAGATGGGCCACTGGTTTCGCATAAGAAACTCAAATGTATCTGAAAAAGGATTCATTTTACACTCTTTCCTTTCCGGTCCCATCTCCCTTTGTCCATGACTCCCGGGGCGAACGGAAACGCTCTTCAATCCTATTGCTTGCGAGATACCCGAGTGTCCTTGCCCCCGCCCCCCGCCCCTCTTTTCTGCTATTATTTCGGTCTAAAAACAGCATGAGATCATCGCAGGTATCGATGTCATACCAGGCTTCCATAAGTCCGCACGACAGCCCCAGCTCGCGGGCGCGCTCGAGCGTCAAAGCCAGTACGCGGTCGGTGCTCCAGGGAATATCCTGGAAAAGCCCCGGGGCCGGTTTTTTGAGACCTATGAGATAATAGCCCCCATCCGCGGATGGCCCGAGCACCAGGTCGATCCCCGGCGACTCGAGAAGCCTTGAGGACTTGCGGACAAGTGAGCATGGCATGTCGGGACTGTCGCTGTTTATGATAAGGACCTGTTCGTAGCCTTCGCCGTGGAGCTTGGTAAAAATATGGGAAAGCCTCTCCCCAAGCCCTGCCCCCTGCTGGGGAAAGATGGGAATGGAAGCCGGCAGTATTGCCTCGAACGAACTCCCCGCCCCTTCCGGGCTAAAGGCTAGAGCAAGTGTGACACAGGGATCCCCGGCCAGGGCAAGACCCGACATTTCCTCCACCATATCCTGGATGAAGAGGGTATATATCTCGGCAGCCTGGACAGGGCTAAGACCCGGACACAGCCGCGTCTTTACCCGTGAGGCAACCGGCTCCTTTGCCACTATGACGACAATTGTTCTCACCCGCCCCCCTCAAAGGCTCCATTCCACACCGCACCCGAGGCAGCACTCAGGCGGGTTCGACGATTGATGCCTTCTGCGAAATGCCAGGTACTTTTCCCCTGTCCAAATGTTTTCCAGCCCCTGTTCAAATACGTTGCCAAGAATCAGGGAATTGTAATCGCGAAGGGAAAAGGGGGAGATGCAGCAAGGCAGAAGATTTCCCCACGCAGTTATATAGGCCACTTCCCACAGCCTCCGGCACCGGCGCCACGGGGCTTTTTCCCTTAAATCCCGGTTGAGGCTCCCACACGGAGCGGTCGCACCGGAGGCCATAAGCCTGACATTCACACGCCTGCTCAAAAGTGTGCTCCTGGCGACAATCTCCCTCACCTCTTCCATGGAATCGGAAATGACCTTGTCGCTTCCCGCCGCTCCATAGCCTGGACCATCCAAGGGAAAGACCAGGCGCTGAAGATAGACCTCATCGATTCCGATCCGCGAAGCGAGCAGAATCAAACCCGGCAGCTCGCGCACATTCTCCTTTGTGCCCACCATCCAGGCCGATACTCTGGGCTTTGCCCGAGAGCTTCTGTCCCGCAGACGTATGAGCGCCGCCAGGTTTTCGATCAGGCGGGAAAATTTATCCGAGCCCCGGATGGTGGCGTAGGTCGATTCTTTTGCGGCATCAAAAGAAACACGGAACTCATCCAGCCCGCACGCGACGAGTTCTTCGGCCAATTCGGCGGTTAAAAGCAGACCGTTCGAGTTGAAAAGGACATAAAGGCCTCTATCCTTTAACCCCCGAACGATCCGTGGGAGTTCGGCATTTAGAAGCGGCTCCCCTATGCCGTGAAGCACGACGCTTTTTGTGCCGGGAGCCTGATCTGCTATCCACATGACTTCATCGCGGGAAAGGTCCCTCGGGGCTTCCGGCATACCCCGGTACTGCACACAGGTGCGGCACCTGAGATTGCAGCGGTTGGTAACCTCGACATACAACCGTTCCGGAAGTGTCATTTCCAAGTTCTCACCCCGCAAGCCGGCCGTTCGGGTACTTTCGGCTATGCCCTTACGATCGTGGTGCATATGCTCTGAGACCTGAGAGGCGCTTTTTCACCCGCCGGAGTATAGCTCAGCCTCTCCTTTCGCCCGCGCCCAAGAGGGCAGAATGTGTCCGCGCCGTCCGGTTCCCCAAATAGTAATGCCCGGCTGCGGCAGCCGCCGCGGCAATTGTCAACGTGTTCACATTGTGCGCACGCCCCGGGAATTCGCCTGGATTCCTTGAACTGGGGCAACTCGAAGACAGTCTCTTTCAATTTGACGAGTTCGGGCAGAAAAACCTTCTCCCCTGGCCAATACACGCACGGCAGCACCTCTTTTAGCGGAGTGATCCGAATGCTTTTTCCTCCGCACGGTGAGCCGTTAAGTGTGTTTATCCCTGCAAAAGTGTTTACGAGCGGTTCTGTGCAGCTAACCAGGGCGCAGGAGTCGAACAGAGTACGGAATGCTTCCCAGTATTGACCGTAAGAAGGCATGTAGTCCCTGCTTTGAGCCGGCTGAAACACATTGACCCGAAGATTGCAGCCAAGCGAGCCGACAAACTTTGCCAACTCACCCAACTTGTCGTAATTGCAATTCATGAGCACTGCCAGGATGGAAACTTCGATCCCGAGTTTTGCGCATCTTTCGACGCCGCCCAAAATTCGCCGCCAGTTTCCTTCGCCCCGAAACGCGTTCTGTTCTTTTTCGGTCGGAAAATCGACGGAAAATTCCACTTCGCGAAATGTCTTGAGGATTTGGTCAGGAGTGGTCTGGACGGTGAGGCCGTTCGAGGCGAGAGTCACCGGGATCCGGCGTTCTTTCAAGTAGTCGATTATCGGGAAGTATTCCGGGTTTAACCCGTTTTCGCCCGTTCCCAGTCCGATAGACCCTACCTCCAGGCTCTCACAGATGAGTTTGACATCGCGCAGGGTCAGGTTATAAATTTTCCCCCGGGGCCTGTAGCAGTGTGCGCATTCCAGGTCACAGTCGTTTGTGAGGCCCAATCCGACAGAAAAGTTCATCTCCATCCCTCTTGCGTAGAGGCGGGGTTTCTCCCCGTCCCGATCTTAAACGCAACTTTATATCACTTTCCACAAATCACCTGAATGTAGCGGGCGACATCGATGTATGGTTTTGTCGAAGCCGCCTCCTTTTCCAAGGCTAAAAGCGACTGAAAATTTTTTTCGTCTTGGGTCAGCTCCGCAGGCAAATAGTCCGTAAACACGCGTATCCCGTGGCGCGCCAAAACGCTCAGCCCAAGTTTTGCGGCCATCCCGTCGAGTTCTTCGAAGGAAAATGTGCGCTTCGGGGCATGGTCGAAAAGATCGGCGGTTGCACTTCTTTTGTGGAGGGCGAGGCGTGCCCCGTCCAGATCGAATTTGGCAAAGGCCAATCTAAATGGTTCGCTGAAACGGTTGGCGACAACCAAAGACATCAGGCCGCGGGCTCCAAGTCTTTTCGCCAACACTCCCAGGGCCGCTTCCGGCTCTTCGGTGTATTCCAGCGTATTGTGGCAGACGATCAGATCGAAAGAACCTTCGGCCAGGCTGGAGTCCAATTCCTCAACGGGCGCATTGACGAATTTTATTCGCTCGAATTCGACGGGTGCAAGCCGCGCCGCAAGACGCTCTTTTGCTCCTTCGATCATTTTTTCCGAAAAATCGAGAAGGACCAGTTCATTGGCCAGGGGAAAGAGCGGGCAGGCCATATCTCCCAGCCCGCAACCCGCGTCGAGCACTCTCATCGGCGCCGGCTCCGGCCTAAGTTGCCGTCTCAGATGGTCCCAGGCGAGTTCATGGAGCAAACGGCCCTTGACGCTCTTCTTGTAGAAAAGCCATTTCTCGACGTTACGGTCAAAGAACTTGGCGGTTCCAGTCATCTCTTATCCCGGAGTGCATAACGCAGGGGAATCCACAACATAAAATAGGCTGTCATGATGGTTCCCCTGACGGTTCCCGAAACCTTGGAAATTCCTATACGTTTTCTATAACTGACTGGGACTTCGACTATTCTGGCCCCTCGCCTGGCAGCTTTCACCAGCATTTCGACCGGCCAGCCAAAAGTCATCTGCTCCATGCAAAGTGAGAGGAGGACATCTTTTCGAACTGCCCTGAAAGACCCGATATCACTGATTTTCACCTTATAAGCACTGCGCAGGAACCGTGCAACGAGCCAATTCCCAAGCCGGGCATGAGAAGGCATCGCCGCTGGCTCCATACACCCGGAGAGCCTTGAGCCGATCACCAGATCGGCTTGTCCGCTCAAAACAGGGGCAAGCAAAAACTCCAATTCGGCCGGGTCGTCGCTGTTATCCCCGTCGAGAAAGACGACCACATCGGCATCCCGCGCAGCCATAAGGCCCCTGTGACACGCGGCCCCATAGCCCCTGCGGGATTCACTTACCACCCGCGCCCCCGCTTTTTGGGCCCTGGCCGCCGTAGCGTCGGTCGAGCCGTTGTCCACCACGATCACTTCATCCACGAGGCTTGCCGGGACGGACTCGACCACAGCACCTATTGCATCCTGCTCGTTGCAGGCAGGTATAACGACCGAAACCCTCATGTCACCCCCTGCTTTTAAAAAACGGAAGTTTCATTTTGTCCCTGCCCTCCCACGGGAGCCTGCCCTCTATTTTCCGCGCCACCAAAACCTGCGCTGCGAGCAGGACAAAAAAAGGTCCGTATTCCACGTTCCTTACCCACTCCCACCCCGGCGGGAACTGCCCGGGAGCATACGCCAAGTAAGACAGACAGACCGCAAAGGACAGATAGAACCAGGCCGGAGAAGGGAAAAGGGCAAGAAACGGAATAATCCACATAAGGTACCAAGGCTGCAGCGAAGACGCGGTCAAAACGATCAGAAGAGCTGTCAGATAATAGGAAAATCTTAAGGTCGCGCAGGTATCCTTACGCCTGATCCAGATCAGTCCCGCCGCGCAAACTATAATGGCTGCGAAAAACCCCGTCCATACCAAAGGGTTGACGCCGGGAAGCAACTTCTCGAGATAGGCCTTGAGTCCAAGATTGAAACTCTGGTCGGGGTTTTCGAAGTATTGCGGCAAAAACCCCGCGACCTTTTTCCCCACCCCGATGTAAGGCAGATAGAGCGAAAGAAAAACAATGGAGAAGATCAAAAGGCCTCGAAGTTTTTTCTCCTTTAACACGGCCGGAAGAATTATCGCCGGGTATAATTTCAAAGAAGCGGCAAGAGCAAGGCTGCAAAGGGATGCAATTGACCGTTTCCTGATCATCAAAAGAAAAGACAGCAGAACGAAAAACAGCATGAAGCCGTCCAGGTGTCCGCTGCTTGCGACCTCGAATATCACCAGCGGATGCCATGCATAGATCAAAGCCCTTTCGCGGGCAAGGCCCAGGCTGGAAAGTATCGCCATGAGCACCAGTACGGACCCCGTGTCAAATAATGCGTCCGCACACTTGAATGCCGAAATGGAGCCCATTCCCAGTTTGTTTAGCGCCCAAAAGAGTAGTTGCGCACCGGCGGGATAGATGGTCGGCGATGTTTGCCGGTTCATGCGGGGATAAATGTCTTTATCCTGAAGACTCGCCAGCGCTTTATCGGCAGGCGCATACCGGTAAGGGTTGATGCCGTGGGCCTGCACCCGGCCGTCCCAGACATACCGGTAGATGTCGGTCGAAAGGACCGGCTGCCCGGCTACGAGGAGCAGCCTGAAAATGATCGCGAAAAAGACGATGACAAACACGGCGGTGTTTTTCCGGCCTCCTCCATCCCAGCGGAAAACGCACCTGGCGGCGATTAGATAAATTATCCCCAGCACCACCATCTGGTAGAGGAAAGTGACAAACGGAGCGCCTTCGGGCGAGGCGAGCTTCGCCTTTACAAGAATGGGCGCGAGCCTGAAGTTAACCGCATAAATGGGAATGCTCGAAAGCCCAAGACAAATCAGGAGGGCTGTTCTTCTCTCATTGTTCATGCCGCTCCAGTCTTTTCCCGCCACCTGGTTTTTCATTAAAGCAGCATACCCGCTATCGCCAGCAACAACCCCACAGCCGTGCTGACAAACGATGATTTCCAAAACCAGTTAAGGTCGGTTAAGAGGGCTATCGAACACAGCACGACGGATAACTGGACGAGCAGGTCCGCCGCCGAATAGTAAGTTTGCTGACGGGTTAGAGCCGCCGATTCGATCTCGAGCTTCCGGGCCATGAACCGCGCATCGCGGGACTTATTTTGTTGATCATCGCTTTCCCGGCGAAGCTCCTCGGCCACACGAGCACCTGCTATGGGGATAAGCCCGGCGATTTTCGCAGCGGCCTCGTTTAGCCTGGCGTCGCTTTCGTTAGAATGGACATAGGCCCACCAGTCGGCGGTTTTCACCTCGGCGACGACTTTTTTCGTGTTGTTTTCGGACATAAGCACAGTCACAGAGGCGGAAAATACAGCGAGAATGGCTATGGTGAGGCCGATCCTCCTGCTGCCTCTTGCGCGCAGGCTCTCGGTTTGCTCGTAAACTTCGCGGGTATCCGGATTCACTTTAGTAAACCTCGCCCAATCAGTAGAGTCTTCTTTTAGGATTTACCTCTGCCCGTGTCAACTGTGAGGGGTGCTTCCCCCGGAGTGCTGATTATATTCCTGGCGGACGCTAATGACCTTAAAAATTCAGGGAGGCTTTGAGACATCATGGATCTTCAACTTGAGAACAAATCCGTACTGGTCACGGGATCGACGGGCGGGATCGGCTTTGCCGCCGCTTCCATTTTTGCCGAAGAAGGAGCAGAGGTCACCATAAACGGCCGTTCCAGGGAGCGGGTGGATGAGGCCATAAGACGAATCCGGAAGGCTCACGAGGGCGCCAGGGTCCAAGGGATCGCCGCCGACCTTGGCGCCAGGGAAGGCTTTGATATCGTCGCCTCGTCACTTCCCTCGGTGGATATCCTGGTGAATAACCTCGGCATCTACGAGGTGAGACCGTTCACCGAAATAACCGATGAAGACTGGCTGCGGCTCTTCGAGGTAAACGTTCTTAGCGGTGTGAGGCTTAGCAGGTTTTACCTGCCGGAGATGCTTAAAAATAACTGGGGCCGGATCGTTTTCGTATCGAGCGAATCGGGCCTGCAGATCCCTGTGGAGATGATCCATTACGGCGTGACCAAAACGGCTCAGATCGCGCTGGCCCGCGGGCTCGCCGAGATGACGGCCGGCACCGAAGTTACCGTAAACTCGATTCTGCCCGGGCCTACCCGGTCCGAGGGAGTCGAAAGATTTGTCAAGGACCTGGCAAAATCCCAAGGGGTGGAAAAAGAGGAAGTCGAAAGGGAATTCTTCCGGTCGGCGCGCCCGACTTCAGTATTGAAAAGGTTTACCACCCCTCGCGAAGTGGCGGCCATGATTGTTTATGTGTGCTCTCCTAAGGCTTTGGCTACAAATGGCGCGGCGTTGCGCGTCGATGGGGGCGTCGTGCGAAGCATCGTGTGAAGGGGGTTTACCAAGACACCCTATCCGCGCTAACCGTCCATGACCCGGCTTTGGTCAGGCCGCCGCCCGGGTTGCCGGCTTGGCAAGGAAATCGCGTATCTCCGCCGCGATCTCCCCCGCATGCGTCTCCAAAGCGAAATGACCGGTATCGAAAAAGCGCACGACCGCGCTCGGGATGTCGCGCTTAAACGCCTCGGCGCCGGCCGGCAGGAAAAACGGGTCGTTTTTGCCCCACACGGCCAGAAGCGGCGGCTTGTAAGTCCTGAAATATTTCTGAAAGGCCGGATAGAGCGCGACGTTGCTCTTGTAATCCCCGAAGAGGTCGAGCTGCAGCTCATCCGCGCCCGGCCTCGCCAGGTAGAAATTGTCGAGCGAATAGCCATCCGGTGAAACCGCCGCACCGTCCGAGACGCCGTGCGTGTATTGCCGGATGGTCATCTCCGGCTTTAAAAAAGCGCGCAGCCTTTCACGGTTTGCGGGCGAAGGTTCTTCCCAATAGGCCCGGATCTGGCGCCAGCCCTCGCTTAAGCCCTCCTCGTAAGCGTTGCCGTTTTGCGAGATGATCCCCAGGATTTTCTCGGGATGCTTTAGGGCGAGCCGGAAACCGGTCGGGGCGCCATAATCGAAGATATAGAGCCCATAGCGACCAAAACCGACAATTTCAGTAAAGTGATCGATCATGTCCGCGATCCGCTCGAAAGTGCAGCCGCGCTCCGGCATGTCGGAGTTTCCAAATCCTGGCAAATCCGGCGCGATCATGTGAAAGCGATCCGCCAGGAGGGGGATGAGGTCGCGGAACATATGGCCCGCGCTGGGAAAGCCATGCAGCAGCAGCAACTTCGGCGCATCCGGCGAGCCCGCCTCGCGGTAAAAGATCTTGAAACCGCCCAGGTCGGCGGTCCGATATTTGATACTCGTCATGAGTCTATCTCCTAAGGGTGTATGAATTTAACTTCCGCCCTCCTCCAATACGGATCGTTCAAGCAGCTCAGTTATTAAATAACCTCGTTACTCTTAGCCGGGATTTCAACAGAATTCCTTGGATTTCTTCGACTTCACAACGCTGCCTCCGCAGATTAAGTTTTAATTTCAGGGGATAACAAATGAGAAGCGGTTTAACAAAGCTTGCGGCTCGATGGACTGCCGCGGGCTGTCCAAAGGAGAATATAAATGAAGAACCAGGTCGTACTCATCACGGGCGCACTGACCGGCATCGGTCACGCCACAGCGGTGGCGTTCGCCAGGGAGGGCGCAACAATTGTCGTTTCCGGCCGCCATGATGATAAAGGCGAGCAATTGGCAGCTAAATTACGTGGTCTCGACGTGGAAGCCGAATTTATCAGGGCGGATGTCCGCAGAGAAGAGGACGTCAAAGCCCTTGTCAATAAAACAGTCAAGCGGTTTGGCCGGCTCGATGTCGCAGTAAATAATGCGGGCACGGAAGGAAAGACCTGTCCAATCACCGACCAAACCACGGAAGCTTTTTCGCAAGTTTTCGATACGAATGTCCTTGGTGTCCTTTTGTGCCTGAAATACGAAATGCGCGCAATGCGGGAGCAAAAGGCGGGAAGCATTGTCAACTTAAGTTCTGTTGCCGGCCATCAAGGATTTTCGGGCGCCTCCATCTATGTGGCCAGCAAACATGCGGTTGAGGGCCTGACCAAGGTCGCGGCGCTCGAAGGGATCGAATTTGGTATCCGCGTCAACTCGGTCTCGCCCGGCCCGATCGATACCGAGATGCTCACGCGCTTTACCGGGACGGAGGAAAATAAAGCCGCTCTCGTCGGTGGAGTACCCATGAATCGTATAGGCAAGCCCGAGGAGGTGGCCGAGGTCATTTTATTTTTGGCCTCCCCCAAAGCTGCCTATATTACCGGGGCATCCTTCGCCGTCGATGGCGGGGCCGGCCTGGGGTTCAATGAACAGAAACCGCGGGAAAGCGATTTGAAAAAGGCGGCGTAGGCGGCGCCCTGGAGGAGGTGATATTTACAATGAGCAAGCAAAAAAAATCCGATGAAGACTCAAAAGTTCGCCGAGTTCTTTCACCTGGCGATGCGGCTCCCGAGTTCAACCTCAGGACCACTCCCGACCAGTGGCTGAAACTCAGTGAATTGCGCGGTCAACCGGTGGTTCTTGCTTTCTATCCGGCAGATTTCAGTCCCGTCTGCGGAGACCAGATGACGCTCTATAACGAGATCCTGCCCGAGTTCCACGCATTGGGCGCATACCTCCTTGGCATCTCGGTAGATGGTGTGTGGTGCCATGAGGCTTTTATCAGGGATCGCAGGCTCCATTTTCCCCTCCTTTCCGATTTCGAGCCCAAGGGTGCGGTGGCCCACCGTTATGGAGTATACCGCGACGGCGAGGGAGTCAGTGAGCGGGCATTATTTGTGATCGACCCGGAAGGCATAATTTGCTGGAGCTATGTTTCGCCGATAGGCGTAAACCCGGGGGCTGAAGGTATAATTTCAACACTTGAGGAACTAAGAAATAGAAGGGCGGCATGAGATGGTTGAAAAACCCGGTTCCAATGTACGAACGGCGATACTGACTCTTCCCACCGCCGGGCGCGATCACATTCAGGGGCCAATCGATGCGCCAATCAAACTTCTCGAATATGGTGATTTTGAATGTCCTTTCTGCGGCCGCGCCTACCCCTTTCTAAAAACCATCCAACGAGAACTTGGCGATAGTTTATGCTTTGCCTTTCGCCACTTTCCGCTGACCAACGCGCACGCCCACGCCCAACGCGCCGCGGAGGCCGCCGAGGCTGCCTCCGCACAAGGGAAATTCTGGCAAATGCACGAACTGCTGTTCGAAAATCAGGATGCTTTGGAAGATAAAGACCTCGAGCGGTATGCGGCCGCATTGGCCCTGGATGTCAAACGGTTTAGGACAGAAATTTTTTCGGGGGCATACTCCGCGCGGATACGGGAGGATTTCATGGCCGGGCTAAGAGGCGGCGTAAACGGTACCCCCACCTTCTTCATAAACGGCCAACGCTATGATGGTGCGGTCGAAACCCTGCTCGGGGAACTGTCGCGAGCGGCGGCCTAGACGATGCATTGAAAGTTTAAGGAGTATTGACATGACACTTCAGGATAAATTAAACGCGTTAAAAACAAAATATGATTCCATTATCCCCCGTGAAAAGCAGGAGATCATGCACCGGGCAACCGAAGAACTGGAAAAGTCCGGTATTGAGGACAAAGCGTCTAAGGTCGGTGACCGGGCGCCCGATTTTTCCCTGAAGGATTCGGAAGGCGCCCCCGTTGAACTCGGTTCGCTCTTGAAACAGGGTCCGGTGGTCTTGAGCTTCTTTAGAGGCGGGTGGTGACCCTACTGCAATCTGGAGCTGGAAGCTCTTGACGAAGCCCTTCCCGAAATCACCTCCCTGGGTGGTTCCCTTATAGCCGTTTCACCTCAGCTCGAAGAGTTCAACCGCAAGCTTGTCAAAGAAAAGAGGCTGACACTAAAGCTTGTGAGCGACCCGGGCAATCAGGTGGCGCGCAGGTTCGGCCTGGTTTACAAGCTCCCGGAAGATTTGCGCAATGTCTACCTTGGCTTTCGTACCGATCTTCCAACGTATAACGGAGACGATTCGTGGACGCTTCCCCTTCCGGCACGCTTCGTAATCGATCAGTCCGGGATAATTCGCTCCGCCGAAGTCAACGCCGATTACACCGTAAGGCCTGAACCGGAGGCGACTATTAAGATCCTCAGGTGTCTTGCCGAAACATCCAACAGCCCGCAAGGCATGGACTTCAAATCCTGCTCGAAGGCCGCCTGAGCATTGACAGGTGGGGAGAGCGAGTTTATGTTAATGTTAACATCCTGAATTAACAGATAATATTGTAACGTTCAAAAAAGAAACGCATCTGCGTTCAGGAGATAGTGTGATGAAAATAAGGATGCACAAAAGACTGATTCTAGGGTTGGCCATGGCATTGGTGTTTGTAGGCGGCGCCTTCACAAATGCGAGTGCTCAGTGCCTCTCCTGTCAGCCTCGGGCCTATCAGCCCCAATGCTTTGGCAACTGCGTGGCCATACAGCCACCGGCACAGGCAACCTGTCAGGGGGCCTATTCCTTTGGCCCGACCACCCCGACTCCGTTCGGCACGACCGGCGGCGCCGGGGGGTAGAGTTGCCGAAACCGTACACTTGAAGAAGTTCGGAGCCGCTACCGCGAACACGAATGGAAAGCGGCTCCACCCCTCAATCTTAAAAGTGGCCCTCGGCAATTTTTCGCATGACAACCCTCTTTGCGCCCTGTTCCGGGACCGATACGCTCTCCCGCCAGTTGTCGGCAATCAAATCCCCGGTCCATGGCGGGACAGAAAGACAAAAATACTCTGACAGGGCAAAAACAAAGGGCTCATACAAGCTGCGCAACTCCATCAGCTTCAGGTCCGCTTCCTCGTCGGTCCGGGGTCTTGAGCCAACCGTCATTAATCTTGCTCTCAGGTTCGCCAATTGAGCGGGTGGAAGGCGGTCGTGATCGGGCCATCGGGGCGTGGCCCCAAAAACCAGGCTGAGATCCACCACGGCGTGCCTGGCCATGGCGAAAGTAAGCTGCGCCTGCCGTACGCAGGCGCCTTCCAGGCCAACCATGACGAAGGAGCTCGTATCCAAAATGGCGGCAAGAGCCGCGAGCCACGACTGGTTGTCGTGTTGAGACCTCCAGTAGGCGAGTACCGGATAGGACAGGTTGCTCTCGAGCAATTCAGCCGACCATCTTTCCCACTCGTGCAAAAATTCCCGGGTCCCTTCCATGCCGGGGTCGCCATGGCTTCTATAAAGCATTTCTGCCGCTGTTGGAGGCGAACCCGCCCGGGCGTCCAGAAGCGATATGTTTACCTCCCGCTTCGAAAAGGACTGATTGAGACCCGGAAGGTACCCGATGACAAGCGCTAGAAAACCAAGCCCGGTCCCACCCTCGGCAACGGTTAGAAATCTCCCGAAAGGCGTGACTGCCCGCACATCTCCCAATCCGATCGTAAAAAAAGTCGTTCCGCTGTAATAAAGATTGGTCAAGAAGCTTTTCGGGCCTTCGGACAAGGTCCCGGCCCCCCAGTGCAGGAGCGCAAAGCCCAGGATCAGCATGTAAGCCCACATACTCAGGAGCAATATCAATGAAAGCGGCCCGTAGATGCTAAGTAAACTCTCTTTGAGGCGCCTGCCCGGAAGCCTGTGCACAACCGATTTCCACACACGCCATGTCAGCAGGTAAAAAATGCGGGCCATTCTTAACCTCCGCGTAACCCGGCGTGGAAAGATGACGGTTTCAAACGTCTCCCAAAGTACTAGGAATATCAGAAGAGTGCCGCCAAGCGAAGTCTCCATGGACATGTTGTTCCCCCCGGATGGTGAATTAATCCACGACCCATTGACCCGTTGGAGCGCCCTCAGGCTTCGAAGCCGCCCTGCCGGACCAATCCATACATCCCTTCTTTCTAAAATAATGGCCGGTCGCCCGTAAGGCATCTCGGGAAAAGATGACACACTATCTGAAACTTATCGGATGGAACTAATTTTTTCTCGACCTTCACCGAAAAGTCTATAAAACTCCTCCTCAAGTCTATCATTGCATCCGTTCATAGCCGTAACAACCCTTTCCGCCCAGGCCAGATATTCAAGGCGCCTTTCGATTGACCAGTCCGGCGGGGGCGAATTAATTACATCCCTTATGTTACAGATTTTATCACCAATCTTGATCGACTTGGCGCCTGCACTCAGGCTGGGAGCGTGTTGCACTTGCAGTTCTTTTCTCATTTCTTTCGAAAGACTCTTGTTATCGGATACCTCAAGAACCAGTGAGAGTACTTTTGGCCCAAAAGTCCGCCCCACCTCTTCAGGTAGGGTCTCTGTGTCTTCGATAACGTCATGGAGAAGCGCCGCGGTTAAAATATTTATGTCTCTTACCGCTCCAACTCTCCATAAGATTTCGGCAACGTCGATCGGGTGATTGAAATAGGGAGTTTGTTCCGCATCCTTTCTTCTCTGCCATCGGTGTCTATTTGCACCGAATTTCAGCGCAGACATGAAAAGACCAAAATCTTCGAGGGCCATTTGATCCATCCAGTATCCTCCCACGTAAGTAAATCCACTTTGCCACGAGCCGAAAATTATCTTGGTCGATAGGTTTTTATCATCCCCGTCACACAAATTGTCTTCCATGCATACAGGATTTCAGGCGGCTTTTCAAATTTCCACACCCTTTCGCCCCATTGCCCCTTTAGAGCGCCATAAGGCATCGCAGCCCTCTCGCGCCGCCTTGCCGGCGCAGTCCATGCGCACCCATCGCACGCGCTTTTAAAGATAATGGCCTGCTGCTCGTCAGGCATCCCATGGACTTTCAGGTCTCCAAGACAAACCCGTTTATAAAGTCGGGGGCAGAGCCGGCAGCCTTGAAGCGAGCATTGATCGAGACGGGGAGTGGGAACAATCCGGCAATCGTGAGGATGTTTGAATAAATCAGTCCGAGCGAGGGTTGGAATCGGGGCTTCAGGATAGAAATTTAGCCACAGCCGCCATGGATCGGTCCGGGCCTTTTCTTTGCCCCATGCACACCGCAGGAACTTCAAACTCCATCAGTGCACACGATATGAGCCCAACGAAAAAGGACTCACAGAAAGCTTTCCGTAAGTCCTTGATTTTACAACAGCCGGCGATGGGATTTGAACCCGCGGCCTGCTGATTACGAATCAGCTGCTCTACCCCTGAGCTACGCCGGCCCGATGCTCGAATAGCCCTTCTATCACAAGCGATACCGGAAATCAACTCCGCAAAGCCTTCGATGCGCCCGGCCCGCTTGCGGGAACGAGTTCCTTTGCCCTTGCGGAGGCGATTTCGAACGAAGCCGCCGAGAAAAAATGAATTGACAATATGTGATTATCTACATATATAGAATCCGTCATGTAGCATTTTGATCCTGTCTCGTTTGGTTCCGTTATGTATCCATGCGACACCCCCGGATGTTTAATCCGGGGGGCAAAGCCTCTCCCGGCAGGCGCATACAAATTCTGTCCCGCTAATTGATGGGTCAATTTATGCCTGATGAAAACAGTTCCCTGATCGATTCCGAGCACATTCAGCGTGCCGCCGATATCCTAAAGACCGTGGCGCACCCCGTAAGACTCCAAATAATCGACTTTCTCGAAGCCGGGGAACAGCCGGTAGCGCACATATGCAAGTGGTTGAACGCGCCTCAGCCCTCCATTTCGCATCACTTGAGCCTCATGAAGGCCAAGTCCATTCTTTCTTCCCGAAGAGACGGCAACCAGGTCTTCTATTCGGTTGCCAATAAAAACGTAATCGAAGTGATCCACTGTGTCCGCAGGCACGGACAGGGAGATGGAGCCTGTACGACACCGCCAGTGCGGTGATGGCCGGGTTGAAACTTTAATTAGTAACGGAGAACATCTTTTCAAGGAGAAAGCAAAAATGTCGCAAGAAACCATCGCGCAAAACGACCTCACTCCCCCACTCTCAGCCGGGCAGGAAAGTGCATCCTGCACGTTTATCTGCAGCCGCGATACGCTCGACGGCGCCTATCCATCCCTGATACTTGGCATAAACGCCAAAAGGCTGGGGATGAACGCCAACATTTTCTACACCTTCATGGGAATCAACATGATTCGCAAGGGCGGAATATCCAAGGCCAAATTCATCCCTTCCGGAACAATGGGGGCAATCCCGGGCATGTCTTTTGTCGCCAGCAGGATGATGCGGAAAAAAATCGACGCCGCGGGGGTTCCGACACTGGAAGAATTACAGGAAATAGCCCAGCTGGAGGGGGTCAAACTGGTTGCCTGCAAAATGACTGTCGATATGATGGGCATAAAAGAAGAAGATTTGGTCGATGGGGTGGAAATCCAGACTGCCGAAGAGTTTCTGAAACACGCGAAAAACTGCAGGATCAATATGTTTACATAACAGGGCCGAGGCAGGGGAATTCAGGGGTTGAAAGACCCCGGATTCCCCTCGATCAATAAGAGCACACAAACCTCATTTCCCGCCATTGCCATTTTCCGCGCGACGAGACACGATCGTCTGCATAACCTGTTCGTACACCGGACAGTTGGCGATCGCATCCTTTTTTTCTCCCATTTCCTGCGTGGTTCTAAAGATCCAGGAACTCGAATCGGAAAAACAGTAGATCGCCAGCTCACATTCCTTACATCGTTCCATACGCATTATCCTTCAGGCTCGGTCACTCCCCGGGGCCGGTTTGCAGCGGCGCAGCCCTGTTCCCCTCACTCCCTTGCGCACCCTCAGAGGCTGCCTTCCTCAATATCTCCTCCCACTCGAACGGGAGCAAGTACTTCTTGCGGCTGTTGCATTCCCTGCACGCCGGCACGACATTGCCCCGGAGAACTTGCCCCCGCGGATGAGCGCGACTATGTGGTCCATAGTCAGCTCCGCGGGGGGTATTTTCCTCTGGCAATAGTAACATACGCCCCTGGCGATTTGGCGCTTCCACCACTGCGAACCGCGAAGCAGGGTCGCCTTTTCCTTCTCCTTCCGGAGCTGCCCCGGCTCGACACTTATGATGAACGGGCCAATTTCCGTATCCATGGGCGCCTTCTTTCTCGAACACTTCCCGCCTTAGTGCGCGGCGGCCTTTATGGCGACATAGAAAGTATTGCCGCCGCGTTGGACGAGCAGGAGCAATGGCTCGTCTTTTTGCATCTTTTCGACGGCCTGCTTCCAATCCCGAATATTTTGAATCGTCTGCCGGTTGACCTCTTTTATTACGTCGCCCCGGCGCAGTGTCGCCTCAGCGGCTGCCGACCCTTCAGCAACCTTGGTGATGACGACCCCTTTTTCCCCAGCGCCCAAACCGAACGTCTGGGCGAGTTCGGGAGTGAGGTTTTGAACCGTTATACCCCAGGCGCTTTGAGTCTTCTCGACAAAAGCCTTGGCCTTGGGCATGTTTGCGGGCAAAGTCCCAAGTGTAACCTTTACAGTGGACTGTTTGCCGTCCCGAAGGATCCCGAGGCTGACCTCGCTGCCGGGCTTAAAAGCGGCGATCTTGCGCGAAAGCTCGCCGGCGTTTTCCACGGCTTTGCCGTCCAGGGTCTGAATGATGTCCCCACGCTTGATACCCGCTTTCTCCGAGGGCCCCTCTTGAACCACGTCGGCGACTATCACTCCCTTGGTCACAGTGGTGCCGAAAGATTTCGCCAACTCGGGCGTGATGTTCTGGATCATGATCCCGAGCCACCCGCGGATCACCTTCCCGGTCTTTAGCTGCCCGAGGATGCTCTTCGCGATGTCGATGGGTATGGCAAAGCCGATCCCCTGGCCCTGGGCGACGATCGCAGTGTTGATCCCGACAACCTGGCCCTGCATATTGAACAACGGCCCGCCACTGTTTCCGGGGTTTATCGCCGCGTCGGTCTGGAGGAAATCGTCATAGGGGCCGGCGCCGATAACCCGGCCCTTGGCACTGATTATCCCGGCGGTTACCGTGTTGCCAAGCCCGAAAGGGTTCCCTACGGCTATGACCCAGTCGCCGACACGAATCGCGTCCGATTCTCCCAGAACCGCGGGTTTGGGCAAATTGCCCGTATCCGCTTTTATGCGCACCAGGGCCAGGTCGGTCTTGGGGTCCCTTC
>CAWEZA010000001.1:0-14558 GCA_963813125.1 uncultured delta proteobacterium | reverse complement strand
AATGATTGCTCTAGCCCGTTCCCCGGATTTTTTGGAGTCGATACGAGAGGCCAAAAAGTCGGGCTTCTACCCTTATTTCCGCGCGGTTTCGAAATCTTTCGGCCCGGAAGTAGAGGTGGAGGGCCGAAGGCTCGTTATGCTTGCGTCCAACGACTACCTGGGGCTAAGCCGTGACCCTCGTGTCATGGAAGCGGCATGCCTTGCGATGCAGCGGTGGGGAACAGGCCCGGGCGGGTCGAGATTTTTGTGCGGGAACACCGTCCTGCACGAAGCGCTCGAAGAGCGGCTGGCGGCTTTTCTTGAGAAAAAGTGCGCGCTGGTTCACACCACAGGTTTTGGCGCCAACCTCGGGGGGCTAAGCTGTCTCACGTCTTCAGGGGGCTACGTGCTTTGCGACACGGAAAATCATGCCAGTATTTTCGAGGGCTGCCGGGCGTCCAATGTGCGCATCATAGCGTTTAAGCACAACAGCCTGGAGAGCGCGTCAAAAAAACTGGCGGCTCTACACAGGAACAATCCGGACGCGAGCGGTTTTCTAGTAACCGAAGGGGTCTTCAGCATGTCGGGAGACCAGGCCATTTTGCCCGAACTGGTCAAGCTCAAGAAAAAGTACCCGCGTCTGTCCCTCTATGTAGACGATGCGCATGGCCTGGGGGTCATGCACCACAAGGGGCGGGGAAGTCCGGCTCATTTTGGCGTGAGTGCGCAGACCGATTTTATCATGGGGACCTTCAGCAAAGCTCTGGCATCGGTAGGGGGTTTTGTGGCCTCCGACAACGAGGATGCAATCGAGTCTTTGCGGCACCAGTCGAGAACTCTGATTTTTTCGGCAGCACTTCCGGCAAGCAACGCAGCGGCGGCAATGAAGAGCCTGGACATCCTCGAGCAGGAACCGGAAAGGCTTTTACTTGTTCATGAAAACGCAAGGAGAGCCCGGGCGGGGTATCGCGAGCTTGGCCTGCAGGTCCCGGAGGGAGCCACCCCCATTGTTCCGATCATCATCGGCTCGGAAATCAGAGCCGCATTCATCGCCAAGGCCCTGTTCGAGAACGGGATTTTTGCCATCCCCGCCATTACCCTGCAGTACCCAAGGGGAAGGCGCTGATCCGAACGGCCTTCATGGCCACTCACGAACATCGGCACATTGACTTCATCCTGGAGACGCTATACAGGGTTTTGAAAGAATTTCCAAATCAAGCGGGAAGAATTTCGACCCATGGAAGATCTGCAATCATCCACGGCCTTAGCCGCTAATGTCACTGTCATAAATGACCGTCATGCGATAATACCAAGGTGCGGGCGGGAAATAACCCCGCCCCTACGCAGGAGAACGGTTCATGCTCTCGCGGATTGGTATCCTCTTGAGAACGCAACCTGGTATAAAATAGTTGTCACGATCCAACCAAGGGGGCCGGCTTTTTTGGCGAGGCGTGGCGCTTTTCGGTAAATATAGGGGAAAGGCAGTTTCATGCGCCGGAAAATGATATTTTTTGACATTGCCCGCATAAGCATTTACCAGATACTCAGCCAAAGAAGGCGCTATCTCGGAGTGATGCTTGCCATTGCCCTCGGGACAGCCGGTTTCATCGTAATCATCACCATGGGAAGAGATGTCAAAAAGAGGTTGAACCAGAACCTCGAACTCCTTGGCGGGGCAAACCTGATCCGGGCGAGCATGCAGGATTATCTGCCGACGAACAGGTATTCGAGGATACAGCAATTCGCCCCTCAGACGGTCGAGGCGCTGCGCGGTGCCGGGGTCCAGGCGGTAAGTGAAATTGTTTCGTCGCCATCGGTTTTTTCCATATTCAAGGGTATGACTGTAGACTTTCCCCTGGTTGGGGTAGACGAGTCGTTTTGGGCGGCAAACAGCTTTACGCCTAAAAGCGGCGTGCTGTTCGGCGCAGCAGACGTTTCAGAACGGCGGCTCGTATGCGTTTTAGGCAGCCGAGTGGCGGAAAAACTTTTCGGGACCCCGGATGCGGTCGGTAGTATTTGTCAGATAGATTATGAATTCTACCGAGTGTGCGGCATACTTGGCGGCGTGGATGTTGGAGACCTGGCCGATTTTGCATTTGTGCCCATAACGACGGCCAAGAATTTCATCCCCTTCATCTCCCCTTGTCAAAAACTCTACATTCGCTGCGACGCCTGGAGCGACGTGCGCAGAGTTGCTGCGGCAATCCCGGCGACCGTTAACGGGCAGCAGTCCACAGACAGCCTGATGCTCCAGGTGAAGTGGACGGCGCTCGAGCGGGTGCAGGACGTAGCCTGGTGGGTCCAGCTTTTCATCTATTTTTCCGTTGCCTCAACCCTGATCCTTGGGGGCTTTGGAATCTGGAACGGCATGATGGCGACCGTCAAGTCGCGCAAATCCGAAATCGGGCTAAAAAAAGCGATGGGAGCCGAAGACCGGGACATTTTGTTCCAGTTCCTTATCGAGGCGTTGTCTCTTAGCTTTGCATCCGCGCTTGCGGGAGGTCTGCTTGGCCGCGGAGCAATCGAAATAGGAAGCTATCTTCTAAGAAGCCGTCCGTCGAACAGGCTCTATTTCGTCTGCCTTGGCCTGGCCCTGATCCTGTCTTTGGTAATCGGGGCGGGCGCCGGTTTTTATCCATCTCTTAGGGCCAGCCGGATGGAAGTGGTGGATGCTTTGCGCCATGAATAACGATCCTTTACTCCGTGTAACGGGGCTCACCCACGTCTATAAGAGCTGGAACGGGCCGGTCGAAGTCCTGCGCAATATCGACTTCAGCCTTAACCGTGGGGAAATGGTAGCGATAATGGGCCCATCGGGGTCGGGTAAATCCACGCTGATGTCGATCCTCGGGCTCCTCATGGTCCCTACCCGGGGCGACTACAGGGTATCGAACCAGGATGTGCTCAAATTCGACCGCACCTCTCAGGCTTCATTTCGGCGAACCTATATCGGATTTGTCTTCCAGAGATGCAACCTGGTGGAGAATTGCTCGGTATACGAAAACCTTGAATTTCCCCTGATCTATGCCGGGGTAAGACGCGGCGAGCGGCCGGCCAGAATCCGGGACGCACTGGAGCGAGTAAATCTGACTCACCATCTCCACCAGCAGGCCAATCAGCTCTCCGGGGGCGAGCAGCAGCGGGTGGCCATCGCGCGTGCGCTGGTGAACCAACCGCTGATCGTGCTGGCGGACGAACCCACGGGTCAGTTGGACCGCATGCACAGCGGTCTCGTGATGGACCATTTCGAACAAATCCTTAAGGAACGCGACAAGGCCGTGCTGATCGTTACCCACGACAACATGGTGGCAGAGCGCTGCACGAGGGTCTGCCTGCTTGAAGACGGTGCTCTCAAGCCGGTTTGACTTTTTTAGCCAGTTAAACTATACGACTTTGGAGTTGCGCCGCGTTTTCGTTTGCCTATTTACATAAATGAAAAGACCCGAAGGGGAGTTTGTGCGCAATCCCGAAAAGGCTTATTTACGGACAAGCCCTAAGTGCTCGAGTATTTTTGCAGCCGCATTGCTGATTGCGCTGGCATCCTTTGCTCTGCCTTCCTGTGCCGGGGCTCAAAGCCGGCCCGACTCGAAGGCACGGCACGCCCCCGCGGTCGAGGGGGCGCTGGATTTAGCGCAGTGCGTCCGAATAGCTCTCGAGAAGTCTCCACAGATCACCTCCGACTCACTGAACATAAGTGTCAAGCGATTAGACGTCTCAGACGCCAAGTATGCCTATATCCCTACTTTCTCCCTGGCAACGTATTATTATCTCAATGCCCCGGCACAGATTCCAGGTTCAAGTTTTAGCCCTTACGTGATTCAGTTCGTCACCCAGCCATACAATCCCATCGAGGTCTATTTCAACCTGAAGATGCAGAAGCTGCTGACCAGGATCGCAATACTTGCGCACTGCCAGGTCATATCCGACTACCTCTACCGGCTGTCCGTGGGTTTTTTACAATTGGATTCCATAGAGCGGATGCTGGCCATTGACACTAAGGCCGTGGAGATGGCAAGGCAAGAGCACGCCTATTTGATTACCAGGGAAAAAGAAGGTGAGCTCTCGTCTATCGACCTTCAAGCCTATGATATCCAGATCCAATCGCTGGCCCTAGACAAAAAGCAGCTCGAGGCTTCCGGGAAAACGATCACCTCCGGAATAGCGGACATACTCGGACTGGGGTCAAAGGATGAGACTTTGGTTCTTGACCTCGAAAATGCAAGGTCTCAGGTTCTGGGCGACTTCAACCCGGCCGGCGCCACGATGGAAGAGGCACAATCCAATTCGTTCGAGCTGAAGATTCAGCAAATGAAGGACAAGATCCAGCAAAAGAGTATCACGCTGGCTTATTTGAGGTTTCTTCCGCACTTTGTCTGGGGCGTTCAAACCTCGGACCCTCTAAGCGGCCGGCAGGTGAGCGGCATGTTTTTCACTGTGGGCCTGGAGCTGCCCATCTGGGATGGACTAAAACGCTATCATGACATTTCGCGCCAGAAGATGCTGCTCCAGCAAAGCAACGATCAGGGCGAGAGCAACAAGTACGACTTTACCGAACGATGGCGCGGGGCCCGGCAAGAGGTGGAAAACGCGGAGGATAACCTCCAGTTGGCAAAAGCCGGCGAGAAGCTTGCCGAGTTAACGATGCGACGGGCCCGGATAAAGTACCAGTCAGGGAGCATGGATTTTCCCGATTACATCGGCCAGTGCCAGGCCCATCTTAACGCGGAGAAAGCCGTTGTCCAAAGAACCCTCGAATATAACAAGGCCCTTCTTAATCTTCGCATTCTCTCCGGAGAGTTCTTCCTGCATTTCGTGAGCGTAAAGGCCGAGGAAGCGGACTAAAGAGGCAGACGCAGCCATTTCTCACGGCATGGACGAGCGGCTGAGTATCAAAGATGGAGTGCAGATCATGAAAGCAGGTTATTTTGGAGCGGCCGTCGTTTTTGCGTGCATGGCAATACTTGTTCCATGCAGTCATGCCATGGCTGCTACGGAAGAGCAAGGACACGGTTTTTTGCTCCAGGGCAAAGTCCAGTGTTTTATGAAGCGGGAGGTGGTGATCCCGTTTAAGGGCATTATAGCCGGCGTAGCCGTCCAGCCGGGACAAAGCGTCAAGGCGGGCGATGTTCTGGCCACATACGTTCTTGCGCCCGAAACTGGACTGCAGTTGCGAAAACAGATCGACGCCCCTCAAATCATGGACATGGAGCTGTCTGTTTTAAACGGCAACAATACCTTGTTCGCCCAGGAGAAAAGCCGCCTGGAGCTGGTGAGGCTGACCAAAGAGAATATGGCCCCGGCCCAGAGCCTGACTCAGATTGAAACACAGATCCGGTACAGCAAAAAGAGCCTTGAGACCGGTAGAAAGCGGCTGCAGACCGAGCGCGACGAGCAGAAGGACTTCGATGCTTACCTGAAGCAACAGCTTGGGGGGTCGTTCGACCCGGTTTTGCATCCTTTAGAGCCCGCCAGCATCAGGTCCCCGATCTCGGGCAGAGTCATAGAAATCCAGTCGGATTTGAGTGCCGGCGCCGAACTCGGGCAAGGGGCACCGGTCTTTCTGATCGGGGTGACAGACCCGATGGTGATACGCGCCCAGATTTTCGAAAGCGACCTGCCCAAGGTCGCTCTCGGAGACAAGGCTGAAGTTATCCTCGAATCCATCCCGAATCGCACATTTGAAGCCAGGGTGAGCCGCATGTCCTTCACCCCGCTGGTCCTTGGTCTTCAACAACCCTCCTATTACGATATTGAGCTGACAATTCGAAATCCCGACGACATGATAAAGGAAGGCTTCAAGGGCAGGGTATTATTTCACCCACCCCCGGGGGCCAAGTAGAAACGGCAGCGTCGCCGGCGCCCGCTCCTTTTGAGCTTTTACCTAAAACCTTACAATTGTCGAAAAGGACACGCACCTTTGAACAATGACAATTTTTCCAGGGACATCTCTGTCATTCCCGTTGACGACCAAAGACACATGAGGGATTTTTTGCATTTTCCCTGGCAAATCCAAAAAAACGATCCCTGCTGGGTCCCGCCGGTCCTCTCCGAGCAGAAACACACGCTCGATCCCAACAAGGGACCCTTTTTCGAATTCGGGGAAGCCCGGTATTTTCTGGCATACCACAAGGATGGACAGCCGGCGGGCAGGATTTCGGCGCATGTCAACAGGCGATATGAAGAGCACCATGACATGGAGACCGGCTTTTTCGGGTTTTTCGAGTGCGAAAACGACCGGCGGGTTTCCGCCGCTCTTTTCGACGCGGCCTCCGGTTGGCTAAAAGAACGCGGCAAGAAGCGTATTCAGGGTCCGCTCAGTTTCACGATATACGACGAAGTTGGCCTGCTCGTGGACGGCTTTGATACCATGCCCGCCTTTTTGCTGTCGCACAACCCGCCTTATTACGAGGAGTTGCTGGTATCATGGGGATTTCGCAAGGCTATCGACTGGTATGCTCTGCGGGTCACAACCGCCGAAATCGATTTCGAGGGCATGAAGAGGCGGCTCGACAGGATCATGAAAGGACAGGGCCTCGTTATGTACCGTCCAAAGCCCGGCGACCTGATCGGCCGTGCCGAAGAGGTGCTGGAGATATTCAACGAATCGTGGGAAGGCAACTGGGGGCACATACCGCTCACCAAGCACCAGTTCAAAGACGCCTTCAAGCAACTGCGGCCTTTGCTTCGCCCGGAACTGATCGATGTCATCATGGACGGTGAGCGTATCGCAGCCTTCATCATCACCATTCCGGATCTCAACCCGTCCATCCAGAAGCTAAATGGCCGCCTTTCGATCTGGAATCAGATCGGGCTCTATTACGAAGCCAAGTTTAAACCGGTCAGAAAGCTGCGGACCATCCTGCTCGGGGTTCGAAAAAACTATCAACGCAGGCTGCTCCATCATGCCCTGATCCTTAGCAGCTACACGCGCATTGCCCGCCAGCCCGGGGTCGAGGCATGCGATTGCTCACTGATTCCCGAACAACTGGGGTTCTATTTGCGGGCGCTGGCAAAGTATGGGTTGGAGCGGTACAAGACCTACCGGATTTTTGAACGGGAAATATCGGCGGCTGCGCCGCGGGCGAGCGTGCCACGCCCACCCCACGGGGTCTGAATGGGCGGCTGCGCCGCGGGCGAGTGTGCCACGCCCGCCCCACGGGGTCCGGAATATACGAGGTTTGTCTTCTCTGTTTCGGCCTGGTTTCTCGGCGGTGGTTCCAGCGCCCGGATAGTAAGTATCCGAAACGACCATGGACGATCCTGACATGAAGCGCGTTTCTACCTCGTATGCCGAACGCCAAAACCTCACAATGAGGATGGGGATGCGCCGATTCACACGACTGGCGAACAGATTCTCAAAGAAGGCAGAGAACCTGGCCCATGCTGTATCTCTTCATTTCATGTACTATAACTTCGCCAGAATCCACCAGAGCTTGCGGGTGACTCCGGCGATGGAAACGGGGATTGCGGATCGGCTTTGGGTGGTGGAGGATATTGCGAAATTGGCGGACTAAATCACATGGCGTAAAATCTGTGATTTCTATCAAGCCAGACCAAAAAGAAAGCAGAGTGTACTCTGAATCCATGGACTCGCGCCTCATCCGAAACTCGCAGTTCAAAGAAGGTTATGTCCTCGCTAATCGCTTGGATTCTTGCGCGATCTGCTGGTAGATTGTTTTGGTCTTTATGGGGTTTATACCCAAGCCCATTCCCCAACTTATTTCCCGAGAGTCCGCCACCGGAATATATCATCGACCAAGTTCTTCCATTTACCTTCTCGACAAAACTACTGAAAGCCTTAAGTTCGTTCGGGGTCCAATCCGAAAAACATTCAGCTGATGGCTGGAAATATTTTAGGACTACATAGGCCATGGTATCATCTGGATAGTTTTCGATTGTTCTGTCGATTAGTCCTAAAAGTTGTCTTTCAGCGGCGGAGAAAAGCCGCGAAAGAGCACCTTTCGGCAGGTCCGCAACACCTTTCGGGATTTTCTCAGCCATTTTCGTCAAGGAACATTCGGTAATACCGGGTCATGCTTTCCTTGCTGATTATGACGTTAGACCTTTCTTCTGGAGAAAGGCCACATCGAGCATCTTTCCAAGGGTCTTCTCGGTGGGTAAGAATTTCGAGATGTTTTGCACTGTGCTGTGAATAGATTTCAATAATCTGCCGCAGAAGATCGCAAGTCTCTCCATCCATTCCTGGACATTCATCGGGAGATGGAATTGCATCAAATCCGAACAGTTTAAGATTTTGGAACAGGCTGGGAACCACAGGCCCATGCGTCCAGGCCTCTATTTCTTCATCGAAGAGCGGTCTATCATAAATAGCTAATGACCAAGCTTGTGCATAATAAACCAGCTTTTGGAGCATCCATGTCCATTCCCTCTCGATGTTGCTCGATGCCGCCAAAGGTCACCAATCGCAGAACTTATGCAGTATTTTAATCACGATGGCAAACAAAAACTAGCCCCGAAAGAGATAAAGTGAATAAAAGGTGAAAGCCTAGATAAAACTTCTAGGCGACACTTCAAAATGACCCACTACTGAAATTTGAATTGGTATCCTGCGCGGGCGGGGATAACCCCCTGCCCGCGCAGGTCATCTATTGATGGGGTTTTGAGTTAGCGCTCATGGGAGAAGCTCCCCCACTCTTGTTAATTATAAGATAGAGGGGTCCAGCTGGAGTAGGGGCCGAAACCGACAGAACTAACGTAGCTATCCGAGCCGTCGAGCTTCCAGACAATTGCGGCCCCGCTGTTGGCCCAAAGCACCCTGGGCGCGCCGTCGGCCGCAAAACCGTATTCGATAGGCATCCAGCCGGTATAGGGCCCGAAGCCAACCGAGCCGACATAGTTACCCGAGCTATCGAGCTTCCAGACGATTGCCGAACCATTTGTATTTGCCCACAGCAACCGTACCGTGCCGTCGGAGGCAAAGACGTAATTTACCGGCGCCCAACCGGTATAAGGGCCAAAACCGGCCGAGCTCACATAGTTATTCGAACTGTCGAGCTTCCAGACGATTGCCGCTCCATTTGTATTTGACCACAGCAACCTCGCCGTGCCGTCCGGGGCAAGGACGTAACGGGCAGGCGTCCAGCCGGAATAAGGCCCGAAACCAACCGAGCCGACATAGTTATTGGAACTGTCGAGTGTCCAGATGATTGCGGCGCCATTTGTATTTGACCACATTAACCTCGCCGAGCCGTCCGGGGCAAAGACGTAACTTGTCGGCGTCCAGCCGGAATAAGGCCCGAAAGCTATCGAGCTGACATAGCTTCCCGAACTGTCGAGCGTCCAGACGATTACGGCGCCATTTGTATTTGACCACAGCAACCTTGCCGTACCGTCGGGAGCAAAGACATAACTTGTCGGCGTCCAGCCGGAATAAGGCCCGAAAGCTATCGAGCTGACATAGTTATCCGAGCTGTCCAGTTTCCAGACATTTGCCGACCCGTTTCCAGTCCAGAGAAGTATGTCGCTATTGAGGGAGATCGACTTTGCCGGTGACAACGAAGCCGTAATGGTGACCGGACTTGACGGCGCCCCCGCGTTGAAGTTGCCGTCAATGCTTCCCAGCCAGGCAAAAGTCTGCTGGTCGAGGTTACTAAACGACGTCTTGATCCCGGGCTGCCCGGATTCGCTTCCCAGGCTGCTCACGCCCGAAAGCGCAACGACCAGCTGGTAGGAGTCGCCGGCAACCAGGTTGAGGGTTGCCTGTTGAGAGGAAGCCGCGAGGCTCGCGATACCGAAAGTGGTTGAATCCAGCATCGTGGTGGTATTGTTATTGGAATCTGTCTGAAAGATTTGGACCACCCCGGTAAACAGGGGCTGCCCGACCGTCGCGGTGCCTGTCGTCGTGCCGCTCCAGTCCAGGGGCTCAACGGCCGAGGCGGAAACGGTATAACTCCCGGTCGAAGTGACCGTGAAGGGCCTGTCGATGAAGGAGGTGACGTTCTGCCCGTTCAGGCAAACCCCCAGGGGGGTGTCCAGAGCGCAGCTGTTGGTCGCGTAGCCGTACACCGATGCACCGCCGGAGTCCTGGGCCGAATTCTGGAACGAGGCGCCCCAGGCCCCCGACGCCATGCTCAAACCCGTCTGTGATTCGGTTACAGCGGCAACGGCCGCGTTTTCCGAATAGCCGCTGGTTTGGGCTTTATCGCTCGAAGCGCTCAAAAGGGTCGGTACCCCTCCATCGGAATTGTAATATATTCCCCCCTGGTCCGCGGCTTTGTAATCGAAATAGTCGGTCGACCAGGTTATGGCCGCATGCGCCCGCGAGAAAGCAAGGAGCAAAAAAACGAAGATTATCAGAAGGCCGGCACTTCTTCTCATGCAGTTCCCCCTCTCGTTAAGGTTTCTCCGAATCTTTTCTAATTTGAACGGGAAAGCACCCCTGCTCCCGGAAACAGTCCTTTTGCGTAGAGTACACTATGGACAACGCAGAGGAGCCAAAGTGGGAAAAACTTGGCGGCTGCGCCGCAGGCGAGTGTGCCGCGCCCACCCGCAGGGTCCGGATTGTGGATTCCGGCTAAGAGCCCGCCGGGAGCCCCTGAGACGCTCTGTTTATTTAGTTCGTTTCCATCCGGAAATTTCAATGGTGGGCAACGCTTTCGCTTTTGCCCACCCTACAAGATCCGCACCCGATGCAGGTTGGACAATTGCGTTCGGAACCGAACAGGGGGTTACGACACAGGTTCCAGATCAACCGAAAATTCTTGAGATCCTTAAATCTTGAATGTAGCATGAACCATAATTGCTTTCCGGAAAGTCATGCCAATTGGAATAACGGGGCCGGCTACAAGATGAGAACCCGGGACGTCGAAATAACCGTTAACGGGCATCCCGTTTCTGATTTGAAGTACAATCAAATGAAGGAGCGCGTGTAGTGAGAATACCCCTGGCCGCACCGCTGCGAAATGATGGACGGCGCAAGATAAAACCGGACATCGCAAATCCGATGATCGCCAACGCCTTGGTCCGGGAATCGTGTCCATGGAATTGAGATTGTCATCTACCCTTAAAAAATGACGAACAAGATGCCAGGTGAACAATTGGGAGAAGCAAAAACAGGAGGGCTCGATGACCGTTCTCCCGGCGGCCCATCGCATGGCATCCTGCGTAAACTCGGATACCTGCTAAGCGCCCATACGGCTCGAGAGGGGATGCAGGCCCTGTTCGTAATACTGCTCGCAAGGCACAGCGCGATCATCTACGGGGAATTCGTGCTGGCGGCAAGCATGGGCCAGGTCCTTCGCTTCGTTGGCGAGTTCGGCTTCAACCCCCAGCTTGTCACCCTTCTGGTCCGGGAAGGAAGCGACCCGGGCGATGTTCTGGCGCAGGTGAGCATCCTGAAGGGAGCACTGCTTTTCCTGGGATGCGTGGCAATGGTGCTGTTTGTACACTGGCAACGATATTCCCCGGATCTCCAGGCGCTCGTTTTCGCGCTCGGTATTCCGGTGGGGGCGGAGGCTCTGGCGAGTTCGTTTTTTACGGCCTGCGAAGTCCAAGGGCGCCAGGACCTCGAGGGGAAGATAAAGACCCTGGGCGCCGCCGCCGGGTTTGGCTACGGGTATTGCTCTCTTTTCCTCGGGGCGGCGCCTTTCATCCTGGCGTTCTATAAGGCCGTCGAAACGGCTTCAAACCTTGCGGGCGTTCTTTTTTTCACCGCAAAGCGGTTTTGCATCCGCCCCCGGAGGGTAAGGCTCGCCCACATATGGGCAACGGGGCGGGGAAGCGTCGTATTCACCCTCATGGGCATTGCCGCCATTGTCTACAATAAAGCCAACGTGTTTTTCCTTCAAAGATTCGGCGGCCCGGCGCAGGTGGCCCAGTACGGCGTAACCTGGGACCTGGTCGACGGGGTTTCGATCCTGGCATCGAACCTGCTGCTAGCGAGAATCCTCTTTCCTCTTTTTATGGAGTTGTGGGAAAAGGACCGGAAGGCACTGGAGGATCTTGTTAGAAATTCCACGAGGTGGCTGCTGGCAGTCGCCTTCCCCATAATGTTTACCCTGTTCATCGAATCGGACAGGATCATCGGTTTGATTTACGGCCATGCCTACGGGGATGCGGCATGGATGCAAAAGTGGCTCGTCGTAACCATAGCAATCGGTTTCATGCACAATATTTCCGCATACCTTATGATCAGCATGAAGCAGCATATCCGGCTGCTCTGTTTCTACCTGGGAGGGCTGGTATTTAACCTTGTGTGCTGCGCGGTGCTTATACCCGGGAACCCGCTGCTCGGGACCGTTTTGGCCATCGTCTTGACTAAGGCGGCCGTGGCCGCGGCAACCGTTGCAAACTGCCAGATTCGCCTGGGACTCATAACCGGAAAAGCCCTTCTCCACCTGGCGGCGGCTGTGGGGCTGGGCGCAGGCCTTTATCTTCTCGGAAAAGAGGTAATGTTCCGAGAGGCGGCGGAAATTTTAGCACTGGTTCCCATCTTGACCCTGGCGTACCGCTGGCGGCTGGAACCGGGGCGGGAGCGCGGGACAGCGGCATTGATGCCGGAAGGATGATCGAATGGCCCCACTTTTTTTGATATGGATGTCGGCGGCCGTCCTGGTTGTCTTCGGGCTCTACCGGCTGGGAAAAGAACACGTGAGGGAAAGCTTCGGGGAGCGACCCGGCGGCGGAGTCTTCGAGAAACGTTTGCCGCGCGTCTCGCTGATAGTGGCGCTAACGGGGGACTCACCGGTAATCAGGGCCGGCCTCGCTTCACTTTTAAACCAGTCTTACCCGGACTTTGAAGTCGTCTTCGCAACCTGCGGCCCCGAAGACCCCGCATCCAAAGTCGCAAGAGATGCGGCGGGGGCGGCGAAAAACGCGCGCCACGTATTCAGCGCAGAGGCGGCCCGGTGCAGCCAGAAAAACCAAAACCTTCTCGCCGGACTCGGGGCAACGGACAAGTCTTCTGAAATACTTGTCTTTTGCGACAGCACCCACATCGCCCCCCCGAATTTTCTGGCCGATCTGGCAAGCCCGATAATCCGGGGCGAAGCCTTTCTGACCACGGGGTTTCACCGCGTCGCCGCGCAAGATATGGGTTTTGCGACCCTGGGGATGCTCGTATCGGTTGCGGCCATCCACCTCATGCAGGCCGCACCCGCGCTCGTGCAACCCTGGGGGGGAGCGATGGCGATAAGCAGGCGCACGTTCGAAGGACACGGGATAGAATCGCTCTGGGCGGAAAACTTCGTTGACGACCTGTCGATGGGGACCCTACTCGCAAAGGCCGGAATAAGGGCAAGGGCGGTTTCGTCCGCATGCCTTCTTACGCCGCTTGCGGGGGTAACGCTTCGAAGCTGGCACGCGTGGCTTACGAGGCAGATCTTTTACCTCAAATACTGCCAACCACCAATCTGGGCGGTGGCGGGGGCGGCTATCCCGCTGGTTGCAGCACCTCCTGCGGCGGGCGTGGCCCTGGCTTTCGGCCTTCTCGGAAAGGCCTCCCCCGCATATGGTGTCTTGGGCTCGATCTTTCTTGCCGCCTTCTGCGCGCTGGGACTAAAGTGGAGGACGCTCACCCCGCAGAAAGTCCCCATTTGGAGGTGGCTCCCGGCCTTTTTCGCAGCCGGCCTCATGGCCGCCGTGTGCTACGTTTCCACCTGGCGGGGCAATGTCCTCGTGTGGCGCTCCATTTCCTACCGCGTGGGCCGGGGCGGCAAGGTGGAAGAGGTCATAAAAAAATAAACAAAAGAGCGGGGGAGTGTCTCCCCCGCTCCCCGCCCAATGCTGTTGCTTTAGGGGAAGCGTCCACCACGTAGTCCCATTGTTTCCTTCGTGCTCTTCGTGCACTTCGTGGTTGAATCTTAATCCTGCGGTCCGTTCAGGGCTGCGGGTCAGTAGTCAACCACGAAGTGCACGAAGAGCACGAAGAGCACGAAGGAAGAGTAAAAGTATGGGGAACGGGTTCCCCGATCCTGAGTGATTTTTCTTAAAGCAACAGCATTGCCCTCCCCGCCCCGGGAGCCGCGAAGCGGCTAAGAGCAGGCCCGGCAGTAGATATCGAAGACATTCCTGTGATTTTTTTCAGGGTCGAAGCGGTCAAGAACGAATGCACGCCCGTTTTCAGCCATCTTTATTGCACCGTCCCGGTCTTTCAGCATCGTCATTATTGCGCCGGCAATGGCGCGGAAGTCTTTTTGCGGTATCAGGAGCCCTGTCTCCCGGTCCCGAATGACCTCGCTTATTCCGCAAACATCAGTCGCCACGACCGGGACCCTGTGCAGCAGGGCCTCCATGATCACGGTGGGAATTCCGTCCCGGTCTCCCGTCGAATGAACGACGCAAGGCATCACGAACACATCGGCCGAGCTGAAAAGATCGGCAACGCGGTCGTGGGGAATAAACCCAGGGAAGGACACGCGGCGAGTCAAACCAAGCTTCCGTGCGAGTCCCTTCAGCCGCAGAAGCTCTGGACCCGCGCCGGCAAGCGTTACATGGAAGTCGACTCCCCTTTGGTCGAGCACCTTTGCCGCCCGCAAAAGGAGATCGAAGCCTTTTTTGGGCACGAAGCGCCCGACCGCCAGAATTTTGAGAGGCGCTCCCATCCTGACCGGCGCCTCCGG